>NZ_JALCBM010000109.1 GCF_028066395.1 Ruegeria sp.
GCTCAGAAACTGACGGCAGCCATTGATGTTGAGGATGGGCATGCCCTCTATGTCCGCAGACTATGAGTTCGGTCGCCCCCTGATTGCGAAAATGCCGCGAACGGCAAGTTTAGCGTGTTGCGTCGCAGCATGTCGACCCGTTGTCAGATGTCGGCTCGGGGCCGTTGTTGAAAATTGGCAGGGCTTATCAGAACAGCTTGCACCCCTATATAGTAAAGGACGGCTAGCCTTTGTCGAACGCAAAACAAATGAGAAGAATACGCCAGTGAGCTACGATCTCCAAATCCGCATGTCACTTGAGAATAAATCGAACCGGGCTGAGTTAATGCAGCTGCTTTCCGATTTTGAGGTTTATGAAGAGACGCATTTGATCGGTGCTTCAGATATCGTGGCATATGTAAAGGCGGCAGCCGGACCGTTGGCTGGCTTTTTGAACATATTGAAACTTCGCCAAGACAAGCAGATGGTCGGCCGACTAAAGATCCAAGCCGGCTCAGACAGAGCAATCGAGATCGAGCGGTTCCAAATCGATAATGCCGACGATATTGCAGCCCTTGCAGAGAACCTGTTGGCCCAGATCCAAGATGACAAGCCCACCTAACGCACCGATCTTTGCACGTTTAGAAAGTGCTTTCCCGGATTCGGTTCAGCGTGTCTGGTATAAAGTCGAGGATGATGTGGGAATCTCGGATGAACTTTGGATCATGTCGACATACGACCGGAACCTATCCACCTATGGCCTCCGAGGCGGCGGTTACGCTGTTATCGCTGACAACACGTTTTTTGCTTCTGTAGCAATCAATCTCTTCTTTCCGTTGCTTGCTGAGCAGGTAGCGCCCGGTAAGTTCGACGTGGATCACCTATTGATGGGCAATGCAAAGCTATACCTTTCAGAAGCGTATCTGTACGCTGGAAAGACCGAAGCCGGTCGGCAAATGCTGCTGGAATACCTTGTCGACCATGAGACCGATAATCTGGAGCTGTTGGAGGCTATCCGTTCGTTTGACTTTGATCACCCTATCGAACAGCTTGTGGGACAGGCCGCTAAGCATATGGTTTTGATGCATGAAGTGGGGCATTTCTATGGGCCCAATGACATTCCTGAGGGCCGCCTGGCAGTTTCTGAGCAAATGAGGCGGGATGGCCATGACATAGATTCATTTTCAGCCCGTCGACTTCATGAGGAGTTGCTCTGCGATCTGTTTGGCTCGATCAATGCTCTTGGGGTGTTGATGAATGCTGGAATTGCTGCGTCTGCCGCGCGAGATATGGTGAACTGGTTTCGCTTGTCTATCCACGCAATCCAGTCGATGCGGGAAACCATCATATCCGACGAGGAGTATGAGGGGGCCAAGGATCTTAGCGGTAGCGAGATGATGTTTCGGCACACCACTGTTCACGCGATCCTTGAACGTGAAGACTTGGCGCAACATCAGATCCCCGAAGATGCAAAGAATCCTCCAGTTTTCGAATTTGATCAAACTCGGTTGTTGAACGCACTTTTGAAGGCCAATGGCGGGGAAGCCGTAAGTCGACGCGGTCGTCGCTTGGCAACACTCTTCCGTGAAGCGCTGAATGCACATGATCCATTTGAACATTTATACAAAAATTCCATCCGATTTGCCCGGACTGACGGAACACCAATTTAGTGTACCGTCTATTTGGAAATGAGTTTGTGAATTGAGGACCTTCGTAGCTCGCTGGGCAAGTGTTAGTCGAACCATCTCTTCTCTATGTCCCACCTTGGATTTTTTTGCTGCCGAATACTTGAAAACAGTTTAGAGTGCCTGGGCTAATGTCTGCATTGCAGTATGTCGCGCCGCAGAGCGCATGAACGTAATGGACAGCAGTATAGGGCCGTCCTTACACAACTACCGCTGTGCCTACGACTCAATGGATGCCCTCAGCATTGATTTATGGCGAAGAATGCAGGTCGCCGTAATAATGCGCACCAAAAAAACCAACCCATAAGTAACGCTGTGAATGCTGCATCTGAGCCAAAGTCATCGGCAAATAGTCTTTGTTTACCCAAATATTGATCTGCTTGCGTTCTGAGGTGTAAGTCGGCGTCCGGATCTCCTGAGGTCCGACAAACCGGATGTACCCATTTGTCACTTCGGAGCTAGGTGAGGGCGAACCTAACAGCCGAATGTATGCCTGACTTCCAGCTACGCCGCTTGTTGCGTGTCCTGCGGTGAAGAATTGCGATGTTTGAACAATCAATATCTGGCGGCCTGTGGCCGCGAGCTTCGCACCTTCATCTGGCTCGAAAATATGGTCGAGCTCCGAGATTATTTCATCAACTTGTTCTTCGATGGGCAGCGGCAAAATGGACATTCGTTCATATCCGATCGGGAAAATACACTTCTTTGATCGTCCCCACATTATCTGGCTGAGTCAATTGGCGGATAACATTTATCCGCTTGAGCGGCATGCCACCTTTAAAGGTATCAGAAGTACACCTTTGCTCGGTGTTTGCAGTTGCGGCGAATGTCTCCTCTGACGGGCCACACCGCAGCATCGCGACCTGCTGGTGGATGTCGGCATTGGGCCGCCCGCGAGAGCGGCCCGTTAACGTTAGATCTCTATCGCTTCGGCGATTGCTAGGGCATCCTCGAGTTCGACGCCGAGATACCGGACTGTACTGTCCATCTTAGTATGGCCAAGCAGAAGCTGAACAGCGCGCAGGTTTCCGGTCTTCTTGTAGATCTGAGTGACCTTGGTTCTCCTCATTGAATGGGTTCCGTAGGCGCTTGCTTCGAGGCCGATCGACGTGACCCAATCGCGGACAATCCGTGCATATTGGCGTGTCGAGATGTGCAGGCGTTCATGAAATCGGCCGGGCCAAAGGTATTCCGAACCGACCATCAGCTCATCTTCCATCCACTTCTCAACAGAGGCACGTGTGCCTTCGGAAATCTCAAAGCGCACGGCTTTCTGCGTCTTGCTTTGAAGGACCGAAGCCCGTTCCTTGATCTGACCCGATGACATGACATCGGCGACCTTCATCTTCACCAGATCACAGCCGCGGAGCTTACTGTCGATTGCCATATTGAAGAGCGCAAGATCGCGATGGTTTTCGGCAAGCTCGAGGCGAACTCGGATTGCCCAGACATGTTTTGGTTTCAGCGGTCGCTTCTGGCCGACGATGCGTCCTTTGTTCCAGGCTGGGCGAAGAGCACGAATGGCAGGTAAGTTTGGTGTTTCCATGGTTGATCCTCCGATCCGCCATGCCCGCCCACAACGACAACCCGACGTTGACTGGAAAATTTTATCACAGCATGCCGCGCTGCCTCCGAGGTCCGCGATGAGCCCATTCCGACCAATACTGCACGTTGCACGAAAGTCGTGTGCCTTCGACAAAAAACCTTAATCCTATGAAGAACGGTGATGAACCTTGCTCAGGTTGGAGATATTGATCATCGGCGAAGAACTGCTACGCAAACCTACAAAGCACTTTGTCATTTTGCCGGAGTTCCTCTTAAGTGGGCTATGTTTTTTGATCCGAGGCAGGATTAGGTGGCAAGCAAGACCGATCTCACCGGGCATCTAGCTTTCAGTTCGATGGTGTGGTCAATTTCATTGTCATGAACATCAACCAGCTCAAAACACTTCTTGCGGTCATTGAACAGAAATCCTTTGCCGCCGCCGGGGACGTCATTGGGCTGTCGCCATCCGCTGTCAGCCTTCAGATAAAAGCTATGGAAGATGAGCTGGGCGTTCAGTTGTTTGACCGAATCAAACGGCCCCCGGTGCCGACTGCGCGGGGGCGCGCGCTGGCCGAGCATGCAAAAAAGACCCTGACCCTCTTTGAGGAATCGGCGCGTGTCGCGCGGGGTGAGATTGTCAGGTCCAGATTGGCGATTGGCTCTGTCCCGACCGCATTGGCAAGCTTCCTGACAGTGGGCCTGAAGTCTCTGCAGGCGACCTATCCCGCCTTGCAGGTCAAGGTGAAGAACGGCAGTTCGTCTGCGCTGGCGCAAAAGCTGGCAGATGGGCAGGTGGACGTGGCGATATGCACCAAACCCGTGAACCCCATCCCCGGTCTTGACTGGCACAGCATTGCGATTGAGCCGTTCGTCGTCGTGGCCCCCGCGCATGCCAAGGGCGACAGATGGCAGGACCTGCTGCGCGCCCACCCGTTTATCTGGTTCAACCGCAAGACGTGGGCGGGGCAGAGTATCGAAGAAGAACTGAGCGCGCAGGGCATTGACGTAAAAAGCGCGATGGAGATTGATTCACTTGATGCAATCTCCAACCTTGTCAGTGAAGGGCTTGGGGTGTCGATCGTTCCGCTGTGCAAAGGACGGCGGCCCTTTTCCAGCCGCCTGCGGACGCTTCCGTTCGGAGATCCACCATTTTCACGAGAGATCGGCGCGTTCACAAACTCGGATGGCCGGGCAGATATTGTAATCGATACGTTTATCGAGGCGCTTCAATCTTCATGAGAAAAGCTCACGCAAGAAACAAGAAAACGCAACTAACGTAAGTTTCATTGGTGGTGATAGGCTGGCCATATCAACCAGGCGAGCGCACCATGCTTCACGACGCAATATGCTCAAATAGCCCATCTTTCGAACTATCCGACCAGCAGCGCGAAATTCAAAAAAGGGCGCGGCGGGTGGCCGAAACCGTATCCGGCCCGCTTGCAGCTGAAACAGATCGCACCGAGGAATATCCGACCCACGTCGTCGATGCGATGACCGCAGCGGGGTTGATGGGCATGAGCGTGCCAAAATCGCTTGGCGGGCTTGGACACAGTTACCTTGACGTGGCCCTTGTTGTTGAAGAGATCTCCGCAAAATGCGGAGTATCCGGGCGGATCGCCGTCGAAGGCAATATGGGCGCCGTTGGCGCGATCATCGCCTATGGCTCGCCCGAACAAAAGAAAAGCGCTGCAGCGCATGTGCTGGGCGGTGACAAACCGGCCATCTGCATCACAGAGCCCGACGTCGGAAGTGCCGCGACCGACATGACCAGCACTGCGGTGCGCGACGGTGATACCTGGGTCTTGAATGGGAAAAAACACTGGATCACGGGTGGAGGGGTTTCGAAACTGTATTTGATCTTCGCCCGCGTCATTGAGGGGGGTGAGTTCAAGGGCATCGGCGGTTTCATAAGCTATCTGGGTGAAGACGGGCTGACGATCGGCGCACGTGAACCGACGCTGGGCCTGCGTGGTATCCCGGAAACCGAGGTCATTCTGGACAATCTGCGCCTGCCTCTGGACCGGTTGATTGCGCCACCCGAAGGGCTGAAACATGGCTTTGCCGGGCTGATGAACGCCTACAATGCCCAACGTGTGGGGGCGGCGGCGGTCGCGCTTGGGATTGCACGTGGCGCTTATGAGGAAGCTGTAGCATTTGTCAAAACGCGCAAGCAATTCGGTCGCCCGATTGCCGAGTTTCAGGGCTTGCAATGGATGATTGCCGACATGTCGATGCAGATCGACGCTGCCCGGCTGATGATTTGGCGCGCGGCGGCGAGCGCGAGCACCACCCGTTCAGGCTTTCCTGATCCGATGCTGGCGGCGCAGGCCAAGGTATTCACCTCGGAAATGGCCGTGAAAGTCACAAATGACGCGCTGCAATTACACGGCGCGCGAGGATACTCCCGCAACTCACCGGTCGAGCGGATGCTGCGCGATGCGCGGATGTTCACCATTGGCGGTGGCACAGCACAGATGCTGCGCAATTTGGTGGCAGGAAAAGCGCTCAATATGAAAACTCCGCAGACACGCGATGGATATCTTCCGAAAGGCACAAATGTTTGAAGACATGAAGACGGGCCAATCCGCCTCGGACGTCATTGCCGAACGGCTCTATGAAGCAGGCTGTCGCCATGCTTTTGGCATACCCGGTGGCGAGGTGCTGGCATTGATGGATGCGCTGGATCGCACAGGCCTTAAGATAGCGCTGGTCAAGCACGAGAACTCGGGCGGGTTCATGGCCGAGGGCACATGGCACGCGAACGGTGCGCCCGGGGTGCTCTTTGCTACCATCGGGCCAGGTATTGCGAACGCGGCCAATGCGATTGCCAATGCCTGGCAGGATCGCGTGCCGATGATCGTGCTGACGGGCTGCGTTCCCGCCGTTGAGGCGCATACCTATACCCATCAGGTGTTTGATCATGTCAAATTCCTGGAACCTGTCACCAAGGCTGCCTTTCGGGTCGAGCCGGGAACTGCGGGTATCCTGATCGACAAGGCTATCACCATCGCGACCACGGGCCGTCCTGGACCTGTGCTACTGGATGTGCCCATTGATGTGCAGCGCGAGGTTTCGGGCGCTTGGCAAAAACCCCGTGGCACCGCGCAATCCGCGATGATCCCGGCGAACGATGATCTGGCAAAGGCACAAGGTTGGCTGACACAGGCCAAGCGCCCGGTCATGCTGGCCGGTGTCGATGTCCTGACGCAGAACGGCAGCGCAGCGGTGGCGGCGTTTTGCCGTCATCACAACGTTCCGTTGATCACGACCTACAAGGCCAAGGGGATATTGGATGAAGCGCATCCGCTGGCTTTGGGTGGCGCGGGATTGTCGCCTGTGGCCGATAATTCCCTTCTGCCGATTGTGCGGTCCTCGGACTGCGTGATCCTTGCGGGCTATGATCCAATTGAAATGCGCGTCGGTTGGTGCGATCCTTTCACACCAGATCAACGGGTGATCGACACCTCTGCCGAGGTAAACACACACTATATGCATCAGGCCAGGCTGAACTTTATCGGAGACGTTGCTGCGACGCTCACAGCCCTTTCCGTCGGCGCCGGTCGGTCACCCTGGGATGCGGATGAACTCGCGGGCATAAAATCCGAGTTGCGAGGCGCCTTTCAAACCAATGAGGATTGGGGGCCTGCCGCGGTCGTGGATGAAGCCCGCAAGGCTTGCCCTGTAGGCACCGCCGCCGCGGCGGATAGTGGTGCACACAGGATCGTTCTGAGCCAAATCTGGCAATGCGACGAACCACACGGGTTGATGCAATCATCCGCCCTTTGCACCATGGGCTGCGCAGTTCCTTTGGCCATCGGGAGAAAAATGGCCGAGCCTGATCGCCCTGTGATTGGCTTTGTGGGTGACGCTGGGGTCGAGATGTTCTTGGGTGAACTCGCAACCGCGCGCGATCACAAATTGGGCCTGCCCATCGTTGTTTTTGTCGATGAACAGCTTGGCCTGATCGAATTGAAACAACGAGGAAACCAGATGCCAAATCTGGGCGTCGAGTTTCCCGGCACGGACTTTACTGCCGTTGCCCGCGCTATGAGCGGTGCCGGAGAAACCTGCCACACGCGCGCAGAGCTAAACGCTGCGATCAAGGCCGCCTTCAGGCGC
>NZ_JALCBM010000110.1:0-5269 GCF_028066395.1 Ruegeria sp.
CAGCTTTGTTCCTTGGTCTCTTGGGCCGCCAGAGGGGTGGCCAGCAGGGCCGCGGCAAGGGCGATACGCAACATGGGGGTCTCCCGGAATCGTTTCTTTGCGCGCAGCTTAGCCGCGCGCGGCGACACCTTCCATCGCCCTTTTCAAATCGTGAACCAGAGATTCGGCCATCGACCGGAACACCATGATCTGAAACGCGTTTTCACCCACGCGCGTGATCGAGGCCGTCATATGGAACAACAAGCTGCGCGCCGTATGACCACGTTTGAACTGTGCCACCCGCAAATCCAGCGGGACCAACCGCGCCAGCACGGCCTCGGCCGCGTCGCCCTCAAGCCGGACAATGGCCCAGGCGTCGGACTGATCGACGATGGCGGCATGGTCAGCCAGCGCCGCGTCGGGTGCAGGTCCCATTAGCATCGCCTGCGCAGGGCCAAACCAGACCGCCCGCGCACCAGCCTTGCCCGTCGCCCGGTTGGCAGCCGGAAAGGCCATGCCATGCGCAGTTTTCATCGCCTCGGACAGCGCCTTGTCCTGCCCTTTGAACGGTGCCAGAGAATGGACTTCCCCGGCATCTTCTTCGCTGAGTGTCACCGTGCCGACGGTCAGCGGCAACAGCCCGTCGCAGGGCGATTTGGCTATCAGATTATCCACGTACACGCCCTCCGTCCGGGTCAAAGAAGACCGGGTTCACCACTTCGCACAGGGTGGTCACACCGCGCAGGTGATCGACCATCTTGACGACCTCACCGTACCGATCCGGCCCATCGGCCAGAAAGCCCAGACCCAACATGGTCTCGAGCGTCGGCGAATACCCGACCGAGGTGAGATAGCCCTGATCGTTGGTCCGCACCGGCTCGGCCTCTTCCTTGTACAGATGCGCACCGGCCAGCAGTTGCTTGCTTTCACCGATGGGTTTCAGGCCCACCAGCCGCTCGCGCCCGGGTTCTTCCAGCCCTTCGCGCTGCGACATGGTCTTGCCGATACAGTCTTTCTTCTGCGACACCATCCGACCCATGCCGATATCATAAGCCGTGGTCCGCCCGTGGATTTCCGAATGGGTGATAAAGCCTTTTTCAATCCGCAGAACGCCCAGCGCTTCCATCCCGTACAGGCCACCGCCCAGCACCTCGGCCCGTTTGGTCAGGATGTCGTACAGGCTGGCGCCATAGCGCGCGGGCACCGCGATCTCATAGGCGTGTTCACCCGAGAACGAGATGCGGAACAAACGACCCGCCACACCCAGAACCGAGACCGGACCACAGGCCATGAAGGGCCAGCTTTCATCGTCTAGCTGCATGTCCAGCAGGTCATTCAGCAACTCGCGCGATTTCGGCCCGGCAACGGCAAATTGCGCCCATTGCTCGGTCACCGAAGTGAACGAGACATCCAGATCCGGCCGCAGCCCTTGATGTACAAACTCCAGATGCTTCATCACATCCCCCGCCCCGGCGGTGGTTGTGGTCATCACGTAATGCGTCTCGCCCAGCCGTGCGGTGGTGCCGTCATCCATGACGAACCCGTCCTCGCGCAGCATCAGGCCATAGCGGGCGCGGCCCACCTTCAGGGTCGAGAACATGTTGGTATAGACAAAGTCCAGAAACGCCCCGGCATCCGGGCCCTGAATGTCGATCTTGCCCAGGGGGGACACGTCACAGATGCCCACCGCCTGCCGCACCATGTTGACCTCACGGTCGCAGGATTGCCGCCACGTGGTCTCACCGGCTTGCGGGAAATAGCTGGGGCGATACCACAGACCGGCCTCGACCATCGGTGCATTCCGCGCGACGGCCGCCTTGTGCGAGGTGGTGAAGCGCTGCGGTTTGAACCCGGCCCCTTCGGCCCCCGCACCCAGCGCCGCAATCGCCATCGGCGAATAAGGCGGGCGGAAGGTGGTGGTGCCGGTCTCGGAAATCCCGCGCCCGGTCGCATCGGCCAGAACGGCCAGCGCGGCGACGTTCGAGTTCTTGCCCTGATCGGTCGCCATCCCTTGGGTGGTATAGCGTTTCATATGCTCGACCGAGCGGAAGTTTTCGGTCGCGGCCTGTTTGACGTCCTTCACGGTGACATCGTTCTGGAAATCCAGCCACGCCCGCCCCTTGCCGGGCACGGCCCAGAGCTGAGCGATCTCGTAAGGCGTATCCTCAGCCTGCGGAACAGTGGTTTTCGGGGCTTTCATCCCCAGATCATCCAGCGCGGCCTCGGCCGCCGCGATCCCCTCGCGCAGGCAGGCGTCGGTCGAGAAGGACCCGTTGCACGCCCCCGCCGTCTCCATTCCCGGGACAGCGTCGGGCCTGGGCACAAAGGCGGCAATGTCGCGCTGCCATGTCGGGCGGCCATTCATGTGACAGGTCAGGTGGACCGAGGGGTTCCACCCGCCGGTCATCGCCAGACAATCGGTGTGGATCTTCTCTTCCCCGCTGGCGCGGCGGACGGTGATCGATTCCAGCCCCTTGCGGCCCGCGCTGCCGCAGACCTGCGCGCCGCGCAACACCTGATAATCATCCGACAACGGCGCGTCATGGCGGCTGTCGATCACAGCGGCCACATGGACCCCGGCCTCAAGCAGATCACGCGCGGTGCGATGGATATCGTCAGTATTGCCGAAAATGGTCACGTTGCGGCCCGGGCTGACGCCCCAGCGGTTCAAATAGGTCCGCACCGCCCCCGCCGTCATGATCCCCGGACGGTCATTGTCGCGGAACGCCACCGGGCGTTCCAACGCCCCCGCCGCCAGGACCGAGCGTTTGGCCACGATCCGCCAGTATGTCTCCAGCGGTGCACCGTTCGGGCGGCGGTCGGTGTGATGCAACACCCGCTCCAACGCCGCATAGGTGCCCTGATCATAGGCCCCGGCCACGGTGGTGCGCGTCATCAGGCGGACATTGTCCATCCCGCGCAGTTCGGCCAGAACCTCATCAGCCCAGACATGACCCGGCTTGCCATCGACCTCATAGGTCTCGGCCAGCAGACGCCCGCCCATGCGCGCGTTTTCATCGGCCAGAATGACATCCGCCCCGGCCCGCGCGGCGACCAGCGCTGCCATCAGCCCGGCAGGACCCGCGCCAATCACCAGCAGATCGCAGAACGCATAGGCGCTTTCATATTTGTCGGTATTGTCCTGCCCGGACAGTCCACCCAGCCCTGCGGCACGGCGGATGATGGGCTCATAGACTTTCTCCCAAAACGCCTTGGGCCACATGAAGGTCTTGTAATAGAACCCTGCCCCCAGGAACGGAGCGCCCAGATCATTGATCCCCATCAGATCAAAGCCAAGGCTGGGCCAGCGGTTCTGGCTGCGCGCCGCAAGACCGGGATAAATCTCCTGCATCGTGGCGCGCATGTTCGGCTCTTGCGCGCCGCCCTCACCCACAGTCACCAGCGCGTTTGGCTCTTCACTGCCAGCGGTCAGCACCCCGCGCGGGCGGTGATACTTGAACGACCGCCCCATAAGGCGCACATCATTGGCCAGCAGCGCCGAGGCCAACGTATCCCCGCGAAACCCGTTATAGCTAACGCCGTCAAAGACAAACGGCACCGTTTCCGTGCGGTCGATCAGACCTTTGCCCGCGACCCTCATGCGTTCACCTCCGACGCCAATTGCGATCCTTGTATCTCATGGGTCACCGTGTTCCGTGTCACCACGATCCAGGCGCCGCAGCCGCCTTCGTGATACCAAAGCTCGCGCGTCACACCCGCCGGGTTTTCCCGCAGATAGACAAAGTTATCCCAGGCCTCGGCCCCGGCATCCGGTGCTGGCCGGTCCAGATCGACCGCAGCTCCGCGATAGTAGAACTCGCGCCGATCGCGCTCACCGCAATGCGGACAGGTGATCCTCATGACCGCGCCCCTTGCTTCTTCTCGTCAAAAATACGGAAATCCAACATCGCCACCCTCAATGCAGATTGTGTTGAGAGCCTTTGCCCTCTTCATCGATAATCCCGCGCCCGGTGCGGAAGCGATCCAGCCGCAGGCCGGTGGCATTCTCATGATAGCGCCCGGTGGCAATCAGATGGGCAAACACGTTGCCGGACCCCGGCACCGCCTTGAACCCGCCGTAGTTCCAGCCGCAATTCAGATACAGCCCCTCAACCCCGGTCTTGTCGATGATCGGAGACCCATCTGGCGTCATATCCATGATCCCGCCCCAGGACCGCAGCACCCGCGCCTTGCCGATCATCGGCATCAGCGCCATCCCGGCCTCCATCACGCTTTCCACCGTCGGCAGGTTCCCCCGCGCCGCGTAAGAGGCATAAAAGTCCAGATCGCCGCCAAAGACCAACCCGCCCTTGTCAGACTGGCTGATGTAGAAATGGCCCATGCCAAAGGTCACCACATGGTCGATACAAGGCTTCAGCCCTTCGGTCACAAAGGCCTGCAACACATGGCTTTCGATTGGCAGGCGCATCCCGGCCATCGCCGCCACCTGCCCCGACCGGCCTGCCACGACCATCGCCACCTTCTTGGCCCGGATCGCCCCGCGCGAGGTTTGCACCCCACGCACCACGCCGTTTTCGATGTCGATGCCGGTGACTTCGCAATTCTGGATCAGGTCAACACCGCGCTGGTCGGCGCCGCGGGCATAGCCCCAGGCCACCGCATCATGCCGCGCCGTGCCCCCGCGCGGATGGTAGAGTCCGCCATAGAGCGGAAACCGCAGATCGTCATAGTTCAGATAGGGCAGCATCTCACGCAGCTCATCGCGGCCCAGCAGGATGGCATCATCGCCCTGACTGATCATCATGTTGCCCCGGCGCGCCGCCGCATCCCGCTGACCGTCCGAGTGGAACAGGTTGATGATGCCGCGCTGCGAATGCATCACGTTGTAGTTCAGGTCCTCTTCCAGACCTTCCCACAGTTTCAGCGAATGGGAATAGAACTCGGAATTGCCCTGCAGGAAGTAGTTCGCGCGCACGATGGTCGTGTTGCGTCCGATATTGCCGCCACCGATATAGCCCTTTTCCAGCACAGCGATATTCGTCAGCCCGTGTTCCTTGGCCAGATAATAGGCGGTGCTCAGCCCATGGCCGCCGCCACCAATGATGACGATGTCATATTCGGATTTCGGCTCGGGGTCGCGCCAGTGCGGCGTCCAGCCCTTGTTGCCTGTCAGCCCCTCTTTGAGGACACGAAAACCGGAAAAGCGCATTCAGATCTCCAAACGGAATATCGGCTATGGGCCGACCTGAGTGATCAGTAACAAACTGCCAGTGCCCGCGTTGTTTCTGATTTCGACAAGAATAGGCCCGCAGGCGACTAAATCACCGCC
>NZ_JALCBM010000110.1:5369-7321 GCF_028066395.1 Ruegeria sp.
GCCGTGCGCAGATCCTCGACATCGGCGCGGTCATGCCAAACCTCGCGCATGGACTGGTAAGCAATCCGCATCGTGTCATCCAGACCCGAACGCACCAGTTCCAGTTCACCCGCGCCCTTAAGGTATTTGGACTTGAAATCCGGTGACATCGACCAAGCATCGCCCATGTACCGGTCCAACCGCTCCAGTTCGGACACGATCAACTCGTGGCGCGCCTCTTCCTGACGGCGCTGCATCCGGCCAAAGCGGATATGGCTGAGGTTCTTGACCCATTCGAAATAGGACACCGTCACACCACCGGCATTGGCATACATGTCGGGGATGATCACCGTGCCCTTCTTGCGCAGAATCTCATCCGCGCCCGCCGTGACCGGACCATTCGCGGCCTCGATGATCAGCGGTGCCTTAATCCGTTCCGCGTTGGACAGGTTGATCACACCCTCCAGTGCCGCCGGGATCAGGATGTCGCATTCCTGCTCAAGCACCGCGCCGCCCTCGGCGGAATGGGTGGCGTCGGGGTAGTCCTTCACCCCGCCATGTTTCACGATCCACTGGCGCACGGCCTCGACGTCAATCCCGTCGGGGTTATACAGCGCGCCGTCCCATTCGATGATCCCAACGATCCGAGAACCGTCTTCCTCGCTCAGGAACTTGGCAGCGTGGTAGCCCACATTCCCCAGCCCCTGCACAATAACCCGCTTGCCGTCCAACGAGCCGGACAGCCCGGCCTTCTGGATATCTTCGGGGTGGCGGAAGAACTCGCGTAGCGCGTATTGAATGCCGCGCCCAGTCGCCTCGACCCGGCCCGCGATGCCGCCGGCGTTCAGCGGCTTGCCCGTCACACAGGCCCGTGCGTTGATATCGGTGGTGTTCATCCGCGCGTATTGGTCGGCGATCCAGGCCATTTCACGCTCGCCCGTACCCATGTCGGGCGCAGGCACGTTCTGGGACGGGTTGATCAGGTCGCGCTTGGCCAGTTCATAGGCAAAACGGCGGGTGATCTGCTCCATCTCATGTTCTTCGTATTTCCGGGGATCGATGCACAATCCACCTTTCGAGCCGCCAAACGGCGTTTCGACCAGCGCACATTTATATGTCATAAGCGCCGCAAGCGCCTCGACCTCGTCCTGGTTCACGGCAAGGGCAAAGCGGATACCGCCCTTGACCGGCTCCATATGTTCGGAATGGACCGAGCGATAGCCCGTGAACGTATGTATCTGCCCCCGCAACCGCACGCCGAAGCGCACCGTATAGGTGGCGTTGCAGACCCGGATTTTCTCCTCAAGCCCCGGCGGCAGGTCCATCAGGGACGCTGCCCTGTTGAACATCAGATCAACACTCTCACGAAAGCTGGGTTCTTTGATGCCGGTCATAAAATCCTCCGAGTTGGCAAATGACATAGGTCATGGCTTTTTGTCGCACCGCAGCCCGCAAGCCGCAATCATCAACTGCACTTTTTTTCATCAGTTTATGAATCTCGGGTTACGAAATCCCCCTGAGTCGCGGCGTTAACCTTTGCCGCGCCATTGTCGCGACTGGCGAAACAAAGAGCATTCTAATGCCCAAACTAAGGCCAATTTTCATTCAATATGAGCAGTATAAGGGCTTTCACGCCCCATTTCCGCCATGAATCCCCTCTAACTTATTAAAGTTGCGAAGAATTGGCATCGCTGCGTCTCGCCGACAAAGGATTTCGTCATGAAGAAGTTTGTTTGTAAGTCAAAAACCACTGATCCGCGCCACACCGGGCGCGTCTCATCGCGCCTGCGAAAGTTCGCGTCCTCAGAAGACGGCTCGATGACGATCCTTGTGCTGTTTTTGTTTATGACCGTCTTATACGCTGCGGGTTTCGCGGTTGACATGATGCGGTATGACCGCGAGCGGGTGAAACTGCAATACGCCCTTGACCGCGCCGTGCTGGCCGCCGCTGACCTGGATCAGGAACTGTGCCC
>NZ_JALCBM010000019.1:0-4259 GCF_028066395.1 Ruegeria sp.
TCAGCCGCCCCTGTTCATAAAGATCGATCATCCACGGGATGTCGCGCTGAATGACAACGTCGCCCATTTTCGAACCGACCATGCCCTGACCAAGTGCTGCCAGCATGACCGGTTCATAGGTTGAGACATCGCCTGAGTGCGGCATCCCGATCATGATTGCCTTGCCGCCGCGCCCCAGATATCGGGGGGCTTGGTCATAGGCAGGGATGGCCCCGACGGTGATCAGAACCGCATCGGCGCCGCGCCCGCCCAAGGCTTTGAAGGCGGCTTTCCACGGCTCCTTCAGGCTGGCCAGCACGCCGTGGGTGGCGCCAAACTCGCGGGCGATCTCTAGTTTCTCTTCGGTCATGTCGACGGCCACGATGCGCCGCGCTCCGGCGATGCGCGCGCCCTGAATGGCGTTCAGCCCAACACCGCCCGCGCCGATGACCACCACGTCCTGACCGGCGCGCAGCCCGGCGGCGTTGACGGCGGCCCCGACTCCGGTAATCACACCGCAGGACAGCAGACTGGCCACGTCCTTGGGCATACCTTCAGGTATCTTCACGATCTGTCGGTGACTGACCACGACCTTCTCGGCAAAGGCCCCGCAGGCCATCGCCTGTTCCAACGGCCCGCCATCTGCCGTGCGCAAAGGCCCCTTGACCGTGTCATAAGGCGTTTCGCAGATAGTAGGCTTGCCGCCCGCGCACGAAGGGCACGTGCCGCAAGCGCGGATCAGGGTCACCACAACGGAATCGCCGACGCTGAAATCGCCGGGATTGTCCCCGGTTGCGGTGATGATGCCCGCGGCCTCGTGCCCGTAAACGGCAGGCAGGAACCCGCCCCATGCTCCGGTGGCATAGGTGATGTCCGAATGGCAGATCGCCACGGCGTCCAGCGTGACCTCGACCTCGCCCGGGCCGGGCGGCGCGATCTGGACGTCTTCGATGACCAAGGGTTCACCGAAGGCCCGGCATACGGCGGCTTTGATGGATTGCATGACTCTCCCCGTCTTTTGTTCCGGTCACGGTGGACTGTCGCCGGGCCCCCCGCAAGATGGTTTTCGACACGCCCGTGTCGTTTTACGCAACGGCGGGTTTGGGGCGCAGAAACAGGACCAGCCCGACACACATCAACACCAGCGCCAGCAGGAACGGCGCGCCCGGCAGGTAGAGCGACGCGCCGGGTTCGGCGAAGCGCGCAAAGACGGCGGTCATGACCAGCGGTGAGATGATCATCGACAGCGCGTGCAGGGCGGTCAGAACGCCCTGCAACTCTCCTTGCTGGCTGTCCGGGGTGGTTCGGGACATCATCGCCTGCAGGGCCGGGGTCACCACCGCCCCCAGCGCGGTGATCGGGATTAGCATCAGGGCGATGAAACCGTTGGTCAGAAAGGCCAGCAGCACGAAGCTGACGATCTCGAACCCCATGCCCCAGATGATCGTGACTCTCTCACCCAGATACCGCGTCGCCGGGCGGATCAGCCCGCCTTGCACGGCGGCCATCCCGATGCCGTAAACCGCCAGCGACAGGCCGACCATCTGTGGTGACCAGCCGAAACGCTCGATGGTGAAATAGGACCAGATCGCCGGGTAGACATAGATCGACACGGAATAGAGGAAATAGACCCACAGCAAGGGCCGGATGCCCGGCAGGGCGGAAATGGCGCGCAAGGCCCCCGCCGGATTGGCGCGCCGCCAGTGAAAGGGGCGGCGGGTCTTGTCGGTGACCGTTTCCGGCATCACCAGCAGGCCCAGCAAAAACCCAAGCGCCGACAGGCCCGCGGCAGCCCAAAAGGGGGCGCGGGTGCCAAATTCGGCCAGCAGCCCACCCATCAGTGGGCCCAGCACGAAGCCCAGCCCAAAGGCCGCGCCCAGCAGCCCGAAATTCGCCGCCTTTTCGTGGGGTTTCGAGACATCGGCCATGAAGGCCGCCGCCGTGGAATGGGTGGCCGCCGTGATGCCGCCGACAAGACGGCCCGCGAGCAGCAGCCAGATGCTGCCCGCAACCGCCATCACCACATAGTCCAATGCCATGACGAACAGCGAGACCAGAAGCACGGTTCTGCGCCCATAGGCATCGGACAGATTGCCCAGAACAGGCCCGAACAGGAACTGCATGGCGGCAAAGGCGGTGCTGAGGATACCGCCCCAGATCGCCGCGCTGGCCAGCGTGCCGCCCTGCACCTCGACGATCAGTTGCGGCATGATCGGCAGGACCAGACCGATCCCCATCGCGTCGATCATCACCGTTGCAAGGACAAACAAAAAGGACAGACGCATGGGAACCCGGCTACTCAGCTACAGCCGGACCCTAGCCGTGGACGGGCGGTGTGGAAAGAGTGGCCGTTGCGGCACGCGCCCTCACATCCGTGCCATGATCCCGTCGATCATCCGGGCCAGTTCCCGGGGATGCGAGAAAAACGCGGAATGAGAGCTGTCGATGCTATGGCGCATCTCTGGCGGCGCGCAGTGGCTCATCCGGGTTTGATATTCGGGTGGGATGGTCCGGTCGTCGGTGCTGCGGATATAGGCCTTTGGGATTTGCGCAAAATTCTCGCCTGTGGGCAAAGGCGTGTCCTGTGGTCGGACGGCCTGCGGGCACAGGTGGGCGAGGGCATAGGCCACCACCTCGGGCGTGCAGTCGTGAAAGAACAGATCCTGCACCCGGTCGGGCAATACGCTGAAGGACAGCCCGTCAGCGGACATCTCGACCGATCCCGCCGCGGGCTGGCGCGGGGCACGACTGCGCATCTCGGCCATCGACAGACCATCTTTGGGCACATAGGCCGACAGAAAGATCAGCCCGCGCATGGCGTCCGGGTTGGCTTCGGCAGCGGCGCTGACCGGATACCCACCCCAGGAATGGCCCAGAATGATCGTTTCGGGGGTTGAGCCGGCCAGAATCGCGTCGCGACACAGGTCCAGCGTGACATCTGCAATCGGGGTCGGATCAGCCCCGTGGCTGGGCAGGTCGATGGCGCGGGCGGTGTGGCCCAAGCCTTCCAATGCGGGGATCAGGTCGCGCCAGCACCAGGCGCCGTGACAGGACCCGTGGATCAATAGAATATCCGCCATGGCTTTGTCCTCAGATATGTCCGGTCTCGGTCAGAAATCCGCTGAGCAGTGCTGCGTATTCTGCGGGCCGTTCGACGCAGGGCAGATGCCCGGCCTTGCGGATCAATTCAAACCGCGCGCCGGGGATCAGATCGACCGTCTCGCGCACCAGATCGGGCGGGGTCGAGCCATCCTCGCTGCCCGCGATCCCCAGCGTCGGCAGGCGCAAGCCGCTGGTGGGCGTGTAGAAATCCGTGCCCGAGATTGCCGCGCAGCAGCCCAGATACCCTTCCAGCGGTTGCCGCACCATCATGTTGCGCCACAGGGCCGCCTGCGGGCTGTTGCGGAACGGGCGTGAGAACCAGCGCCCTAGCGTGGCATCCGCCAGCGCCTCGATTCCGCCGGCGCGGGCGGTGGCGATACGGTCTTGCCAGATTGCCGGTGTGGCAATCTTGGCAGCGGTGTTCGACAGCACTATCGCACGGATCTGGTCCATGCGTTTCACGGCCAATCCTTGCGCGATCATCCCGCCGATGGACAGGCCGACAAAGATGCACTCCCTGACCTGCAGGTGATCCAGCAGCTTCTCGGCATCCCGCACCAGGGCACCCATGGAGTAAGGCCCATCAGGGGCCGAAGACAGCCCATGCCCGCGTTTGTCATAGCGGATGATGCGCAGCCCCTTGGGCAGATGCGGCAGCACCGGGTCCCACAGGCGCATATCGGTGCCCAGTGAATTGGCAAAGACCACCGGCGCGCCATCGGGGTCACCGTCGACGCGATAATGTAGACCTATATCCCCAAGATCAGCGATTTGCATGGTTCAGCTTCCTATCCGTCCAGAATACAGGACAAAATTCCTTTGCCCAAATGTGCACCCGTTTCGCCGGATTGTCAGGTCAGGAATTTCAACGCCTGTTCAAATATCTGCGGATCGACATTTCCGCCCGAGGCGACGACGATCACCGCATCGCCCTCGATCTGGTCCTTGCGGAACAGGGCTGCGGCCAGTGAGACCGCGCCGCCGGGTTCCAGCACAATCTTGAGACGCAGAAAGGCCAGCGCCATGGCGCGCAGCGCCTCTTGCTCCGACACGGCAAAGCCCGGGCCGCAGAGGCGGCTCAGGATCGGAAAGGTGATTTCCCCCGGTTGCGGGGTCAGGATCGCGTCGCAGATATTGCCCGACACGGCGGGGTTGTTCTGGATGCTGCCCGCCGCCAG
>NZ_JALCBM010000019.1:4359-40204 GCF_028066395.1 Ruegeria sp.
GGCGCGTCCGAGGGCATGATGATGACCGAGGATGTACCATGTTGCGCCGCTGCATAGGCCACCCCCTGTGCGTGGTTGCCTGAGGAATAGGCGATCACCCCTCGCGCCCTCGCGCTCTCATCCAGTGCGGAAATGGCCGACCACGCACCGCGAAACTTGAAGCTGCCGGTGTGCTGCAGGCATTCCGGTTTGACCAGAACGCGCCGCCCGGCAATCTCATCCAGAAACGGAGAAGTCAGGAGCGGCGTTTCCCGCACATGTCCTTGCAACCGCGTCGCGGCGGCTTCGATCATGTCCAATGTGCTCATGTTTTTCCCAATAAATTGCGAAAAGGGATGCCAAATCCGGTCATAACCCGGCCAGTTCCGGGATCGTCGTCAGGTCCGGCAGAACATGCGCCGGGGTCCAGGGCAGGCGATCCATCGGTTCGCCCGCGCGGTTTACCCAGGCGGTGACAAAGCCGTACCCGCTAGCCCCGGCGGCGTCCCAGCCGTTTGAGCTGACGAACAGAACCTCGTCCCGGGCGCAGCCGAACCGGTCCTGCACCAGATCATAGACCCGGACATGCGGCTTGAAGACACCGACGCTTTCCACCGACAGCACGTCATCCAGCACATCGCCGATCCCCGCCGATTGTACCGCCCCGTTCAGCATCGGGGGTGAGCCGTTGGACAGGATCGCCGTCTGCATCCCGCCGGCCTTCAGCGCGGCCAGCATGGCGGGAACCTCGGGGTAGGCCTGCAACTCCCAATACAGGTCCAGCAGGCGCTGCCGCAGGGGGGCGTCGCCTTGCAGGCTCACAGCCTCCAACGCCCAATCCAGACCGTCCTGCGTGACATCCCAGAAATCGGCATGGGCATCGGTTACGGCACGCAGCCAAGTATATTGCAACTGTTTCAGGCGCCAATGGTTCGCCAGTTCCGGCCATTTGTCGCGTAACGCGTCGAACCCCGGTTCGTCGGCGGCCTGTCGCGCGGCGGCGGCCACGTCGAACAGCGTGCCATAGGCGTCGAATACGCATGTGGTGATTGCCATCTGATCCTCCCCTGATCGGGCGCAGGTACACACAATGGTTTGATCGGCCAAAGGGTCAAGGGTTTACAATACCGTGTCAGTGCCTAGGCTGCGCCGTTCAACCCCCTGAGGCCGGAGGCCCCCATGACCGCAATCAAATCAGGCGACACGGTTCGCATTCACTACACCGGGACATTGCTGGACGGCAAAGTGTTCGACAGTTCCGATGGGCGCGATCCGCTGGAGTTTGTGGTCGGCTCGGGCCAGATCATTCCCGGTCTGGATGCGGCGCTGCCGGGCATGGAACAAGGTGAGAAAAAGCGGGTCGAGATTGCCTGCGCCGATGCCTACGGCCCGATCAACCCCGGCATGCGACAGGAAATCCCGCGCGAAGGCATTCCTGACGACATCCCGCTGGAACCCGGCACGCAGCTGCAGATGCAGACGCCGCAGGGACAGGCCGTACCGGTGGTCGTGGTCGAGGCCAATGAGGCCACCGTGACGCTGGATGCCAACCACCCGCTGGCCGGGCAGGATCTGGTTTTCGAGTTCGAGATTGTCTCGATCAACTAAACCCTAAAGTCTTTCGAGAAATCGTTGAGGCATATGGATCGCCAATGTCCCGAGAATGCCAAAGGCATGGCAGGGTATTGGCGATTCAGCTTTTTCTCGAACGGCTATAGGATCAAAACCCGGGTATCTGGCCGACAAGCGATTCGATGGCCCTGACGACCTCTGGTTGTGTGAAGAACACGAAGGCGGTCAGCAGGGCGACCAGCGCAACCAGCAGGATGCGCGCACGGCTGCTGCGCAATCCATGCCCGGTTTTGGCCTGCATTGCGCGTTCATTGCTGGCGAGGATGTGGTCTACTTTGCTCATGCACCAATCCCTGCCGGTCAAAGATGGTTAAATCTTGACCCCGGCAGGGAAAGATATGGTCACATCGCCTCGGGCTGCGGCATGCCGAGGATGTGATAGCCGCCATCCACCCGGATGATCTCACCCGAGGTGAAGGCTCCAGCGTCCGATGCCAGATAGACGGCGGTGCCGCCCACAGCCTCAAGCGTCGCGTTCGAGCGCAGGGGGGCGTTCTGGTCGCAGAACTTGTAGGTCTTGCGTGCGCCGCCGATGGCGGCCCCGGCCAGGGTTTTCATCGGACCGGGCGAGATCGCGTTCACGCGGATGCCTTCGGGGCCCAGATCATTGGCCAGATAACGCGTCGCCGATTCCAGCGCCGCCTTGGCCACGCCCATCACGTTGTAATTCGGCACAACCTTGTTCGAGCCCTGATAGGTCAGGGTCAGCAGCGTGCCGCCATTGTCCTTCATCATCGGATAGGCGCGGCGGGCGACCTCGATAAAGGAATAGGCCGAGACATCCATCGAGTGCTTGAAATTGGCGCGGGTGGTATTCAGGAACCGGCCCGTCAGTTCGGATTTGTCCGAATAGGCGATGGCGTGAACCACAAAGTCGATGGTGGGCCAGCGGGCGGCCAGTTCACCAAAGGCGCGGTCCAGCGATTCGTCATCGGTCACATCCGCGTCGACCATGAAGTCGCTGCCCAAGCTTTGGGCCAGCGGCTCCAGCCGTTTGCCGAAAGCTTCGCCCTGATAGGTAAAGGCCAGCTCGGCCCCCGCCTCGTGCATGGCCTTGGCAATGCCCCAGGCAATCGAACGGTCATTTGCGACGCCCATAATCAGGCCGCGTTTACCCTTAAGAAGATCCGACATCACATTCACCCGTTATACTTCGACAGAACCATGGACCCGTTTGTGCCACCAAAGCCGAAGCTGTTGGTCATCACGCTGTCCAAGCCTGCGTTTTCAACCACTTGAGTTGCAATTTCACCGGGCAGGATGCCTTCGGCAAGGTCGTCGACATTGATCGACGGAGTAATAAAGTCATTGTCCAGCATCAGCAGGCAGAAGATCGCCTCCAATGCGCCAGCCGCGCCCTGTGCGTGGCCCGTCATGGATTTGGTGGACGAGATCGGCGGCACGTTGCCTTCGCCAAAGATGCGGCGCACGGCCTCGACCTCTCCGACATCGCCAACCGGGGTCGAGGTGCCGTGGGCGTTGATATATCCAACCTTGCGGCCTTCGGGCAGGGTGGACAGGGCCAGACGCATCGCGCGCTCGCCGCCTTCGCCCGAGGGGGCCACCATGTCATGGCCGTCCGAGGTGGCGGCGTAGCCGGTCACTTCGGCGTAAATCTTGGCACCGCGGGCCAGCGCGTGTTCCAGATCTTCCAGCACGACGATGCCGCCGCCGCCGGAAATCACGAAGCCATCGCGGTTCTGGTCGAACGCGCGCGAGGCTTTTTCGGGCGTGTCATTGTATTTCGACGACATCGCGCCCATCGCGTCGAACAGGCAGGACAGGGTCCAATCCAGTTCCTCGCCCCCGCCTGCGAACATCACATCCTGCTTGCCCAGCATGATCTGTTCCGCCGCGTTGCCGATACAATGCAGCGAGGTCGAGCAGGCCGAGGTGATCGAATAGTTGATCCCCTTGATCTTGAACGCGGTCGCGAGGTTCGCGGAAATCGTCGAGCACATGCATTTCGGCACCGCAAACGGCCCGATCCGCTTGGTCGCGCCGGATTTCAGCACGGTCTGATGGGCGGTCAGCATGGCGCTGGTCGATGGCCCGCCCGACCCGGCCACCAGACCGGTGCGCGGATTGACCACCTGATCCTCGGTCAGACCGGAATCGGCAATCGCCTGGCTCATCGCGATATGGGCATAGGCTGCACCGGGGCCCATGAAGCGCAGGGTGCGCTTGTCCACATGCTCGGCCACGTCGATCTTGAGCGTTCCGGCGATCTGGCTGCGAAAGCCGTGTTCGACCATCTGCTCATTGGCCACGATCCCGGATGTGCCGGATTTGAGCGAGGTCAGAACCTCTTCGGCATTGTTCCCGATGGAGGACACAACCCCCAGACCGGTGACGACGACGCGACGCATATGCGTACTCCTGTATTCCGTTCCCTGTTGAGTGTCCGTCAGGTGGGATCAGCTTTCGGACAATGCAACCTTCATGTCCTTGACCTGATAGATCACTTCGCCATCCGCTTCGACCCGGCCATCTGCCACACCCATGGTCAGGCGACGGGTTTGCACGGCCTTGGTGAAATCAACGTAGTAAGTCAGCATCTTGCGGTCGGGGCGGACCATGCCGGTCAGCTTGACCTCGCCCACACCCAGCGCATACCCGCGCCCCTGCCAGCCGCGCCAGCCCAGGTTGAAGCCGGTCAACTGCCACAGCCCGTCCAGACCCAGACAGCCGGGCATGATCGGGTTGCCGGGGAAATGGCAGTCAAAGAACCACAGGTCCGGTGTGATGTCGAATTCGGCCACCACATGGCCTTTGCCATGCGCGCCGCCATCGCCCGAGATATCGGTGATCCGGTCCATCATCAGCATCGGCGGGGCGGGCAGCTGTGCGTTGCCGGGGCCGAATAAATCGCCGCGGGCGCATTTCAGCAGATCTTCCTTGTCAAAGCTGCTTGGGAATTGGGCCATTCTGCCGCCTCTCCTGCCAGTGGTCCGTTTCTTTAATCTGGCCTCGTCTAGCACCCGTATGCAAGGTCCTGCAAGAGTGGCACGCCACATCATGTTGTGGTTGCGACATTCTTTTTGTTGCGCCTGCGACATTCTTTGCGAATGAATTTCATTTGAAATTGCAGGGCAAGCGCCCCTATATATACTGTCAGCAACAACGGGTATCGGATTCATGACACCTCAGAGCCACGAAATCGCGACCAACTGGCTGGTCGATGCGGGATTGCGCCCCACCCGGCAGCGGGTGGCGCTGGCCGAGTTGCTGGTGGGCGACGGGCGGCATCGTCACGTGACCGCCGAAAGCCTGTTCGATTCCGCCAAGCGCAACGGTGACGCGGTGTCGCTGGCGACCGTCTACAACACGCTGCGTGCGTTCTGTGATGCGGGTGTGTTGCAGGAAATCACCGTGGACGGGTCGAAAAGCTATTTCGACACCAACACCCATGATCACCCGCATTTCTTCTGGGAAGACGAAGGTCGGCTGAGCGATGCGCCCTCGGATCAGTTGGTGATCCAGCGTCTGCCGGAAGCCCCCGAAGGGGTCGAGATCGCCTCGGTCGATGTGGTGATCCGTCTGCGCAAGACACCGTAAACCGGGACCTCAGGCTGTATCGAGGCGATTCGTCGTGCCTTTCACAGGTATGGCCGCTGCCGATGCGGTGAAAAATCGCGCCTTTGCCAAAGATTGGGTTTGAACAGGCGGGCAATTCATGCCCATATCCGCCTGTTTTCCCATGGAGGCCGGTATGACACACCCCCTTGTTTCTCAAGAGATGATCGACACCTACCAGACCGACGGCGTGGTGCTGGTCAGGGGGCTGTTTGTCGATCACGTGGACACTCTGCGCGACGGGGTGGCGGCCAATATGGCCGAGCCCGGGCCTTACGCGTCCGAGAACAAGAAGACAGGCGAGACGGGCCTGTTCTTTGATGATTACTGCAACTGGACCCGCATTCCGCAGTTTCGTGCGGTGATCGAGAATTCTCCGGCAGCGGAAGTGGCGGCTGACCTGATGCGGTCACAGACGGTGCAGATGTTCCATGATCACGTGCTGGTCAAGGAGCCGGGCACGTCGATGGCGACGCCGTGGCATCAGGATGGGCCGTATTATTTCGTCGAAGGGCAGCAGACGGTCAGCTTCTGGTCACCGCTGGACCCGGTGAAACAGGCAACGCTGCGTTGCGTGGCGGGGTCGCATCGGTGGGAGAAAGAGGTTCTGCCGACCCGCTGGGTATCTGAAGAAGGCTTTTTCGCCGATGAGGGCCAGTACATCCCGGTTCCCGACCCCGACGCCGAAGGTATGAAAGTGGTCGAGTTCGAGATGGAGCCGGGTGACGCGGTGGCCTTCAACTATCGCACGCTGCATGGCGCGCGGGGCAATCAGTCGGATAGCCGCCGCCGCGCGTTTTCGCTGCGGCTGGTGGGGGATGACGCGCGGTATGTGGAACGGCCCGGGCGCACCTCGCCTCCATTTCCCGGGCATGAGATGGTGCCGGGGCAGCGCTTGCGCGAAGATTGGTTTCCGGTTTTGTTGAAGCGTTGAATATTGGGGGCTCTGCCCCCGTCGCGGCAGGCCGCGACTCCCCCGGGATATTTTTGGCCAGATGAAGGGCGGATCAGAACCATTGTCCCGGTTCGATCAGGCCCAGATCGAGCAATTGGCGCGAGGTCCATTGGAACTCGGTCGAGTTGCGCCAGCGGAAGCTGGGGATGTCGAAGGTTGATCCGGCGTTCCGTTTCAGGGCCTTGGCGGCGCGGAACGAGCAGATGGCGGCGGTCAGGTTGTGATGCCAGGGGCAGGAATAGGTGTTGTATTCTAGGTCGCTAAACGTGTGGTCGGGCTGCAGCGTCAGGCCCTTTTTCGATTTGAACAGCGCGATCCGGTCGATGCGGCGGCGGGCATAGGGGATGTGATCCTCGAACCGCCAGCGCAGGCCGCCGGACATGTCCAGTTGACGATCCTGAGCGTGACCCGCCGTGTCGTGGCGAGCGTGGGCATAGTAGCCGGTGCGGTCCAGCAGGGCGTGTTCGACGGAAACTCCGTCGGGATGGGCTGACAGATCGCCTGCATATAGGTCGATCACATGGGTCAGCATGGCGCTACGGCGCTCTTCCGTGTGGAAGGCCAGCAATTCGCCGACCGTGCGCGTCTCGCAAAATGGAAAGAACAGGTATTCGGCGTTGTAGCAGTAATACATCCACAGCGGTGGAGCGGCCTCGATGATCCGGTTAATCGTGTCGAACACCACCGCTCGCGGCGCGCAGGTCAGGGGGACGCGGTGGATGGTCTCGGCCAGGTCTGTATCGATCTGGAAATCCGGAGGCATGAAGGCGATCACCGATTTGAAGCCCAGCGTCAGGTGATGGCGCAGGGTGCTTTCGATCTCGACATCGTCTTCGGCGAAAATCAGGGCGACGGGGCCTTTGGCCAGTGCGGCCTGGCCGGTTTTCAGAAAATGCGGAAGGGATTCGTATTGCATTGCCTGTTTGCCGTCGCCTTGCTGGAATTTCCTGTCAAATTCGGGTAATTGCGCCAGCATTGCAAGCGGCGTTCGATGCGTATAGACGACGCCGATCCAGCGAATGCAAAGGCCCGCCCCATGTCCGAACCGAAAAAGCTGTATATCAAGACCTATGGCTGTCAGATGAATGTCTATGACAGCGAACGTATGTCCGAGGCGCTGGGTGGGCAGGGCTATGTCGAAACCAAGTCGCCCGATGATGCAGATATGATCCTGCTGAACACCTGCCATATCCGCGAAAAGGCGGCCGAGAAGGTGTATTCGGAACTGGGCCGGTTCAAGGGGCTGAAGGCGGAAAAGCCCGATCTGAAAATCGGTGTCGCGGGCTGTGTCGCGCAGGCCGAGGGTGAGGAAATCATGCGCCGCCAGCCTCTGGTCGATCTGGTGGTGGGGCCGCAAAGCTATCACCGCCTGCCCGAGATGGAGGCCAAGACCCGCGCTGGTGAAAAGGCGCTGGATACGGATTTCCCCGAAGAGGATAAGTTCGAGAAACTGAAAAACCGCCCCAAGGCCAAGCGTGGCCCCACGGCGTTTCTGACCGTGCAGGAAGGGTGCGACAAGTTCTGTGCTTTCTGCGTGGTGCCTTATACGCGCGGGGCCGAGGTCAGCCGCCCGGCGGATCGCATTATCCGCGAGGCGCAGGATCTGGTCGAACGCGGGGTGCGCGAGATCACTCTGCTGGGGCAGAACGTGAACGCCTATCACGGGGCCGGGCCGAATGGGGATATGACTCTGGCCGGGCTGATTTGGGAGTTGAACAAGGTCGACGGGCTGGAGCGTATTCGCTTTACCACCTCGCACCCCAACGACATGGGTGATGACCTGATCGAGGCGCATGGCACCTGTGACAAGCTGATGCCGTATCTGCATTTGCCGGTTCAGTCGGGCTCGGACCGGATATTGAAGCGGATGAACCGCAGCCACACCGCCGAAAGCTATCTGCGTCTGATCGAGCGTATCCGCGCGGCGCGGCCTGATATCCTGATGTCTGGCGATTTCATCGTCGGTTTCCCGGAAGAGACGGATGAGGATTTTCAGGCCACGCTGGATTTGGTGGAACAGGTTCGCTACGGCTATGCCTATTCCTTTAAATACTCGACACGCCCCGGCACCCCTGCGGCAGAACGGCCACAGGTTGACGGTGAAGTGGCAGATGAGCGTCTGCAACGCCTGCAGGCCATGATCACCCGTCATCAGCGGGAAATTCAGGATGAAATGGTCGGACGGACGGTGAATGTTCTGTTCGAAAAGCCGGGTCGTCAGCCACAGCAGATGGTGGGAAAATCCGAGTATCTGCACGCGGTTCACGTCACCAACCCTGATCTTGCGATTGGTGATCTGCGGCGGGTTCGAATCACCGGCTCGGGCGCAAACTCGCTGGCGGGCGAAGTGATCTGACAAGAGGCGCAGATGTCATATCTGACGCTCCTTCAGGAAATTAACCCTTGATTTAGGGCTTGGAACTATGTTCCGAGAAACCCAGATTTTTCGCGGGATTGGTTTCGGCTTCCGTGGAATCTCTGCCCGGGTCTTCATTTCGGGACCCGCGTGATGGAGGACGCGAGTGGTGAGTCGGAAGGTGTTTCAGGGACGGTGTTTGTCCCGTGTTTTCAGTGCGATGGTGATTGCGGTTCTCAGTGCCGTCCCGACCCTGGCGGGGGATGTGATCGGGGATGTGACCGAACCTGACATCATCGCGCCGCAATCGTCCACTCAGGATGCCAGCGCGTTTTATCTGGGGGTCAGTGGCGGATACGCATCGGGCGGCTCGGATGAGTTCGGTCTGCGCACCGCTGGCGGCCTGTTCTCGATTGGGGATGTGTCCCCGAACGGCGCCTATGGCGGTATCCGGGGCGGATGGCGGGGCATTCTGCCCGCGCGCGTCGGACGTGATTTCGTATACGGTGTTGAGGTGGGGTACGATTTCGGCACCCTTGATGACAGTAGCTCCACGGTGATCATGGGTATTCCTGTCACGGCGGGATCATCGATTTCAGACGTGTTGTCGGTTCGACTGCGCAGCGGGCTGCGTAACCGCAACAGCAGCATCCTGTATTTTGGGACCATCGGCTATGTGCAGGGCGATATCATGACCTCGGCCAGTATCACAGGCGGCGGCGCGTTTCAGGTGCAGGACCGGCGCAACGGCTTTTCCGCCAGTCTGGGGGCGGAACATCAGCTGAACAAGAATTGGTCGATCACCGGTGAAATCGAATATGTGCAGTTCGAATCAAGGACCATTGATCTGGGTGGTGGTTTTTCCACCAAATCAACGCCCAGCTTCACCGGGTTGCGGTTTGGTCTGAACTATACGTTCTGACGCCGACCTGCTGATGACTGAAAAACGGGTGCTTTGCCCGTGGCATTGGCGCTTTTGTCATCGACCCCGGAAAATTTGAATCTGCGCCTTGCGTCGGTCTGAAATTGTTGTCACGCTCAAGGGTGAAACGCCAAGACAGGAGAACGTATTGGCCATCGGTGCCCTGACCCCACCGCAAGATGACATGCCCCAGCGTGAGGCGCTTGTTGAATTCCCAGACAACCGATTGTTAATCGATCTGTGCGGCGAATATGACCGCAACCTTGCCGAGATCGAACAGAAGCTGACCGTCCAGATCGTGCGGCGCGGCAACCAACTGGTCGTCATGGGCGAAGAGGATGCGCAAAAGCAGGCGGTCGAAGTGCTTCAGGCGCTCTATACCCGGCTGGAAGGCGGGCGCGAGGTTGAGGCCGCCGATGTCGACCGCGAGCTGCGCATGGGCAATTCCGAGGACGGAACCGGCACCCGCGACGGTGATCAGCTTGAAATGTTCAAGGGCGGCACCGTCGAGATCAAGACCCGCAAGAAACTGGTCGAACCGCGTACCGATGCGCAAAAGGCCTATGTTCAGTCGCTGTTTCAGAACGAACTGGCCTTTGGCATCGGCCCGGCGGGGACCGGCAAGACCTATCTGGCGGTTGCTGTTGGCGTGTCGATGTTCATCGGCGGGCATGTGGATCGCATCATCCTCAGTCGCCCGGCGGTCGAGGCCGGGGAAAAGCTGGGCTATCTGCCCGGTGACATGAAGGACAAGGTCGACCCTTACATGCAGCCGCTTTATGACGCGCTGAACGATTTTCTACCGGGCAAGCAACTCGCCAAATTGATCGAGGAAAAGCGAATCGAAATCGCCCCGCTGGCCTTCATGCGGGGGCGCACGCTAGCCAATGCTTTCGTGGTTCTGGATGAGGCGCAGAATGCCACCACCATGCAGATGAAGATGTTCCTGACCCGTCTGGGCGAGGGCAGCCGCATGGTCATCACCGGCGACCGGTCGCAGGTCGATCTGCCGCGCGGTGTGCAATCGGGTCTGGCTGATGCAGAACGGCTGTTGAAGACAATCCCCAATATCAGCTTCAACTACTTCACCTCGAAAGACGTCGTGCGCCACCCGCTTGTCGCCGCCATCATCGAGGCGTATGAGGCCGACGCGGGTTAGGTTGCCAGAATCCCGCGCTGGGATTTGGTGCGAAACGTCATGAACCTTGAAATCACGATCGAGGATGACCGCTGGCAGGGCCTGACCGCCCTGTCCCATGTGGCTATTGCTGCCGTTCTGGATCACTGCGGCCTTGATCCGGAAATCTGTGAAATCAGCCTTTTGGGCTGCAATGACGCCCGAATTGCCGAACTGAACGCCGAGTTCCGCGAAAAACCCACGCCCACAAATGTGCTGAGCTGGCCTGCCGAAGATCTGTCACCGGACACCCCCGGCCAGACCCCGGCCCCCGCAACGCCTGATTTCACAGGGGAAATCGCGCTGGGCGACATCGCGATCTCATACGACACTTGCGCGCGTGAGGCCGCCGAGGCGGGCAAACCCATGGACGATCATGTGACACATTTGATCATTCATGGACTGTTGCATTTGCTGGGCTACGATCACATTCGTGACCCCGACGCCACTTTAATGGAAGCGGTCGAGGTCGAGATACTTGGCAAAATGGGTATTGATGACCCATATAATACGTAATGTGGGCCATTCGGCCCGGTCAATTGGAACAGAGAAATGGGCGACACAGACGGCAGTTCTAGGGCAGCGCAACGCGCGCACCCTCAGGACGGCACCACCGAGATAGAAGAGAAAAGCGGATTTTTCTCGCGTATTATTGATGCGTTTTCTCCGCAGGACGCGGAAGAGCCAGCGGCGATCAATGGCCATAATTCGATCAACCCGCAGTCGCGCGGCATGATCAACCTGCGTCGGATGCGGGTCGAGGATGTGGCGATCCCAACGGCAGAGATCATCTCGGCCCCGGTGACGATCTCCAAGGATGAACTGGCCTCGGTCTTTCGCGACAGTGGCCTGTCCCGGATACCGGTTTATGATGGCACGCTGGACAGCCCTTTGGGCTTTGTCCACCTCAAGGACTTCGCACTGACCCACGGGTTCAACGGTGGCTCGACCGAGTTTGACCTGAGTTCGATGCTGCGCACGCTGCTGTTTGTGCCGCCCTCGATGCCTATCGGGGTGCTGCTGACCAAGATGCAGACCCAGCGTCGCCATATGGCACTGGTCATCGACGAATATGGCGGTGTGGACGGGCTGTTGACGATCGAGGATCTGATCGAACAGGTCGTCGGCGAAATCATTGACGAACACGACACGGATGAAGGCCAGCTCTGGGTGCAGGAAAAGCCCGGCTGCTATCTGGTGCAAGCCCGCGTCCCGCTTGAGGATTTCGAGGCCGAGATTGGCCGCTCGCTGACCAGCCACGAAGATGTGGACGAGGAAGAGATCGACACGCTGGGCGGTCTGGTCTTCATGCTGTCGGGCCGGGTGCCCGCGCGGGGTGAGGTGGTTCTGCATCCCGAAGGCCCCGAGTTCGAGGTGCTGGATGCCGATCCCCGCCGCATCAAGCGTCTGCGTGTCATGCTGCCGGACCTCGTTACATGAACCCAGCGCAGGGCTGGCCCTTTTGGCTGCGGCTTGCCTGCGCGGCGGCGCTTGGGGTGCTGGGCGCCTTTGGGCTGGCGCCGTTCGGCTATTGGTGGGCGACGCTGCTGGCGCTGATCCTGATCGCGCCCTTGTTTCTGACCACTGAAACCCGTGGACGGGCCGCCATCATGGGATGGGCATTTGCCACGGGGTATTTCGCCAATGCGCTTGGCTGGATCGTCGAGCCTTTTCAGGTCGATGCCGAGCGCCACGCCTGGATGGCGCCCTTTGCCTTGATCCTCATGGCGGGCGGTTTGGCCTTGTTCTGGGGGCTGGCCTTCTGGGGTGCGCGGCGGCCAGAGGGCCCGCCTGTTCGGCAAGCCTTGCTGCTAGCGGTCAGCCTTGGCCTGGCTGAATTCGGCCGGGGCTACCTGATGACCGGATTTCCCTGGGCCGGGATTGCTCAGGTCTGGGTCGATACGCCGGTTGCGCAAATGTTGTCGCTGGTGGGGCCGTATGGGGTGGGTGCACTGACCTTTGTGGCAACGCTGCCCTTGGGGGCGGCCTTAGCCGAGCGTCGAGGTCTGGCTGCGCCCATTGCTACGCTGATCGGCCTCGCCGCCCTGTCGCTGGCTTACGCCGCAACGCGTCCCGACGTGACCCAAACCGGTCACATTGTCCGGCTGATCCAACCCAATGCGCCCCAGCACCAGAAATGGGACCCGGACTATGCGCCGCTGTTCTTTGCCCGCCAGATCGAGTTCACGGCGGCCGAGCCGCGCCCCGATCTGATCGTCTGGCCCGAAACCGCTGTGCCTGCGTGGCTGCACAACGCTCAACCCTATCTGTCAGCCATTGCCGATGCGGCGCAGGGGACACCGGTGTTTCTGGGCATCCAGCGGGCTGAGGGGCCGCGCATTTATAACTCGATGATTTCCCTTGATGCTGACGGTCGGCAGATGGGGCTGTATGACAAACATCACCTCGCGCCGTTCGGGGAATATGTGCCCTTCGGCGATCTGATGGCGCGTTTTGGCATACACGGTCTGGCCGCGACTACCGGAAACGGGTTCAGCGCCGGGCCGGGTGCGGCGCTTCTGGATGCGGGCGCTTTGGGAAAAGCCCTGCCGCTGATTTGTTATGAGGCCGTTTTCACGCAGGATGTGCTATCTGCCCCCGGGCGTGCGGATTTCCTGATGCAGATCACCAATGACGCCTGGTTCGGCACAAGGTCCGGCCCCTACCAGCATCTGGCGCAGGCCCGGATGCGCGCCATCGAACAGGGCCTGCCGATGATGCGCGCCGCCAATACCGGAGTATCGGCAATGATCGATCCGCTGGGGCGCATAACCGACGCGCTGCCGCTGGGGCAGGCCGGGTATATTGATGCGGTAATGCCGCACCCTCAGCTGCCGACAATTTATTCTCGTATCGGGGATTATCCCATCCTGATCCTGCTTTTTGTTTCCTTTTTGCCGCTCTGGCAGGCTGCCCGGCGGGCCGCTGCATAAATACCGATTGACCCAGTCTTTTAGCGGGCGTATCCCAACGAACGCCTGTCACAACGGCTTCCTGGCGTGGCAGAGACATCTTAATGGAGCACTTTCATGTCCCGACAGCACTACACATTTACTTCGGAATCCGTTTCCGAAGGGCACCCGGACAAGGTCTGTGACCGGATTTCCGATGCCGTTCTCGATGCCTTTCTGAACGAAGAACCCGAAGCGCGCGTGGCGTGCGAAACCTTTGCCACCACCAACCGCGTGGTGATCGGGGGTGAGGTCGGTCTGTCGGATCAGGACAAGCTGCACGATTATATGGGCCGCATCGACCGGATCGCGCGCGATTGCATCAAGGATATCGGGTACGAGCAGGACAAGTTTCACCACGAAACGGTCGAGGTGACGAACCTTTTGCACGAACAATCTGCGCATATTGCACAAGGCGTGGATGCCGCGGACGACAAGGACGAGGGCGCCGGGGATCAGGGGATCATGTTCGGCTACGCCACCATGGAAACGCCTGCGCTGATGCCTGCACCGATCCAGTATTCCCACGCCATCCTGCGCCGTCTGGCTGAGGTGCGCAAAAACGGGTCCGAGCCCGCGCTGGGTCCGGACGCGAAATCGCAGCTCTCGGTGGTCTACCGCGACGGTAAACCGGTCGGCGTCAGCTCGATCGTGCTGTCGACCCAGCATCTGGACGAGGCGCTGAGCTCAAATGACATCCGCGCCATCGTCGAGCCCTATATCCGCGAAACCCTGCCCGAGGGCTGGCTGAGCGCCGAGACCGAATGGCACGTAAACCCCACCGGCAAGTTCGTGATCGGCGGCCCGGACGGTGATGCGGGCCTGACCGGGCGCAAGATCATCGTGGATACTTATGGCGGTGCCGCGCCTCATGGCGGTGGAGCCTTCTCGGGCAAGGACCCGACCAAGGTGGACCGCTCGGCGGCCTATGCGGCGCGCTATCTGGCCAAGAACGTGGTGGCTGCAGGAATGGCCGAACGCTGCACCATCCAGCTGAGCTATGCGATCGGCGTCTCGAAACCGCTGTCGATCTATGCGGACGCCCATGGCACGGGCCAGATCAGCGATGCCGAGATCGAACAGGCTGTCGGACAGGTCATGGACCTGACCCCGCGCGGCATTCGTCAGCATCTGGAACTGAACAAACCGATCTACCAGCGCACCGCAGCCTATGGCCATTTCGGGCGTGATCCCGAAGCGGATGGCGGTTTCAGCTGGGAACGCACCGATCTGGCAGACGCGCTGAAAAAGGCTGTCTGAGCGGATGTAATCCAAAGGTGCGCCCTGACGGGCGCGCTCTTCTTCTTGTTTCAAATACGGCGGGGGTCGCTATTGGTTGCGCCATTGGTCCGAGAAACCAATGGCGACGGGCAGAGCCCCCACCTCCACCCTTGCCACCAAGCGCGCCCCGCAGTATGGGCAGCGCCATGAGCACCCAGACCCCGCAACGCCCCCGCAGAAACTTCTATGGCCGCTTCAAGGGCAAGACCCTGAAGCAAAGTCAAAAGACGTATCTGAACGAAGACCTCGACGCTCTGTCGCCGGGTGCGGTGGATTGGGACACCAACCCCGAACGCACGCCTCTGGACCTGCAAAACCTGTTCCGGGGCAAGGATGTCTGGTTAGAGGTCGGCTTTGGCGGCGGTGAGCATCTGGTGCATCAGGCCGCGAGCAACCCCGATATCGGCATCATCGGGGCCGAGCCTTATATCAACGGCGTCGCGATGCTATTGGGCAAGATCCGCAAAGCTGGTGTGGACAATCTGGCCGTGCATCCCGGCGATGCGCGCGATCTGTTCGATGTGCTGCCCGAGGCCAGCATTTCACGTGCCTTTCTGCTCTATCCTGATCCGTGGCCCAAAACCCGGCATCACCGCCGCCGGTTCGTCACACAGGAACATCTGGAACCGCTGGCCCGTACCCTGAAGCCGGGATCGATTTTCCGCGTCGCCACCGACATTCCCGACTATGTCCGCCAAACGCTGGAAGAGGTCCCGCGCGCCGGGTTCGAATGGCTGGCCGAACGTCCCGAAGACTGGCGCGAACCTTGGGATGACTGGATTTCCACCCGCTACGAACAAAAGGCCCTGCGCGAAGGGCGGGTGCCCCATTACCTGACCTTCCGCCGCACAGGCTGATTGCCGCTGGACCATCCGGCCCCAATTCGCTAATCGGCTTGGGCACTGATAGCGAAAACAGGAGCCCTCATGTCCGGACACGGCACGCCCATCCCGATGACCTCACATCCCTGCGGCCCGCTGACCGGCACGGCCGAAGTGCCGGGCGACAAGTCGATCTCGCACCGGTCGCTGATCCTGGGCGCGATGGCGGTGGGTGAGACGAAAATCTCGGGCCTGCTGGAAGGTGAGGATGTGCTGGACACCGCCAAGGCCATGCGCGCCTTTGGCGCTGAGGTGACCGATCACGGCAATGGTGAATGGACGGTGCATGGCGTGGGCGTCGGTGGTTTTGCCGAACCCGATCAGGTGATCGATTGCGGAAATTCGGGCACCGGGGTGCGGCTGATCATGGGGGCGATGGCCACCTCTCCGATCTCGGCGACCTTCACCGGTGATGCCAGTCTGAACAAACGCCCCATGGCACGCGTCACCGATCCGCTGGCGCTGTTTGGTACACAGTCCGTTGGCCGTTCGGGCGGCCGCCTGCCGATGACCATCGTAGGCGCGGCCGATCCGGTTCCGGTGCGGTATGAGGTGCCGGTGCCCTCGGCGCAGGTGAAATCCGCTGTGCTGTTGGCTGGGCTGAACGCGCCGGGCAAGACCGTGGTGATCGAGAAAGAAGCCACCCGTGACCATACCGAACGGATGCTGGCGGGCTTTGGCGCTGAGATCACCGTTGAGGATACAGATGAAGGCCGCGTGATCACCCTGACCGGACAGCCCGAATTGAAGCCGCAGGTCATTGCCGTTCCGCGTGATCCCTCCAGCGCGGCATTTCCGGTTTGTGCGGCGCTGATCACGCCGGGCTCGGACGTGTTGGTGCCGGGTATCGGCCTGAACCCAACCCGCGCCGGTCTGTTCACCACGCTGCGCGAGATGGGCGCTGACCTGACTTATGAAAACGAACGCATCGAAGGCGGCGAACCCGTCGCCGATTTGCGTGCAAAATACTCACCCAACATGAAGGGGATCGAGGTTCCGCCGGAACGCGCCGCTTCGATGATTGACGAATACCCCGTTCTGTCAGTGGTCGCGGCCAACGCGACCGGCACCACGGTGATGGGTGGCGTCAAGGAATTGCGCGTCAAGGAAAGCGACCGGATCGACGCCATGGCCCGCGGGCTGCGCGCCAATGGCGTGACAGTCGAGGAAGGCGATGACTGGTGGTCGGTCGAGGGGCTTGGCATCGGCAACGTCCCCGGCGGCGGCATCTGTGAAAGCTTTCTGGATCACCGCATTGCCATGTCATTCATGGTGATGGGCATGGGCGCGAAAACCCCCGTCTCGGTAGATGATGGCGGCCCGATCGCCACTTCGTTCCCGATATTCGAGCCCCTGATGGCCGGTCTGGGTGCCAAGGTAGAACGTACATGAGTTTCACCGTCGCCATCGACGGCCCCGCAGCGGCGGGCAAGGGGACCATTTCCAAGGGTGTGGCAACGCATTTCGGGTTTGCGCATCTCGATACCGGGCTGCTTTACCGCGCGGTGGGTCGGCGCGTGCTGGAGGGGCAGGAGGCCGTTGCTACGGCTCAGGCCTTGACCGCCGAAGAATTAGGGCAGGGTGATCTGCGCACGGCCGAAATCGCTCAGGCGGCCTCCAAGGTTGCGGTGATCCCCGGTGTCCGCGCCGCCCTGGTCGATTTCCAGCGTGCCTTTGCGCGCCGCGCGGGCGGGGCGGTTCTGGACGGGCGTGATATCGGGACGGTGATCTGTCCACGGGCCGAGGTGAAACTGTTCGTCACCGCCAGCGCCGAGGTGCGCGCCGAACGTCGGTATCTGGAGCTGAGTGCCAAGGGTGCGGATGCAACCCGCGAACAGGTTCTGGCCGATGTGCGTGAACGCGATGCGCGCGACGCTGACCGCAGCACCGCGCCGATGAAACCGGCCGAGGATGCGGTTCTGCTGGATACCTCGGACCTCAGCATCGAACAGGCGCTGGCGCAGGCCATCGCGCTTATTCAGACCAAACTGCCTTAAGGGGCAGACGGAAACACTGTTCACCAAGCTTTGTTTGGCCTGCGTGCGGGGCCGCTCCTATTGTTGGATTATCCTGTGTAGGAGATACAAAATGATCCGACTTGCCCTTGCGCTGATTTTTCTGGCCACCAGCCTGACCGCTCAGGAGGCCGAGCCTCCGATGGATTACGAAAGGCTGGGCAAGATTCTGTTTGCCCTTGACCCCGAGGCGCAACCGTTTGGGCCGGGGTTTCAGCTGACCGTGTCGGATGAAACGGTTCTGGTGATCACCGACGCCACCACCGATCGGATGCGGGCCATGGTTGCGATCCGCAGCGCCGCTGATCTGTCAGACGAAGACCTGATGCGCATGATGCAGGCCAATTTCGACAGCACATTGGACGCGCGGTATGCCGTTGCCAACGGCACGCTGTGGGCTGCGTTCATTCACCCGCTGTCGCCGTTGGAGAAAGATCAGCTGATTTCCGGTCTGGCGCAGGCGGTAAACATCGCCAAGACCTATGGCACGCTCTATTCCAGCGGTGTGGCGCAGTTCGGGGGCGGTGACAGCAATGACCTGCAGCGTGCCCTGATCGAAGAGCTTTTGAAAAAAGGCGAGGAGATCTGATCCACGCCTGAAACATGCGCTGTCCCCGGTGCCGGGCGGGTGTGCATGCAGGGTATGGTATCATAGGCTCTAGCTGAACGCAGGAAAGGTGTTATAGTTTCTCTCAAGCAAAAAGGGACAGCTGCAAGACAAACCCCGAAATAAGGGGAGGCAGCGACGAACTCCCTTCAGCCAACAGGGACGGAACAAAATGAACAATCGTTTGCGCAAACTCACTATCGTGGGCGGCGGTACGGCAGGTTGGATGACCGCGCTGATCCTCGACATGGTGTTTTCCCGCACGTCATCGCAAAAAGATCGCCCGCGCATCTGCCTGATCGAAAGCCCCAACATCGCCACCGTGGGTGTGGGTGAGGCCACGGTGCCGCGCATGCCGGTCACGCTGCGTCAGGCGGGCATTTCAGAGCGGGATTTTTTCCGCGAGACCAACGCGTCATTCAAGCTGGGTGTGAAGTTCTGCAACTGGAACAAGGACCCAAAGGGGAAACGCATCGACTATGTGAACCCTTTCGCCCACGGCCAGATGCTGGAGGGGTTGGAAGCTGCCGAGTATTTTCTGCGCCTGGGCAACGGGGATCGGGATTTTACGCAATCCATCGCTCCGCATGATGATCTGGCTCGCCTGTGCAAAGGCGCGCGGCAGTTGGGTCAGCCCGAATTCGAACAGCGCTTTGGTTACGCCTACCATCTGGATGCGGTGAAATTCGCAGGCATGCTCACCCAGGTCTGCACCCGGCGCGGGGTGGAGCATATCCAGGATGAGGTGCAATCGGTCGAACTGGATGAACAGGGCAATGTCAGCCATCTGATGTTAGAGCGTAACGGCCGCCACGACATCGAGATGGTCGTGGATTGCACCGGGTTCCGCGGATTGATCATCAATCAGGCTCTGGGTGAGCCGTTTATGGATTACTCGGACTATCTGCCCAATGACCGGGCCATGGCGTTGCAGATCGAACATCCCAATCCACGGAAGATCGAAAGCGTAACCCGGTCCACCGCCCTTGGTGCCGGTTGGACGTGGCGGGTGCCGCTCTATAACCGTGTGGGTACGGGCTATGTGTTCTCATCCGCGCATCGCACCGATGATCAGGCGGCGGATGAATATCTGGAATGGCTGGGTGACAGCGGCAAGGGCGCAACGCCGCGGGTGATCCCGATGCGCGTCGGACGTGTGCGCAATGCATGGGTCAAGAACTGCGTGGCGATTGGCCTGTCCGGCGGATTTATCGAACCGTTGGAAAGCACTGCGATCCACATGATCGATCACGCGGTGCGCTGGTTTGCCGAACATCTGCCCACCCGGGACATCGAGCCACCCCTGCGGGACAGATACAACCGGCAGATGGACAAGCTTTATAACGAGGTGCTTGAATTCATCTGCCTGCACTATCGGTTGGGCAACCGCACGGATGATCAATATTGGATCGACGCGCGCACCGAGATGAAGATACCTGATCGGCTGGCCGAGAATCTGGAGCTGTGGCAGCACCGCCTGCCTATGGAGCACGATATCGAATTCGCCACACTGTTTGACCATCGCGTGTATCAGACGGTTCTTTTGGGCAAACAGGTCTATGATACGGGCTATGGCCCCGGCATCCGCGACCGTCTGAGGCCGTTGAACAAGGCGATCTGGTTCCAGTGGTGGAAAGGCGCGAAAGTGGATCTGGCGCGAATACTCAAGGTAATGCCGGATCACAAAACCCTGCTGCGCGATATTCGGGGCGAACTGGAAAAACCGGCGGCCTTTACCAAGGCCGGGGCGATGAGCCCGACCGTGGCAATGCCGGGTGCGGCGCAGGGTTCCGTATCGATCCAGAACATGCCGAACTTTGCCGAAATCCAAAGCGGCACGAAGGATTTGCAGCTGTTCTAGGCGCGCTTTTCGTAGCGCAGTGCCTACTTAAGATCAGGAAGGGGGCAGGGTGTCAAAACCCTGCATTCAAACTGGTCAGGTGCCCGCGTTCTGTGCATTTTCCCTGAGAAGCACCACGCTTGCAGCAAGCGTCGGGCACTGTTGTGCTGCCCTCTGACCTGCGCCGAAGTATCCTTTTGACGCCAGGTCACGAAATTGTGTGGCAAGCAGGATACAGTTAACGAAAGGTTAACAAGCCAAGTACCGCATCGACAGACAAAGGCCCGACCGGCGTCTAGGAAGCCCGCTCAAAACATAAAAACAAGGTGCGGAATGAGTACTAATTTCAAATCCCTGGCGACGGGCCTTGCCCTTGCTGCGGCTATCCCTTCATTGGCTGCGGCAGACGGAAAACTGACTGTGCGTGGTGGGTACGGGGGGTCCTTCTCCGATTATCTCTATGCTTATGATGAAGTCGATCAGACCACGATCGATTCAAGCTACGGAGAGGGGTTTTTTGGGCAGGTTGCCTATTCCAACGATGCGATGTTCGGGGCCTATGGTGGTGAACTGAGCTTTACCTACAACCGTTTGTCAGGCGATTCGGCGTATGATGACGGTGGCAGATGCTCGACCCTTGATATCATTTCGCTGTCTCATGATCTGTGCATGGAAGGTGCCGAGACATCCAGCGGAACATGGTTCGGTCAGTTCCGCGCAATGGCGGCCTATGAACCATCGGATAACGGATTGCAAATTCTGGGCGGATTGAGCGTTCTGGACTTTTCTTCGGATTCCCATGGCATGATGATTTTCCCGGGTGAGTTCTCGGAGCAGCGTCGCGCAACGGATTATACCGGTCTGGGCCTCGTGATCGGCGCGCGTAAATCGGTTGCGATCTCACAGAAGGTCACGCTCCAGTTGGAAGGCTTTGCAGGCGCCTATACCGGCAACCGCGATCTGCGGATCAACGACGAATACGAAGGTGCGGTTGGTGCCTTGTCTTCGCGCGACCGTCAAACCGTGTTTTCACTGGATCTGGCTGCCAGCGTCGCACTGCCGGTGGACAAACTCCGCGAAGGAAGCTTGTTTGAGGTCGGCGTTGCCTATTCCCGCCTGTTCAACGTGATGGACACGACCAACTACAATCCGGACATATTGGCCGCCATCGGCAGCACCGGGTCTTTGGACGCGGATGTCGACGCGCTGTCGCTGTTTTTCGGCGTGCAGATTCCGATGTGACCCTGATCCGGCGGCTTCCACTTGCCTGACGTGCCAGAAGCCTTTATAGAGCGCCCGTCAACAAGGTGAAAACGCCGGATAACATCGAGAGCGAGCAGGGTCGGGACCCCCGGCCCTCTTTGTTTTGCGGCAGCCAAGACCAATCCGGCCCGTGCCAAGCGGGCTTCAAACAAGACCGGCGGAGACAACCGCTCGGCCAGCAAAAACGTTATGTAAAGGAAACAAACGCCACATGGCTAACGCATCCATGGAGGAATTCGAAGCCCTCCTGAATGAAAGCTTCGAAATGGACACGCCCGAAGAGGGTTCTGTTGTCAAAGGCAAGGTTCTGGCGATCGAAGCCGGCCAAGCCATCATCGACGTAGGCTACAAAATGGAAGGCCGCGTTGATCTGAAAGAATTCGCAAATCCCGGCGAAGCCCCTGAAATCGCTGTAGGTGACGAGGTCGAAGTGTACCTGCGTGCCGCAGAAAACGCCCGTGGCGAAGCCGTCATCTCGCGCGAGATGGCCCGCCGTGAAGAGGCATGGGACCGTCTGGAAAAAGCATATGCCGACGACCAGCGCGTCGAAGGTGCAATCTTTGGCCGCGTCAAAGGTGGCTTCACCGTCGATCTGGGTGGCGCAGTTGCGTTCCTGCCCGGCTCGCAGGTTGACGTCCGCCCCGTGCGCGACGCTGGCCCGCTGATGGGTCTGAAGCAGCCGTTCCAGATTCTGAAAATGGACCGCCGCCGTGGCAACATCGTTGTCTCGCGTCGTGCAATCCTGGAAGAATCACGTGCCGAACAGCGTGCCGAGGTTATCGGCAACCTGTCCGAAGGTCAGACCGTCGAGGGTGTCGTCAAGAACATCACCGAATACGGTGCATTTGTTGACCTGGGCGGCGTTGACGGCCTGCTGCACGTCACCGACATGGCATGGCGCCGTGTGAACCACCCGTCCGAGATCCTGACGATCGGCGAAACCATCAAGGTTCAGGTCATCAAGATCAACAAAGAGACCCACCGCATCAGCCTGGGCATGAAGCAGCTGCAGGAAGATCCGTGGGATCTGGTTGCTGCCAAGTACCCGCTGGGCTCGGTCCATCAGGGTCGCGTCACCAACATCACCGACTACGGCGCGTTCGTCGAGTTGGAAGCTGGTGTCGAAGGTCTGGTGCACGTGTCCGAGATGTCCTGGACCAAGAAAAACGTCCACCCCGGCAAGATCGTTTCGACCAGCCAGGAAGTCGACGTCATGGTTCTGGAAATCGACGGCGCCAAGCGTCGCGTGTCTCTGGGCCTCAAGCAGACCATGCGCAACCCGTGGGAAGTGTTTGCAGAAACACACCCCGAGGGCACCGAGGTCGAAGGCGAAGTCAAGAACATCACCGAATTCGGTCTGTTCATTGGCCTCGAAGGCGACATCGACGGCATGGTTCACCTGTCGGACCTGTCCTGGGACGAGCGTGGCGAAGATGCGATCCAGAACTACCGCAAAGGCGACGTCGTTCAGGCGGTTGTCTCGGAAGTTGATGTTGAGAAAGAGCGTATCTCGCTGTCGATCAAAGCCCTGGGCGGTGACAAGTTCGCCGAAGCCGTGGGCGGCGTGAAGCGTGGCTCGGTCATCACTGTCGAAGTCACCGCAATCGAAGATGGCGGCATCGAGGTGGAATACGAAGGCATGAAATCCTTCATCCGCCGTTCCGACCTGAGCCGTGACCGTGCCGAACAGCGCCCCGAGCGTTTCAGCACCGGTGACAAGGTCGATGTCCGCGTCACCAACGTCGACAGCAAGACCCGCCGTCTGGGCCTGTCGATCAAGGCACGCGAAATCGCCGAAGAGAAAGAGGCCGTGGAACAGTACGGTTCCTCCGACTCGGGCGCATCGCTGGGCGATATTCTGGGTGCAGCGCTGAAATCGGGCGACTAAGCCCGGGGCGCATCCCAGACATGATTTTCGGCCTCGCGCATCCGCGCGGGGCCGTTTTTGTTGCGAATCAACATGTTCCAAATTTTCGGGTTATTCGGCCAATCACCTGCGCTTTAAGTGGGGAATCTGTCCAGTTCGGCAAAAAATCGCGTGAGTTTCCTGAAAATTGCGGCCCAAGCACACAGAGTTTACGTTCCCCCTTTCGGGGTTTTTTCCTATACTGCCCAGAACAGTAGGCATGATTAACCCGGTACCTGGGAGGGTAACACGCATGATCCGTTCAGAACTGATTCAAAAAATCGCCGATGAGAACCCGCATCTTTATCAACGCGACGTCGAACGGATCGTAAACACTGTCTTCGAAGAAGTGACCGATGCCATGTCGCGCGGCGACCGGGTCGAGCTGCGCGGTTTCGGGGCGTTTTCGGTGAAAAAGCGCGACGCGCGCGTGGGTCGCAACCCGCGCACCGGCGAGACGGTGCAGGTCGAGGAAAAATGCGTGCCCTTCTTCAAGACCGGCAAGTTGCTAAGGGATCGATTGAACGGTAAAGCCTGACCCCATGATGCGCTATCTACGATATGGATTCCTGGCAGTGCTGGGAATTGTTCTGGTGTCGATCTCGCTGGCGAACCGCCAGATGGTCGAACTGAAACTGATGCCCGATGCCCTGTCCGAGCTGCTGGGCTTCAACCTCTCGACCTCTTTGCCGCTGTTCATTGTGGTTCTGGGCGGGGTTATTGCCGGTCTGGTGATCGGCTTCCTGTGGGAATGGCTGCGTGAACACAAGCATCGCCGCGACGCCACCGCCAAGACCAGCGAAGTGCGCAAGCTTGAGCGTGAGGTCAAGAAACTCAAGAAAAAGCAGAATGAAGGGCAGGACGACGTTCTGGCCCTGCTGGATGAGGCAAGCTGAGGCCCGTCATGCCCGCTGATATTCGCGTTAAAATCTGCGGCCTGACCGCCCCCAATCACGTGCGCGCAGCGGCGGATGCGGGTGCGGGTTATGTCGGGTTTGTGTTTTTCCCGAAATCTCCAAGACATATCGGGCCAGAGGCTGCTGCCGCTCTGGCACAGCATGTGCCTGCGGGGGTTGCCAAGGTTGCGTTGACCGTCAACGCAACCGATCAGGAGCTGGACCATATTCTGTCCACCGTGCCGCTGGATATGTTGCAACTGCACGGCAAAGAAAGCCCCGAACGTGTGCAGCAGGTACGCGACAGGTTCGGTTTGCCGGTGATGAAGGCCATCGGCGTGGCCGAGGTCGACGACCTTGCGGCCATTGATCTTTATTCTGACGTGGCCGACCAACTGCTGATCGATGCCAAGCCGCCGCGGAACGCGGACCTGCCCGGTGGGAACGGTTTGTCCTTTGATTGGCGCCTGCTGGCCGGACGCAAATACTGGCGCAAGCCCTGGATGCTGGCCGGAGGGTTAACCCCCCAGAATGTGGCTGAGGCGGTTCGGATGACCGGCGCGCAGCAGGTGGACGTCTCCTCCGGGGTGGAAACTGCGCCGGGGGTCAAGGACGCGGGGTTGATCCGCGCGTTCATCGAAGCCGCCCGCTGATCCCATTTGCACAGCGCGTGATTGCGATTTGCGATGGCAAATCCTGTCGTCACCTCCTATGAACATCGGGTACGACGAGGGAGACACCCATGGCCAACGATCTTTTCAATTCCTTCATGTCCGGCCCGGATGAACAGGGCCGTTTCGGCATCTTCGGCGGGCGGTTCGTCAGCGAAACGCTGATGCCCCTGATCCTGTCGCTGGAAGAGGAATATGAAAAGGCCAAGGACGATCCCACCTTCTGGGCCGAGATGGACGATCTGTGGGCCAACTATGTGGGCCGCCCCTCGCCGCTCTATTATGCCGAACGGCTGACCGAGCATCTGGGCGGCGCGAAGATTTATCTGAAGCGTGATGAACTGAACCACACCGGCGCGCATAAGATCAACAATGTGCTGGGCCAGATCATTCTGGCGCGGCGCATGGGCAAGACCCGGATCATTGCGGAAACCGGGGCAGGGCAGCACGGCGTGGCCACCGCCACCGTCTGCGCCAAGTTCGGGCTGAAATGTATCGTCTATATGGGCGCGCATGACGTGCAGCGTCAGGCCCCCAACGTGTTCCGCATGCGCCTGCTGGGGGCCGAGGTGATCCCGGTGACAAGCGGTAGAGGAACCCTGAAAGATGCCATGAATGACGCGCTGCGCGACTGGGTGACCAATGTGCGCGACACGTTCTATTGCATCGGCACCGTGGCCGGTCCGCACCCATACCCGGCGATGGTCCGCGATTTCCAGTCGATCATCGGCAAGGAAGCGAAAGAGCAGATGCACAAGGCCGAAGGCCGCCTGCCCGACACCATCATCGCTGCCATCGGCGGCGGATCGAACGCGATGGGCCTGTTTTATCCGTTCCTCGACGATAAATCCGTCAACATCATCGGCGTCGAGGCTGGTGGCAAAGGCGTCAATGAGAAGATGGAGCATTGCGCCTCACTGACCGGAGGACGCCCGGGCGTGCTGCATGGCAACCGGACCTATCTGCTGCAGGATGATGACGGGCAGATTCTGGAAGGCTATTCAATCTCGGCCGGTCTGGATTACCCCGGCATCGGGCCCGAGCATTCGTGGTTGAACGACATTGGCCGCGCGAATTATGTCTCGATCACCGACAAAGAGGCGCTGGAGGCGTTCCAGCTGTGCTGCGCCACCGAAGGCATCATCCCGGCGCTGGAGCCAAGCCACGCGCTGGCCCATGTGATGAAGATCGCGCCCGATCTGCCCAAGGACCACCTGATCTGCATGAACATGTGCGGACGTGGCGACAAGGACGTGCAGACTGTGGCCAAATATCTGAACTTTGATATGTCAGATACCGAAGGGCGCAGCGCCGATTGAGTGAAAAACCGGCCCTTTGGGCCGGTTCTTCGTTTCAAGTCTCGTGCAGAATGGTTTCGAACCCTTCGAATTGCGGGTGTTCGATGATTGGCGACTGCGCGGTTTTATCGCCTGCATTCTTGTGCGAATCGCGGAACTGCTGGGACTTGGTCCAGGCCTCGAAATCCGCGCGGCTGTCCCAGATCACATGGCTGGAATACAGGCGATACCCGTCGCCTTCGGGGCCTTTGAGCAGGCGGAATTCCTGAAAGCCTTTCAACTCGTTCAGGCGGCCCTGACGGTCTTTCCAGACGGTCTCGAAATCGGTTTCGCTGCCCAGACGGACTTTGAAACGGTTCATTGCGATAAAGCTCATGGCTAACCTCGTTCGATCATTGTGCAGGGCTGGCGGAACAGGTTGGCTGGCACCGGGCGTTTGACCTGAATTTTCGCGCCGGGTCAATCGGGGATGGCAGAGTGCTTTTGCAGGATATGCAGTGGCACAATCTCAAGCGCCCGCCGATGCGTGGCCTCAAGATGTACGCGCGGCGCACAGCCTTCGTCATGGGCCTGCAGGAACCGCCCGGCACACAGACACCAGCTGTCGCCGGGTTTGAGGCCGGGAAAGTCGAACTCGGGCCGAGGGGTGCTCAGGTCGTTGCCGACATATTTCGAATAGGCCAGAAACTCGGCCGTCATGACAGCGCAGACCGTATGGCTGCCCTGATCCTCGGGGCAGGTGTTGCAGGCCCCGTCGCGAAAGAACCCGGTCAGCGGTTTGCGGGAACAGGGCGCCAGAACACCGCCCAGCACATTGATGCTGTCTTGCTTTTGCATGGGGCTATCTTACAGGCTTTGCGCGATCTTGCGGAACATTTCGACATTCTGGTCGTTGACCCCGGGCTCGCGGAACTTGCGGTCGGCCCCGGTGCTGACGATCAGCACCCCGCGCGGCTGGTCGAAATAGATATACTGACCATAGATACCACGCGCCAGAAATTCGCCCTCATGCGCGCCGACGGGCACCCACCATTGGTAGCCATAGCCGATCTTGCCCGGCTCGGTCGGTGCGCTGGGCCATGTGGCCTCGGTGATCCATTCGGCGGGCACCAGTTGTTCGCCGTCATGCTCTCCGTTCTGCAGGATCATTTGGCCGAACCGCGCAAAATCCCGGGTGGTGAAGTTCAGCCCACCCAGCACAAAGGCCACGCCCGCGCCGTCGGTGATGTAATATCCGTCCCGCTCCAGCCCGAGCGGATCAATGATTTTCTCGGTCAGCAGCTCGGCTACACTGCGTCCGGTCGCGCCGCGGATCACCATTCCGATCACATGGGTGTCGATCGAGACATATTGCCAAACCTCCCCCGGTGTCGTGAAACTGTCCTGCAGCGAGGCGGCGAAATCGTCCAGCTCTCCGCCCAGTGCAACGACACGGCCCATGCGGTTGATATCCGAATTATAGTCCAGATAATCCTCGTCAAAACTGACGCCGCTGGCCATGTTCAACACGTTGCGGATGGATGCGCCGTCATAGGCACTGCCGGTCAGTTGCGGCGCGTATTTGGTCACCGGATCGTCGAGCGATTCAATCGCGCCTTCGTTCATCAGGATACCGAACAGGGCCGAGAGGTAGCTTTTCGCAACCGACCATGAAATCCGCCGGTCATCGGGGCCGGTGCCCAGATAATACTCCTCAAACCGGATCTGTCCGCCCTGCATGACCAGCAGAGAGGTCACGGCGCGTGTCTCAATCCACTCATCCGTGCCTTCGGGCAGATCGAAACCGGGGCCATAGGGCAGCTCCCATGTCGGACCATTGCCGCGTGGCAGATCGACGGTCAGGAACGCGTCATTCATGTGCGAGAAATTGTGGACGATCTTTTCCTCGGAAAACAGAGAGTTCACGGCCAACAGGCGCATGATCTCTTCCCGCTTCCACAGGCCCACAACCACGGCGGCCAGAACCAGCGCCAATGTGATGCGCAAAAGCCATTTCAGCAGGGTTCTCATCCGTCGCCTCCCCTTTGGTTTGCAATATAGGACCGCGCGGCGGCCAGCCATGCAATCAGGACGTTACGGCAGCTGGACCGAACGCTTAGCGGAACTTGTCCAGCAGTTTTTGCATGGCCGAGCGGTCGTCTGTCTCAGGCTCCGGCGTGACCTCGGGTTTGGGGGCGGGCTTTGCCGGGGTTTTCGACGACCGTGCCGGAGCGGTCCGCAAGGCAACCGCGTTCATGAATTTGCCGCCATCGTCGGCAGCCAGATGGGCCGCCCCGTCCGAGACACCCCGCAAGACATCCTCCAGCCACTCGCCATCAGCCTTGGCGAAATCGCCCAGAACATAGGGCGAGACCATCTCTTTCCGGCCCGGATGCCCGATGCCCAGCCGAACCCGGTCATAGGCGGCCCCGATATGGTCGTGGATGGATCGCAATCCGTTATGTCCCGCGTGGCCGCCGCCTGCCTTGGCGCGCACCTTGCCGGGGGCCAGATCAAGCTCATCATGGAAGACGGTCACATCGGTCGAGTCCAGCTTGTAGAACCGCATCGCCTCGCCCACCGACTGGCCAGAGCGGTTCATGAAAGTCTGCGGCTTGATCAGCAGGATTTTTTCAGAGCCCAGCCGCCCCTCGGCGATCTCGGCCTGAAATTTGGATCGCCAGGGGCCAAAACCATGATCTTCGGCGATCCGGTCCACGGCCATGAAACCGATATTATGCCGGTTGCGGGCATATTTCGCGCCCGGATTGCCCAGACCCACAAACAGTTTCATCACCTTGATCCTTTGTTTCTGACGCCGTTGATGGCATGGAACGGGCCCCGGTTTCCAGCCTTTGCAAAGAAAAACGGGGCCCCGCCGGAGCCCCGTTTCATAACCCGAATACGATGATCCGAATTTATTCTTCCGCTTCGTCCTTGCCGACGACTTCAACTTCATCGGCTGCGACCTCGTCGCCTTCTTCCTCGTCGTCGCTGGTCGACAGGCCAGTCGGTGCCGAGATATTCGCGATCACGAAATCACGGTCGATGGTCGGCTTGGTGCCCGAAGGCAGGTCAACCGACGAGATGGTGACAACGTCGTTGATGTTCAGACCGGTCAGATCAACGGTGATCTTCTCAGGAATGTCACCGGCGGTGCACATCAGTTCGACCTCGGGGCGGACAACAGTCAGAACGCCGCCCTTCTTGATGCCGGGTGCGGCTTCTTCGTTGACGAACTCAACCGGGATGTACAGCGCGATCTTGGTGGTCCGACGCAGGCGCATCAGGTCCAGGTGGGTCGGCAGGTCCTTGACGACGTCACGCTGAACGTCACGGCAGATGACGCGGACGTCTTCATGACCTTCAACCTTCAGGTTCCACAGGGTCGACTTGAACCGGCCCGCTTTCAGGCGCTTGAACAGAACGTTGAACGGGATCTGAATCGGCAGCGGCTCTTTGTCGCCACCAAACACAATGCCCGGAACCATGCCATCGCGGCGTGCCTGACGAGCGGCGCCCTTGCCTGTCCCCGTCCGTTCCAGAGCTACGAGATCAGGAATCTCACCAGCCATGATAAATCTCCAATGTTAGGGCGGGCATCCTCCAAGGCTGTATGCCCGCGTGAAGCCGCGTCCATAGCGTGATTCATATCGGTTGGAAAGGGGTATTTAGCGGGTTTTCCTTTTGCGAGGCTCTGCCTCGCGCTCCGGGATATTTAGGGCCAGATGAAGAATGGACCCCTTGCTTCATCTGGCTAAAAATATCCCGGGGGAGGCGCCCGCAGGGCGGCGGGGGCAGCGCCCCCTTTTGCTTGCCTCTGCCTGGCCGTGCAACTTCACTTCTGCCAGCGCCCGCCGAAATCTTCGGGCACCAGCAGGTTGTGACGGCCCAGGGCGGCCACGTTCTGCTCGCCACACAGCGCCATGGTGGTGTCGAGTTCTTTTTGAATGACCTCCAGCGCCGTTGTCACCCCCTGTTGACCCATGGCGCCGAGGCCGTAGATGAAGGCGCGACCGATATAGGTGCCCTTGGCGCCCAACGCCAGCGCCTTGAGGACGTCCTGACCGGACCGGATGCCGCTGTCCAGATGCACTTCGATATCGTCGCCGACCGCGTCCATGATTTCGGGCAATACGCGGATTGAGCTAAGCGCGCCATCCAGTTGCCGCCCGCCATGGTTCGAGACGACAATGGCATCAGCGCCCAACTTGGCGGCCATTTTGGCGTCCTCGGCATCCAGAATGCCTTTGAGGATCACCTTGCCGCCCCATTGCTCCATCAGCTTTTCGACTTTCGTCCAGTCGAGGCTTGGGTCGAACTGTTCCGCTGTCCAGGTTCCCAGTGACCGCGTATCGGTGATCGTGTCGACATGACCCACGATATTTCCGAATTCGCGCCGTTTGGCGCCCAGCATCTCGATTCCCCAGGCCCATTTCGTCATCAGATTGGCGATGGTCTTCGGGGTCAGTTTCGGCGGCGCGGACAGGCCGTTTTTCAGATCTTTGTGTCGCTGGCCCAGAATTTGCAGGTCCAGCGTGATGACCAGCGCCGAACAGCCCGCATCCTTGGCGCGTTGGATCAGGCGGCTGACGTAGTCCTCGTCCTTCATCGTATAGAGCTGGAACCAGAAGGGCTTGGTCGTAGCCTCGGCCACATCTTCGATCGAGTTGATCGACATGGTCGAGAGGGTGAAGGGCACGCCAAAGGCTTCGGCGGCTTTGGCGGCTTTGATCTCACCATCGGCATGCTGCATGCCGGTCAGCCCGACCGGGGCCAGTGCCACCGGCATCGTAACATCCTGCCCGATCATCTGCGACGCGGTCGAGCGTCCGGACATATCTACCGCGACCCGTTGGCGCAGGCGGATATCCTCGAAATCCGAGCTGTTCTCGCGGAAGGTCTGCTCGGTCCAGCTGCCGCTTTCGGTATAGTCGTAGAACATGCGCGGCACACGGCGTTCGTAAATTCTTTTGAGGTCCTGGATATTGGTGATGACAGTCATTCTGGCGGACCTCCGGTGGATTGGTTAAGTTTGCTTACCAATTCTTGTGGCGCGCTGCAATGCAAGGCGAATAAGAGCCGTGCCGCGCCGTGGCACATGAAAAAACCGCGGCTGACCCAAGTCAACCGCGGTGTATCTGGTCGCAATGAGTTTCAGCGGTGATCAGGCCGTGTGCGCCCCGTCGGACAGGCTTTTGACGAAGTCCAACACCTCGGCCACAGGTTTACCCGCACCGATCTGGCTGACGATGGCAGACCCCACCACGGCACCATCCGCGACACTGGCGATGGCGCGGGATTTTTCCGGCGTGTTGATGCCAAAGCCCACAATCACCGGCAGGTCGGTGGCGGATTTGATGCGCGAGACCTCCGGGCCGACATCGGTTGCCTGCGCCTCGGCCGCGCCGGTGATGCCGGTGATCGAGACGTAGTACACAAAGCCCGAGGTGTTTTGCAGCACACGCGGCAGACGGTTGTCATCGGTCGTTGGCGTCGCCAGACGGATGAAGTTCAGCCCGGCGGCCTGCGCGGGCAAGCAAAGCTCGTCATCTTCTTCCGGGGGCAGATCGACCACGATCAGCCCGTCGATTCCTGCAGCCTTGGCGTCAGCCAGAAAGGTGTCAACGCCGCGATTGTAGATCGGGTTGTAATACCCCATCAGCACAATCGGGGTCGTATCATCGGTTTCACGGAAGGCCCGCGCCAGATCCAGAGTACGCTGCAGGGTCATGCCGCCATCCAGCGCCCGTTGCCCGGCGGCCTGAATGGTCGGCCCGTCCGCCATCGGATCGGTGAAGGGCAGGCCCAGCTCGATCACATCCACCCCGGCACCCGGCAGACCCCGAACGACCTCAAGCGAGGTGTCATAGTCAGGGTCCCCGGCCATCACATAGGCGACAAAAGCCTTTTTGCCGTCGGCTTTCAGGGCGGCGAATTTGGCGTCGATACGGGTCATCGGATGTCCTTGCAGTCAGGTTTGAACCTGATGTGCAGAAACTTTGACCGAAAATCAATCCCGACCCGGCCAGATTGGATCAGAAGCTGTAGTGATACCTCAGCAAAACTGCGTTCACGCCCGGATTGTCCTCTTGCGTGCTGGCATTGGATTTATGGGTCAGCGCCACGGAAACCTTGTTGCCGCTGTTCAGAGTATATCCCAGCCCGATCAGGCTGCGGATTTGAAAGCTGCCGCCCAGATCGTTCAGCGCATTGGATTCGTCATAATACCCCGGCATCACGCTGCCTTCGACAAACCAGCGGTTGTTGAAGGCGTAGATCCCCACCAAACCCGCGCCAATATGGGTGTCGCCATCCTCATCCACCGATACTGCTGCACCCCATGTGGCGCTGAACCGGGTCGCCTCGTGAAATGGCCGATGCTGGTATTCGAGCGAGAAAAGGGCCTGATCCACAGACTGGCTGTCCGAGAAGTCGGCGTATCCTGCGCCGAAGATGATGGATTGCGCCTGAACTGAACCCGCCGCCAGCAGGCCAAGGGCTGCGATGATAAGAGATCTCATTGCTTATGCTCTGTCCGTCGTTCAAATGTCTGTCTTTATTGAGGACTGTAGTTGCTCGTATTCAATATCTGCAAGAACACATTGTGATGCCGTTTTCGTGATGTGTCAGTTTGAACCCGCTATGGGTTCTGGTGCAACGTGCCTTGCGCATTGACCCGGACCTGCCTAGAAGCAGCGCTCGAACCGTATGTCAGGAGGTCGCAATGGGCTTTAAGATGGGAATCGTGGGTCTGCCGAATGTGGGCAAGTCGACCCTGTTCAATGCGCTGACCAAAACCGCAGCCGCACAGGCGGCGAATTTCCCGTTCTGCACCATCGAACCCAATGTGGGTGACGTGGCCGTGCCTGATGACCGGCTGGACAAGCTGGCGGCGATTGCCAGTTCCAAACAGATCATCCCGACGCGGATGACGTTCGTGGATATCGCCGGTTTGGTCAAAGGCGCGTCGAAGGGCGAAGGGCTGGGCAACCAGTTCCTGGCCAATATCCGCGAGACGGACGCCATTGCCCATGTGCTGCGCTGTTTCGAAGATGGCGACGTGACCCATGTGGATGGCCGGGTTGATCCGGTTGCCGACGCCGACACCATCGAGACCGAGTTGATGTTGGCCGATCTGGAAAGCATCGAGAAACGCCGCGCCAATCTGGTGCGCAAGCTGAAGGGCAATGACAAAGAGGCGCAGCAGCAGGACCGCCTGCTGGCCACCGCGCAGGAGATGCTGGAAAACGGCAAACCCGCCCGTCTGGTCGAGGTTTCGGACGAAGACGCCAAGGCGTGGAAGATGCTGCAACTGCTGACCACCAAGCCGGTGCTTTACGTCTGCAACGTGTCCGAGGAAGAAGCCGCCGAGGGCAATGAATACTCCACCCGCGTGGCCGAGATGGCCGCCGCCCAAGGCAACGCGCATGTCATCATCAGCGCCAAGATCGAGGAAGAGATCAGCCTGCTGGAAGAGGACGAGGCCCAGATGTTCCTTGAGGAGATGGGTCTGGAAGAGCCCGGCCTCGACCGTCTGATCCGCGCTGGTTACGACCTGCTGAAACTGGAAACCTATTTCACCGTCGGCCCAAAAGAGGCCCGCGCCTGGACCATCCGCACCGGCACCGCCGCCCCGCAGGCAGCAGGTGTGATCCACGGGGATTTCGAAAAGGGCTTCATCCGCGCCGAGACCATCGCCTATGACGACTATATCGCCGCCAATGGTGAACAGGGCGCGAAGGAGTCGGGCAAGATGCGGGCCGAGGGCAAGGGCTACATCGTCAAGGATGGCGATGTGATGCATTTCTTGTTTAATACCTGAATGGTGACGCCTCCGGCAGGGCTTTTCGCGCGCTCGACGTGGGGCGACCTAATGCGCTGTTTTGAGATTGAGAACAGGCGCTTGGTGTGAGATGCACAAAGCATGGACGCAAAAAACCTAATGCTGGCACAAAGAGGCCAACCTTCAAAACGGCAACGCTGGCAAGTTGGAGCGCTGGTTGAGATTCCGATAGGTGAAAGTTGTTGGGCTTATGGGCAACTGGGGGAAGAGTATTTCGTCGCGGTTTTAGAAGGTTACTTTTCAGAGCGCCCCACAATCGAGAACTTGATTGAACTACCAATACTGTTCAAATCCTTTGTCTATCGTGACGTCATTAGCAGGGGTTATTGGCTGAAAGTTGGCCGGCTTGAGCCTCGAAGTGATGTGATTAAGGAAGACTACCGTTTCAAGCAGGATCAAATTTCTGGAGCACTTTCGCTGTGGCATTCAGATTTTGCGGAACAAGGCTGGGAACGACCAGCGCTTCTAAGCGAGTGCCTTGGATTGGAGCGTGCTGCCGTTTGGGAGGCAAGCTACGTTGAAGATCGGATCATCGCAACACGTGACGGCCATGAGTGCAAATGGGTCAATTCTTTGGCAATAGATTTGCAAAGAGTTCCTGCACACCAGAATGACACTCGCTGAGGGTTGATTTCGGTATTGCCCGTGACTTTGAAACTGGGTCACATTCTTATACAGCTCACCTGTCGATGCTGTATTCGGAACGTTCGCGCGCGGCTTCGAAATTCTAACCAGTCACACATTTCCCCCCTTGGAAAACCTAGTTAATATGGATTTTGATCCGCCATTCGAGAAACCTCCAAATGATCGAAATCCGCGACCTGCAACTGCTCAGCGCCCTGGCGCGGCATCGCCACTTTGCCAAAGCGGCCGAGGAATGTGGGATTTCGCAGCCTGCGTTTTCGATGCGTATCCGCAATCTCGAAGACCGGCTGGGGGTCTCCATCGTCCGGCGCGCCAACCGGTTTCAGGGCCTGACCGAAGAGGGCGAGATGATCGTCCAGCGGGCGCGGCGTATCCTTGATGATACCAAGGCATTGGAGCAGCAGGTTCTGGCCACGCGGGGTGAGATCACCGGGACGTTGATCCTCGGTGTGATCCCGACCGCGATTGCCTTCACAGGACGTCTGACCAAGCGGCTGCGGGATACGCATCCCCGCATCATCACGCGCATCGAGACCATGTCTGCGACCGCGATCCAGCACCGGCTGGATGAGGGCAGTCTGGACGCAGGCATCACCTATGGCGACAGCATCGGTACCGATCTGCGGCAGGTGCAGCCGCTTTATGAGGAAACCTATGTGCTGCTGGTCCCGGCGCATATGACGGATGAAACCGGCCCGATCCCCTGGGCACGGGTGGCGGAATTCCCGCTCAGCCTGCTAGAGCCGCAGATGCAGAACCGCCGCATTCTGGACCGGATTTTCGCCGAACAGGGCCTGCACCCGGATGTGGTGGCCGAAACCAGCGGGTTCACCGCCTCGATGGTCATGGCGCGCGAGGGGTTGGCGGCTACGGTCGTCCCCCGCGTTCTGGTCCGCGCGCTGGGCGATTTGCAGGGCACGAAGGTGCTGCCTCTGGTCGATCCCGTTGTCAGCAAGCCGATCTGTCTGGCAACGCTCAGCCGTGACCCCGAGCTGCCCACCGTTCAAGCCCTGCGCGATGTGGTGACGTCTTTACGGTGATAATCTGTCGTTATCGTGCGATTGCGATAAGAGATTTGACGATATGTTAATCTGATGACACACGGAGCCTCAATCGGAGGGCATCATGGCACCATTAGATACCAAGCCATCAGGCGCACCCAAGGGCGT
>NZ_JALCBM010000019.1:40304-58311 GCF_028066395.1 Ruegeria sp.
CATTTCGATGTGGTGAAAGAGGACGACACCCCTCCGCCCGCGCTGACCATCCGGGTTTGTGATTCCCTGTCCTGTGAAATGGCCGGTGCCCAGCAGTTGCAAAAGGCGCTTGAGGACGGGCTGGATGCCTCGCAAGTGCGCGTGCTGCGCGCGCCCTGCATGGGCCGTTGCGACACGGCGCCGGTGCTTGAGATCGGGCACAACCATATCGACCATGCGACCCCCGAAAAGGTGCAGGCCGCAATTGCTGCCGATGACACTCACGCCCATCTGCCCGATTACGAGGCCTTCGCGACCTATCAGGCCAATGGCGGTTATGCCAAACTGGCCGAACTGCGCGACAGCGGCGATTGGGAGAAGGTGCAGGAAGATATCCTGTCCTCGGGCCTGCGTGGTCTGGGTGGCGCTGGTTTCCCGTCCGGCAAGAAATGGGGCTTTGTTCGCATGAACGAAGGCACCCGCTATCTGGCCGTGAACGGGGATGAAGGCGAGCCCGGCACGTTCAAGGACCGTTACTATCTGGAACGCACGCCGCACGTCTTCCTTGAAGGCATGCTGATCGCCGCTTGGGCGGTCGAGGCCGAGACCTGCTTTATCTATATGCGCGACGAATATCCGGCGGTTCTGGAAATTCTTCGTCGTGAGATTGCGGCTTTGGAAGACGCCGGGATCGTCGCCAAGGGCTATATCGACCTGCGCCGGGGTGCCGGTGCTTATATCTGCGGTGAAGAATCCGCGATGATCGAGTCAATCGAAGGCAAAAAAGGCCTGCCGCGTCACCGTCCCCCGTTCGTGGCGCAGGTTGGGGTCTTTAACCGTCCGACTTTGGTGCACAATGTCGAGACGCTGTACTGGGTCTCGAAGATTTGCCGTGAAGGGCCGGAAATTCTGAACTCGGTTGAAAAGAATGGCCGCAAGGGCCTGCGCAGCTATTCGGTCTCGGGCCGGGTGGCGAAGCCGGGTGTTTACCTGCTGCCCGCCGGTTCGACCATACTGGACGTGATCGAGGCCGCTGGGGGCATGGCCGAAGGGCAAACCTTCAAGGCCTATCAGCCGGGCGGTCCGTCCTCGGGTCTGCTGCCCGCGTCGATGGACGATATCCCGCTGGATTTCGACACGCTGCAACCGCATGGCACTTTCATCGGCTCTGCCGCCGTGGTGGTTCTGTCCGATCAGGACACCGCCCGCGACGCGGCGCTGAACATGTTGCGGTTTTTCGAGGATGAAAGCTGCGGCCAGTGTACGCCCTGCCGGGCGGGCTGCGAAAAGGCGGTGAAGCTGATGCAGGCCGACACGTGGGATCAGGACCTGCTGGAAGACCTGTGTCAGGTCATGGGCGATGCGTCCATCTGCGGTCTGGGGCAGGCGGCCCCGAACCCGATCCGCCTGGTCATGAAACATTTCGCTGACGAAATCTGAGGGAGACAGAGCCATGCTTGATGCAAGCCCAAACAAGACCGTCACCTTCAACCTGAACGGCGAAGACGTCACCGTGCCCGAAGGCTGGACCATCTGGGAAGCCGCCAAGGGGCAGGGGTTCACCATCCCGCACCTGTGCCACAAGCCGCAGCCGGGCTATCGCCCCGACGGCAACTGCCGCGCCTGTATGGTCGAGGTGGAGGGCGAGCGCACGCTGGTCGCCTCATGCATCCGCCCTGCGGCGGACGGTATGGTCGTGAAAACCGACAGCGACCGCGCCGAGAAATCGCGCGCCATGGTCATGGAACTGCTGGTCGCGGATCAGCCTGAAGAGGCACATGATACCTCCAGCCATTTCTGGGACATGGCCAAGCTGAACGATGTCAGCGACAGCCGCTTCCCTGCGAAAGAGGCCGAGAAAATCCCGCTGCTGGATGACAGCCATGTTGCGATGCGGGTCAATCTGGATGCCTGCATCAACTGCAACCTCTGCGTCCGTGCCTGCCGTGAAGTACAGGTGAATGACGTGATCGGCATGGCCGGTCGTGGACACACCGCGCAGGTCGTGTTTGACCAGCAGGACCCGATGGGCGATTCCACCTGTGTCGCCTGTGGTGAATGCGTTCAGGCCTGCCCGACCGGTGCCCTGATGCCTGCCACCGTGCTGGATGATCAGCAGAAAGGTGACAGCAAGGACTATGACTCTGAGACCGAAAGCGTCTGCCCGTTCTGCGGTGTGGGCTGCAAGGTCTCGTTGAAGGTCAAGGACGGCAAGGTCAAATATGTCGAGGGCATCAACGGCCCTGCAAACGAAGGCCGTCTGTGCGTCAAGGGCCGGTTCGGGTTCGACTATATCCACCACCCCCACCGCCTGACCAAGCCGCTGATCCGGCGTGAAGATGCTCCGGCCAAGGGCCTGAACGTCGATCCCGGCAACCTGTCGACCCATTTCCGCGAAGCGACGTGGGAAGAGGCGATGGATCTGGCGGCCAAGGGTCTCATGAACCTGCGCGACGAAGACCCGCGCAGCGTTGCCGGTTTCGGCTCGGCCAAATGCACCAACGAAGAAGCCTATCTGTTCCAGAAAATGATCCGGCAGGGCTTCAAGCACAACAATGTCGACCACTGCACCCGTCTATGCCACGCGTCGTCCGTTGCTGCTCTGATCGAGAACGTGGGTTCCGGCGCTGTGACCGCGACCTTTAATGAGATCGAAAACGCGGATGTGGCGATCATCATCGGCTCGAACCCGATCGAGAACCACCCTGTTGCGGCGACCTACTTCAAGCAGTTCGCCAAACGCGGCGGCAAGCTGATCGTGATGGACCCGCGCGGCGTTGGCATGCGCAAGTTTGCTGACGAAATGCTGCAATTCCGTCCGGGTGCCGATGTCTCGATGCTCAACGCGATCATGAATGTGATTGTCGAAGAGGAGCTCTATGACAGCCAGTACATCCACCGCTGGACCGAGAACTGGGAGGCCGAGAAAGAGCATCTGCGCCAGTTCACGCCCGAGGCGATGTCGCCGATCTGCGGCATTGAACCGGATCAGCTGCGCCGCGTCGCCCGCACCTTTGCGCAGGCCAAGGCCGGTCTGATCTTCTGGGGCATGGGCGTCAGCCAGCACATCCACGGCACCGATAACTCGCGCTGCCTGATCAGCCTCGCGCTGATGACCGGCAATGTCGGCAAACCCGGCGCGGGTCTGCACCCGCTGCGGGGTCAGAACAACGTGCAGGGGGCCTCGGACGCGGGTCTGATCCCGATGTTCCTGCCGGATTATCAGTCGGTTACAGATGACGGTATCCGGGCCAAGTTCAACAACGTCTGGGATTCGGACGACTTCTCGAACGAGAAAGGTCTGACCGTGACCGAGATCATCGATCAGGCTTATGCGGGCAAGATCAAGGGCATGTATATCATGGGTGAAAACCCGGCCATGTCCGACCCGGATGTCGGCCACGCCCGCGATGCGCTGGCCAAGCTGGACCTGATGATCGTGCAGGATATCTTCCTGACCGAGACAGCCAACTATGCCGACATCATCCTGCCCGCCTCGGCGCTGTATGAGAAGAACGGCACCGTGTCGAACACCAACCGTCAGGTGCAGCGCGTGCGTCCTGCCGTGACCCCTCCGGGTGAGGCGCGCGAGGATTGGAAGATCACTGTCGAACTGGCGCAGCGGATCGGGTTGAACTGGGATTACACCGATGTGTCTCAGGTCTTTAACGAGATGAAGCTGACCATGGCCTCGCTCGACAACATCACCTGGGATCGCCTGAAGACCGAAACCATCACCTACCCCTCGCTGTCCGAAACCGACCCGGGGCAGGCGATTGTGTTCGGCGATGGTTTCCCGCGTGCCGAGGGCAAAGCCAAATTCACCCCGGCCAGCGTCATCCCGCCGGATGAGGCCCCGGATGACGAATACCCGATGATCGCCACCACGGGCCGTCAGCTGGAGCATTGGCATACGGGTTCGATGACTCGCCGGTCCAACGTTCTGGATGCGGTGGAACCCGAGGCAAACTGCTCGCTGAACCCACGCACGCTGAAGCTGATGGGGATCGAACCGGGCGAGATGATCCGCCTGACCACCCGCCGTGGCTCGATCGAGATCATGGCGCGCGCCGACCGGGCCATTGCCGAGGATATGGTGTTCATCCCGTTCGCCTATGTCGAGGCGGCGGCGAACATCCTGACCAACTCGGCCATCGACCCCTATGGCAAGATCCCCGAATTCAAATTCTCGGCGATCCGGGTCGAAAAGATCGAAGACGCCATCGCGGCGGAATAAGACCACCACTCACACGGTCGAAAGGGGGCGATTCGCATCAGGATCGCCCCCTTTTTCTATCCGCCAATCCGGTCGATCCCATCGGGGGTTTTCATGCTGCGGTTTGCGTGCCGCGCGAGGTCAAAAAAACCGGAGTTGACGCAAGAGAACCCGTTTTACTTGCAATTCACAGCGGGTAACATCACCGGTCACAAATTGGACCTGACAAAGCCCAGGTTTAGTTCCCAAATGGCAATCAACGGCGTGTCCGGGAGGGGCATCGCAGAGCAGAAAGCTAAAGGTACGGATGAGGCTTGAAGACGTGAAACAACAGATGTTGCAGGCGGAGTTTACGCTTGTGATGTTGCCGCGTGTCTCGGTCACGCTGAAGCTGCACGAAGCTTTTTCCTTCTTTGCTTCGCGTAACTTCTTTCTGTTTCTGGCGCCACTGATGATGCTGCTGATCGGGGCGACGCCATCGCTGTTTGCGATGCCGTTGGATGGGCTTGGCCGCGCGGTCTACTGGGTGTTCTGCCTTGTCGGCTATCTGGCGCTGGCCTTCTGCATGTTGTTCTTCATGGGCGCCACCAGCTGCTATCTGAACTTTAGAAAGTTCTATTCGCCGGTGCTGTGCCTGATTGCGGCCTTTGGCGCGACCCGTTTCGCGGAGTTTGGCGCGACCGAGGTGTTCAACAAGGTGTTTTCCTACACTTTTGTCTACATGCCTCTGTTCCTGCCCCAATACTTGCTGATCCTTGGGATCGAACTGATCGTCATGCTGTGGGTCCTGCCGCCTTTTCTGGCGCGCGCGCGGGATGTTTCGACCGATGCGGACCCTGAGCCGGACAGCAGTGCCCCCAGCGGGATTGTGACGGTTAATGGCAAGACTTTCCTGATCAAGGATATCCAGTACATCAAGGCCAGCCAGCACTACGTGACCATCCGTGTGGGCGAGAAGGATGTGCTGGTGCGATCCACCTTCAAAGGCATTCTGACGCAATTGCCCAAGGATTACGGGTTTCAGGTTCATCGCTCTTTCTGGGTGTCCAGCAAAGGGGTGGATATCGCCAGCAGCCTGAACGAGCCGGGCAATGTGGTTCTGACTTGCGGCACGAAGATTGCGGTTGCCCGCAGCCGTCAATGCGATGTGCGTTCCTGGCTGACACAGCTTGCTGCCGCCGCCTGATCTGATCCCTCGCCTTTAAGGGCGTGGGGTTCTCCTCTCCACGGGGTTTGCGCCATTGACGCAATGCCCCGCGGAGAGATGAGAACAAAGGTTTCGTACTAAAAACACGCGTTACAATATGTTCAGTATTTCTCCGGTAGATACACCACTCACTTGGAAAACTGGGTTACTCACAAAACTCGTTACTGTTCACTTTACTCGTCAAACTACTCGTTACGGCACCAGAACTGTCTGTGTGCTGAGCCCTGTTTGCAGGTTTTGACGTGGGGTCACAATGCGGTTGGTACGAACCGCTGGAAAAAGGTCACGAACGGGAGATTCCATTCGTGTTGCACGAACGGGAAACCCGTGAATCATGTTGTGTGTGATGGGTAACTGTTTGTAATAAATGAGATTTCAATGCAATGGGTTTGGGTGCGCAAAGCTACTTTACGTTGCGGCACCTTTGGTCACTTTCCACGGATCGACCAAGATTTTGCCACGGGCTGGCGGAGGATCAGATCACCTGCCCTCTGGATTCCCAAAAGGCGCGGTCAGGTCGTGGGCGCACCACGGGGCCTTATCCGAATTCTTCAGTAGTCGCGTTCGAAGAACACACCCAACCCGGTTTCCCCGCGACCGTCCACGGTGCCGCGGACGGTGAAATTGTCGGTGACATCCAGGTTCAGGTTCACCTCGGTATCGCCTTCGGTGTTGACGGTGAAGTCGGTGTAAAGGTTGTCGCTCAGATACGCGCCTGCGCCCAGGCTGCCGCCGCCACCTGCGGTGCTGCCCAGATCGATGGTGTCCAGCCCGGTGGCCTCTCGCACGCCTTTGGTGGAATCGCCGCCTGCGCCGCTCAGCTGCGCCAATGAGGCCGCCATCTGGGCGATGACAAAGGGGGACAGTTCCGAGAACCGATTGCCGAACAGCAGCATGGCCAGCGCCTCTTCGGTGGGGCGTTCGGGTTCGGAGAAGACATCGACCTCGGGTGCGTCCAGCGGCCCGGCGATTTCGATGGTTGCGGTCCCGTCCGAGGTGCTGCTGGAGGATTCGAATTCGATATAGGGCGTCAGATCGCCCTGCAGGGTGACGACGCCTTTGGTCAGCGCCAGGCGGCGGCCAAGAATGTCGAGATTGCCGCGAATAAGCTCGATCTGGCCCGACGGCACGATCGAGGTTGTGGTGCCGCCGATCTGAATGCGCCCGCCCAGTTCCGCGTTGACGCCTCGCCCGCGCACAAAGACCGCCTTGGGGGCCAGCAGCCCGATATCCAGCGACATGCGGGAATCGCTTTTGCCACCCTCTTCGGTCTGCACCAGATTGGCGCGTTCGCGGGTCAGGAAACCCGCCGCGCTTTCGTTCAGATGTTCGATCACGGGGATGGGCGCCGCCCCGACCGCGCCCCCGGCAGCGGCGAGGTTGATATTCGTTTCACCGAAATTGATCTGCCCGGCCAGCGCGCTGTTGCCCACCAAGGCGCCGCTCAGAACGATCTGGCCGTTCAGCGTGGTTTCATACAGCAGCTCATCGGTCAGGACGAGGTTGTTCAGCGCGGTGGTGATCTGTGCGTTATAGGGCGGTGTCAGATCGACCGGCCCGCTGACCGTGAATCCGCCACCGGCCCGCAGGCCGCCTTGCAGTGAAATTGTCGCGCGGCTTTGCGCAAGGGTGACCTGACCGCCGATACCGGTGATCGTCTGCCCCGCATCGGGAATGGCCAGAGAGGTGCCCGAGGTTGAAATCGTACCGCTCAGCGCACCCAGCGACGGGGGACCTTTCAGGGCCAGATCGAATGTGGCGTTGCCCTCGATTGTGTTGGGCGAGATGAACCCGTTGGCGATCCCGATATTCAGGCCGCCCCGCATTTTCAGATCGGCAGAGCCGCTGGTCTCGTCGAATGTACCGGCGACGGTGCTGTTGATCTGGGCCGGGCCTTCGGCTTTGGCGTCGATGGTCCAGATGCCGCCGTCCCGCTTGGCCGTGCCATTGGCGGCAATGGAGCCCGGGAATTCGGGCACAAACCGTTCGATCCGGTTGAACCGGGTCTCAAACTTCAGGTCCGCTGCGCCATCGGTTTCCACCGATCCGCTGAGATCGGCGTAAGAGCTGTCCGGGCCCTGCAGCCGCGCGGTGCCCTGCAGCCCCGACCCGGTGGGCGCAACGGTTCCGTCCAGTTTCAGCGGGCCGGACAGGGTCGGCGAGAGCCGCCCCAGATCATCCAGCATGGCCGAGATGTCCAATCCACCGGCACTCTCGCTCAACCGGCCCAAGGCCGAGGCGTTCAGCGCGGTGCCGCTTAGCTGGAAGGTGCGGATGTTCAGGCCCTGATCGTCGTTTTCGGCATCGACGGACAGGGTGGTGCGGCCTTGGGTCAGCGCGTCCACCGCGTCGATTCCGGTGGCGATATCGTCGGCCCAGACATTGCCCTGAATGTTGAACAGCTTGCTGCCTTGTGACCCTTTGCCGGTCACATCCGCCCGCAGCGACCCGGCCAGATCGCGCCCGGCCAGCCCGGAAAACAGCGACAGGTCGGGGGCGTTCATCTGTGCTTGCCCGTCCACGCTCAGGTCACCGGTGGGGTCGTCGATGGTGGCCGCGACTTGCGCGGTTATGGCCTGACCATTGATTGCCGCATGGCGGATGGTGATCTGATCACCCGCGCGCGCGCCGTCGAGGTCGATGGTCACCTGGCCCGCCAGCAGCGGGTCGAACTGTGCCAACCCGGTCTGAACATTATCTGCCGTTACATTGGCGATGCCATCGAATTCCAGCGATTGCGCCGAGCCTTTGCCGATCAGGCTGGCCTTCACGGCACCGCTCAGGTCCTGTTGGGCGAGGCCCGAGAAGATCGACAGATCGCTGGCATCAAGACTGACCTGCCCGTCCAGCGTCAGATTGCCATCCGGGGTCGTGACATCGCCGCTGGCATGGGCGGTCAGTTCTTCGGAGGTGATGTTGAACCCCCGGATCGTGATCCCGTCGCCGTCGCGCTTGGCATCCAGCGTGATCTCGGTCTCTCCGTCGATCACCGGGTCGATCTCATCGCGGCCGGTTGACAGGTTGCTGCCATTGACCGTGACCGCACCGTCAAAGCTGCCTTCCAGCGGGGAACCGCTGCCCTCGACACTGATCGTTGCCTTACCGCCCAGATCCAGCTGCGCCAGCTCTGAGAACCGGCCAAGGTCCGAGGCGTCCAGCGCCGCCGACCCATCCACCTGCAACCCGGTCGCCAGCCCGCTGATCACCGCATCGGCGGTCAGGGCATAGTCGCTGCCCGACATTTCAAACCCCGAAAGTTTCAACGTCTGATCGGCGCCATAATCGAACTGCCCGTCCAGCGTGATACGGTCCCCCACGGCGGCGTTCAGCGCCGGGTCGGACATGTCGATGCCATCCAGCGCGGCCTGCAGATCACCGTTCAGGCTCAGCCCGTTGCTTTGATCCAGCGCGCCTTGCCCGATGATCCGGGCGTGCCCCAGATCCAGCTGCGCGGCCATCACGTCATTGGCGGTCAGGCTCAGGTCCCACAGATTGCCGTTCCGGGCGTCAAACAGCGCCGAAATCTGCGCATCCCCGATCGAGGTTTCGCCACCGCTGACCGGCAATACCACCCGGTCGCCCTCGGGCGGGGTGATGCGGCCTTGCAGGGCCAGCAATTGCAGCTTGCCCCCCGCAGCAAGGCTGAGCTGGCTTTCCAGCTTCAGCGCCTCGGCGGTGATTTCGATGTTCGAGATATCGAGGCCGCCATCGGAATGGGTCCGCCCATCGACAACCAGCTTGGTGTCGGTGCCAAAGAACGTGTCCATATTCTCGGCCAGAAACGGGGTCAGATCGCCGCCCAGATCGGCGGTAAAGGCGATGCCGTCCTCGGCGCTGGCCGCCGCGGTCGGCGCGGCGCGCAGGCGCACCTGTCCGGTCACGCGCAACTGCTCATCACTGCTGAGGCCGATATCGGCGGTGAAATCGGTCACCGGGCCAGAGCCTTTGGCTGTCAGCCCGATAGGCGGGCTGTCGGGAATGCCCATGGCCGTGGCGATCAACCCGCCCGAGGCTTCGGCCACGGTCAGGTCCAGATCGATCTGGCGGCTTTCATTGTTGAACCCGGCGGTCAGGTCAATCGTGTCACCCGCGCGGTCCAGCCGGTCGATATCCAGCGTCGTGGCCAGCGCCCCGTCGGCCAGGCTGAGATTGCCGTTCACCTGCAACTGGGCGGCCACTCCGATCAGCGGTTCGCCTATGGACAGATCATCAACCCGCAGCTCTCCGATCTCGATGGACACCGGCAGTTCCGGCAGTTGGAACGGTTGCGTTTCTGCCGACGGTGGCGGTGCGTCTGTGGTCGTCGTCGTGCCCGGGGCGCGGGCGATGTCGATCTCTCCGGCTGTCAGTGCGTTGACCGCGAACCGCCCGCGCAGCAGCGCCAGACGGTTCCAGTCCAGTTCGGCATTCTTGATGGTCAGCCAGACGCCTTCATCATCGGCGACGGTGATTTCCTGAATCGTGGCGCGGGAACTCAGCGCGCCTTCCAGTCCGATGACGCGGACGTTCTGATCGTCACCCGACAAGGTGTCCTGCAGGAACCGTTCGATCATGCTGCCGCCGTCCTCGTCCTGCGCCATCAGCGGCGCCGGGGAGGTGATCGCCACCGAGGCAAGCAGCAGGGGATATGTAGCGCGACGTATCAAAAGGCCTGTCCGATCCCGATATAGAATTGCAACCCGCTGCCGGTGGTGCCCTGAACCGGAAAGCCCAGATCGAATCGCAGCGGGCCGAACCCGCCCAGATCATAGCGCACCCCGATCCCGGCGCCTGCATGCTCGGCAGCCCCGCTGCCGATGAACGAGGATGTATCGACGACGCCGTAATCATAAAAACCCACCAGCGACAGCGCCTCGGTTACGCGGCCCCGTATCTCGCCCGACAGGCCGAGGAAAGACCGCCCGCCCGCGACGCCGGTGCCGATTGGAATGCCCAGGCTTTCAAACGGCTGGCCCCGCACGGTGCCCGCGCCGCCCGAGAAGAACAGGAAATCCGGCGTGACGCCATCCGCAGGCGGCCCGATGACCGATCCCAACTGCACCCGGCCCGCCAGCACCAGCCGTCCCGCCGTGCCCAGATCGTTATAGGCGCGTCCGTCGAAGAACATCCTGATGCCGCTATCGGTATCGGACAGCCCGACAAAAGGCGTCACCTGCGCATCCAGATAAAACCCGCGCGTGGCGCTGACCTTGCTGTCGCGCTCATCCCATTCCGACCGGAAAGGCAGGATGAAATACCGGAACTTGCGCCCCGTACCATAGGCGTCATCCGCGTCCGACCACTGAAACCCGGCAGAGGCTTCGGCATACAGCCGGTCCGAGAATGTGCGCCGCGCACCATAGGAAAACGACGCCACGGTCACGTTGTAGTTTTCGGTATTGCGACGCTCCAGCAATGTGCTCCAGAACGTGCTGTCATCCGGGCCCAGCCGGTCGGGCTGATCCAGACGCAGACCGATGCGGCCATCCAGATCCTCGGACCCGCCGATATTGCGCAACGCCGCCTCGAACCGCAGCCGCTCGGCCCGGCGCGAGACGTTGCGATGGGTCCAGCTGGCCGTCAGATCGATCCCGGCGTTCGAGGCGATCTCGGCCCCGAAGGTCAGGCGGCGGGGGGGCAGGTCTTCGAAGGTCGCGTCGAAATCCAGCGTGCCATCGGGGTTCGGTGTTTCCCGCTCCTTCAGCGAGACGATGCTGAACGTACCGGTGCGGCGCAGCCGTGTGCCCACCTTTTGCAGCTCTTGCGGGGAATAGACCTCGCCCGAGGGAAAGCCTGCGATCTTTTCGATCGAGTGGTGGCGGACCCGTGTGTCGCCCTGAATGATCATCTTGCCAAAGGTCAGGCGCGGGCCGGGGTCCAGGTCGATCTCGGCATCCAGCCGGGCCTGCGCGTGGCGGGCAATGACACGCTGGCTTTCCAGATCGGCCTTGGCGTGGCCCGCATCCTTCCAGGCCTGCACCCCGGCGGATGCGGCCTGCTGGATCGCGCCGGTGGTGGCCAACTGGCCTGTGGCGAAGTCCTTGGGCAGTTCCGTGTCGGGCGCCAGCGGCTGCACGATGGCGGTGCCAAAGCGGAAGGTCGGCCCCGGCGTGATCGCAATCACCGCCTGTTTGAACTGCGCCGGGGCGCTGAGCGCGTCGATCTCGGCGGCTTCCTGTCCGTCCAGACGAATGTTGACGACGGGGCTGAAATACCCTTCGTCATACATGATCTGAACGATGGTGCGGTAATCCGACAGGGCGGCAGACAGCACTTCAAGCGAGGTATCAAGGCCGCGCTGATCAGCGGTGTAGACCGAAGATGTCTCTTCCAGCCGTTGGACCAGCTCTTTCGGGGCGCCGGGGGCGGATAGCGACACCTCAAGCGCTGCGGCAAGGGTCGGGGCAAGGGCTGCGATTGTGCCGAACAGCCAATACCTCAGAACACCTGTCGGCTTGCTCCGTAACATCATGTGGTTCCAACTGCCCCAAAGCGAAATCGTTATCGCCGCAATTCACCCGTAGCGGCCTGTTGACATCACTTTAGATCATCTGTGCGCGATGAGGGAAAGGGCTTATCCCGTGACCCGTGCGGATTTGACTACATGTCGGGCCGGTTCCGCTGTCACAGCCCCGCGTTGCGAACCCAGCGGATGATCGCGGCGCGATCTTCGGGCTCCATGAAGGTCACATTGGCGGGGGGCATCGCGTGGGTCAGACCGGCCTGCAGATAAATCTGCTGCGCGTTGCGGGCGATATCGGCCTCGGTCTCCAACAGCACGCCCTTGGGGGCCCAGAGGATGCCTTCCCACACCGGCTCGCGCGCGTGGCACATGGAACAGCGGCCCAGCACGATGTCATGCGCCTGTTCGAACCCGTCAGCGGCGGCGAATTTCTGTTCATAGGGTGTAAGCGGCTGCACCTCGGCCTCTTCCACCGGTTTGTACATCGGCGCGGTGGACAGCCATATGATGGCGATGAACAGCAGCGCGGTAACCAGCCAGGTCCAGGTCGGATTGCCCGCGCGGGCGTGGAGCGTGTTGAAATAGTGCCGGATGGTGACGCCCATCAGGAAGACCAACGCGGCGATGATCCAGTTGTATTCAGTCGCAAAGGCCAGCGGATAGTGGTTCGACAGCATCAGGAACAGGACCGGCAGCGTCAGATAGTTGTTATGAGTGGAGCGCAGCTTGGCGATCTTGCCGTATTTCGGGTCCGGCGTGCGGCCGTTTTTCAGGTCATCCACGACAATGCGCTGGTTTGGCATGATGATGAAGAACACATTGGCCGTCATGATCGTGGCGGTGAACGCGCCCAGATGCAGCATCATCGCACGCCCGGTGAAGATCTGGTTGTACCCCCAGCCCATCGCCACCAGCAGCACGAACAGCAGAACCATCAGCAGGGTGGGACGCTCACCCAGCCCGGATTTGCACAGGAAATCATAGACCAGCCAGCCGATGGTCAGTGAAGCCGCCGAGATCAGAATGCCCTGCCAAAGCGCCAGATCGGCTTTCTGGGCGTCGATCAGATACAGCTCTCCGCCCACCCAATAGACGATCATCAACAGCGCAGCACCGCTCAGCCAGGTCGAATAGCTCTCCCATTTGAACCAGGTCAGGTGGTCGGGCATCCGTTCGGGCGCGACCAGATATTTCTGGATGTGATAGAAGCCGCCGCCATGGACCTGCCATTCCTCACCATCCGCGGGACCGGTGATGTTCCGGTTCAGGCCTAGGTCCAGAGCGATGAAATAGAAAGACGATCCGATCCAGGCCATTGCGGTGATGACATGCAGCCAGCGCACGGCAAATCCGATCCAGTCCCAGAACACGGCGAAGTCGTACATTGAAGGGGTCTCCGATTACTTGCCGTCACACTAGGCAAGAGGGCTTTTCTTCGGTATTCCCGTATATTGTCAAACTGTATCAAAAAAAACGAGAAGATGTCCTATCTCGACAATATCCGCACCTTTGTTCGGGTCTATGATCTGGGCAGCATGTCCGCCGCCGGGCGCGACCTGCGTATTTCGCCTGCGGTGACCTCGGCGCGGATATCGCAGCTAGAGGATCATCTGGGCGTGCGCCTGTTCCAGCGCACCACCCGCAACCTGTCCCCGACCGAGCAGGGGCGGGCCTTCTATCCCGGCGCGGTGTCGGTTCTGGACGCGGTGGATGAGGCCGAGGCGCAGGTCACGCACCTGACCGAAGCCCCGCGCGGGTCTCTGTTTGTGGCTGCACCGCTGGGGGTCGGGCGCCGATTGCTGGCCCCGCATGTGCCTGAATTTCTGTCGCAATACCCCGAGATTGATGTGCGCCTGCGTCTGACCGACCGGTCTGTCGATCTGACAACTGAGGGGCTGGATCTGGCCTTTTTCATCGGCCAGCCCGAGGACAGCACCCTGCGCATCCGCAAGATCGCCGATTGCCAGCGGGTGCTCTGCGCCGCGCCGGATTATGTGAATCGGCGCGGGATGCCCCGGACGGGGGCCGAGTTGATCTCGGGCGGGCATGAATGCCTGAACCTGCGCTTTCCCGGTGCGACCGAGTTCCAATGGGTTCTACAGACACCAGATGGCTCCAAACGCTATCCGGTCTCGGGTCGGTTTGAATGCGACGACGGGGACGTGCTGACCGATTGGGCGCTGTCCGGGCAGGGGATCGCGATGAAACCGATGTTCGAGGTGGCCGAACACTTGAAGACGGGTAAGCTGGTCGCGGTGGCCGAGGACACGCCGCCGGTGCCGGTACAGATGGCCTGTCTTTACACTCACCGCCGCCATCAGGACCCAAAGGCGCGGCTGTTCATGGATTTCATGATCGGGCATATTGCCAAGGTCATCCGGAGCTCCGAGCAAGCGGCCTGACAAAGGCTCCCGCCCCTGCGTGCGCCGTTCCGGCGCTGTGCAGCGTTGGGCCGGGCGCCGCAGCAAAGCTGCGGCGCGGTTGCGTTTTAAATCAGACTGTTACGATGAAATCCGGGCACGCCCGCGCCGTGCCTGAAAGGCGCGGCGCCTGGCCCAACGGGAGGCGACCCCGAATGGGGGCGTCCGACGGGCGGGAGCCTTTGTTGGGCGGATCAACTGCCGCGATAGGTGGAATAGCCGTAGGGCGACAGCAGCAGCGGTACGTGGTAATGCGCATCGGGGTCGGACATGCCGAAGCGGATCGGGACTTGATCCAGAAACAGCGGATCGTCCCCGTCCTGGCCAGTTGCGCGCAGGTAATCCCCGGCGAAGAAGATCAACTCGAAGGTGCCGGTCTTGAATGTCTCATGCGGCAGGATCGGGCTGTTTGTGCGTCCATCGGAATTGGTCTCCATCTCGACCAGTTTGCGATGGGAATTGCCGGACACCCGGTACAGCGCGATCTTCAACCCTTCGGCAGGGCAGCCGCGGGCCGTGTCCAGAACATGGGTCGTCAGGTAACCAGCCAAGGGATGCTCCTTAATCATTTGCCTTTTGCTTTGCCACAGTCTGGCGCAAAGTTCAAAACAGTGGAAATGCCGAAAGAACCGGAAACAGCGTTCGGATTGATTTGATAATCCCGGGCGCAGTTCTGGGCTAAGCCTGTCGGGAATGCCAAAACGAAATGGAAGACGCCATGCAGCCGCCTCGTTACCCCCGCGATATGATCGGATACGGAGCCAACTCGCCGGACGCCAAGTGGCCGGGTGGGGCGAAGCTGGCCGTGCAGATCGTGCTGAACTATGAAGAGGGCGGCGAGAACTGCGTTCTGCATGGGGATGCCGCCTCTGAGGCGTTTTTGTCCGAGATCGTGGGGGCCGCGCAATGGCCCGGTCAGCGCCATTGGAACATGGAATCGATCTATGAATACGGCGCGCGCGCCGGGTTCTGGCGGTTGCATCGGTTGATGCAGGACCTGCCGATCACCGTCTATGGCGTGGCGACAGCCTTGGCGCGCTCACCCGATCAGGTGGCGGCGATGAAATCAGCCGGGTGGGAAATCGCCAGTCATGGGCTGAAATGGGTCGAACACAAGGACATGCCTGAAGACGAGGAGCGCGCCCAGATCGCCGAGGCCATTCGCCTGCATTCTGAGGTGGTTGGTGATCGCCCGCGTGGGTGGTACACCGGGCGATGTTCCGAGAATACCGTGCGGCTGGTGGCCGAAGAGGGCGGGTTTGCCTATGTAGCCGATACTTATGATGACGATCTGCCCTATTGGATGCGGATCGGGGGGCGGGATCAGTTGATCGTGCCCTATACACTGGATTGCAACGACATGCGCTTTGCCACGCCGCAGGGTTTCAACTCGGGCGATCAGTTCTTTTCCTATCTCAAGGACAGTTTCGATACGCTTTATGCGGAAGGCGAGGCGGGCGCGCCCAAGATGCTGTCCATCGGTCTGCACTGCCGCCTGATCGGACGTCCGGGTCGGGTGATGGCGTTGAAACGGTTTCTGGATTACGCCCGTGGCTTTTCCGATGTCTGGTTTGCCACGCGGTTGCAAATTGCCGAGCATTGGGCGATCACACACCCGCCCGCGGCGCGGGAGCGGCCTTCGGAGATGCAGAAAGACGCCTTCGTTGCGGCCTATGGAGGGGTATTCGAACATTCCGCGTGGATTGCCGAGCGCGCTTTCGATCTGGAACTGGGCCCGGCGCATGACACCGCCGGAGGGTTGCATAACGCCCTGACGCGCATGTTCCGCTCTGCGTCAGAGGAGGAGCGGCTGGGCGTGCTGACCGCGCACCCGGACCTTGCGGGCAAGCTGGCGCAGGCCAAGCGGCTGACGCAGGAAAGCACATCCGAACAGGCCTCGGCAGGGTTGGACGCGTTGACGGATGCTGAACGGGCGGCTTTCACTGAACTGAATACGCAATATACGCAGAAATTCGGGTTTCCTTTCATCATCGCGGTGCGGGGCCATGACAAGGCCTCGATCCTGCGGACCTTTGAGCGCCGGATTGGTCAGGAGCGTGATGTGGAATTTGCCGAAGCCTGTCGGCAGGTGGAGCGCATTGCCGAGTTCCGCTTGCGGGACCTGTTGCCCTCATGACCCGGCGGATCGTGATTGAGCCGATCTCGGCCAAGGCATTCGCGCCGTTTGGGGATTTGATGGATGTATCAGGCGCGCCGGACAAGATTATCAATCAGGGGCTATGCGGGCGATATCACGACCGCGCGCTGTTGGATTTCGCCGATGGCCGCGCCGGGATCAGCCTGTTCGACGCCAATCCGCGGGCGCTGCCCTATCAGCTGGATATGGTCGAACGGCATCCAGAGGGCAGTCAGGCTTTCATCCCGATGACGCACCAGCCCTTTCTGGTCATCGTCGCACCGGATGAGGGCGGCCAGCCCGGCCAGCCGCGCGCCTTTATGACCGCGCCGGGGCAGGCAGTGAATTATCACCGGGGCACATGGCACGGCGTTTTGACGCCATTGCACGGGCCCGGGCTGTTTGCGGTGGTGGATCGGATCGGCGACAGGGCCAATCTGGAGGAATACTGGTTCGACACGCCTTTTGAGGTGAGCGCGTCTTAGAACAGGGCGGCTCCCGCCCGGTCTGCATGCATCAAAGATGCATTTTGACCGGTTGGGCCGGGCAGCGCGCGGGCAGGCCCGCCCGCTGCGTCAGCGCCCCGCCATCAGCCTTGCGACATCCAGCATGCGTGCGGAAAAGCCCCATTCATTGTCGTACCAGCCGAAGATGCGGACTTGTGTGTCGCCCACCATGCGGGTTTCCGGGCCTGCGATGACCAGCGATTCCGGGCGTGTGCGCAGGTCTGACGAGACAAGAGGCTGATCGGTCCAGCCCAGAACCGACGACTGGTCGGTGGCCCCGCGCAGTTCGGTCTGAAACGCCTCCGGGCTCATACCACGGGCTAGAGACACGACAAGGTCCACCGCCGAGACGCTGGCCGTGGGCACCCGTACCGCCGCGCCCGAGATGCGCCCCGCCAGATGCGGAAGAATCTCGTCGATCAGATGTGTGGCGCTGGAGGTGGTGGGCACCATCGACAGTGCCCCGGCGCGGGACCGGGCCAGATCGCCGCGTGGGGCGTCGACCATCGGCTGGCTGTTGGTGTAGCAGTGGATCGTGGTCATATGGGCGGAGGCAATCCCGCCGATCTGGTCCAGCACCGCCACCAGCGGCGCCAACCCGTTGGTGGTGCAGGAGGCGTTTGATACGATCCGGGCATTGCCCAGCTTATCCTCGTTTGCACCCAGAACAATGGTGACCTCGGCAGCAGGCGACGGCCCCGAGATCAGCACTTTGCCCGCACCCGCCGTCAGCCCCTGGCTTGCCACATCCGATGTCCGCGCGATGCCGGTGCAATCCAGCAGGACATCAACACCCGAAAGGTCCACCCGGGTCAGGTCCGGGCTGTGGGTCATGGGAAAGCTGCGTCCATCGACCGTCAATGCCGCGTCGCCCTGAGCGACCTCGCCCGGATAGGGACCAAAGGTGCTGTCGTATTTGAACAGATAGGCGCAGGTTTCAAGCGGTGCGATGTCATTGATCAGCACCACCTGAATGTCGGTCTCCTGCGGCATGGCCAGCACCTGCCGCAGGATCGTGCGGCCGATACGGCCGAATCCGTTGATCGCTATTCTCATGCGCAAGCTATGGCAGGCTGTCCGCGTGACCTCAATCCCGGATC
>NZ_JALCBM010000020.1:0-8221 GCF_028066395.1 Ruegeria sp.
TGCGCGCCCATATGAACAAAGTCTACGGCACAATGTCCGTGGGCATGCTGATCACGGCACTGGCCGCGTGGGCCATTGCCGGGCTGGCCGTTACATCAGACCCGAGCAACGCTGTCGCTCAGATCGGCGTTGATCGGTACCTGACCAGCCTGGGCGGGACGCTGTTCCTGTCGCCGCTCAAATGGGTCATCATGTTTGCCCCCCTCGGCTTCCTGTTCTTTGGCTGGGGTGCGCTGATGCAGCGCGGATCGGCGGCGGCTGTACAGCTTGGCTTTTTCATCTTCGCCGCCGTGATGGGCGTGTCGATGAGCTCGATCTTCATGATCTTCACGCCTTACTCGATCACACAGACCTTTCTGGTGACGGCGATTGCCTTTGCCGGTCTCAGCCTGTTTGGCTACACGACCAAGCGTAACCTCAGCGGCATGGGCACCTTCCTGATGATGGGCGTCATTGGTCTGCTGGTTGCGATGATCATCAACCTGTTCCTGCAATCCGGCGTGATGATGCTGGCCATCTCGGCCATCGGCATCCTGATCTTCGCAGGTCTGACCGCCTTCTACACACAGGACATCAAGAACACCTACGTGGCACATGCCGCGCACGGTGATCAGGAATGGCTGGACAAAGCCGCCTTCGACGGCGCGCTTAGCCTCTATATCTCGTTCCTGAACATGTTCCAGTTCCTGCTGATGTTCATGGGGCAACAGGAATAGATCAAGCGTCATATTCAACGCTGAAAGGGCGGGTCATGATCGACCCGCCCTTTTTCTATGCCGACACAACCAACCTAGAACGCCCGCGCAAACAAAAACCCCCGCCACACAGGCAGGGGTTTAGGCATTGTTGTATGTATTGCTAAATCAGCTGCAGTTCAGCGGCACCGCAAAGCCCGAGCTGCGCGATGAGGAGCCTTTGCCAAACACATCCCCCGCGGGGACGCAGCCGGTGAAACGCTCGGTCTCTGATCCGAAGATCGTGCCGATGGAATTGTCGACCCGGGTGCTGTTGCTCGAGGTGCGCAGCACGCCATACAGCGTTCCGTTCACGTTGACGGTGCTCAGGTACATGGTCGTGTCACTGCCTGTCAGCTCAACCGCGTTGGCACCGCTGCGGCCCCCATTGTCGATGGCGACACCGGCCAGCTTATCAGCCTCGACCTTATCCGAGGTGACCTGAATGGTCGGCAGCTCGGCCAGTTCGGCTGGCACGTTTGTGGCTTCGGGCACAAAGGCGACCGAACCCTTCACATCGGATACGGTACGCGGCTCACCATCAATTCCGGTGAAGCCCACGCCTTCCCGGTTGAACGGGTCTTCACAGGCGGAAAGGGTCAGAACGGCCAGTGCGGGCAATATGATTTTTTTCATGACGGTCAACATTTTGGAACGGTTGGCTGAAGCGTAGCGGCACGTCGCCGTAAAAAGCAAGCCGCCCCAGAACAGATTACCCGGCAGGCTGATGCGCCTCTGCAACGGAGGGTTCAGCGCGCCATCCCGCACCGCAATACGAAAAAGGACCCTGCCACGGGAGCAGAGTCCTTTTGATTTAGTCCAAGCGGATCGGCAGATTACTTGATCTTGCCTTCCTTGTACTCGACATGTTTCCGAACGACCGGGTCGTATTTACGGACGGTCATTTTCTCGGTCATGGTGCGTGCGTTTTTCTTGGTCACGTAGAAGTGGCCCGTGCCCGCGGTCGAGTTCAGACGGATTTTGATTGTCGTCGGCTTCGCCATGGTTATCTCCTGCGTCCGAAAAGGCAGGGGCCTTTCGGTTGAATCCTTATGAGCGTGCGCTTTTACCCGCTTAGGCGTCCGAGTCAACCGGAATCGCGCGCCGCAGCCCATAATTCCCCTGCTCACTTTCCCCGGGGCTTGGGGGTCAATTTGGATATATCACAAATCCGTGATATATAGCCGCCGAATTGCGGCGTAAAGAGGCCAACACAGGCCCCGCGCAAGAGGCACCGGAAAACAGGCTTACCCTGTCAGCAGGATTTCAAGTGCACGACATTTCCGGGGGGATTTTTCATGACAGAATGGACCATTCAGGGCGAAGAGCTGGCCAATTGCAATTGCAATTTCGGCTGTCCCTGCCAGTTCAGCGTGTTGCCCACGCATGGCAATTGCGAAGCGATTGTCGTCTATGACATCGAAAGCGGCACCTATGGCGATACCGATCTGGCCGGTTTGCGTGCGGCAGGCGTGTATTACTGGCCCGGCCCGATTCACGAGGGCAATGGCGAGATGCAACTGATCATCGATGAACGTGCCTCGGCCGATCAGCGGGCCGCGTTGCAGGCGATCATGGTGGGGGACGACACGGATGAGATGGCAACCATGTGGTATGTCTACAGCGCCATGTCGCCCACCAAGCACGACACGCTCTACCTGCCCATCGATCTGGATTGGAGTCGCGAAGATCGCACCGGATTCGCCAAGATACCCGGCGTTTTCGATGTCGAGGTCGAGCCAATCCCGCATATCGTGTCCGGTGCGCCGCATCGTGCCGCGATCCAGCTGCCACACGGGTTTGAGTACCGGCACGCCGAATCCGCCTCGGGCAGCGCCAAGACGACGGGCGGGGCGATCAGCCTGACTTTTGACGCGACCCATGCGCATCTGGCGCATCTGAACATTTCCGGCCACGGCGTCCTCGGCGCCTGAACGGCCATCCGATGACACATAACCCGAACCGATCCCGCATGGGCGCGGTTGAGCGTCTGATGCGGCAGGACACAGCCATCGTTCTTGGCGGTGTTGGCCTGATCGTGCTGACCGCCGGGTGGTATACGGTTGCCGGGATCGGAATGAACATGTCGGCGGTCGAGATGACGCGGATGGCAGGCCCTATCGGGGCGCCGATGCAAATGGGCGGTGGCGCGGTCTGGAACGCCGGTTATCTGGTGCTGATCTTCCTGATGTGGTGGGTCATGATGATCGCCATGATGACGCCCAGCGCCGCGCCTGCCGTGTTGCTCTATGTGGCGTTGAAGCGGATGGGGCCCGAGAAATCGCGTACCGCATTGCTCAGCCTGTTGTTCCTGTCCGGCTATCTGATCGCCTGGGCCGGGTTCAGTGCTGCCGCCACCGCAGCGCAATGGGGGATGGAGGCCACGGGCCTGTCGGACGGGCCGATGATGACGATCCGGTCTGCGGGATTCGCCGGGCTGATTCTGTTGGCTGCCGGCGCCTATCAGTTTTCCACCCTGAAAACCGCCTGCCTGCGCCATTGCCAAAGCCCGGCCCGGTTTCTGGCACAGCACAACCATCCCGGGGCATGGGGCGCGATGCGCACCGGGGCCGCACACGGGGTCTATTGTCTGGGTTGTTGCTGGGCGCTGATGGCCCTGCTGTTCGTGGGTGGCGTCATGAACCTGTATTGGATCGTGGGCATCGCCCTTTACGTTGCTGCGGAAAAACTGATGCCTCGGGCCATCTGGCTGGTTCCGGCGACAGGCGCGGGGTTGTGCATTCTGGGTGTCTGGCTGATCGCACAGGCGGTTTTTTCAACCACCTGAGACACCTTCACGGCCAGGGGGTCGGCCGAATTTCAGGCCCCGTTCGAACCTTGATAGTCAAAGGAGTTACAAATGCCTCTGTTCATTACCTACGCATCCTATTCGCAAGCTGGCGTCAAGGGTATGCTGAAGAAACCCGAAGATCGCACCGGCCCGGTCAAGGCCCTGTTGGAAGGGGTCGGCGGCAGGCTTCTGGCGTTTTATATCACCACCGGCAGCAATGACGTGGTTGTCATCAGCGAAGCCCCGGATGGCACCGATGCGGTGGCTGTGGGGATGGCCGTTGCGGCCTCGGGCGCGGTGTCGAATATCGAAACGGTGCGGGCCTGGACCGCCGAGGACTTTGTCGCCATCACCGAAAAGGCCGCCAAGCTGACCGGGGCCTATACGCCGCCGGGGGGCTGACGGGATCTGCGCGGAGGGCCTGTAAGCCGGATCCTGTTCCGGGGGCTTGCCCCCTTCGATGACCATTCCTCTAGGCCGTGCATTGCTGCGCGGCTCAAGCTGCCAACCCGGTCCCTCTCGGCCAAGGCGAGCCTAGCGGCGGTATCGGCTGACGCCGACCGGCCCGCGCGGGGACCCTATTCGGCATTGCTCCCGGTGGGGCTTGCCGTGCCGCCACTGTTGCCAGCGGCGCGGTGGGCTCTTACCCCACCGTTTCACCCTTACCTCGGGCCACGGCCCGGGGCGGTCTGATTTCTGTGGCGCTTTCCGTCGGGTTTCCCCGCCCGGGTGTTACCCGGCACCGTTGCCTTGTGGAGTCCGGACTTTCCTCTCGGGCCTTGCGACCCCAGCGGCCATCCGGCCCTCCGCGCGAGGGCTTGGGTATGCTTTGGGTCGGGTGGCGTCAAGGGGTGAGGGTGGCAGGAAGGGGCCAGCCCCTTCTTGGCCTGCGGCCAATTCAACCCCGGGATATTTTTGGCCAGATGAAGGGCGGATCAGGTTTTTTGGTTTGACGTGAGCGCTGAGATGTCCGCCGGGTGGAGCGGGCCCTTGCCCCAGGGACGGTAGCGCAGACGGATGGCGGTCAGCAGGGTGGCCTCGTCGCTGGTGGCGGTGAAGCCGGTTTTGTGGGCCAGAGTGCGGAACGTTTCCGGTAGCGCGGTTTGTGTGCCGCGCGGGTTGGCCAGGCCCTGACGTTCCAGTCTTTGCCAGTCAAAACGGGGGCCGGGGTCGGATTTGCGGCCCGGGGCCATGTCGGAGTGGCCGATGACGCCAGTGGGGGGGATTTCCCAGCGGGTCAGGATATCAGCCAGCAGGGTTTCCAGAACCGCCATTTGGGGTGCGGCGAAGGGGTGGTCACCGCGATTGTCGAGCTCGATGCCGATGGAGCGGGAGTTGATATCGTCTTGCCCCTGCCACTCCCCTGCCCCGGCGTGCCAGGCGCGGTTTTCTTCGCGCACCATCTGCCACACGGTGCCATCCGCGCCGATCAGATAATGGGCAGAGACCTCATGCGCCGGGTCACACAGCCGCTCCAGCGCCTCGGGCGCGCTGTTCATGGCGGTGTAGTGCAGTACGATCAGCGAGGGCGTCAGCCCGTCGCGGCGCGGGCCGAAATTGGGCGACGGGTGCCAGATGGGCGCAAGAGCCTCAGTTGTTGATGGCATTGCGGAAGGGGCTTGGGTCCCAGCCGCAGGCATAGCCGTCGCCATCGGGGTCCAACCCCTTGCGGTCCCGCTGCGGGCCGCCATTGGACAGGAAGGCGATCTGTGCCTGATCGGGCGAGGCGTATTGTCCGCAGTTGCGCTGTGCTTTGGCCTGCAGGTTGAAGCCCGAGCGGCTGTAAAGCTGGGTGCCGACCGGGTTCGTGGTGCTGAGCGCGTATTGCACGATATTGGGCTGGCCGTCCGTGCCGCGCTGAGGAACTGCAGTGGGGGCCACGACCTCATAGGTCTGGCGGTTCTGTTCGATGCGGGCCGCGTCCGATTCGATGCTGCGGCGGTTCGAAACGGCAGCAAAGTCCTGTTCGTCCGAGATGGCCGTATTGTTCGGCGTCGGGGCGACGGGCACCGTCTGCCCGGACGTGCTGGCCAGCGCCGCAGCCGTCTGGTTGGCGATGTCACTGGCGTCACCGCCCGTCAGGGGCGCGATCGCACCGGCCTGCCCATCACCGGGCAGCGGTTCTTGCGACACAACCGGGGGTGGCACCAACGGGTTGCCGGAATAGCCCTGCCCGGCCAGCTGTGCCTCACGCTGGGCCTGATAGCTCGGCGTGTTGAAATCCGTGCCGCCCACCGGCGCCACGGTATTACATGCGGCCACAAGCCCGATTGCGGGGATCAGAAGCGTAAAGCGCATAGGGCTGCTCCGTCTGTTCGTCGTCTTGCCTGCGTGAGGCTTACCACCATTTGCCCGGCTTGGCCACAAACCCGGCGGCGCTTTCCAGCGCATAGGCGGTGTTGAGCAGATCGCCCTCGTCCCAAGGACGCCCGATCAGTTGCAGGCCCAGCGGCAGGCCCTGCGCATCCAGACCGGCGGGCACCGAAATGCCCGGCAGACCGGCGAGGTTGACGGTCACGGTGAAGACGTCGTTGAGGTACATTTGCACCGGATCGGCTTCAGTCATCTCACCCAACCCGAACGCGGCAGAGGGTGTTGCCGGGGTCAGGATCGCGTCGACGCCTGCGGCGAAGACGTCCTCGAAATCCTTCTTGATCAGGGTGCGGACGCGGCGTGCGCGGTTGTAATAGGCGTCATAGAAGCCTGCCGACAGCACATAGGTGCCGACCATGACACGGCGCTGGACCTCGTGACCGAAGCCCTCGGCGCGGGTCTTTTCGTACATCTCGGTGATACCATCGCCCTGTGCCAGCGCGGCGCGACGGCCATAGCGGACACCGTCATAGCGGGCGAGGTTCGAGGATGCCTCGGCCGGGGCAATCACGTAATACGCGGGCAGCGCGTATTTGGTATGGGGCAGCGAGATATCGACGATCTCGGCCCCTGCTGCCTTCAGCATTTCGGCGCCATCAGCCCAGAGCTTTTCGATCTCAGCGGGCATGCCCTCCATGCGGTATTCCTTGGGGATACCGATTTTCTTGCCCTTGATGTCACCGGTCAGCATCGCCTCGAAATTCGGGACGGCCAGTTCGGTGCTGGTCGAATCCTTAGGGTCGTGGCCGCACATGGCCTCTAACATGATCGCCGCGTCGCGGACGTTCTTGGTCATCGGACCGGCCTGATCCAGCGAAGACGCAAAGGCCACGATGCCCCAGCGCGAGCAACGGCCATAGGTCGGCTTGATGCCGGTGATGCCGGTGAAGGCGGCGGGCTGACGGATCGAGCCGCCGGTATCGGTGCCGGTTGCGGCCAGACACAGGTCCGCCGCCACAGCCGAGGCCGAACCACCGGATGAGCCACCCGGGGTCAACTGCGCCTCATCATTGCCGCGACGCCACGGGCTGACGGCGTTGCCATAGACCGAGGTTTCGTTGCTGCTCCCCATGGCGAATTCGTCCATGTTCAGCTTGCCAAGCATCACGGCTCCGGCATCGGCCAGTTGTTGGGACACGGTGGATTCGTATTCCGGCTTGAACCCTTCCAGAATTTTCGAGGCCGCCTGCGAGGGCACGCCCTTGGTGCAGAACAGATCCTTGATGCCGATCGGCAGACCGCACATCGACGGTGCATCGCCGCCTTTGATCCGTTCGTCCGCTGCCTTGGCACGCTCCAGCGCGATCTCGGGCGTCTTATGGACAAACGCGTTCAGCGCGTCGGCTTCGTCAATGGCCTTCAGGCAGGATTCGGTCAGCTCGACCGAGGTCACGTCTCCGGCACGCAGCGCGTCGCGGGCCTCGGCCAGGCCCAGTTTATTCAGATCGCTCATGTCTTACTCCACCACTTTGGGGACTGCGAAGAACCCTTCGCGGGCGTCGGGGGCGTTGGCCAGAACCTTGTCCTGCTGGTTGCCATCCGTGACCTGATCCTGACGGCGCTTCAGGCGCATCGGTTCGACCGAGACCATCGGTTCGACGCCTTCGACATCGACTTCGTTCAGTTGCTCGATGAACCCAAGGATGGTGTTGAACTCGGATGCCAGCGCCGGCAGCGCGTCATCCTCGACCTTGATCCGGGCCAGTTTGGCCACCTTGGCGGCGGTGCTTTGGTCAATCGACATGCGAAACCCTCATATACGCTTACCGGGGCATTTACCCGTCTGCTGCAACAGCCGCAAGACCGCTGCGCGCCCTGACCCGAAATCAGGTATTTTGAAAAATAAACCGATCAGTTCACTTTTGCTCTTGAAATCTGAACTGAACAGTTCATTTCAATAACACAACACACAATAAACCCGGAGACAGCCCATGAAACCCCTTATGATTGCCCTTGCCCTTTCCGCATCCCTGGCAGCCGCCCCGGCGATGGCGTTCAGCCTGAACACCGGCAACCTGACGCGGGATCTGAGCTTTCCCGAACCTGCGCCCGAGACGGTGACCAAGGACAAGGCACAAACCCGCGACTAAGCGCAAAAGGCCGGATCGGGCCGCAGCACCCCGATCCGGCTTCCCCGCATTTGACTGCTGCACCCGGCGCAACATGCCGCTAGCATGGCCTGAATCACAGTCGAACCGTCCCCTAACCGGGGCCAGCCAGTGGAGCAGGACATGAGCGCGCAGATGCAAACGGTTTTGGACGCAATCGATGCGGCCAACGCACAGGACCCCAATCAAGAAGATGGTCAGCCCGAATCCCTGCT
>NZ_JALCBM010000020.1:8321-21285 GCF_028066395.1 Ruegeria sp.
ATGCGGCCAACGCACAGGACCCCAATCAAGAAGATGGTCAGCCCGAATCCCTGCTTTACGGCCAGCGGATGAGCGCCGAGCTGGACCGCCTGTTCCCCGATGCCTCGGAAGAATTACAGATTGCCGCGCGCGGTCAGCATGTTGAACGCTGGAAGCTGAAGCGCACCGAATACCCCGAAGGCCGCGCGGGCTATCTGGCCTGGCGCAAGGCGCAGGGCGTGTATCACGCCGATGTTGTACGTGGCTTCATGGAGCAGGCCGAATATGGAGCCAATCAGATTGAGGCGGCTGAAAAGATGCTGCGCAAACAAGGTATCAAGCGCGATACCGAGGTTCAGGCTTTGGAGGACGTGATCTGCTTCGTCTTTCTGAAATGGTATTTCCAGCCCTTCGCTGCCAAACACTCGGACGAGAAAATCCAGCGTATTGTGGAAAAGACCGCCCTGAAAATGTCCGCCGATGGCCGCGCTCGGGTTTTGAAAGAATTTGATCTACCCACGCCGCTCGCTGCTGCTTTTCAGGATTGATCTGATGGAGGATCTGCAGCTTCTGGTCGATCTTCACATTGGTGGCGCGCGTCAAGGGCCGGGCAGCCCCTCGGCAACCCGGCGGGCAATGGAACTGGCCGGGTTGAAAGGTAAACAAGGGCTGCGGATCGCCGATATCGGCAGTGGAACCGGCGCGGCCAGTCTGGTTCTGGCGCAGGATCTGGATGCGCAGATCATCGCGGTTGATTTCTTGCCGAAATTCCTGACCGAACTGGAAAACCGCGCGGTGTCTGACGGGCTCGCCGGACGTATCGAAACCCTGCCCGCCTCGATGGAGACACTGCCGTTTCAGGATAACGAGTTGGACGTGATCTGGTCCGAAGGGGCCATCTACAATATCGGGTTTGAGGCCGGGCTGCGCGCCTGGCGGCGGTTTCTGAAACCGGGCGGCATTCTTGCTGTGTCCGAACTAACCTGGCTAACGCAGGAGCGTCCGAAATCCCTGACCGATCATTGGGAAACCGCCTATCCCGAAGTCGGGCTTGCGTCAGAGAAACTCGCCCACCTTGAGGCAACCGGATATGAGGTTCTGGGCTATTTCCCCCTGTCGCAGGACTGCTGGCTGGACATGTATTACGGCCCGATGCAGCAGCGCTTTCCCGCGTTTTTGGACAAGCACGCGCATTCCGAACATGCGCAGGCGCTGGTTGCGGCGGAACAAGCCGAGATTGCGCTCTATGAAGAGAACGCAGCCTATGTCAGCTACGGCTTTTACGTCGCGCGCAAGCTGCCGGACTAGGCGCGCGCGCGGCGATAGACCTCGATCATCCAACCCAGCATGATGGCATTCAGGATGTGCCACATGAAATGCGTGCCCACCGGGAACTGCCCGCAAACCGGCAAGTCCAGAGAGCGGAATGTGATCGACAGGATCAGGATCGCAGCCCCTATCGCCAACCCTCGCGCAACCTGCGGCGCGCGGTGTCGCAGCAGAAGCGCGTAGATCAGGATCAGCAGTGGCACCGGCGCGTAACCGGCTGAACTGCCCAGACCGGGCAACAGTTGAAAGACCGGCACGGTCAGCGCTGCATAGGGAAAGAACAGCAGGGTCAGGCCCAGCGCGGACCACCGCCCCAGCCCCCAGACATCGCGGTTCACCGCGAAGATATAGACCAGAATGAACAGCAGGATCGGCATCGTATCCGCCATCGCCGCCCAGACCTGCGCATGGGTGTGAAACAGATAGCTGCCCACGCCGATACACGCCAAGATCAGCACCAGCAGACAGGCCAGCGGCGCGTCCTGCCCCCGCACCCGTCGCCACATCACAAAAGCGGCGATCAGAAAGGCGGCATTTGTCACCGCGTTGATCGGCTCGGCCCAATAGGCGGGCGACAAGCGCTCGCAATAGCTGTCAATTTGCTGCGTCCAGTCCATGGATTTTTACATAGCGAATGCTAGGCTATGTCCAAGCGCATTTTTCAGGGGGACGTGTTCATGAACATCATCTGGCTGGGCCACGGTAGCTTTCGCATCGAAACCGAAGGACAAGTTCTGCTGATCGACCCCTGGCTGACCGGCAACCCCGCTCTGCCCGAGGATCAGCACGACGCCGCCGTGCAAGGGGCCACGCATATCCTGCTAACGCATACTCATTTCGACCACGTGGTCGATGTGCTACCTTTGGCCAAACATCTCGGCGTGCCGGTTGTCGGGCAATATGACCTGATGGGCTACTGGGCCGAGGCTGAAGGGATCGAAACCATCGGCTTCAACAAGGGCGGCACGGTTGATCTGAATGGCGTGAGTGTCAGTATGGTTCCAGCCTCTCACAGCTCGACCTTCTCGACGCCAGATGGGTTGCGCACCGGCGGGACCGAGGTCGGCTATATGATCGCCGCCGAGGGGCGCGTGCTCTATGTCTCGGGCGATACGGATATCATGGCGGATATGGAGTGGATGGGGGATTACTACAAACCCGATATCGGCATCCTGTCGGCGGGTGGGCATTTCACTATGGACATGAAGGGCGCGGCCTATGCGGCCAAGCGGTATTTTGACTTCAAGACGGTGATCCCCTGCCACTATCAGACCTTCCCGATTCTGGAACAATCCGCGCAGGCGCTGGTTGATGCCCTGCCCGGCGTCGATGTGATTGAGCCCGAAGTCATGAAGGCCATCACCCTCTGATGCCCGCGTCCGATTTCACCTCGCAGGAATATGCCGCACGCATCGCTGCCGCGCGGGCCGCGATGGACCGGCAGGGTATCGACACGCTGCTGGTCACGGACCCGTCCAACATGGCCTGGCTGACCGGCTATGACGGTTGGAGCTTTTATGTCCCGCAAATGGTGATCCTGCATCGGACGGGCGCGCCGCTCTGGTGGGGGCGCACGCAGGACAAGGCGGGGGCGCAGCAGACCACATGGCTGGAACCGCAAGACCTGCATGACTGGCCCGAAGAACATGTGCAGCACCCGGACCACCACCCGGTTGATGCTCTGGTCGATCTGCTGCGGGATCGCGGCTGGACAACGGGGCTGGGCGTCGAGATGGACAATTACTATTACTCGGCCGCCAGCCACCGCATCCTCGAAACCGCATTCGGGGCGCAGGCGATGCGCGATGCGACCGGGTTGGTGAACTGGCAGCGCGCGGTCAAAAGCGACGCGGAAATCGACATGATGCGCAAGGCGGGGCAATTGACCGCGCATATGCACGCGGTCCTGCGTGACAGGTTTCGCGAAGGATTGCTCAAGAACCAACTGGTGGCCGAGGTTCAGGCCGCAGGCATCGCCGGGTTGCCCGGTCTGGCGGGCGACTATCCGGCCATCGCGCCGATTGCGCCCTCGGGGGTCGAGGCTTCGGCGTCACACATCACCTGGAACGACCGGCCTTTGACCGTGGGTGAGGCGACTTATTTCGAGGTATCCGGTTGTTTCCGGCGCTACCATTGCCCCGCCAGCCGCAGCCTTTTTCTGGGCGAACCGCCTGCGGATATCCGACGCGCCGAGGCGGCAGTCCTGACCGCCATCGACGACGCCCTGCACGCCGCCCGACCAGGCGCAACCTGCGAAGAGGTCGCCCTCTGCGTCTATGACAGCTTTGCCAGAGCTGGCTACACCAAAGGCAATCGGACCGGCTATCCCATCGGCCTCAGTTACCCGCCGGACTGGGGTGAGCGCACCATGAGCCTGCGCCCCGGCGATACAACCGAGTTGCGCCAGAACATGACCTTCCACCTGATGCCCGGGCTCTGGACCCCGGATTGGGGGCTGGCCATCACGGAAAGCTTTGTGGTGACGCCGGATGGTGGACAGCCTTTGGCGGATATCCCCAGGGCGATGGTCGTCAAACAGGGCTGAGCCGTCGGGCTATTCTTTCGCACCAGCCTTGCGTTGCGCCGCAAAGAATGTCCGAAGAAGGTCGGCGCAGTCATCGGCTGCGATCCCGTCATAGATTTCCGGCACATGATGGGCCTGCGGATGGGAAAACACCCGCGCGCCATGGGCCACGCCACCGGATTTCGGATCGGACGCCCCATAGTAGATGCGCCGCACCCGCGCCGCCGCCAGCGCGGCCGCGCACATGGCGCAGGGTTCCAGCGTGACATAGAGGTCATGCCCCGGCAGTCGCTCGGACCCCGCTGCGGCGCAGGCGGCGCGCAGGGTCAGTATCTCGGCATGGGCCGTGGGGTCGTTGAGTTCTCGCGTGCGGTTGCCCGCTGCGGCCACGACGCGGCCCGTGGGGTCCACGATCACCGCACCCACGGGGACTTCGCCGCGCGCGGCTGCCGCACGGGCCTCGGTCAGGGCCTGGGTCATATGCGATCTGAAACTCATGCCCCTGACTGCCCCAGAAACCTGCCTTTCGCAAGCCGCGCAGATGGGGTATGGGCGGGGCATGACCAAGACCCCTCCTCCCGGCGACCGGATCGCCAAAGTGCTGGCCCGCGCCGGTGTCGCCTCGCGCCGCGAGGCTGAACGTATGATCGAATCCGGTCGTGTGACCGTCAATGGCAAGCGCATCGACAGCCCGGCGCTGAACGTGACCGCCAGGGACAGGATCACCGTTGACGGCAAGCCGGTCTCGGAACCGGAGCCGTCCCGCCTGTGGCTGTATCACAAGCCGTCAGGTCTCGTGACCACCGCCCGCGACGAAAAGGGGCGCGAGACGATCTTTGACAAGCTGCCCGAGGACATGCCCCGGGTGATGAGCGTCGGGCGGCTGGACCTCAATTCCGAAGGGCTGCTGTTGCTGACCAATGACGGCGGCATCAAGCGCAAGCTGGAACTGCCCGCCACCGGCTGGCTGCGCAAATACCGGGTGCGCGTGAATGGCCGCCCCAAGGATGAGGATTTCGAGCCCCTGCGCAAAGGGCTGGTCATTGAAGGCGAACGCTTTCAGCCGATGACCGTGACGCTGGACCGGCAGCAGGGCGCCAATGCCTGGCTGACCATCGGCCTGCGCGAAGGCAAAAACCGCGAGATCCGGCGCGCCATCGAAGACATCGGCTATGTGGTCAACCGTCTGTTGCGGGTGTCCTACGGGCCGTTCCAGCTGGGCAATCTGAAACCCGGCGAGGTTGAGGAAATCCGCCGCCGCGTGCTGCGCGACCAGTTGGGGCTGGAGGCCGAGGCCCAGCCCGGCCCCGCTGCCAAACGCCCTGCCCGACCACAACGTAAACGGCCTGCGATCGGCAAGAAACCTCGCAAGTGACGCAAGTTAGGCCACCTTCCCCCTAGCGTTGCGCCCTCGCATCCCCTAAATTTTCCGTGAAACGTAATCTGGGGGAACCTCATGTCCGGAACCGGCGTGCAAAAACTGGCCTATGTGGTGCTGCTGGCATTGCTGCTGGGCGTGTGCACCGGTCTGCTTGGGGGGCTGTAAGAGAAATGGCCAAACGTTTTGGCGGAAAATACAGCCCCGATGGCGGGCCTGCACCTGATGGCCAGCCCCCGCGCGGCCAGTTCGATGGCGCGCGGGTGGAACCTGCGGGCGCGCGGGCCAATCTGCTGTTTCTGCCTGCGGTGCCTCTGGTCTTTCTGTCCCTGAACGACGGGGCCATCGGCATGACCATTGGCCTGATCGCCGCCGGGCTGCTGACCGCCGCCGCCTTTCTGCTGCGCGAAGGTCTGCGGGCCGAGGCGGCTTATAACGCCCGCCGCACCGCCCGCCGCCCGGCCTTTCCCCGCAAGATATTTGCCAGCGCGCTGACCGGCCTCGGCACCGCTTTGGCCGCCTATCGGACCGAGCTTCTGGACGCCGAAGCCGCCGCGCAGGCGGGGCTGCTGGCCCCGGTGCTGTTCGGCGTGGCGGCAACGGTGCTGCATTCGGTTTCATTCGGGATCGACCCGATGAAGGACAAGGGCATGGAAGGCATCGACACGTTTCAGCAGGATCGTGTCGCCCGCGTGGTCGAGGATGCCGAAAGCCATCTGACCCAGATGACGGATGCCATCAAACGCGCCGGGGATCGCCGGGTCGAGGCGCGGGTGGAGCGGTTTCAGGACACCGCCCGCGAGCTGTTCCGCACGGTCGAGGAAGACCCCCGCGATCTGGCAGGCGCACGCAAGTACCTGACGGTCTATCTGCAAGGCGCGCGCGATGCGACGGTCAAGTTTGCCGATGTCTACGCCCGCACCCGCGACGCGCAGGCGCTGGCCGATTTCACCGCGCTGCTGGACGATCTGGAACAGAACTTCGCCGCGCGCACCCGCAAGATGTTGCTGGATGATCGCAGCGATTTGACAGTGGAAATTGACGTGCTGCGCGAACGGCTGCAGCGCGAAGGCGTCCGGTTGGACTGACCGGCCTAATTTTGAGCGAGGATTACCCCATGTCCGATACCATCAAGAACAAAGCGGTCGAGGCCGAAACCCTGGTGCAGGAAGTGACCGCCGTCACCCTGCCCGAACCCCAGCCCGATGTCGTCCCGCTGGAAGAAGCCGACGAACCCGTCGGTGCCGAAATTCGCAAGCGCATGGCCGAGATCGACATGGGCAACACCAACTCGATCGTCGCGTTCGGATCATCGGCACAGGCCGAGTTGCAGGAAATCAGTCAGGCCATGCTGGCCGATGTGCGCAACAAGGATGTGGGCCCTGCGGGCGACAGCCTGCGCAATATCGTCACCACGATCCGGGGCTTCTCGGTCAGCGAGTTGGACGTGCGCCGCGAACGCAGCTGGTGGGAACGCCTGCTGGGCCGCGCCGCGCCTTTTGCCCAGTTCACCGCGAAATTCGAAAAGGTTCAGGGCCAGATCGACCGCATCACCGACGATCTGCTGGGGCACGAACATACCCTGCTGAAAGACATCAAATCGCTGGATATGCTCTATGAAAAGACGCTGGATTTCTATGACGAACTGGCGCTTTACATCGCAGCGGGTGAGGAAAAGCTGACCGAGCTGGACAGCCAGGACATCCCCGCAAAAGAGGCCGAGGTTCAGGCCGCGCCCGAAGATCAGCAGGTCATTCAGGCGCAGGAGCTGCGCGACCTGCGCGCCGCGCGCGACGATCTGGAACGCCGGGTGCATGACCTGAAACTGACCCGGCAGGTGACGATGCAGTCGCTGCCCTCAATCCGGCTGGTGCAGGAAAATGACAAGTCGCTGGTGACCAAGATCAACTCGACCCTGGTGAACACCGTGCCGCTGTGGGAAACCCAGCTGGCCCAGGCCGTCACCATCCAGCGCAGCGCCGAGGCTGCCGCGGCCGTGCGCGACGCCAATGATCTGACCAATGAACTGCTGACCTCGAACGCGGCCAATCTGCGCGAATCCAACAAGATGATCCGCGAAGAGATGGAGCGTGGCGTCTTCGATATCGAAGCCGTGAAACAGGCCAATGCCGACCTGATCGGCACGATCAACGAAAGCCTGGCGATTGCCGATGAGGGCAAGGCCAAACGCGCCGCCGCCGAGGAAGAGCTGAAAAAGATGGAATCCGAGCTGCGCGACACGCTGGCCGCCGCCAAGGCGCGCCGCGACGGCATTGGCGACAATGCCGGAACGGCCGTCCCGGGCTGAGGCTGACACGGGCGTGCGGCGGATCACCTCTTTGAAACCTGCACTGGTGCTGGCCTCTCTGCTGGCGCTGGCCAATTGTGACGAGACGCTGACGACCCCGGCGGCCTTGCCGCCCGAGCCTGCTCCGCCCGTGCCTGCGGCAAATGCCTATGTTCCGCCCTCGGCGGCCAGTCAGGATTTGGCGCGCTTTTATGCCAGGGTCGAACGTGATCTGCTGACGCGCGGGCTGCTGCGCATTGATGGCGGCGGTCCCGACACGCCCTATGACGCCGACGATCTGACCCGCAATTTCGAGGCCATCGCCTTTTACAGCGAATACCCCGATCATGCGGTTGCCATCGGGGCGGGACAGACCGACGGGCAGCTCAGCCGCTGGGCGGGCCCAGTGCGCGTTCAGGCCGAGTTCGGCCCCTCGGTCGCACCAAACGTTCGGGTTGAGGACGCCGATCAGGTAAAAGCCTATGTCTCGCGGCTGGCGCGGCTGACGGATCACCCGATTTCAACCGTGACCCGCAAGGCCAATTTCCACGTGTTTTTCGCCGGGAAAGACGACAGCAGCTATGTGGTCACGCGGCTGCGGGAACTGATCCCGAATATCAGCCAGGCCTCGCTGGATCTGGTGGCCAATCCGCGCGCGAATTTCGACTGTTTCGTCTTTGCCTCGGCCACCCGCGCCGCGCCGCATAAATACGTCCGCGCGGTGACCCTGATCCGGGCCGAGTTGCCCGATCTGGTGCGCCGCAGTTGCATCCATGAAGAGATCGCACAGGGGTTGGGCCTGTCCAATGACAGCCCCGCCGCGCGGCCCTCGATCTTCAATGATGACGACGAATTTGCCTTGCTGACCAGCCATGACGAAAAATTGCTGGCAATGCTTTATGATCCACGCCTGCAACCCGGCGTGACCGTGGACGCGGCCCGCCCCGTGGTGCGGATCATTGCACGTGAATTGATGGGGCAGCCGCTCTGACCCCGATGACAGGAGAACCCAAATGGGAATTTTCGATTTTCTGACCGGAGAGTTCATTGATGTCATTCATTGGGTGGACGACACCCGCGACACCATGGTCTGGCGGTTCGAACGCGAAGGGCACGAGATCAAGTATGGCGCCAAGCTGACCGTGCGCGAAGGTCAGGCGGCGGTGTTCGTGCATGAGGGGCAGTTGGCGGATGTGTTCACGCCGGGGCTATACATGCTGGAAACCAACAACATGCCGATCTTGACGACGCTGCAGCATTGGGATCACGGCTTTCAGTCGCCGTTCAAGTCCGAGATTTACTTCGTCAACACCACCCGTTTCAACGACCTGAAATGGGGCACCAAGAACCCGATCATGCTGCGCGACCCGGAATTCGGTCCGACCCGCATCCGGGCGTTCGGAACCTATACGGTGCGGGTCAAGGACCCGGCGAAATTCCTGATCGAGATCGTCGGCACCGATGGTGAATTCACCATGGACGAGATCAGCTTCCAGATCCGCAACATCATTGTGCAAGAGTTTTCCCGCGTCATCGCAGGCTCGGGCATCCCGGTTCTGGATATGGCCGCCAACACCGCCGATCTGGGCAAGCTGATCGCGGCTGAGGTCTCGCCCGTGCTGGATGGTTACGGGTTGGAGATGCCGGAATTCTATATCGAAAACATCTCGCTACCGCCCGCAGTTGAAGCAGCTTTGGACAAGCGGACATCGATGGGATTGGCGGGCGATCTGGGCAAGTTCACCCAGTATTCGGCGGCCGAGGCGATGACGGCAGCGGCCAACAACCCCGGTCAGGGCGGCGGCATGGGCGCCGGTCTTGGCATGGGGATGGGTATGGCGATGGCACAGCAGATGTCGAACATGGCAGCGGGTCAACCATCCGGCCCCTGGGGCGGTTCCACCCCCGCTGCCCCGCAACCGGCAGCGCATGCGGCACCGCCGCCCCCTCCGCCCGTTGAGCATGTCTGGCACATCGCGGTGGACGGACAGACCAGCGGGCCGTTTTCCAAGGCCAAGATGGGCCGCATGGCCACGGATGGAGAAATCACCCGCGACACCCATGTCTGGACCGCCGGTCAGGATGGTTGGAAAAAAGCGGGCGACGTGCAGGAACTGGCGCAGCTGTTCACGATCCTGCCGCCGCCTCCGCCCGGAAGCTGAACGATTGGAGACCGCGCCGCAGCAAGCCCCCTATTCCCGACGCGATTTCGCGCGGGCAGTGAACTTATCCGCAGTATTTGGCTGGGCGGGTGTCACGTTTGTTGCGTTGTCTGACTATCTCGAACACGCACAACACTTTGGTGACGTGTTGTGGATGCTACCATGGTATGCCTTGGTCGGTTTGCCAATCGCTCTATTGACCTGCTGGCTGCTGCTCGCTCCGATACTCTGGCTGCTGATGCGGAAAGGAATGAGCTACTATCGCGCTGCTTATTGCGGCGCAGGTGTCGGGAGTACATTTGCAATTCTCGGGATCGCATTCAGTCGATACTGGGATTGGCGTTCTTCAAGTGATCAGGCCCGTAACTATCGGATTGGGGGCGACGGAGTTGACGTTGCACTCAGGCCCGATGAGTTAGGGATAATGGTTCTTATTTCGGCGGGTTTCATCCTGATTTGTGTCCTGTCTGCACTTTTGGTTCGCGTGATACTAGGACCGGGCCACACGGACCAAACATTCGAGATTCAGCAATGACCGACGAACACCGTTTCCCCTGCGACCAATGCGGTGCCGATTACCGGTTCAATCCGGGCGACGGCACCCTGACCTGTGATCATTGCGGGCATTCCGAGGCGATCACCGGCGGCCCGTGGGGTGGCGCGTCCCTGCGTGAGCTGGATTTCGACGCAGCGCTCGCCGACCGCCTGCCCGAGGCTGAGATTGAGGAAACTCGCGTTCTGTCCTGCCCGAACTGCGCCGCGCAGGTCGAGTTCGACCCGAACACTCATGCCGCCGAATGCCCGTTCTGTGCGACTCCGGTCGTGACGGATACCGGTGTCAACCGTCATATCAAACCGCGCGGCGTGTTGCCCTTTGCGCTGGACGAACCTTCGGCCCACAAGGCAATGGCCGATTGGTTGGGGCAGTTGTGGTTTGCGCCGAACGGGTTGAAGGAATACGCCCGCAAGGGGCGCAAGATGCAGGGCATCTATGTTCCGTACTGGACCTTCGACGCGGATACCAAGTCCAGCTATCGCGGCGAACGCGGCGTGGTTTATTACGAAACCCGCACCGTAATGCGCGATGGAAAACGAGTGCAGCAGCAGGTTCCCAAGGTGCGCTGGACTCCGAAATCCGGGCGGGTTGCGAGATTTTTCGACGATGTACTGGTGCTGGCCTCTCGCTCTTTGCCGAAATCCTACACCGATGCGCTAGAGCCTTGGGACCTGCCGGCGCTGGAGCCCTATCAGCCCGAATATCTGGCCGGGTTCCGGGCCGAAGCCTATACGGTCGAGTTGCGGGAAGGATACACCGAAGCGCGCGCGCATATGGCGCGGGTGATCGAGCGTGATGTGCGGTTCGACATCGGCGGTGACCGGCAGCGCATCCATAATGTCGATACCGAGGTGCGCGACGTCACCTTCAAACATATCCTGCTGCCGGTCTGGATGGCCGCCTATAAATATCGCGGCGAGACCTATCGATTTGTGGTCAACGGGCGCACCGGACGGGTTCAGGGGGAACGGCCCTGGTCAGCGATCAAGATCACGATTGCCGTGGTGCTGGGCCTGCTGGTTGCTGCTGGCGTCGGCTATCTGGTGGCGACCGGACAGCAATAGGTCTGCGCCCTCTTGCAACCCGAATGCTCTGCCGCCATCCTGCGCCGCGTCAGAGGTGGGGAGAGGCCGAATTGACCTTGGATGTTCTGAACAGCTTGCTGGAGAACCGGCACTCCTGCCGCGCCTTTCTGCCTGATCCGGTTCCGCAAGATCACATCGAACAGATCGTGACCAGTGCCGCGCGGGTGCCAAGCTGGTGCAACGCCCAGCCCTGGCAGGTTCACATCACCAGCGGCGCGGAAACGGATCGCTTTCGACAGGCCCTGCGGCATGAGGCCGAGACGGGCACCCCCGCCCCCGACCTGCCCTTTCCCAGCGGCTATAGCGGTGTTTATCAGGACCGCCGCCGCGCCTGTGGCTGGGCGCTGTACAAAGCGGTGGGGGTTGAGAAAGGGGATCGTGCCGCCTCGGCCCGGCAGATGATGGAGAATTACGCGCTGTTTGGTGCGCCGCATTGTGCAATTGTCACCAGCCCGGCTGAGCTTGGGCCGTATGGCGCGATGGATTGCGGCGGGTTTGTCACCGCCTTTACGCTCGCCGCGCAGGCGCTGGGGGTTGCGAGTATCCCGCAGGCAGCCGTGGCCGCCTATGCACCGTTTCTGCGGCGCTATTTTCAGGTGCCTGAGGATCGGCTGATCCTCTGTGCGATTTCCTTTGGTTATCCCGATCAGGCGCATCCCGCGAACGGGTTTCGCACCGACCGTGCGGGGCTGGATGAAATCGTGCGCTGGCACGGCTGACCCTTCAGGCAGGAGATTGGAATGCGCGCCTTATTGCAAAGAGTGTCTCGGGCTCAGGTCTCGGTCGACGGAGACGTTGTTGGGCAATCGGGTCCGGGCCTGTTGATCCTGGTCTGCGCCATGCAGGACGATACCGAGGATCAGGCCACCGCCCTTGCGGCCAAGATCGCCAAGCTGCGGATATTCAAGGATGAGGTCGGCAAGATGAACCGCTCGGTTCTGGATGTCGGGGGCTCGGCGCTTGTGGTCAGCCAGTTCACGCTGGCCGCCGATACTTCGCGTGGCAACCGGCCGGGGTTTTCAAATGCGGCGCCGCCGGAAGAGGGCGAACGCCTGTATGAGTTCTTTGCGCAGCAGTTGCGGGCGCAGGGGATCGCAGTGGAAACCGGGCAATTCGGGGCGGATATGGCTGTTGAACTGGTCAATGACGGGCCGATCACGATCTGGATGGAAAACTGATGAACGCAAAAGAGCAGGCGATCAAAATCTGGCAGGCAGGTGTCGATGCGGTGGGCGGGTATACGGCCACGCAGGTGGCGCTGCCCGATGTGGCGCGGCCCGACCGTATTCTGGCGGTGGGCAAGGCCGCCGCCGCGATGGCCCGCGCGGCGCTGGATCAGTACGGAGCCGTCCCCACCCTTGTCGTCACCAAGGACGATCACGGGCGTGACCTGCCCGAAGGGGTCGAGGTGATCGAGGCCGCCCATCCCGTCCCCGACACCCGCAGCCTGCAGGGTGGAGCGGCCCTGCGTCAGGCCGCCCGGGCGATGCCCGAAAGCTCTCATCTGCTGTTGCTAGTCTCGGGCGGCGCCTCGTCGCTGGCCGAGGATCTGGTGCCGGGCAAGACGCTGGCCGACTTGGAACATCTCAATCGCCAACTGCTGGCCCAAGGGCTGGACATCACCGCGATGAACACTGAACGACGCAAGCTGTCGCGGGTCAAAG
>NZ_JALCBM010000020.1:21385-36116 GCF_028066395.1 Ruegeria sp.
GGGCTGGACATCACCGCGATGAACACTGAACGACGCAAGCTGTCGCGGGTCAAAGGCGGCGGCTTACTGTCCGGTTTTGCGGGGGCTCAGGTCACGGTTTTGGCCATCTCGGACGTGCCGGGCGATGCGATAGACATCATCGGCTCGGGCATCGGCGCCCTGCCCGACCGGTACGGCTATCAAGCGACCACCCGCATCATCGCCTCAAACGCCCATGCCCGCGCGGCGGCTGAAGCGGCTGCCAAGGCGCAGGGGCTGGCGGTTCTGGACAATCGCGAATGCCTGCATGACGACTATCTGCAGGTCGCGGCCCGTCTGGGTTCACATCTGCGTCAGATGCCACCCGGTGTCATGATCTTTGGCGGCGAACCCACGGTCGTGCTGCCCGAAAACCCGGGCCGGGGCGGGCGCAATCAGGCGCTGGCGCTGGCCTTGGCGCGAGAGGTCGCGGGATGCGAAGATCTGACCCTTGTCGTCGGCGGCACCGACGGCACCGATGGCCCCACACAGGCAGCAGGCGCTGTGGTCAGCGGAGAAACATGGCGCGAAAACGCCAGCGTGTTTCTGGCCAATGCCGACAGCGGCAGCTTTCTGGATCAGGCGGGCGCGCTGCTGGTCACCGGCCCGACCGGGACCAATGTGATGGACCTGATCGTAGCCGTGCGCCGATAAGCCCCATCCTTGCCGCCGACGCCGCGTAAGTTGTCGCTTTTGCATTCACCAGACATCTTATTGTCATGCTTTCATGCGACGGGATACGCGCGATGCGCGCCTACGGGCCGGACAATAGCTCTTGCCCGTCGGGTGGAAATGCGCGTAAATTGACTCATGCGTCAATAAAAGCCGTAAAGGCTGATCCAACCAACTGGGAGAAATTGGATGAACGAACAACTCACTCACATGACCAAAGAAGTGACGGCTGGCAAGCTGACACGCCGCGAATTCATGGGGAAAGCGGCGGCTTTGGGTGTGTCTGCCGCGATGGCCAGCACCATGTTTGCCGATGCCGCGCGCGCCGCAGGTCCGAAAAAAGGCGGCGACCTGAAATTCGGTCTGTTCGGGGGCGAGGCCACAAACTCGCTGGACCCGGCCACCTATGCCAGCTCGGTCCCGCAGACCAACGGTAAGCAATTCGGCGACCTGCTGGTCGATGTCGCAGGCGACGGCTCGGTCGAGACGGTGCTGGCCGAAAGCTTTGAAGGCAGCGCCGATGCCAAGGTCTGGACCTTCAAGATCCGCAAGGGCGTGGAATTCCACAACGGCAAGACCCTGACCAGCGAAGACGTGCTGAAAACCATGCAGCGTCATTCGGACGAAAACTCGAAGTCGGGTGCCCTGGGCATCATGAAGGGCATCGAGTCGATGAAGGCCGATGGTGACAATTTCCAGATCACGCTGGCCTCGCCCAACGCGGACCTGCCCTATCTGATGGCGGATTATCACCTGATCATCCAGCCTGATGGCGGTCTGGACAATCCTGCCGCAGGCATCGGCACCGGACCTTACAAGATGGAAGTTGACGAGCCCGGCGTGCGCCACATGTACACCAAGTTCGACAATTACTGGAATGACGACGCGCATTTCGACTCGGTCGAGGTTGTGGCGATCAACGACGCCACCGCACGGACCGCGGCGCTGCAGTCGGGTCAGGTCCATGTCATCAACCGGATCGACCCCAAGGTCGCCGGGCTGCTGGGCCGCGCCCCGAACCTGACGGTGCATTCGACACCGGGCCGGGGTCACTATGTGTTCATCATGCATGTGGACACCGCACCGTTCGACAACAACGAACTGCGGCTGGCGCTGAAATACGCCATCAACCGCGAAGAGATGGTCGAGAAAATCCTGCGCGGCTATGGCTCGATCGGGAACGACATGCCGATCAACGCGGCCTATCCGCTGTTTGACGAATCCATCCCGCAGCGTGAATTCAGCATCGAAAAAGCGGCCGAACACTACAAGAAGTCCGGTCACGACGGGTCGCCGATCATCATGCGCACAGCCGATGGCGCCTTCCCGGGTGCTGTGGACGCCGCCGCCCTGTTCCAGCAGACCGCCGCACAGGCTGGTATCCCGCTGGAAATCAAGCGTGAACCCAATGACGGTTACTGGTCCGAGGTCTGGAACGCTCAGCCCTTCTGCGCCTCGTATTGGGGTGGCCGTCCGGTACAGGACCAGATGTACTCGACCGCCTATCTGTCGACCGCAGACTGGAACGACACCCGCTTCAAGGTGCAGGCGTTCGACGATCTTCTGTTCGATGCCCGGGCCGAGCTGGACAACGCCAAGCGCAAGGAAATCTATTCCCAGATGGGCATGATGCTGCGCGACACTGGCGGCCTGATCTGCCCGATGTTCAACGACTTCGTCGAAGGTGTCAGCAATCAGCTGGACGGCTGGGAAGTCAATGCGAACCAGGAAATGATGAATGGCCTGATTTCCCGCAAGATGTGGTTCGTCTGATACGGATCATCAGACATGCATCCGATTATAAAACTGGTTGCCCAGCGCTTAGCGCTGGGTCTCCTGCTTCTGCTCGGCGCTTCGGCCCTGATTTTTGGCCTGACCGAAGCCCTGCCCGGAGACGCCGCGCAAGCCGTCCTGGGCCAATCCGCAACCCCCGAGGCCCTCGCCAACCTGCGCGAAGAAATGGGTCTGAACCGTCCCGCATTGACCCGTTACTTCGAATGGCTCGGCGGTATTCTGCAAGGCGACCTTGGCCAATCGCTGACCAATAAGCTCGACATCGCTGAAAGCATTGGCAACCGCCTTGGCAACACATTGTTCCTGGCCTGCGCTGCTGCCGTCGTTTCGGTCCCGCTTGCCATTTTCCTGGGCCTTCTGGCCGTCCGGTTCCGCAATCGCTGGCCGGATAAGCTGATCTCCGCCATCACGCTCACATCGGTGTCGATCCCGGAATTCCTGATCGGCTATGTGGTGATCTACTTTGTCTCGGTGAAACTTGGCTGGTTCTCATCGCTGGCGATGGTCAACGATTCCATGTCCTTTGGGCAAAAGCTCTATGCGATTGCGCTGCCCGCCTTCGTGCTGACGCTGGTGGTACTGGCGCAGATGATGCGGATGACACGCGCCGCGATCCTGAACCTGATGCAGTCGGCCTATATCGAAACGGCTGAACTGAAGGGGCTGTCGACCTTTCAGGTCATTGCCCGCCATGCCTTCCCGAACGCGATTTCCCCGATCGTCAACGTGGTGATGCTGAACCTGGCCTATCTGGTCGTCGGCGTTGTCGTGGTCGAGGTGGTCTTCGTCTATCCCGGCATGGGACAGTATCTGGTGGATTCGGTGACCAAGCGCGACGTGCCCGTGGTTCTGGCCTGTGGTGTCGTGTTTGCCGCCGTCTATATCGGCCTGAACATGGTTGCCGACATCGTATCGATCCTTGCCAACCCAAGACTGAGGCATCCGAAATGATGAAGAATATTCCTATTTCGGCCTTGATCGGTCTGTTTTTCACCGGGCTCTACTTTTTCGTGGCCTTCACCGCCCCGCTGATCGCCCCCTACGGTATGGCCGAAGTGGTCGGCGACGTGTGGGAGCCCTCCAGCGCCGAGCATCTGCTGGGCACCGACAATATCGGGCGCGATCTGCTGACCCGCATGATCTATGGCGGGCGCACCACCATCTTCATCGCGGCAGCGGCAACGATCCTCAGCTTTGTCACCGGCACCTCTCTGGGCCTGCTGGCGGCTGTGCTGGGCGGTTGGGCCGATCAGGTGCTGAGCCGGACGGTTGACCTGATCATGTCGATCCCGACGCTGATTCTGGCGCTGGTCATTCTGGCGATTGTTCCGGTGACCGTTCCGATCCTGATTCTGGTGATGGGCCTGCTGGACGCCACGCGCCCCTATCGCCTGTCGCGATCCGTCGCGGTGGACATCAACGTGATGGATTATGTCGAGGCCGCCAAGCTGCGCGGTGAAGGCCGAGTCTGGATCATCTTCCGGGAAATCCTGCCCAACGCCCTGTCGCCGCTGGTGGCGGAATTCGGGCTGCGGTTCATCTTCATGGTCCTGTTCATCTCGACCCTGTCCTTCCTTGGTCTGGGCGTGCAACCGCCGCTGGCCGACTGGGGCGGCATCGTGAAGGAAAACAAGGACGGCATCGTCTATGGCATCGGCGCGGCGCTGTACCCCGCTGTCGCCATCGCGACGCTGGCGATCTCGGTCAACCTTGTGGCTGACTGGGTGCTGAACCGGACAACATCGCTGAAAGGAGGCCGGGGATGAGTGAACCACTTCTCAAGGTCCGCGACCTCAAGATCGGCGCGACCGTCTATCCGCCGGGCGAAAAGCCCCATGATATCGAGATCGTGCACGGGGTCGATTTCGACCTCGAACGCGGCAAGGTGCTGGGGCTGATCGGTGAATCCGGGGCCGGGAAATCGACCATCGGTCTGGCGTCCATGGCCTATGGCCGGGGTGGCGTGAAGATCACCGGGGGCGAGGTCTGGGTCAATGGCCGGGACATTCTGAAGACGTCCCATGGCGACATCCGCAAACTGCGCGGGGGCGAGGTCACTTATGTGTCCCAATCTGCCGCCGCGTCCTTCAACCCGGCCAAAAAGATCATGGATCAGGTGGTCGAGGCTGCGGTCGAGCAACGGAAATTCTCGCGCAAAGTGGCCGAAGGCCGTGCGCGGGAACTCTTCGCCAAACTGGGCCTGCCCGATCCCGACAATATCGGGGATCGCTACCCGCACCAGGTTTCGGGCGGTCAGCTGCAGCGCTGCATGACGGCGCTGGCGCTGTGTCCCGAGCCCGATCTGGTGGTGTTTGACGAACCGACTACGGCTCTGGACGTGACCACACAGATCGATGTTCTGATGGCCATCAAGGAAGCCATCGCAGATACCGGCGTTGCCGCGCTTTACATCACCCACGATCTGGCGGTCGTGGCGCAGGTAAGCGACGACATCATGGTTCTGAAGATGGGTAATACGGTCGAATACGGCCATACCGATCAGATCATCAACAACCCGCAAGAGGATTACACCAAGGCACTGGTCTCGGTCCGATCCATCGAACATGAAGAGAAACAGCCGACACCGGATCCGGTGCTGCAAGTGGATGGCATCACCGCCCGCTACAAGGGGCTGAATTTCGACGTGCTGCACAACGTCAATGTGGAACTGCACCCGGGCCAGACGCTTGCCGTCGTGGGCGAATCCGGGTCCGGCAAATCCACGCTGGCGCGGGTGATCACCGGCCTGTTGCCGCCCCGCGATGGCGAGATCACCTTTGCGGGCCGCAAACTCAGCCCGGACCTGAAAGGCCGCACGCGGGAGGACCTGCGCGAGTTGCAGATGATCTATCAGATGGCCGACGTGGCGATGAACCCGCGCCAGACCGTCGGCACGATCATCGGCCGCCCGCTGGAGTTCTACTTCAACATGCGCGGGGCCGAGAAACGCAAGCGCGTGATCGAGTTGCTGGATGAGATCGAACTGGGCGAAAAGTTCATCGACCGCTATCCGGCGGAACTGTCCGGTGGTCAGAAACAGCGCGTCTGTATCGCGCGATCGCTGGCGGCCAAACCCAAGATGATCATCTGTGATGAGGTCACCTCGGCCCTTGATCCACTGGTGGCGGACGGCATCCTCAAACTACTGCTGGACCTGCAGAAGATCGAGAATGTGGCCTATCTGTTCATCACCCATGATCTGGCGACGGTGCGCGCCATCAGCGACAGTATCGCGGTGATGTATCAGGGCCGTGTGGCGCGCTATGGCTCGAAAAGCCAAGTGCTCAGCCCGCCGTTTGATGACTATACCGACCTTCTGCTCAGCTCGGTGCCCGAGATGCATCTGGGCTGGCTGGAAGAGGTTGTCGCACACCGCAAGATGGAGAGCGCCGGGAACTGATCCCGACGTCTGTAAACAACGAAATCCCGGCTTTTGTCTGATGGCAAAGGTCGGGATTTTACCATTCTGGGCGTGAATTGGCGGGATTGCGCTCGGCGTATCGCTAGTCTCGGCTCCAAACCACCCCTCGCAACGGAGAGCGCGATGGACCGGAAACTGCTACTGATCATTCTGGACGGCGTCCCGTACCGAAACTTCCGCCGTCTGTTCGGCAATCTGGAAGGCTGGGTGGACAGCGGCGATGCGCGGGTGTGGAAACTGCGCGCGGTGCTGCCGTCGATCTCGGCCAGTTGTTATGCCTCGATCCATACCGGCGTGACCCCGGCAGAGCATGGCTGCACCGGCAATGCCAATGTCTTTCGGTTAAGCCACAAGGATGTCTTCAGTCAGGTCCGCGAAGGCGGTGGCGTGACCGGTGCGGTCACTCACAGCTATTGGTCGCAGTTCTTCAACCGCCATCCCTTCGACTACGTGCGGGACATCGAATATGACGAACCGGACAGCGCGACCATCAACCATGGCCGGTTCCACACGATGACCGGCTATGGCAAGGACAATCAGATGACGCCCTCGGACGTCGATCTGTTTGCCACGCTGACCAATCTGTGCCTTCGCTTTGGGCTGGATTACGGGGTGCTGCACGCCTGCACGCTGGACAGTATGGGACACCGCTTCTTCCACGATTGTCAGGCCATGGACCACGCCTGTTTCGTCATGGACGAGATGCTGGCCCCCTTCATCACCCGCTGGCGGCAGTTGGGGTACGAGGTGATCGTGACCGCCGATCACGGTCAGGATGAGCGTGGGCACCATGGCGGGCGGCACCCGCTGCAACAGGAAACAGCGCTGTACTACTTTGGCGACGCCGATGGCCCCGAGGCGGATACGGTGATCGACCAGTTGCAGCTTGCGCCGACGATCCTGCACCGCATGGGCGCACCGATTGCCGAAACGATGAAGGCCGAACCCTTCCTGCGCTGACGGTCAATCGTAGGACCAGATGCCCTGCCCCAGCGCCTCGATCGCGACCGAGATACGCTCGAAACTGTCGGCGGCGCGCTTCACGCTGATGCGGGCGCGCAGATAGCCGTGGACCAACCCTGGTTCGTTGATCCACTGCGCCCGTCCGCCTGCCTCCGTGATCCTGGCGCAATAGGCCGCCCCGTCATCGCGCAGCGGGTCGCAGTCGGCGGTGACCACGACGGTGGGCGGCAGGTCCGCAAAATCGCTGTCCTGCAAGGGGGCGAACGTGGGATCACCTTGTGGGACGTCCCCTCCACAACGGACCTTTTCGTAGAACAGAACCTCATCGCGGGTCAAAAGCGGGGCATGCGCGTGTTCGATATAGGACCCTTGCGAGGTATCTCCGCCAAGCATCGGATAGATCAGCACCTGTCCCAGCACGTTGTCCAATCGACCGCGCCCGTAATGGGCCACCGAAGCGGCCAGATTGCCCCCGGCGCTGTCCCCGGCCAGCACAATAGGGTCCGAGAATTCCTTCACCGCCCATTGGGTCGCCGCCCAGCTGTCCTGAAACTGCGCCGGATGCACATGGTCGGGACACAGGCGATAGTCCACCGCCACAACCCGGTATCCGGTCTGAACACAAATCTCGGCGCAGACATCGTCATGGCTGTCCAGCCCGCCCACGACGAAGCCGCCGCCGTGAAAGTAGATCACCGTTCGGGTCGGGTCCCCGGCCGAGTAGACGCGGACCGGGACACCATCGGCCATACGATCCTCAGCCTCGACCCCCGCGGGGCGGGGCTGACGAAACTCGGCACACATGGTGTCATAGACCTGCCGCTGTTCGGCAACGGTCAGATCAACCGCGTCGTCGGGGTAGGATTCGGCCGTGCGGCGTATGAACGCCCAGGTTTCCTCGTCAATCAGGCGTTCATAATCCATTGTCCCTCCGCGACTTATTCGGACCACTCCCATGGCCGGGTGAAGGCACCCAGCACTTTGGCGACATCGTCCTCGGACGCGCCGTTCGCGTCAAGCTGCGCGACCAATCCGCGTTTCTTGTCGTCGATCACCGATACGACCCGGGCGGCGGTCCCTGACGTTTCAAGCACCTCGTTATAGATACGCGTGATTGCCTGTTTGCGCAGGTCCGGTTTGAACACCTTACCCACGGCGGTTTTCGGCAGTTCCGGCAGGATGGTCATATGCTTGGGCTGCGCCGCACGTTCGTGAACGTGGACCTTGCAGTATTCCATCAACTCGTCTTCGGTGGCCGAGGCTCCGTCGACCAGTTCCACAAAGGCACACGGCACCTCGCCCGAATGGGCATCCGGCTGGCCGATGGCCCCGGCAAAAGCCACGGCCTCATGGCCCAACAAAGCCTCTTCGATCTCGGCGGGGTCGATATTGTGGCCGCCTCGGATGATCAAATCCTTGGCGCGACCCGTGATCCACAGATAGCCATCCTCGTCAAATCGACCCAGATCGCCAGTGCGCAGGTATTTGTCGAAATGATAGAGGTTCGCGTTCTTGTCGACCTCGGTATAGGTATGGCCCGCATAGACGCCGGGGTTCGAGATGCAGATCTCGCCAATCTGATCAGCGCCGCATTCAGTCGGCCCATCCGGCCCGTCCTGCAGGATTTTGACATCCGTATAGGGGAAGGGAATCCCGATCGAGCCGATCTTCTTTTCGCCATCCACCGGGTTGCATGAGACCAGACAGGTGGCCTCGGTCAGGCCATAGCCTTCGACGATGGTGACGCCCGTGGCCTCTTCAAAGCGACGGAACAGTTCCACCGGCAAGGGGGCCGAGCCCGAAAACGCGGTTTTCACGGATGAGATATCGGCATCCACCGGGCGTTGCATCTTGGCCGAGATTGCGGTGGGCACGGTGATGATGAACGATACTTTCCAGCGTTCGATCAGCTTCCAGAAATTGTCAAACACCCCGTCGCCGCGATAGCCTGCGGGCGTGGGGAAGATCACATGCGCGCCCGAGGAGACGGCTGCCATCACGATCACATGCACGGCAAAGACGTGGAACATGGGCAGCGGGCACATGATCACGTCGTTTTCGTCAAACAGCAGCGTATTGCCCAGCCAGCCGTTATAGATCAGGCCCGAATATTTATGCTGCGCCACCTTGGGCATGCCGGTTGTGCCGCCGGTGTGGAAATAACAGGCGACCCGGTCTTCCTTGCTGTCCTCGAAGGTCAACGTTTTCGGCTGCTTGTCCAGCTCGGCATTGAAGGTCTTGTAATCCGCATGCGCCAGTTTTTCCTGATCGCCCATTTTGGGGCGCAGGAAGGGCACCAGCCACGACTTGGGCGGCGTCAGATACCGGTTCAGGTCAATTTCCAGAATGGTATTGACGTTCGGCGCATGGCGCACGGCCTCTTCGACCTTTTGCGCCACATCTGTCTTGGGGAAGGATTTCAGCGTCACCACCACCTTGGCGCCTGTTTCGCGCAGGATCGCGGCGATCTGTTCCGGCTCCAGCAGCGGGTTGATCGGGTTGACGATCCCGGCCACCGCGCCGCCCATCATGGTGACCAGCGTCTCGTTACAATTGGGCAGCACATAGGCCACCACGTCCTTTTCGCCGACACCCAGCGAGCGGAACAAGTTCGCCGCCTGATTGACCTTGCCCAGCAGTTCAGACCACGTGAGTGTCTCGGCCTTGTCGGTGGGGCCGGACAGCAGTTGGAAACTGATGGCCTTGTGATTGGGGAACCTCTCCGCCGTGCGCGACAACAGCTGGTGGAAGGTGACGGGCACATCCCGGTCTTCCCACGTCATCTCCTGTTCGATACGCGCCTTGTCTTCCAATCCCACAAAGGCCATGTGGATCCTCCCTTATTTTCTCCCGCATCGCGCACGGGGTTTGCTGGCCCCAAGATGGAAGCAAAACCACCCTTGCGCAAGCAAGGGCTTAGCGGTCGGACGTGAGAAAATGTAGAATGACGCTACGGCGAATGACGATATGCCGGGGCGTCACTTCATTCGGCGGCAACGCCATCGGTGAATTGCAGCCGCGCCAGACGCGCATACAGCCCATCCTGCGCCACCAGATCGTCATGGGTGCCTTGCGCCACGATGCGCCCGTCCTCAAGCACCACAATCCGGTCGGCTTTTTTGACCGTCGCCAGCCGATGCGCCACGATCAAAGTGGTGCGTCCGGCACGCATCTGATCAACCGCGCCCTGCACCGCCCGTTCGCTTTCCGCATCGAGCGCCGAGGTCGCCTCGTCCAGCAGCAGCACCGGCGCGTCGCGCAGGATGGCCCGGGCGATAGCGATGCGCTGTTTCTGGCCGCCAGACAGCATCACACCGCGCTCACCGACGAAGCTGTCATAGCCTTCGGGCAGGGCCGCAATGAAATCATGCGCGGCGGCGGCGCGGGCGGCGGATTCGACCTCGGCATCGGTGGCGTCCAGCCGGCCAAAACGGATGTTTTCCCGGGCCGAGGCGGCAAAGATCACCGGGTCCTGCGGCACCAGCGCGATATGCTGGCGGAACTGGGGGCGACCCAGATCGCGCAGGTCGACACCGTCGAGGCTGACCTGCCCTCCGTCAGGATCGTAGAACCGCTGGATCATCTGGATCACGGTGGTCTTGCCCGCGCCCGAAGGGCCGACAAATGCCACGGTCTCACCCGGTTGCACGGTCAGCGAGAAATGATCCAGCGCCACCACATCCGGGCGCGCCGGATAGCGGAAGGTAACGTCATCAAAGGCAATCGCGCCGCGCACCGGCTGCGGCAGGGCTTGCGCCTGCGTCGGATCGTTTACCGTGTCTTCGGCGTTCAGTAGCTCGATCAGGCGTTCGGTGGCCCCGGCGGCGCGCTGAAGTTCGCTCCAGATTTCCGACAGGGCGGCGACGGAACCGGCCATGATGACCGAATAGATCACGAACTGGATCAGAACGCCTTCGGTCATAACCCCGTTGCGCACGTCATTGGCGCCCATCCACAGAACACCAACGATGCCGGAAAAGACCAGAAATATCACAATCACCGTCAGCACAGCGCGCGTTTGGATGCGGCGCAGAGAAACTTCGTACGAAGTTTCTGTCATGTCGCCGAACTGTTGGCGGCTGGCTTGTTCGTGGGTGAAGGCCTGCACGGTCTGCACCGCGCCCAGCGCCTCACCCGCGTTACCGGACGAGGCTGCGATCCAGTCCTGATTTTCACGACTGATCACCCGCAGACGGCGACCCAGCACCAGAATCGGCACGATCACCACCGGGATCAGCAACAGCACCAGCCCGGTCAGCTTGGCCGAGGTCAGCAGCATCAGCACCAGCCCACCCACGAACATCAGCAGGTTGCGCAGCGCGATGGAGACGGACGAGCCCAGCACCGACTGGATCAGCGTGGTGTCGGTGGTGATCCGGCTCAGCACCTCTCCGGTCATGATACGTTCGTAGAATGCGGGGCTCATGCCGATCACACGGTCAAACACCGCCTTGCGGATGTCAGCCACCACACGCTCACCCAGCCGGGTCACCAGCGCGTATCGGATGCCGGTGCCCACGGCGAGGATGCCCGCGATGCCGAGGGCGGCCAGAAAATACCAATCCAGCAGTTCGCCATCCTGAATGCGGAAATTGTCCACCACGCGACGTACTGCCAGCGGCAGGGTCAGGGTCATGCTGGCGGTCAGGATCAACGCCAGGGTGGCACCCAGCATCAGCAGCTTGTAGGGCCGCATGAATGGCCACAATGCCCCCAGCACGCCCAGCTTTTTCGACCCTGCGCGCTCTTCGCTGGCGCCGGGTGCGGGATTGGGGGCGGGTTTTCTAGCCATGACGGGCCCTTGTGTCGTGATCGGTCGTTAAGTGAACGCTTCTTGGCCGCAGCCGTCCTTGCGGTCAAGCATCACACCCCCTTTTGACCAGCCAAAAGGGCCATTTGACGCAGAATTCCAAAGGCTGAGGTGGAGCGGGTAGACGGAATCGAACCGACATAGCCTGCTTGGAAGGCAGGGGCTTTACCATTAAGCTATACCCGCTCAGCGTCTGGGCTGAGTAGTCCATGCGCCTGCGGGCGTCAAGCTGCGAAATCACCCCATCGGCGGCTTTTCCCGCCCGTCACAGCGCGAAATCTGAATATGTGTTATGATGCCTCTGCCGCGTTCCGGCATGACCAAGGGCCTGCCTGCCACGCAGGGCTTGTTTGTTGGGGGATTTTGACGATGACCGAATTCGATCTGGGGACTTATAGCCGCACCATCACCACGTCCTCACCCAAGGCACAGCAGGCCTTCGATCAGGGCCTGATCTGGCTTTACGGCTATAACCACGAAGCGGCCGCCGACTGTTTCGACCAGGCCATCGGCCACGATCCGCAATGCGGGCTGGCGCATTGGGGCGTCGCCCATGCGATCGGGCCGAACTACAACAAGCCATGGGAATTCTTCGAGCCGGACGAGAAGGTCGAAACCCTGAAACGCGCGCATCGGGTCCTTCAGGACGCCATGGACCTGCGCGACAAGGTCTCGCGCGTTGAGGCCGACCTGATCGAGGCCCTGTCCCATCGCTTTCCCACCGACCCCGAGATCGAGGATTACGGCCCCTGGAATGATGCGTTTTCCGAGTCCATGCGCCGGGTCCACACCAATCACCCGCGCGATCTGGATGTCTGTGCCGTATTCGCCGAGGCTTTGATGAACCGTACGCCTTGGCAGTTATGGGACCTGAAACGGGGCGTGCCCGCCGACGGGGCCTCAACCACCGAGGCGCAGACGGTTCTGGAAACGGCCTTCGATACCTTGCCCGGGGCTTGGGACCATCCGGGCCTGCTGCACATGTATATCCACCTGATGGAGATGTCGCCGACCCCTGAAAAGGCCCTGCCCCATGGGGACCGGCTGGTCGATCTGGTGCCCGAAAGCGGCCATCTGGTACACATGGCCACCCATATCGACGTGTTGTGCGGGGATTACCTGAACGTCGTCTGGCGCAACCACCACGCCGCTCAGGTGGACCAGAAATACGAAGCCATGGCGGGGGGCGAAAACTTCTATACCGTCTACCGCGTCCACAATGTGCATTTTGAGGCTTACGGCGCCATGTTCCTGGGTCAGCCGGAAAAGGCGCTGGCCGCGTCCGAGGAATTGATGCGGATGCTGCCCGACAATGTGATCCGTTACTTCCCGGACCTGTTCGAATCCTTCTATGGCAAGAAAATCCACGTCATGGTCCGGTTCGGCATGTGGCGCGAGATACTGGAAGAACCGCTGCCAAAAGACGCCAAGCTATACAGCTATACCACCGCCGCCATGCATCAGGCCCGCGCCGTGGCGTTGGCCAATCTGGGGCAGTTGGACGCGGCGCAGGATGCCCGTGAACTGGCGGTCATCGCCCGCAAGGCAGTCCCCGAAAGCCGGTTGGTCTTCAACAACACCGCCGAGGACGTGCTGATGATCGGTGAGGCGATGATGGATGGTGAGATCGCGTTCAAATCCGGCGACCACAAGGCCGGGCTGGCGCATCTGCGCCGCTCGGTCGAATTGGACGACGATCTGGTCTATGATGAGCCCTGGGGCTGGATGCAGCCCACCCGCCACGCCCTTGGCGCGCTGCTGATGGAAGATCAGCGCTATGACGAGGCCGAAGCGGTCTATCGCGCTGATCTGGGTCTGGACGACACACTCGCCCGCGCCTGTCAGCACCCGGGCAATATCTGGAGCCTGCACGGGCTGCATGAATGCCTGGTCCGACGCGGCGAAAAGACCGAATCCCGCCATATCAAGCTGCAACTGGACAAGGCTGCAGCACGGGCATCGGTGCCCATTCACGCCTCATGCTATTGCCGCAGCAAGGCAAAAGCGGCCTGAGTTTTCTGACCCTAAACACCCCGGCAGTGGATTGCCGGTTTTCGCGTTTGACCTCTGGTTGTTAATCTTCTGTCACATCTCTGCTCTACATCCCGTGATCGGAAGCTGAATTTTGATAGCCAGGAGCCATCCATGAGAGACCTTGATCCAACCATCCTGTCCGCCGATGACTGGGATGAACTGCATTTCCCGCGCCCCAAGGAAAACGACTTCGACCGCGTGGTGGAAAGCGCCATCTCGCGTCGCGGGTTTCTGGGCGGCGTGCTGGCCTTTGGGTCTGGCGCGGCTGCCATGGGCGCGGGCCTGCTGGGATCGACCGCGGCACCGGCGCAGACTGCCTCGCGCTTTGCCTTCAGCCCGATTGCGGCGCAGACTGATGGCACCGTGCATGTGCCGGAAGGGTACGACTGGAAGATGCTGATGCGCTGGGGCGATCCGCTGTTCTCGGACGCGGATGGCTATGACATCACCGATGGCGGCCCGGTCGAAAAATCGGACCGGGTGTTTGGCGAAAACACCGACGGGATGGAGACGTTTTCATTCCAGGGTCACGAGCTGATCGCGATTAACCACGAATATCCCAACCGCAAGATCAACCTGCCCGCCGCGCAGGATGGTGTTCCGGCCAATGCGGGTGACGTGCTGAAGTTCCAGAACATTCAGGGCGTGACCGTGATGGAAATCACCGAAACCCCCGAAGGCTGGTCGGTTGTCAAGGACAGCCCCTTCAACCGCCGCATCCACCACAACACACCGATGAAGATCGCAGGCCCCGCCGCCGGGCATGACCTGCTGAAGACGGACGCGGACCCGACCGGCACCACCTCGCTGGGCACGATGAACAACTGCGGCGCAGGCAAGACGCCCTGGGGCACCTATCTGACCTGCGAAGAGAACTTTAACGGCTATTTCGGGTCCAGCGATGAGACTGCCAGCTATGACCCCAAGGTCGCGGATGGCATGAAGCGTTATGGCATCAAGGCCGAAAGCTGGAACGGCTACGAACTGTTCGATCCTCGGTTCGACACCTCGAAAAACCC
>NZ_JALCBM010000020.1:36216-58106 GCF_028066395.1 Ruegeria sp.
AAAGCTGGAACGGCTACGAACTGTTCGATCCTCGGTTCGACACCTCGAAAAACCCCAACGAACCCCACCGCGCGGGCTGGATTGTGGAAATCGACCCGACCAAACCCGACAGCACGCCGGTCAAGCACACCGGCCTGGGCCGTTTCAAACACGAAAACGCCGAGGTCGCCTTGGCCAAAGACGGGCGCGTTGTCGTCTATATGGGCGATGATGAGCGGGGCGAGTATCTCTACCGTTTCGTTTCGAACCGCACCTATCAGCCGGGCGCGGCAACCGAGAGCCTGCTGAATGACGGTACGCTGTATGTCGCCAAGTTCAACGATGACATGACGGGGGAATGGCTGCCTCTGACGCCGGACACCACCGGCATGGACGCGGCCGAGATCCTGATTTTCACCCGCATGGCGGCCTCGGCTGCGGGTGGCACCACCATGGATCGCCCCGAATGGGTCGCCACCAGCCCCGTCGCGGTCGAGGCCTATTGCTGCCTGACCAACAACAAGAACCGGGGCGTGAAGCCAAATGCCGGGGGTGACGATACCGCTGCCAACGGCCCCAACCCGCGCGAGGCCAACAAATACGGCCAGATCGTACGCTGGCGCCCGGTGGATGAGGATCACGCCGCTGACGGGTTCGACTGGGATCTGTATGTGATGGCGGGCAACCCGACCGTGCATTCCGACACTCGCGCCGGATCGGCCAATGTGAACGAGGGAAACCTGTTCAACTCGCCTGACGGCATGGCCATCGATTCAACCGGGCTGGTCTGGATACAGACTGACGGCAAGGACAATAACGAGGGCGATTTCGAAGGCAACGGCAACAACCAGATGCTGGTTGGTGACCCGGTAACCGGCGAGATCGTGCGTTTCATGACCGGCCCAAACGGGTGCGAGGTGACGGGGCTGGCCTGGTCCACCGATCGGCGCACCATGTTTGTTGGCATCCAGCATCCCGGCAGTAACTGGCCTGATGGCGGCACGCCGCGTTCATCGGTCATTGCGATCAAGCGAGATGATAACGGACTGGTCGGCTAGGCTATTGAGCGCCCCCGGGTCTTCTCGGGGGCGTTTCACCGTCAGATATCCTCGCCTGGCGGGTCCAACAGCCCGCCCGGCTCCAACAGGGCCCGCTCAGACAGCCACGGGTTCAGTTGCAAGGCGTAGTTCAAGGCGTCCCGCGCCTCCTCCAACCGTTGCAGGCCCAACAGGGACAAGGCCCGCCCGCTCAGCGCCGCGACATGGTTGGGTGAGAGTTCAATCGCGATATCCAGGTCGCGCAGGGCCGCCGCAAAATCCTGCTGCAGGTAATTGACAAAGGCGCGCTGATTATAGCCCTCGGCATAGGCGGGGCAGTATTCCACCAGCGTGTTCAGTTCGACCAACGCACCGGTCAAATCCCACGCCTCACGCATCCGCATACCGCGATCCAGCAACACTTGCGCCCGCGCATCCGGGGCGTCGGTCCACAGCTCCCACATCTGGCCCGAGAAGACTCGCGCATCGGCCTGAGAGGTCGCCGCCTGCGTTTGTGCGAGCAATGCATCAATGCCCGCGATGTGATCCGGCGCAGCCGGACAGGTTTCGGCAACCGCCAAGACGGGCAACCCGGTGATCATCAACGCTGCTATAAAAACCCGTTTCATCCCCCAATGATGGGGCCGAAAGCGAACCCGTCAACTGTCGGGGTCAATCGCACCGGACAATCCGGCCTCTTTCACCGCTTCCATCGCCACAAAGGTCGATGTGTTGGCCACATGCGGCAGGGCCGAGATCTTCTCGGCCAGCACCGCACGGTATTCCGACATCGACCCGGTGCGCACTTTCAGCAGATAGTCGAAATTCGACGCGATCATATGGGCTTGCTCAATCTCGGCGATCCCGCGCACGGCGGCGTTGAACTCACCCAGCGCCTTTTCGCGGGTGTCGGACAGGCGCACCTCGACAAAGGCCACGTGATCCAGACCCAGCCGGATCGGATCAAGCAGGGCGCGATAGCCGGTGATGATGCCCTCGGCCTCCAACCGTTTCAGCCGCGCCTGGGTTGGCGATTTCGACAACCCGATCCGCCGCGCCAGATCGGCAACGGAAATCCGACCATCCCCGGCCAGAATCGTCAATATCGCCTGATCATACCGGTCCAACCTCGGAAAGTTCTTTTGCATCGCCGTTCCCGTGAAATTCAGCACATCGACCGGCAGAATATAGAAAATCAACCGATTGTCCCGGAAATTCGCATGTATACTCCTCAAAAGACCGGAGGATACATGTCTCATACCCTGCGCACCCTGATCGACACTCACACCTATGCCGACCAATCCACCGTGCTGGCGGAACTGGTGGAGCAGGCCGCGTTGGCCCCTGCCGACCGGCAGGCCATCTGCGACGCCGCCGCCCGGCTGGTGCGCGATATACGATCCGGCACGTCTCCGGGGATGATGGAGGTGTTTTTGGCCGAATATGGCCTGTCCACCGACGAAGGCGTGGCGCTGATGTGTCTGGCCGAGGCGCTGCTGCGTGTGCCGGACGCAGATACCATCGACGCGCTGATCGAGGACAAGATCGCGCCTTCGGACTGGGGTAAGCATCTGGGGCAGTCCTCATCCTCGCTGGTCAATGCGTCCACCTGGGCGCTGATGCTGACTGGCCGGGTTCTGGATGACGGCAAACCCTCACCCGTCAGCGCCTTGCGCGGGGCGATCAAACGGCTGGGTGAGCCGGTGATCCGCACCGCAGTGGGTCGCGCGATGAAGGAAATGGGCCGTCAGTTCGTTCTGGGTGAGACGATCCAATCCGCCATGGCCCGCGCCCAAGGCATGGAGGACAAGGGCTATACCTATTCCTACGACATGCTGGGCGAAGCGGCGCGGACCGAGGCCGACGCCGCCCGCTATCACCTGTCCTATTCCCGCGCCATCGCCGCGATTGCCGAAGCCTGCACCGAGGATGACATCCGCGCCAATCCCGGTATCTCGGTCAAGCTGTCAGCCCTGCACCCGCGCTACGAACTGGCGCAGGAACAGCGTGTGATGGAGGAGCTGGTTCCTCGTCTCCGCTCGCTGGCTTTGCTCGCGAAATCCGCCGGAATGGGTCTGAATGTGGACGCCGAAGAGGCCGACCGCCTATCGCTGTCCCTGCAGGTGATCGACACCGTTCTGGCCGAACCTGCTCTGGCCGGTTGGGACGGGTTCGGCATCGTGGTGCAGGCTTACGGCCCGCGCGCCGGTCTGGTGCTGGATACGCTCTACGACATGGCCCAGCGTCACGACCGCAAGCTGATGGTCCGTCTGGTCAAGGGCGCCTATTGGGATACCGAGATCAAGCGGGCGCAGGTCGAAGGTGTCGACGGTTTCCCGGTCTTCACGCAGAAAGCGGCGACCGATGTGTCCTACATCGCCAATGCGCGCAAGCTGCTGGGGATGACCGACCGCATCTATCCGCAATTCGCCACCCATAACGCCCACACGGTCAGCGCCATCCTGCACATGGCCGATGGGCAACCCTTTGAATTCCAGCGTCTGCACGGGATGGGCGAAACCCTTCATCAGATCGTCAAGGCCGGGCACACCACCGGCTGTCGCATCTATGCCCCGGTCGGCGCGCATCGCGACCTGTTGGCCTATCTGGTGCGGCGCCTGCTGGAAAACGGCGCGAATTCATCCTTCGTGAACCAGATCGTGGACGAGGACGTGCCGCCCGAAGAGGTCGCCGCCGATCCGTTCGAGGCCATTCATACGCAGGCAACACCCCTGCCTACCGGACCCGAGCTATACGCGCCCGAGCGCCCGAATTCGAAAGGCTTCGATCTGCATCACACCCCGACACTTGACCGGATCGAGGCCGCGCGGGATGAATTCCGGGCGCATCACTGGTACGCCCAGCCTCTGCTGTCCGGGGATGCCAAACCAGACCCGGACCAACCGGTGATCAACCCAGCGCAGCCGCAAGACCGCCCCGGCGCGGTCGCCCCGGCCAGCGCGCACGACGTTGAATTGGCACTGGCCACCGCGCACCCGTGGGACGCCGCGCCAGAGGATCGCGCCCGTATCCTGAACGCCGCCGCCGATCTATATGAGGCACATTTTGGCGAGTTCTTCGCCCTTTTGGCCCGCGAGGCCGGGAAATCCCTGCCCGATGCGATATCTGAACTGCGCGAGGCGGTGGATTTCCTGCGCTATTACGCAGCCAACATCCCCGACGCCAATCCCGCCGGGGTCTTTACCTGCATCAGCCCGTGGAATTTCCCGCTGGCCATCTTCTCGGGCCAGATTGCCGCCGCATTGGCGACCGGAAACGCGGTGCTGGCAAAACCGGCCCCGCAAACCCCGCTGATCGCCCATCGCGCGGTGCAGCTGATGCACGAGGCCGGGGTGCCCCGCGACGCGCTGCAATTGCTGCCCGGTGGACCAGCGGTTGGGGCGGCGCTGACTTCGGATGCGCGCGTCTCGGGCGTGGCCTTTACCGGCTCGACCGCGACGGCGCAGAAAATCCGCGCTGCGATGGCCGAAAACCTGCGCCCCGGCACACCTCTGATCGCTGAAACCGGCGGGCTGAACGCAATGATCGTGGACAGCACCGCGCTACCGGAACAGGCCGTCCAGTCGATCATCGAAAGCGCGTTTCAATCCGCCGGGCAGCGCTGTTCCGCCCTGCGATGCCTGTATCTGCAGGAAGACATCGCCGATGACGTGCTGACCATGCTGACCGGTGCCATGGATGCGCTGCAGGTGGGAGAGCCGTGGCTGATCTCAACCGATTGCGGCCCGGTCATCGACGATCAGGCCCGCCAAGGCATCGCCGACCACGTCGCCCGTGCCCGTAACGAAGGGCGGGTGCTGAAGGAACTGCCCCTGCCGCCCGAAGGCACATTCGTTGCCCCCACCCTGATCGAAATCCCCGGCATCGCCGCGCTAGATCGGGAAATTTTCGGCCCTGTCCTGCATGTCGCCCGTTTCAAGGCACAGGCTATCGACAACATCATCGCGGACATCAACGCCACCGGCTACGGGCTGACCTTCGGCCTGCACACACGGATCGACGACAGGGTGCAACACGTGACCGAGGCGATCCACGCGGGCAACATCTATGTCAACCGCAACCAGATCGGCGCCATTGTCGGCTCGCAACCTTTCGGCGGCGAAGGGTTATCCGGCACTGGACCCAAGGCAGGTGGCCCAAACTACATGGCGCGGTTCTGTGCGCCCGACCGGCAGGCGGTCTCCGACCAATGGCAGGGCACAATGGCCGACCTGCCCGCGCCCGAGGGCCAGCCCGCCGCCGTTCAAACCCGATCCCTGCCCGGCCCGACCGGCGAATCAAACCGCCTCAGCGAGTATCCCCGCCTGCCTCTGCTGTGCATGGGACCGGGACCCGAGGCCGCGCAAGCGCAGGTGGGTGCGGTCAAAGCGCTGGGGGGCACCGCGATCCGCGCCACCGGGGCGTTGGACCTGCACAGGCTGGAAAACATCGAAGGCATCTCGGGCGTCCTGTGGTGGGGTGACGCGGATACCGCGCGCAAGATTGAGCACCATCTGGCCCGCCGCACCGGCCCGATCCTGCCGCTGATCCCCGGCCTGCCCGACCGGGCGCGCGTTCTGGGGGAACGTCACGTCTGCGTCGACACGACGGCGGCGGGCGGCAACGCCGCACTTTTGGGAGGTGCGGCATAACCTGACCTTGACGCTGGGCTGCGAAAAGCCCAGCGTCGCGGCATGTTTCCGATCCGCGATCACAACCCCTCGGGCCGCGTGCCCTTTGTCGTCTACACGCTGATGGCCGCCAACATCCTGATCTTTCTCAGCTATGCGGGAATCATGGATGATGCGCGCCTGATCAACCGGTTCTATTTCGACTATGCTATCATCCCGGCACGGATTGCCGACGGCGTCGCGCTGGAAACACTGGTGACGTCGATGTTCCTGCATGGCGGCTGGATGCATCTGGCCGGGAACATGCTGTTTCTGTGGATCTTCGGTGACAATCTGGAAGACGAGATGGGCCACTTGCCCTTCCTGCTGTTCTATCTGGTCGCCGGAATCGGCGCGGGGCTGATCCATGTTGTGACCGCACCGGATTCGGTCGTGCCCACAATCGGCGCATCGGGCGCAATTGCCGGAGTGATGGGGGGATATCTTCTGCTGTTCCCCCGCGCCCGGGTGGATATCCTGCTGATCCTGATCGTCTATTTCCGCGTCTTCTCGATCCCGGCCTTTGTGATGCTGGGCGTCTGGCTGGGCCTTCAGTTCGTGGGCAGTTTGTCCAGCAACCCCGACGAGGGCGGCGTGGCCTATTGGGCGCATACGGGTGGGTTCGTTGTCGGGCTGATCCTGTGCATCCCGTTGTGGCTACGGCGCGGCGGGACCGCTTATTGGAACCGCACCCACGGGCATCCGCCACATCCCGAGCATGAATACAAACTCTCCGCCTCGCGCATTCCGAAAATCCGGCGGCGTTAATCGGGGTTTTGCCCGCCGCTGAGATGTGTGATGTCCCGCGCGGCCCGCGTCACCAGCGCAGCCAGTTCCGGCACGCGTTCTTCGTTGAACCGGACGGTGGGACCTGAGACCGAGATGCCCGCGCAGGGCTCTCCCTTACTGTCAAAGATCGCGGCCCCGATGCAGGACATACCCTGATAGCGTTCCTCGCGGTCATGGGACCAGCCCCGCGCACGGGTGGCCGACAGGTCATCCTTTAGGCCGGTGCCCGGCAACCTTGTGTGATCGGTAAAGGCCACCGGATCTGTATCACTCAACACCCTGGTCAAGGCGGCATCGCTGAGCGCCGCCAGAATCGCCTTACCGGTGCCCGAGGCATACATCGGCGTCCGCGCGCCGGGCGGAAAGAAGGCGCGGATCGGGTTGGGGGTTTCGACCTGCCCGACAAAGACAACCTCGGCCCCGTCGGGCACGGCCAGATTGGCGGTCTCACCACTGTCTTGCATCAATCGGCGCAGGATCGGCCTGCCGATCTCCAGCACGCTGCTGCGGCGCAGATAGGCGGCGCCGGTGCGATACGCCTCGATCCCGATCATCCATTCCTGCCGTTCCTCGTCAAAGGCGACAAAGCCGTGTTTCTGCAACGTCGTCAGGATACGGTGAGTGGTGGCCGTGGGCACCCCGATCTCACGCGCCAGATCGCTGAGCGCGGCGCGTTCCAGCCGGGCCACCGAGGTCAGCACGCCCAGTGCCCGGTCCAACGATTGCATCGTCCCGGCCGAGCTTTCCTTGAATAGCGATTTCGGCCTGCCCCGCGGTCTTTTCTGCATCCTCAAATCCCCCTTTTTCTGGCCGACGGTCAAACTTTGAAAAACCCGGCAAAACAAAAAGCCGGGAATGAGAAACTGAAAACCCATGTTTTTCAGCACTTTGCGTATTTTATCGAATAAATGAAAATATTTTTCAAGAAAATTGCACGTAATAAGGAAACCAGCGACACTTCTGTCCAAAGCGGAGGACATGATGATGTCAAACCAGAACCCGGTCTTTATTCCAGGCCCCACAAACATTCCCGACCGCCTGCGTCTGGCCATGCAGGTGCAGACTCAGGACCACCGCGCGCCGGATTTCGTCGAAACCTTTGCGCCGGTGCTCGAAGGCACCAAAAAGGTCTTTGGCACTACCGACGGCCAGATCGTCACCTTCCCCGCCAGCGGCACCGGTGGGTGGGAGGCGGCGGTGACCAACACCCTCAGCCCCGGCGACAAGGTGCTGGTGGCGCGCTATGGCGTGTTCAGCCATCGCTGGATCGATCTGTGCCAGCGACACGGGCTGGACGTGCAGGTGATCGACTGCACGTGGGGCAGCGGTGCACCAGCGGACAAGTTCGGGGAAACCCTCGCCGCTGATACGAACCACGAGATTCGCGCCGTTCTGGTAACCCACAACGAGACCGCCACTGGAGTACGCTCGGACATTGCTGCAGTGCGTCAGGCAATGGATAACGCTAAGCATCCTGCGATGCTGTTTGTGGATTGCGTCAGCTCTCTGGCTTCGATGCCGTTTGAATTTGACGGTTGGGGTGTCGATATCGCCGTTTCCGGCTCGCAAAAAGGGTTCATGCTGGCGACCGGCATGGCGATCCTGTGCGTCAGCCCCAAGGCGCTGGCGGCGATGGAGACGGCCAAACTGCCCCGAACCTTCTTTGATTTCAATGATATGATGTCTGCAAACGCGACCGGAGGGTTCCCGTACACCCCTCCCCTGCAGTTGATCTATGGCATGCGTGAAAGCCTGACGATGCTGTTCGAGGAAGGGTTGGACAATGTCTATGCCCGCCACTTCCGGCTGGCCGAAGGCGTGCGCTGCGCCGTAGATGCCTGGGGGCTGAAGCTGGTCGCGCAGGACCCCGGTCTGTATTCGGACACCGTCAGCGCGATTTATGTGCCCGATGGGTTCGACAGCAACGCCCTGACCGATCATGCCTTCAACGCCTATGGCGTGTCCTTCGGGGTTGGGCTGGGGCAGTTGAACGGCAAGGCCTTCCGCATCGGCCATCTGGGCAGCCTGACTGATGTCATGGTCCTGTCCGGCCTTGCGACCATCGAGATGGCCATGGCCGATCTGGACTATCCCATCACGCTGGGCAGCGGCGTGGCCGCCGCGCAGGATTACTTTCGCGCAGGCCCATCCGGCCATGCCCGGGCAGCGGCATAGGGAGGGCGGCATGTTGGACCAAATCTCAGCCGCCGACCTGACTGTCGAGGATATGCGCGCGGCTCATGCGCGGATCAAACCACATATCCGGCAGACGCCGGTCCTGACCTCGGACCATCTGAACGACCTGACCGGCGCGCAGCTGTTCTTCAAATGCGAGAACTTTCAGGAGGCCGGAGCCTTCAAGGTACGCGGTGCCTGCAACGCAGTCTTTGGCCTGCCCGAGGAGATGGCCGACAAGGGCGTCTGCACCCATTCCAGCGGCAATCACGCCCTGTCACTGTCCTACGCCGCAGGCCGCCGTGGCATCCCCTGCAACGTGGTGATGCCACGCACCGCCCCGCAGGCCAAGAAGGATGCAGTGCGCCGCTATGGCGGGACGATCACGGAATGCGAACCCTCGACCTCATCGCGCGAGGCCACCTTTGCCGAGGTGCAGGCCCGCACCGGCGGCGAATTTGTCCACCCCTATAACGATCCGCGCGTGATCGCGGGTCAGGCCACCTGCTCGGCCGAGTTGCTGGACCAGACCGGCGGCGTGGACGCGGTGATCGCGCCCATCGGTGGTGGCGGCATGGTGTCGGGCACCTGCCTGACCGTGTCAAATCTGGCCCCGCAGACGGCGATCTATGCAGCGGAACCGGAACAGGCGGATGACGCCTATCGGTCCTTCAAGGCCGGTCACATCATCGCCGATGACGCACCCAAAACCGTGGCGGACGGGCTGCTGGTGCCGCTTAAAGAAAACACCTGGTACTTCGTGTCGAACCACGTGACCGACATCTTCACCGCCTCGGACGCCGAGATCATCGAGGCCATGAAGCTGACCTGGAAATACCTGCGGGTGGTGATGGAGCCGTCCTCGGCCGTCCCGCTGGCCACCATTCTCAAGAACCCCGGCGTGTTCCGGGGCAAGCGCGTCGGCGTGATCATCACCGGCGGCAATGTGGATCTGGACAAACTGCCCTGGCTGACCGGGCAAGGAGGAACGACATGAACAAACCGGTGAAACTCGATGAACTGGAGGTCGGCTTTGACATCCCCGCCGCCATCGGCATGGATGAGTCCGAGATTCAAACGCCCTGCCTGATCCTTGATCTGGACGCGTTGGAGCGGAACATCACCAAGATGGGCGATTATGCCAAGGCGCATGGGATGCGTCACCGGGTGCATGGCAAAATGCACAAATCGGTGGATGTGGCCAAGCTGCAGGAAAAGCTGGGCGGCGCGGTGGGCGTTTGCTGTCAGAAGGTGTCTGAGGCCGAGGTCTTCGCACGCGGCGGCATTAAGGACATTCTGGTGTCGAACCAGGTGCGCGACCCGGCCAAGATCGACCGTCTGGCCCGCCTGCCCAAGCTGGGCGCGCGTACCATCGTCTGCGTCGATGATATCGAGAATGTCGCCGATCTGTCCGAAGCAGCGCAGCGCCACGGCACGCAGCTGGAGGTGTTCGTTGAAATCGACTGCGGCGCTGGTCGCTGCGGGGTCACCACCACCGCAGACGTGATTGCCATCGCCAAGGCCGTCGAAGCCGCACCGAACCTGTCTTTCACCGGCATTCAGGCCTATCAGGGCGCGATGCAGCATCTCGACACCTATGAGGCGCGCAAGGAAAAACTGGACACGGCTATCGCCATGGTCCGCGACGCGGTGGAGGGCCTCAAGGCCGAAGGCATCTCCTGCGAACTGGTCTCGGGCGGCGGAACGGGGTCGTATTACTTCGAGAGCAATTCGGGCGTTTATAATGAGCTTCAATGCGGCTCTTACGCCTTCATGGACGCCGATTATGGCCGCATTCTGGATGAGAATGGCCAGCGGATCGATCAGGGCGAATGGGAAAACGCGCTGTTCATCCTGACCAGCATCATGAGCCACGCCAAAGCGGACAAGGCGATCTGCGATGCGGGCCTCAAGGCGCAATCGGTCGATAGCGGGCTGCCGTTCATCTATGGGCGCGACGATGTGGAATACCTCAAATGCTCGGATGAGCATGGGGTGATCGGCGACCCGGACGGGGTGCTCAAGGTGAACGACAAGCTGCGTCTGGTGCCGGGGCATTGCGACCCCACCTGCAACGTCCATGACTGGTATGTTGGCGTTCGGAACGGCAAGGTCGAAACCCTGTGGCCAGTCTCGGCCCGTGGCAAGGCGTATTGAACAATGAAGGATGCCATGAACACGCAAGATGGCCTGCTGATCGTGGGCGAGGACCTGTGCCAGCAACTGGTCGGACGGGAACAGGCCTTTGACGCGGTGCAATCGGTCTTTGCCGCCATGGCCAGAGGCGGTGCCCGCAATTTTCCGGTGGTGCGCGAGGCACTGGGATATGCCGACGCGCTTTACGGGTTCAAATCCGGCTTTGACCGGGACGGGCAAGTGCTGGGCGTCAAGTCCGGCGGCTATTGGCCGGGCAATGCCGATAAGGGCCTGACGAACCATCAATCCACGGTGTTTCTATTCGACCCCGATAACGGGCGGTTGTCCGCTCTGGTCGGCGGCAATTACCTGACGGCGGTACGCACGGCAGCCTCATCCGCCGTATCCATCGCCCATCTGGCCCGCAAGGACGCCAAGGTTCTGGGCATGGTCGGGGCCGGACATCAGTCCACCTTCCAACTGCGCGCCGCCGCCGAGCAACGCGATTTCGAGCGGGTCGTAGCCTGGAACCCGCATCCCGACATGCTACCCCGTCTGGGCGCGGTTGCAGAAGAGATCGGGTTGGAGTTCGAAGCCGTCAGCCAGCAGGAACTGGGCGCGCAAGCGGATGTGATCATCACCATCACCTCGGCCTTTGAACCGCTGCTGATGAAAGACTGGATCAAACCCGGCACCCACCTGGCCTGCATGGGCACCGACACCAAAGGCAAGATGGAGGTCGACCCCGATCTGCTCGCCACCGCGACCGTTTTCACCGACGAGGTCGCTCAATCCGTCACCATCGGCGAGGCGCAACACGCCGTGGCCGCAGGCAGCTTGACCGAAACTGCCATCACGCCGATCGGCGCGGTGATCAACGGCGACCACCCCGGGCGCAGCAACGCGGATGAGATTACCCTGTTCGACGGCACCGGCGTCGGCCTGCAGGATTTGGCCGTCGCATCGGTCGCCGCACGACGCGCCGCCGAAACGGGCAAGGCCCAACGCGCCCTGCTCTGACCCCCAATAAAACGCGCGCCACCTGTTCCCAAGCGGCGCGCCTCTTCATCTTTTCAAAAATACTCTCGCCGAAGGCACTGACGCGCAGCGTCAGATCACATCCTCAGCCTCGGATCACCTTGGCAAATGTGTCAAAGATCGGCTCGTTGGCGCAAATCACCTCGCCGTCGTCCAGCACGCTGCCCTCGGGGTTCAGCGCCTCCACGAAACCACCCGCCTCTTTGACGATTATGATCCCGGCGGCCATGTCCCAGGCGTTCAGACGGCGTTCCCAGAACCCCTCATACCGACCGGCGGCGACATAGGCCATGTCCAGCGCCGCGGCACCCCAGCGGCGCACACCGGCGCAGGCGGGCATCAGACGCGCCAGATCCTGCAAAGTCGCAGGCAGATCGGAGCGGCCCCCAAAGGGCAGACCGGTGGCAAAGATCGACTCAATCATCCGGTGGCGGCCCGAGACGCGGATGCGCATGTCGTTCATCCACGCGCCCTCGCCTTTTTCGGCAAAGAACATCTCGTCCTTGGCGGCGTCATAAATCACACCGGCGACGATCTTGCCCTTGTGCTCCAGCGCAATGGACACCGCCCAGTGCGGCAGCCCGTGCAGAAAGTTGGTGGTGCCGTCCAGCGGGTCGACGATCCAGCGGCGGGTGGGGTCCTCGCCATCCTGACCGCCGCCTTCTTCGCCCAGCCAGCCATAGGTCGGGCGGGCACCAAGCAGCTCTTCTTTCAGGATATTCTCGGCAGCGATATCAGCCTTCGACACAAAATCGCCGGCGCCTTTCATCGACACCTGCAGGTTCTCGACCTCACGGAAATCCTTGACCAAAGACCGCCCCGCCTTGCGCACGGCTTTCATCATGATGTTGAGATTTGCACTGCCAACCATTGTCTCAAGGCTCCTGTCCGGTCAAACCGCGCGTATACTGATGCATCGCGCCCTTGCCAAGAGGAATGATGCGCATACCAGACCCGCGCCCAGCGACTATTGCGCCTGCAGTTTGCGCGCCTCGGTCCGGGCCAGTTTCACCAGTTCCTGCACAAAGGGTTTTTCCAGATCCTCGGACCGGACCGCTGCATAAAGCCTGCGGGTGATCCCCTCTTTCGTCAACGGGCGGGTGACGTAGTCCGAGTTATACTTGACCTCGCGCACCACCCAGTCCGGCAGCACAGAAATCCCCCGGTTCGACGCCACCAGCAGCAGGATCACGGCGGTCAGTTCCACCTGCCGGATCGTCGCGGGTTCTACGCGGGCGGGGATCAGCAGTTGGCTGAACACGTCCAACCGGGTGCGTTCCACCGGATAGGTGATCAGGGTCTGGCCGCGAAAATCCTCGGCCTCGATATAGGGTTTTTCGGCCAGCGGGTGCGCGGATGCGGCCACGAACACGGCGTTATAGTCGAACAGCTCGACAAACTCGACGCCCGGCAGGCTTTCGGGGTCGGAGGAGACGACCAGATCGACCTCTTCCTTTTGCAGCGCGGGCAAGGCGTCGAAAGCCAGTCCGGGGCGGATATCGACATCCACATCGGGCCAGGATTTGCGGAACCCTTCCAGCACCGGGAACAACCATTCGAAACAGGCGTGGCATTCGATCGCGATATGCATCCGCCCTGTGCGCCCGTCACGCAAGGAGGAGAACTCCTCCTGCATCGCCTCGACCTGCGGCAGGATCTGTTCGGCCAGCCGCAGCAGGCGCAACCCCGCCGCCGACAGTTTCATCGGTTTCGACCGGCGCAGGAACAGTTCCACTCCGGCCTGATCCTCCAGCCCCTTGATCTGATGGCTCAGCGCCGATTGCGTGATGTTCAGCTGATCTGCCGCGCGGGCCAGCCCGCCGCATTCGTGGATGGCCTTGATGGTGCGCAGATGACGAAATTCGATATGCATTTCACATGAAACTCATGTTGGAGATGAATAATATGAGTTTGTCTCACAATTCATCCCGTGCCACAAGGTCATTAATCCTTTGTAGATGAGGCACCGATGACCAAGCCCGAGATTTCCTTTGAGTTCTTTCCCCCCCAGTCGCTGGAGGCGTCGTTTCGCCTGTGGGACACAGTGCAGACGCTGGCTCCGCTGTCCCCCCGCTTCGTATCCGTTACCTATGGTGCAGGCGGCACCACACGAGAATTGACCCGGGATGCGGTGGCAACCCTGCACAAATCCTCGGGCCTGCCTGTGGCGGCGCATCTGACCTGCGTGGACGCCTCGCGCCAGGAAACGCTGGAGATTGCCGATCAGTTTGCGCGCGCGGGCGTGCAGGACATTGTGGCCCTGCGCGGTGACCCGCCCAAAGGGCAGGACCGGTTCCGGCCGCACCCGGAGGGGTTTGCCCATTCGGTCGAGTTGATCCAAGCGCTGGCCGAAACCGAAATGTTCGCCATCCGCGTCGGTGCCTATCCCGATATCCACCCCGAGGCGCAGAATGCCCGCACCGATGTCGACTGGCTGAAGGCCAAACTGGACGCCGGCGCAGATGAGGCGCTGACTCAGTTCTTTTTCGAGGCCGAGACGTTCTTTCGCTTCCGCGACGCCTGCGCCAAGGCGGGGATCGACAAGCCCATCGTGCCGGGCATCCTGCCTATCGAGAACTGGAAAGGCGCTCGGCGCTTTGCCCAGCGCTGCGGCACGCGCATTCCGGCATGGGTGGAACAGGCGTTCGACAAGGCCCTGCGGGACGACCGCGAAGAACTGCTGGCCACGGCGCTGTGCACCGAACTGTGCTCTGACCTGATCGACGGCGGCGTCGACAAGCTGCATTTCTACACGCTCAACCGTCCGGAACTGACCCGCGACGTATGTTTCGCTTTGGGAATCACGCCGCAGGCCGAATTGCAGAACGTCGCCTGATTCTTTCGTCTGGAATCGCCGCCCCAACCCGCGTTTGTTGGTGTGGGCGGCGTTCTTGTGATGGCTGCGCATATTCCGCAACGTCAACTCTGGGCAACAATTCCGAACCAACCCCGAAAACTGTTGCCCCACCCCGTGCCAATACCCCGTAAAATTTGACAAAAAAGCGGCGCAACGCAGAGTGGAGCCTGTGTAGTGTGTAACGAGTATTTTGAGTATGGAGCCAATGAGCAAAATCAAGGCTCGGGCCGAAGCGTTAGAGGCGCTTGGCCTTTCCCAGGGCGCCAGTGCCGACGAGATTCGTGAGGCCTGGCGCACTGTGGCCTTTCACGCCCATCCCGATCACACGGGGGGCGATTATTCCGGGTTCGCGCAGGCGAAGTCGGCTTATGATTTCCTGCGCAAGGAGGGGCTGACCGCCCAGAACCGCTCGGGGCCTGCGGTGCCGCGCCGTCCGCAACTGCGCAAGCGGGTTGTGGAACTGACGCGCGCAGACCTTGATGCCTGCCGCGATCTTCTCTCGCCTGACCCGGCATTGCCGGACATGTCGGACCGGGGTGAGACAGATCAGGCTGGTAAAAGAGACGATACACCGGCGGATCACATCCCGGACGCCATCGGCTGTTTCGGGCGGGATTTGACCTATTTCGTCAAAACACCGGTCAGCGAAGGGTCAAACCGGGTGGCGTTGCCGACCTCGGTTCTGGCCGGATCGCGCAAGGCCGAGGCTGAGGTTCTGACCTTTCAGTCGAAAAACTCGGGCCAGGGCGAGGTTGTGATCCCCGACGCGCTGCGCGAGCGCAAGTTTCCCGGCGCGCGCAGCGTCAGGATCAGATTCGATTCGGATCAGCAGATGCAGGATGATTACTGGCTGGCCAGCTAGTCGCCAGCTATGGGGGCTGTGACCATCTGCTGCAGAAAGCCCGGCTGCGTCCAGCCGGGCTTTTTTGCATGTGTACTCGGGTCGAACGCTTAGTTCGTCACCGGGCCTTCCGAGGTGAATTTCGGGATCACGCTGGTCGACGCCGCCGAGGTATCGATGCCCGGCCAGTTGCCTTCGGCCAGGTTGATGTTGCCCGGAACGTCTTCTTCCCAGAAGCCAACCACAACATCGGTGATGTTCAGGTACAGCTTGTCGTCAACGATGCGCCACAGGTGCGGGTTGGCCGGAACCTTACCGCCTTTGGACACGCCATAGGCGCAGTGGCCGTCATATTGCGGTGCGTAATAAGCCGGGTTTTCCAGGAATTTGTCACGGTTTTCTTCCGAAGCAAACGCCCAGGTCGAGCCGTTATATTCCGCCGTGATATCAGCGTGACCACGCACGGCTTCGGGCTGCGACTGGCCAACAGGAACCTGATCCAGGCTGCGATAGGCGACAACGTCATAGCCGGAAACGGCAAAACCGGTACCGTCAACATACTGGTCGCCAGCAAAGGCCGGCACGGCAAGGGCCATGGCCGCCGCAAAGGTCAGGGCAAAGCGTTTCATGTGGTCTATCCTCTTGTTTCAACTGTTAAGGGGCGCCATCGTGGCGGGACTGGCATGACAATAAGCAATTTTGGACCGCTGCGAAGTCCCCCTCGCGGTGGTGTTATGTCCGACGAGGAAACGTGAGGGTCCGGACCGGGAATTGTTACAAAAACACTTCCCGACACAGGGCTGGACATTGCATTTTGCAATATTAGCTGTGAGGGCAGCCGCCCCATTGGACAGAAAGGCATGAGATGAGCGACGATACGACCTATACCCCTCCGAAAGTCTGGACCTGGGACAGCGAAAGCGGCGGACGTTTCGCCAATATCAACCGCCCCATCGCCGGGGCCACCCATGACAAGGACCTGCCGGTCGGCAAGCATCCGCTGCAGCTGTACTCGCTGGCCACCCCCAACGGGGTCAAGGTCACCGTCATGTTGGAGGAACTGCTGGCCCTTGGCCATAAAGAGGCCGAATACAATGCGTGGCTGATCAATATCGGCGAAGGTGACCAGTTCAGCTCGGGCTTTGTCGGGGCCAATCCGAACTCCAAGATCCCCGCTCTGTGGGATCATTCGGGTGAGGAACCGGTGCGAGTATTCGAAAGCGCCTCGATCCTGTTTCATCTGGCTGAAAAATTCGGGGCCTTCTTGCCTGAGGACGGGCACAAGCGGACCGAGGTGATGAACTGGGTCTTCTGGCAGATGGGCAGCGCGCCGTATCTGGGTGGCGGTTTTGGTCATTTCTACGCCTATGCGCCCGAGAAATGGCAATACCCGATCGACCGTTTCGCGATGGAGGCCAAACGTCAGTTGCACGTGCTGGACCTTGAACTGGCCGACAAGACATTCATTGCGGGCGATGAATACACCATCGCCGACATGGCGATCTGGCCGTGGTATGGGCAGCTGGTACTGGGCCGTCTTTATGATGCGGCGGAATTTCTGGACGTTGCTTCGTACAAGAACGTCATGCGTTGGGCGCAAGAGATCGACGCCCGCCCCGCCGTTCAACGTGGCCGCATGGTCAATCGCGCCTTTGGCGAGCCGCACACGCAGCTGCATGAACGCCATGACGCCAGCGATTTTGAGACCCGCACTCAGGACAAACTGGAACCAGCAGACTAACGCGCTGTTACTTCAGGATTGGGGGTCGTTCCGGGTCACTGCCTGGGGCGGCCTTTTCCATTTTCGGCGCTTGCGGTTGGGGCAGATCGAACCGCAAGCCCACCCGGGACAGGGCTGCCGTCGCCGGGTCCTCGGGGGCGAAAAAGCCCACATCTAGCGCACCGGCCTCGATCCCCGAAAAGGTCAGCGCCTCAGACACCGCACGGGCCAGCGCGGGTTGCGCCCCCTCAACTGCCGCAACAAAGCCCAGCAAATGGCCCTGACCGCCGTTATCCGATTTCGTTCCAACCAGAAAGGCGGCAGCGGCCAGACCAGCGGCGGTTGCCAGCTTGGTGTCCAGCGCCTGTAACAACCTGTCCGGCAGTCCGGCGGGCGGCAGGAATTCGGACAGGTGCTGCTGCACCTCCTCGGGGCCGTTCTGCAAGGTGGACGAGAGCCAGCCCAGCGCCTCGGCCGGGATCAGCATCGACGATGGTGCGACATCCAAATTCAACCCCAACCCAATCCCCTGCCCAGACAGCATCGACGCCAGAACCCGGCCCGAAAGGGCCACATACGGCACCGGGCGACCTGCGAACCGGGCCAGACGGTCCTCAAGATCAAAGGCCAGCACGAACCGGCCATCGGCCACGTCGAACAACTCGGGCGAGATATTCTCATCCTGCGCCTCTTCCGTTAGCATCAGGAACAACTCGCTATCGGCCAGCCGTTCGAAAAAGCGCAGCCGGGCCGCGTCATCCAGCGGCGCTGCCTGCATGGTGGCGTGGGCGGCGTCCAGCGCTGTGGCGTCAGTCATTGCAAAACCTCTTGCACCCGGGCGCGCAGAACCGGCAGCAGCTCGGCCTCGAACCAGGGGTTTTTCTTCAGCCAAGCCGTATTGCGCCAGGACGGATGAGGCAAGGCAAAGACGCGCGGCGCATGGTCCCGCCAACTGCGCACAGTCTCGGTCACCGGGGTTTTCGCGCCCAAATGGTAGCTATGGGCATGCCCACCCACCAGCACGGCCAGCGGCACATCGCCCAGTTCCGCCATCACCCTGTCATGCCATGTGCGGCGGCACAGCGGCGGCGGCGGCAGATCAGCCTTGCGGTCATTGTAGCCGGGGAAACAAAAGGCCATCGGCACGATGGACACGACCGAGCGGTCATAGAACAGCGCCTCGTCCACCCCCAGCCAATCGCGCAGGCGGTCGCCTGACGGATCGGTAAAGGGGCGACCGGATTCGTGCACGCGCGCGCCCGGCGCCTGCCCCGCGATCAGGATGCGCGCGCCGGGTCGAAACCAGACGACCGGGCGCGGCTGATGCGCCGTTGCGGTCGCGGCAAACCGGTCGGCGCACAGGCGGCAGGCTTCGATTTCGCGGCTAAGGGAACTCATCACACTCCGTGGCTTTCAAAGCGTCCCGGTGAAGATAGGCATGATCCGGGTCAGGTCCACACTGCACCGGAACATCACACTTGTCGTGATATGCGATGGGAATGCATTGATCATTTGTTTCATATTTCGACATAATGTGGCCAATATGGATCGGTAGCACCCCCGCATTTAAGCCGACGCACCACGGATGACCTGAGCAGGCCACACATGCTGGAATTTGAAAATGTCAGCAAATCCTTCTGGACCGGAACCCGCCGCAAGGTGATTCTGGATCAGGTCTCGTTCCGGGTGGAACTGGGCAAATCCATCGGCATTCTGGCCCCGAACGGGACCGGCAAGACGACCCTGATCAACATGATGGCCGGGCTGGAAAAACCCGACGAGGGCGTGATCCGGCGCGAGTGCCGGGTGTCCTTCCCGATGGGCTTCACCGGCGGGGTGGCCAAACGTCTGTCAGCTTTGGAGAATGCCCGCTATATCGCGAAAATCTATGGGATGGACCCCGATTACGTCGAAGCCTATTGTAGATGGCTATGCAATCTTGGGGAGTATTTCGACCAACCGCTGGGCACCTATTCTTCGGGGATGAAGGCGCGATTCACCTTTGCGCTGATGCTGGCGCTGGATTTCGACATGTATCTGATCGACGAGGGCATGCCCGCCACCACCGATGTTGAATTCAACAAGAAGGCCGGGGATATCCTGCGCGACCGGCTGCGGACCACGACTCTGGTGATTGTGTCCCACAACCCGGCGGTGTTGGAGAAATTTGCCCGGCAGGCGGCGGTCCTTGTGGACGGTCAGCTTTACATGTTCGAAACCTTGGAAGAGGCAAAACAGTTATATGACTACCAAACCCAAGGCTAAGAAATACAACCCCGACCCGGGCCCGCAGGGCAAGGGCACGGCCGAGGCGCGCTCGGACGCGATCTCTCGGATCAGGCGCGCGACGCAGGGTCAGGACGGCGCGGAGGATACACAGCCCTCAACCGATCTGGAGGCGATCAAGCGCGAGGGGCTGACCGGTCGGCAACTGCGCGTGGCCCGGCGGCTGGCGCAGAAAAACGGGCTGGAGGCGGCCTCGGATTACGACGCGGTGCGTCTGCTGCGCGAAAAAGGGATCGACCCGTTTCAGCGCACCAACCTGCTGACCATGGCCGCCAATGATCAGCCCGAGGCCCGCGATACGGTCAAGGTTCAACTGCCTCAGACCATCACGGGCAAACCGGAAAACCTGCCGGGGCCGGAACTCAGCCCCGCGCAGCGGCGTGAATATGAAATCGGGCAGATCCAGAAAGACGTGGCCCGGCGGCGCAAGCGCAAGCTGTTTGCCCTGTTCGCGCGGCTGGCGGTGTTTGTGTTCCTGCCGACGCTGATTGTTGGATATTATTTCTACCGGGTCGCGACGCCAATGTATGCCAGCGACTCCGCCTTTTCGATTCTGCAGGCCGATGGCGGCGGTGGTTCGATCGGCGGGCTGCTGTCGGGCACGCAGTTTGCCACGGCACAGGATTCGGTGGCCACGCAGGAGTTTCTGGAGTCCAAAGACGCCCTGCAACGGCTGGAACGCGATGTCAGGTTTTCGGCGATTTTCCAGCAGGACTGGATTGATCCGATTCAGCGGCTGGCACCGGATGCCAGCCTTGAAGAAGCGTACAAGCTATATTCGCGCATGATAACGATTGGGTATGATCCGACCGACGGCATCATCCGGATGGAGGTCGCGGCCCCCTCGCCCGAGATTGCCGTCGATATGTCCAGCCGGTTGATTTCCTATGCCGAGGAAACCATCAACGGCCTCAGCGAATTGAAGCGTGAAGATCAGATGCGCGACGCCCTGAAAGGGTTCGAAACCGCGCAAGAAGAACGCCGCAAAGCGCAGGAAGCGCTGATTAACCTGCAATTGCAGGGCGCGGTGCTGGACCCGCAAAGCGTCATCGGCAGCCTGCGCGGCCGCATCGATCAATTCGAGTTCGAACTGCAGGACAAGGAGCTGGAACTGGCCGCCCTGCTGGACAACCTCCGCCCAAATCAGGCCAAGGTCGATGGCGTCAGCCGCGACATTGCCCGGCTTGAAACTGTGCTGGAAGAGTTGAATGCCGAGATGCTGGATGTGTCGGCAGGCGAAAACTCGCTGGCGCGGCTGAGCGTGCGCGTTCAGATGGCGCAGGCCGATCTGGCGGCCCGTGACATGATGCTGCAAACTGCAATGCAGCAAATGGAAACCACCCGGACCGAGGCCAACCGCAAGGTGCGTTACCTGACAGTCGCGGTGAACCCGGTTCCCAGCGACGAACCCAGCTATCCGCGCAAGTTCGAAAATACGATTTTGGCTTTCCTGTTGTTTGCTGGTATCTACCTGATGATCTCGCTTACCGCGTCGGTCCTTCGTGAACAGGTATCCTCGTAAGACACATGAAACATGTAAAAATCTCCGACCTGACGGTCGGCAACGATCTTCCGCTGACCATCATCGCCGGCCCCTGCCAGCTTGAGACGGCAGACCACGCCCAGATGATCGCGGGCACCATGAAAGAAGCCTGCGACGCGGCGGGCGCGCAATATGTGTTCAAGGCGTCTTATGACAAGGCCAACCGCACATCCCTGTCGGGCAAGCGCGGCATGGGCATTGATGCCGGTCTCAAGGTGCTGGATGACATTCGCAAGACCATGGGCATCCCGGTTCTGACCGATGTCCATACCGAAGCCCAATGCGCCATCGCGGCCGAGGCCGTGGATGTGCTGCAAATCCCCGCATTTCTGTGTCGCCAGACCGATATGCTGCTGGCGGCAGGCAATACCGGCGCGGTGATCAACGTCAAAAAGGGTCAGTTTCTGGCCCCGTGGGAGATGCCGAATATCGTCTCCAAGATCGAAAGCACCGGCAATCACAATATCCTGCTAACCGAGCGCGGAACCTCTTTCGGCTATAACACGCTGGTGGCAGATATGCGGTCGCTGCCGCAGATGGCCCAGACCGGGTATCCGGTGGTGATGGATGCCACCCATTCGGTACAGCAGCCCGGCGGCCAAGGCGGCTCCTCGGGCGGGCAGCGAGAGTTTGCGCCGGTCATGGCCCGGGCGGCAGTAGCGGTCGGAGCCGGGGCTGTGTTCATGGAAACCCATCAGGACCCGGATAACGCCCCCTGCGATGGGCCGAACATGATCTACCTCGATCAGATGCCCAAACTCATCGACACATTGATGCGCTTTGATGCGCTGGCCAAAGAAAACCCTATTCAGATTTAAC
>NZ_JALCBM010000111.1 GCF_028066395.1 Ruegeria sp.
TGGTGGATGGTCCCGAGATCGGGGCCACGCGCGCCGATCCGTCCCGGCCGCCGGTTTCGGTCTGTCGTGACGTTGACGGGGCAGGGGTTGTGCGACTGTTCACCGACCGGGTCTGCTCGTTACCCTGACGGGTTGCAAAGCGCTGCCGGATCGGGCACATCCTGCCCGTTTTCCGCCACCGCGCCCCGAGGCCCCTGATGACCGACCGTTTCTCATTCGACCTGAAAGCCACCGATGGCAAGGCCCGCACCGGTGTGATAAACACGCCGCGCGGTGAGGTGCGGACGCCTGCCTTCATGCCGGTGGGCACGGCGGCGACGGTCAAGGCGATGATGCCCGAAAGCGTGCGCGCCACCGGGGCCGACATCCTGCTGGGCAACACCTATCACCTGATGCTGCGCCCCACGGCGGAACGGATCGACCGTCTGGGCGGCTTGCACAAGTTCATGAATTGGGAACGGCCCATCCTGACCGACTCGGGCGGGTTTCAGGTGATGTCTCTGGCCGGGCTGCGCAAGCTGACCGAGAAAGGCGTGACCTTCAAATCCCATATCGACGGCTCGAAACACGAACTGACACCGGAACGGTCGATGGAAATCCAGCGCCTTCTGGGCTCGGATATCGTCATGTGTTTCGACGAATGCCCGGCGCTGCCTGCGGATCGCGACCGGATTGCCGAGTCCATGCGTCTGTCGATGCGATGGGCAGAACGGTCGCGTGAGGCGTTTGGCGACCGACCCGGCCACGCCTTGTTCGGGATCATGCAGGGCGGGTTGGAACCCGACCTGCGCGAAGAAAGCGCCGAGGCACTGAAACAGATCGGTTTCGAAGGTTATGCCATCGGCGGTCTGGCCGTAGGTGAGGGACAAGATGCCATGTTCGACTGCCTCGACTACGCCCCCGATTACCTGCCTAAAGACAAGCCGCGTTACCTGATGGGCGTTGGCAAGCCCGATGATATCGTCGGCGCCGTGGCGCGTGGCGTGGACATGATGGATTGTGTGCTGCCGTCCCGCTCGGGCCGGACCGGGCAGGTGTTCACCCGCTACGGCGTGGTCAACATCAAGAACGCCCGCCACTCCGACGACCCGCGCCCGTTGGATGAGCAATGTACATGCCCCGCCTGCACCAACTACTCGCGCGCCTATCTGCACCACGTCTTCCGCGCCAATGAGATGATCTCGGGCATGCTGCTGACCTGGCACAACCTGCACTACTTCCAAGAGATCATGGCAGGCATGCGCGACGCCATCGCGGCGGGCATGTTCGATGCCTGGCAGGCCGAGTTCCACGCGCAGCGGGCGCAGGGGGATATCGACCCGCTGTAACCGGCCAACCAACAAAAATGGTGGATATCTGCGCAGGACGCCTTGCAGTCGGTCAGACCTCGGGTCATTCTGAAATCTGATACATGATGGTGAGGTTGAAAAGCGCGTGTCAGCGCCCCACCTTAACCATCCAAGACAGGAGACGGCCAAGGGTTGCCTGCATCAGGGACCGGTGCCGTCTTGCCAACGATAAGGATTGAGCATGCAAGAGCCTCTGAATTCCTCATACCCCGTCCTGCCGCTGCGCGATATTGTGGTGTTTCCGCATATGATCGTGCCGCTGTTTGTGGGCCGTGATAAATCGGTCCGCGCGCTGGAAGAGGTGATGCAGGATGACAAGCAAATTCTGTTGTCCAGCCAGATCGACCCCGGCGTCGATGACCCGGATACCGACGGCATTTACCGCTCGGGTGTTCTGGCCAATGTGCTGCAACTTCTGAAACTGCCCGATGGCACCGTCAAGGTGTTGGTCGAGGGTCAGGCGCGTGTGGAAATCACGGAATTCCTTGAAAACGAAGACTTCTTCGAGGCCCGCGCCGAATATCTGACCGAAATCCCTGGCGATGTCACCACGACCGAGGCGCTGCTGCGCACCGTTGCGGATGAGTTTGAGCGTTATGCCAAAGTGCGCAAGAACATCCCCGAAGAGGCGCTGACCGCTGTGGGCGAGACCACCGAGCCTGCCAAGCTGGCCGATCTGGTCTCGGGCCATCTGGGCATTGAGGTCGAGCAGAAACAGGAACTGCTTGAGACACTTTCCGTCAGTGAACGGCTTGAGAAGGTTTATGGCCTGATGCAGGGCGAAATGTCGGTTCTGCAGGTCGAGAAAAAGATCAAGACCCGCGTCAAATCCCAGATGGAGAAGACGCAGCGTGAGTACTATCTGAATGAGCAAATGAAGGCCATTCAGAAGGAGCTTGGCGATGGTGAGGATGGCAGCAACGAAGTTGCCGAGCTGGAAGCCAAGATCAACGAGACCAAGCTGTCTAAGGAAGCGCGCGAAAAGGCGGATGGTGAGCTGAAGAAGCTCAAGAACATGTCGCCCATGTCGGCCGAGGCTACAGTCGTCCGCAACTATCTGGACTGGATTCTGTCGCTGCCCTGGGGCACCAAATCCCGCGTCAAAAAGGACCTTGGCCGCGCGCAGGACATTCTGGATGCCGATCACTATGGGCTTGAGAAGGTCAAAGAGCGGATCGTTGAATATCTTGCCGTTCAGCAGCGGTCGAAAAAGCTGAAAGGTCCTATTCTGTGTCTTGTTGGCCCTCCGGGCGTGGGTAAAACCTCGCTGGGTAAGTCCGTTGCCAAAGCTACTGGGCGCGAGTTCATTCGCATCTCGCTGGGTGGCGTGCGCGACGAATCCGAGATTCGCGGGCACCGCCGGACTTACATTGGTTCGATGCCCGGTAAGATCATTCAGGCGCTGAAAAAGGCGAAAACCACGAACCCGCTGATCCTGCTCGATGAAATCGACAAGATGGGGCAGGACTTCCGTGGTGATCCGGCGTCGGCCATGCTTGAGGTGTTGGACCCGGAACAGAACAGCACGTTTATGGATCACTACCTTGAGGTCGAATATGACCTATCCAACGTGATGTTCCTGACCACGTCGAACAGTTACAACATGCCTGGGCCTCTGCTGGATCGGATGGAGATCATTCCGCTGGCTGGCTACACCGAGGAAGAAAAGAGCGAGATCGCCAAGCAGCATCTGATCGATAAGCAGGTCAAGAACCACGGTCTGAAGGCCAAGGAGTTTGAACTGACCGATGAAGCTCTGCAAAAGATCATCCGCACCTATACCCGCGAGGCGGGCGTGCGGAACCTGGAGCGCGAAATCGCCAAGGTGGCGCGGAAATCTCTGACCAAGATCATCAAGAAAGAGGCCGAATCCGTCACGGTGACGCCCGACAATCTGGATGATTTCCTGGGCGTGCCCAAGTTCCGCTATGGTCTGGCCGAACAGGATGATCAGGTCGGTGTGGTCACCGGTCTGGCCTGGACCTCCGTGGGCGGTGATCTGCTGCATATCGAGGCGTTGAAACTGCCCGGTAAGGGGCGGATGAAGACCACCGGTAAGCTGGGCGATGTGATGAAGGAATCCATCGACGCGGCCTCGTCCTATGTGCGGTCCATTTCGCCTCAGATCGGGGTGAAGCCGCCGAAATTCGATTCGATTGACATTCACGTCCACGTCCCCGACGGCGCTACGCCCAAGGACGGGCCGTCGGCAGGTCTGGCGATGGTGACCTCGATCGTTTCGGTCCTGAGCGGCATCCCGGTGCGCAAGGATATCGCCATGACGGGCGAGGTCTCGCTGCGCGGTAACGCGATGCCGATTGGCGGGCTAAAAGAGAAGCTGCTGGCCGCCCTGCGTGGCGGGATCAAGACGGTTCTGATCCCGGAAGAGAATGAAAAGGATCTGGCCGATATCCCGGACAACGTGAAGGAAGGGCTGGAGATCATCCCGGTCAAACATGTGTCCGAGGTTCTGGAACAAGCGCTGGTGCGCAAGCCAGAGCCGATTGAATGGGACGAAGCCGCCGAAGAGGCCGCCGCTGCCGCCGCCGCAAAGGCGGGTGGGGGCGAAAGCCAATCCGCCACGGCGCACTGATCCGGTTGAATTCCTTGGAAAAGGGCGGGGCTGTGGCCTCGCCCTTTTTTACAGGCCGATGACGGGTTTTGCGGGGTGCAGAACCTCTTCCTCGGCGATATAGGCGTTGAATTTCCGCGCGGGCAGGGCCGAGCGGATGGCCAGCGCGAAGATCACCGCCGAGAACAGGATGCACAGTAGAATATCCCAGCCGAAGGGGATTTGTTTCAACGCACCGTCGCCGAATTGGCCGAGAAGGGAAATCAACCCGATCCCGCCGAAATAGGGGACCAGCCACAGGGCCTCGGTCACGTCCATCTCGTCCAGACGGTTGTGAAACCGGATCAGCAGCAGGACCATCCCGACAATCAGCGCGATGCCCAGCCGCCAAACGGTGTCCCAGCCGCTCCAATACACAATCAGGGTTGCGATGGCGAAGGCGGACAGGCCGACCAGTTTGACCGCGGGGATGCGGATGGAACGGGGATGGTCGGGCAGCAGGTCACGCAGGCAGACCACGGCAATCGGCCCGACGGCAAAGGACAGCACAATCGCCGCGCCGTTCAGGGCGATGACGGTGGTGAAGGGCACGGTCAGCAGGAAAAGGATGCCGATCAGAAAGTTCAGCGCCAACGCCCAAAGCGGCACCCCGAACGAGGACAGCATCTGCAACCGTTTTGGGAGAAACCCGTTCTGCGACAGCGCCATTGCGATCCGCGCGTTCGATCCGGTTGCCACCAGCCCGTTGCCGAATGGCCCGATGACCGAGCCGATATTCAGCAGGCTGAGGAACCACAGGATACCCACCGACATGATGACCCCATCCAGCGGACCTTGCCCGCCAAAGCTGAGGCTAGCCCAGCCCGCGTGGATCATCTGCGGGTCCAGCGCGCCGATGAAGGCGATCTGCAGGCCCAGATAAATGGCGGCACACAGGAGGATGGACAGGACAAGGGCGGCGGGGATGGCGAATTTCGGGTTCCGGACTTCGCCGGCCATGTCGACCACGTGCCGGAAGCCGATAAAGGAAAAGATCACGCCGCCCGTTGAAACGGCCGCCATGATTCCCTGCAACCCGTAGGGGGCAAACCCGTCCGGCCGGGTGAAGTTCTGCGCATCAAAGCGGGTGGCGATCAGCAGCACGGACAGGATCACGGGAATCGCGATCTTGGCCCAGGTCAGCACTGCGTTGACATGGGTGAAGAATTTGACCCCCAGCGCGTTGACCGCCACAAACAGCAGCATGAAAACCAGCGCCACCGCGACCCCGGCTCCGGTCAGATCGCCGGTCTCCGCCGCATGCAGCCAGGGCGCATAGGGGGCGAGGTATTTCAGCATCGCCTCAACCTCGATCGGGGCGGTGGTGTTGTAGCCGATCCAGGCGGTCCAGCCCATCGCCATTGACACGATATTGCCATGTGAAAACTGCGGCACCCGGGCAATCCCGCCGGGGATGGGCAGCATGGCCGATATTTCAGCAAAGGTGATCGCCAGAATGAACATGGCGGCGGCCCCGATGATCCAGGACAGAATCGCCGCGGGCCCCGCATGCTGTACGGCCAGCAAAGGCCCGAACAACCAGCCCGACCCGATGATTCCCCCGACCGAGATGAAGGTCAGGCCGATCAGGCCAATGTCGCGTTTCAGTTTCGCCATGTCCCGGACCCGCCGCGCTGCGCCGTGAAGGGCACGGCCATCACCGGCAGGATAGGCGGGGGATCAAAGATGTGACAAGCCCGGCTGTCCATATCCGGTGTCGCGATCAAAAGGGGAATGGTGGGTGATAAGAGATTTGAACTCCTGACATCTTCGATGTGAACGAAGCGCTCTACCACTGAGCTAATCACCCGTAAGGATGCCTCTTACAGCGACTCATTTCCGGCTGCAAGGGGGCAGGGGATGCAAAAGCCCCGGCGGGTTGCGCCGGGGCGAGGGGTTTAGAGACCGGGCAGTTTGCTCAGCACGCCGCGACGGCCAAAAGTGGTGCCGCGCGCGTTGCCCAGATTTACCCGGACGCCAAAGCCCACATAGGCCTCGTTCGAGCTGCCGCTGACAATCGGAGAGCTGAGATGCGCGGTTCCCAGCGTGCCGTAAATCTCGGCATTGTCGGCCACCGCGTAGTTTGCGCCAATCGAGAACATGCCGGAATTCAGGATGCCAGCGATGTTGTCCACCAGATCGTAATTGGCCGAGAATTGCCATTTGTCATCAATATCGCTGACAACCGAGATGCCGAACAGCGTGCCGTCAAGGCCCGAGAAATCGACAACCTCCTGGCGGCCCAGATAGCCTTCGATTGTAGCTTTGCCCGCGTCGAAACCGGCCTCGATGCCGTAGAAGTCAAAGTCGGCCCCATCCGAGTTTTCACGACCGATAAACGCACCGAAAGATGCGTTTGATGCCGTGTGCAGGTTCGCGTGCAGGGTCCAGTTGGTTGTGGTGCCATCCAGGTTTTGCAGCCGATACCCGCCCAGATCCAGCTGGGTGCTAAAGGATTTCGAAAAGGCAAGCTCACCCGAACCGCTCAGGTTGTATTTGTCGCCCAGAGCGCTGTCGGTGAAGGTGGAGTAGCCCAGATCGACATATCCGCCGGTCAGTTCCACGGCCTGAGCAGAACCGGCAACCAGAGTGGTTGTCAATGCACTGCTAAGAAACAATTTTTTCATAATTCTGCTCCGTCTTTTTGCATTTGGCGTGGGGCTTGTTCTGCAACCCCTTGCGCAAGGCCGCCCTAAATGAGGGGGCCGGGAATGTGTATCCGGGTCGGCCAATAATGGCGAGATGTTGCATCGTTAACACATTCACCAGTTGAGCGGTTCGAAGCCCCGATCCGCGCCGCATTCTGACGGGTGACGGAAGGGCCCCGCTGCGGGCGGCGCGGGTTAAAATTCGCGATTTCGGAAAAAACTTCAAAACGCCGCTTGACGATATCCGGGCGGGACCATAATACACCCCAACGTTCAGCAACGAACGGGCAGCGGGCGGTTGTAGCTCAGTTGGTTAGAGTACCGGCCTGTCACGCCGGGGGTCGCGGGTTCGAGCCCCGTCAACCGCGCCA
>NZ_JALCBM010000021.1:0-18655 GCF_028066395.1 Ruegeria sp.
CGGGTCATGATCGCCATGGCGCTGGCCAACAAGCCCGATATCCTGATCGCGGATGAGCCGACCACGGCGCTGGACGTGACCATTCAGGCGCAGATTCTGGAACTGCTGGCTGAGTTGCAGAAATCCGAGAATATGGGGATGCTGTTCATCACCCACGATCTGGGCATTGTGCGGCGCATCGCCGACCGGGTCTGCGTGATGAAGGATGGCGAGATCGTCGAAACGGGCGTGACCACCGAGATTTTCGACAACCCGCAACACCCCTATACGCGCAAACTGCTGGCGGCTGAGCCCTCGGGCCATCCCGATCCGGTGGCCGCAGACGCCGAAGAGGTCGCCCGCACCGATCACCTCAAGGTCTGGTTCCCGATCCAACGCGGGTTCTTGAAACGGACAGTGGGTTATGTGAAGGCGGTCAACGACGCGACGCTCAGCGTGCGCGCCGGTGAAACCCTGGGCATTGTCGGCGAGAGTGGGTCAGGCAAGACGACGCTGGCGCTGGCGATCATGCGGCTGATCGCGTCCGAGGGCGCGATTACCTTCGGCGACAAGGACGTGCGCCGTTGGTCCACGCGTGAGTTGCGGCGGCTGCGCAAGGACATGCAGATCGTGTTTCAGGACCCGTTCGGCAGCCTCAGCCCCCGGATGACCTGCCAGCAGATCATTGCCGAGGGGTTGGCGATCCACAAGGTCGACCCCCACCGCGCCCCGCGCGAGTTGGTGGCCGAAGTGATGACCGAGGTCGGGCTGGACCCGGCGGCAATGGACCGTTACCCGCATGAATTCTCGGGCGGGCAACGCCAACGCATCGCCATCGCGCGGGCCATGGTGTTGCGGCCCAAGCTGCTGGTTTTGGATGAGCCCACCAGCGCGCTGGACATGACGGTTCAGGTGCAGATCGTCGACCTGCTGCGTGATCTGCAGCGGAAATACGGGCTGGCCTATCTGTTTATCAGCCATGACCTCAAGGTCGTGCGGGCGATGTCGCACAACGTGATCGTCATGCGGAACGGTGATGTGATTGAAATGGGCCGTGCCGAGGATCTGTTCGAAAACGCACAGACCGAATACACCCGCGAACTGATTGCGGCGGCGGGCTGATCCCAGCCCGCGCCTTTGGTGTCAGGCCATTTCCTTGCTTTTGGCATTGGGCACCGGCCCGCGCAGTTCCTCGTAATGGTCAAACTGCAGCTTCACCCAGCCGGTGCCCCGCGTGGCGCTGGCCAATGTGCGGTGCAATTCATCCTGCGCCACGGCGGGAAGCTGGGCGTTGAAAATCTCCCAGCCGGAGGCATTCGGATTGCCCTCGAACCCCAGAACCTGACCTTGAAGGGAACTGATCGTGGGCACCAGATCGCCCACAAAGGTCGACGGCAGGTGGATTTCCGCATTCAGGATCGGTTGCAGGACGACCGGTTTCGCCTCGGGCAGCGCCTCGCGTACGGCGTTTTTGCCTGCGGTGCGGAAGGCGTAGTCCGAGCTGTCCACATTGTGGTGCTTGCCGTCGCTCAGCGTGACCTTGACGTCCACCACCGGGAAACCCTCGGGCCCCTGCGCCAGCGCGTCCTTGGCGCCGTGTTCGACCGAGGGAATATAGTTCCGGGGCACCGCGCCGCCCTTGACCACCTCTTCGAACTGAAAGCCCGACCCGCGCGGCAGCGGGGCGACAGTGATGACGACATCGGCGAATTGCCCAGCTCCGCCGGACTGTTTGCGGTGCCGGTGGCGATGTTCGATCTTGGACCGGATGGTCTCGCGGTAGGCGGTCTCAGCCGGTTCAGCCTCGATCTCGATCCCGAAATCCTCGGCCAGTTTTGCGGACACACGGCGCATGTGCTGCGGCCCTTGCGAGCCCAGAACCGCGTGACCGCTGAGTTCGTCCTGTTCCAGATGCAGGCCCGGGTCGATCTCGACCAGACGGGTCAGGGCGTTGGACAGGCGCACATCGTCACGCTCATGCGCGGGCGAGACGACCTGACGATGCGCCGCCGGATGCGAGGATGCCCATTCCGGTAGCGGCGTGGCTGAGCTGCTGTCATAGAGGTTGCCCGGATTCAGATGGTCGGATTTCACCGCCAACCCGATCTGTCCGGCCTCCAGCGCGCTGATCTGGGTCTTGGCGTCCAGCGTGGTCAGGTTGCCGACGGTTTCACCGCCCAGGGATTCATGCGCCTTCACCCCGTCACCCAGCCCGCGCAGGACGATGATCTTGCCGATATGTTTCTTCACGTCGGCAAACCCGGCAATGGCGCGAGCGTTCTCGGCGGCCTCGTCGCGCCCGGCGGCGATGTCGAACTCGGGTGCCTCGTGGCGCAGCGCCTTCATCAGGCGGGTCAGGCCGTTGCCATGGCTCGCCGCGCCCAGACAGGCGGGGATCAGCTGATGGTTCTGCAACACCTGCGCGGCCAGATCGTAAACCTCGGCGCTGGGCGGCTGTTTGTCCTCGATCAGCTGTTCCAGTAAGTGGTCATCGAAATCCGACAGGGTCTCCAGCAGTTCGGTGCGCGCTTCCTGTTCGCGGTCCTCGACCGATTGCGGCAGTTCGATCAGGGCCGAGGGTTGGCCTTCCTGATATTTCCACGCCCGTTCCGAGATCAGATCGACCGCGCCGATGATCGTGTCGCCGTCGCGGATCGGGACCTGACGCAGGGCGATATGGTGAGTGCAATAGGTTTGCAGCGCCGCGATTATATCACGGATCCGGCCATTGGGATTGTCCATCCGGTTGATGAACAGGAAACAGGGAATGCCCGCCTCTTCGACCAGCCGCAGATAAGGCGCGCACAGGACGGCGGCATCCGGGTCGGGTGGCACGACCACCACGGCGGCGTCCGAGATCGCCATTGCCGGGCCGACATATCCCAGCGCATCGCCGCCGCCATCCACGTCAATCGCGCACCAGGGCTCGTCCAAGTAAGAAAAACCGTGCAAATGCACGGTCCCGGATACGTCGAATGTGGTGGGGCGTCCGTCGAGGCGGCTGATGGCCTCGACCAGGGTTGATTTGCCCGATTGGCTGGGGCCGAGGACGGTGAAAACGCGCATGGGTGCTGTCCCTCTTTCAGGTTGCAGAAACACTGCACGAAGGGGGATGCCCGACGCGGTCGCGCGGGCCGGACTTGTCTGCGAATTCGCCTGCCTCAGGCTGGGGAAGGGTATGCCTTCCGCCCCCTGAGTGTGGAGAAAACCGAAGGCGTGCGTCAAGCCCCCGTGCTGGTGTTCAGGTGGCGGGCCGCAAACCGGCCTGCCGGAAAGGGATCAGATGGCCGAGCTGTGGCCAGCCTTGCTCAGGTCATAAGTGTCGAAATTGCGGGCGATCATGCGGGTCAGCGCACGGGCCTCGGGCGGGATGAACAGGCCGGTGGCGTCGACCTTCAGCAGCCCCTCAAAAGTGGCGTTTGCATCCGTATACATCTGCATCAGCTCCGGGGCCGAGATGTCGTGGTCGCGCAGGATTTCCGCCGTATCGATGCGGAAATCGCACATCAGCGCCTCGATCAGGCGGGCGCGCAGCACGTCCTGACCTTTGAACAGATGGCCCCGCGCGGTCGAGAAGCGACCGTCGCGAATCGCCTTGATATGGGCCGAGGTGGCCGGGGCGTTCTGGGCATAGCCCTGCGGAAAGCGCGAGATCGAGCTGGCGCCCAGCCCGATCAGGATATCGGCCTGATCATCCGTATAGCCCTGGAAATTCCGCCTCAGCCGCCCGGCATTCAGCGCACGGGTCAGCCCGTCATCCTGCGTGGCGAAATGGTCGATGCCGATCTCGGCGTAATTGTCCCACATGAACAGCCGCCGGGCGGTTTCGAACAGGTCCAGCCGCTGTTCGGGCGTGGGCAACGCGTCCGAGGGGATCAGTTGCTGGCGCTTGGCCATCCACGGCACATGGGCATAGCCATACAGTGCGACGCGATCCGGGGACAACGACAGCAGTTTCTGCACGCTTTCGGTCATCCGGGCCTTGGTCTGGTGCGGCAGGCCGTAGAGGATATCGGCGTTCAGGCTGGAAATGCCGCGCGCGCGGATCATGTCCACGGCCTTGCGGGTAACATCGTAGCCCTGAATGCGCCCGATGGTTTTCTGGATCTCGTCATCGAAATCCTGCACCCCGATCGAGGCGCGGTTCATCCCGGCCTCGGCCAGCGCGTCCAGACGAGCCTCGTCCACCTCGTTCGGGTCGATCTCGACCGAGAACTCGGCTTCGGGACCCAGCGGAACCACGTCAAAGACACGCGCAGCCAGATCGCGCATCAGGTCGGGGTTCAGCAAGGTCGGTGTGCCGCCGCCCCAGTGCAGCCGCGACAGGGTCACGCCCTGCGGCAGGCGCGCCGCCAGCAGGTCCAGTTCGGCCTTCAGGACATCGACATAGGCGATCACCGGATTGTCGGTCTGGGTGCCTTGGGTGCGGCAGGCACAGAACCAGCACAGCCTGCGGCAGAACGGCACGTGAAGATAGAGCGAGATGGAACTGCCGGGTGCGATGCCCGATATCCAGTCGCCGAACATGTCCGACCCCACGTCATTGTTGAAATGGGGCGCGGTCGGGTAGCTTGTATAGCGTGGGACCTTCGCGTCAAAAAGTCCAAGCCGTGCCAATTGCGGTTTTAATGTCATGGGGATACGGGTATACCCAAGAAGGCTCAGGTACTTTGACCGAGATCAAGTGGAAGCACGAATGACACTCAAGGCCGTGTATGAGCATACCAACTGCGACGATTGCCCGATCCGGCATCGTGCAGTGTGCGCGCATTGCGAAAAAGACGAGCTGGAAGAGCTTGAGACCATTAAATATTACCGCAGCTTCGAGGCGGGGCAGACGATAATCTGGTCCGGTGATCCGATGAATTTCGTAGGCTCGGTTGTGTCGGGGATCGCGTCGTTGACCCAGACGATGGAGGACGGGCGCACCCAAATGGTGGGCCTGCTGTTGCCCAGTGATTTCGTCGGCCGTCCGGGGCGCGAATCCGCCGCTTATGACGTGGTGGCGACCACCGATCTGGTGATGTGCTGTTTCCGCAAGAAACCGTTCGAAGACATGATGGGTCATACCCCGCATATTGCCCATCGTCTGCTGCAGATGACATTGGATGAGCTGGACGCGGCGCGCGAGTGGATGCTGGTTCTGGGACGCAAGACCGCGCGGGAAAAGATCGCCAGCCTGCTGTCGATCATTGCCCGCCGCGATGCCTCGATCCAACCGAAAGGGATGTCCGGGCCCATCGTCTTTGACCTGCCTCTGACGCGCGAGGCGATGGCGGATTATCTGGGTCTGACGCTGGAAACCGTCAGCCGTCAAATCTCGGCCCTGAAAAAGGATCAGATCATCCTGTTGGAGGGCAAGCGCCACGTGACCATCCCCGATATCGGCCGTCTGATGGAAGAGGCGGGCGATGACACGGATGGCGGTTACCTGAATTAAGGTCGCCCCACCCCTTTAACGGTAGGAGCAAGACATGGAATTCTCGGGTTTGTTGGCAATGCTGTTTATCGGCGCAATCGCCGGTTGGCTTTCGGGCAAGATCATGGAAGGGCGCGGCTTTGGCCTGATCGGCAATATCATCGTCGGCATCGTGGGTGCCTTTCTGGCGGGCACGATCTTTCCGGCGCTGGGATTTGCCGTGGGCGGCGGGCTGATCTCATCAATCATCTTTGCGACAATCGGAGCGGTGATTCTGCTGTTCCTGATCGGTCTGGTGCGCAAGGCTTAACCGCCCCGCAGGGCGGCCCGCGTCCGGTCAGTGGGCCAGAAAGACCGGGACCGAGGATTTTTCCAGCATGTTCCGCGTCGCACCGCCCAGAATGGCCTCGCGGAACCGCGAATGGCCATAGGCCCCCATCACGATCATATCCGTATCCGTATCCGTCGCGTGGCGGTTCAGGATGTCCGACACCCGCGTCATGGTTTTGCTGAGCACGTCGATCTCGCATTTCACGCCGTGACGGGCCAGCAATTGCGACAGCATGCCACCGGGATCGGATCGGTCCGGCCCGTGGCGTGGCGGGTCAATCACCACAATTCGCACCAGATCGGCCTGGGTCAGGAAAGGCAGGGCGCAGCGGATGGCGCGCATTGCCTCGGGGCTTTCGTTCCAGCCGATCAGGATGTTGCGGGGACGGGTCAGCGGTTGCCCGTCATCCGGGACCAGCAGGACCGGGGCGTGACCTTCGAACATGGCGGCTTCGACAATGGGTTCGGCTTCGGCTTCGCGATCCTTGCCATAGGGGCGCGGCAGGATGACCAGATCGGAAAACATCGCCCGGCGGGCCACATGGCGTCCGATATCGGCAATCTGCGCCACGCCGCTTTCGGCAGACCAGCGCGCGTTCGAGCGGCGCAGAATGTCCTCGGCAAAGGCCAGCGTTTCATCCGCTTCGGCATTGGCGCGGCTTAGGGTTTCCTGCAGGACCAGCGCATTTGCGCCTGCGTAGTAATACCCGGTCTGGCTGCGGTCGACGCCCAGACACAGCGCCTCGGCATGGGCGTCCAGCGTCTCGGCCAGGGCGATCATCTGGGCCAGGGCCGGTTTGGCCAAACTGGTTTCCGTCATGACCGTCAGGAGTGAATTGTATGCCATGTCGTCCTCATGTTACCAAATACGGGCCGGTCCCGGGCAGGTGCCTGCGTGTTTCAGAAAAACTGTCACAGAAAACCGCCCCTTGTCTTGATACAGATCAAAGCAGCAGGACCGGCCACGCTGCATTACAGCGTGCAGTCAAATGGGTTCCGTGCGGCATCGAGAATCGCACGGGGCATGGCAAAGGGACGCAATATGTCAAATTACATCAAGCTGATCGCGCTTGGGCTGGTGGTGCTGTTCGCAGCGATCGGGTCCAATTATGCGCGCGATTTGGCGTATCAGGTGCATGCGATTCTGGTGATGATCATCGCCGGCGGTCTGTTCATCTGGACGCTGAGAAACACCGACGAGCCAGATATACTTGTCGACCGCTCTGCGGAATATATGGATGACGTGATCCGCTATGGGGTGATCGCCACCGCATTCTGGGGGGTTGTCGGGTTTCTGGCCGGGACCTTCATCGCGTTCCAACTGGCCTTTCCGGCGCTGAATTTCGAATGGGCACAGGGCTATGCCAACTTTGGCCGGTTGCGGCCACTGCATACCTCGGCGGTGATCTTTGCCTTTGGTGGCAACGCGCTGATTGCGACCTCGTTCTTTGTGGTGCAACGCACCAGCGCCGCACGTCTGTGGGGCGGCAATCTGGCGTGGTTTGTGTTCTGGGGCTATCAACTGTTCATCGTGCTGGCCGCGACCGGCTATCTGCTGGGCGGCACCCAGTCCAAGGAATACGCCGAGCCCGAATGGTATGTCGATCTGTGGCTGACCGTCGTCTGGGTTGCCTATCTGGCCGTCTATCTGGGCACGATCATCAAGCGGAAAGAGCCGCATATCTACGTGGCTAACTGGTTCTTCCTGGCCTTCATCGTCACTGTCGCCATGCTGCATCTGGTCAACAACATGACCGTTCCGGTCAGCATCTGGGGCTCGAAATCGGTCATCGTCTGGTCGGGCGTGCAAGACGCCATGATCCAGTGGTGGTACGGCCACAACGCCGTGGGCTTTTTCCTGACCGCCGGTTTCCTGGGCATGATGTATTACTTCATCCCGAAACAGGCCGAGCGTCCGGTCTTTAGCTACAAACTGTCGATCATCCACTTCTGGGCGCTGATCTTCCTGTATATCTGGGCCGGTCCGCACCACCTGCACTATACCGCGCTGCCGGATTGGGCCTCGACGCTGGGCATGGTGTTCTCGGTGATCCTGTGGATGCCGTCCTGGGGTGGCATGATCAACGGTCTGATGACGCTGAGCGGCGCATGGGACAAGCTGCGCACCGACCCGGTGATCCGGATGATGGTGATCTCGGTTGGGTTCTACGGCATGTCCACTTTTGAGGGTCCGATGATGTCGATCCGCGCCGTCAACAGCCTGTCTCACTATACCGACTGGACCATTGGTCACGTGCATTCCGGCGCGCTGGGCTGGAACGGTATGATCACTTTCGGGGCGCTCTACTATCTGGTGCCTGTCCTGTGGAAACGTGATCGTCTGTATTCGCTGCAAATGGTCAGCTGGCACTTCTGGCTCGCCACGATCGGCATCGTGCTTTACGCCGCGTCGATGTGGGTGACCGGTATCATGGAGGGGCTGATGTGGCGCGAAGTGGATGCCAACGGCTTCCTTGTGAACTCGTTCGCTGACACCGTCGCGGCCAAGTTCCCGATGTATGTGGTGCGTGGTCTGGGTGGGGTTCTGTTCCTCGCTGGCTCACTGATCATGTGCTACAACCTGTGGATGACTGTACGGAAAGCGCCGGCCAAAGAGGCCAGCCTGACCGTCGCGGTCCCGGCTGAGTAAGGAGGGCCGGAGCAATGGCAATTCTCGACAAACACAAGATCCTCGAGACCAACGCGACCCTCCTGCTGATCTTCAGCTTTCTGGTCGTAACCATCGGTGGCCTGGTGCAGATCACCCCGCTGTTCTACCTTGAGAACACCATCGAGAAGGTGGAGGGCATGCGCCCCTACACCCCTCTCGAACTGGCGGGCAAGGACATCTATATCCGCGAAGGCTGCTATGTCTGCCACAGCCAGATGATCCGCCCGATGCGGGATGAGGTCGAACGGTACGGGCATTACTCGCTGGCGGCCGAGTCGATGTATGACCACCCGTTCCAGTGGGGGTCCAAGCGGACCGGGCCTGATCTGGCCCGCGTCGGTGGGCGGTATTCGGACCAGTGGCAGATGGACCACCTGCGCGATCCGCAATCGGTGGTGCCGGAATCGGTTATGCCGAAATACGGCTTCCTCGAACATCGCAAGCTGGACGGCAAATATATCGGTGACCTGATGGCTGCCAACGCCATGGTGGGTACGCCCTATACCGATGAGATGCTGGAAAACGCCGTGGCGGATTTCCGCGCTCAGGCCGATCCGGACAGCGACTATGACGGTCTGTTGGAGCGGTATGGCGACAAGGTCAACGTGCGCAACTTCGATGGTCAGTCTGACCTGACCGAGGCTGATGCGCTGATCGCCTATCTGCAGATGCTGGGCACGCTGGTCGATTTCTCGACCTTCACCCCGGACGCGAGCCGCTGAGGGAGGGTGGTATGGAAGAATACACACTCCTCAGACAGTTCGCGGACAGCTGGATGTTGCTGCTGCTGTTCGTGTTTTTCATCGGCATCGTGATCTGGGTTTTCCGCCCCGGTGCCAGCAAGGAATACAAGGACACCGCCAATATCCCGTTCCGGCACGCCGATGCACCGGCGCCCCAGCAAGATAAACCCGCCACATCCAAGGAGGCGCGGCAATGAGCAAGACACCTGAAAAACAGCCGGGTGATCCGAACACAACCGGCCATTCCTGGGACGGGATCGAGGAATTCGACAACCCGATGCCCCGCTGGTGGCTGTGGACCTTCTATGCCACGATTGTATGGGGGGTGATCTACACGATCATGTATCCCGCATGGCCGCTGGTGCAATCGGCGACCGCCGGTGTGCTGGGTTGGTCCTCGCGCGAATTGGTGCAGCAGGACATGGTCGCCTTTGAAGAGGCGAACGCGCCGTGGAACGCCAAGCTGGTGGAAACTCCGCTTGAGGATATCTCGAAGGATGCCGAGCTGCAGCAATATGCCGTCAACGCGGGTGGCGCGGTGTTCCGCACCTGGTGCGCGCAGTGCCACGGCTCGGGCGCACAGGGTGCGCCGGGCTTCCCGAACCTGCTGGACGATGCCTGGCTGTGGGGTGGTACGCTTGAGGATATCGAGTACTCGGTCGCCTACGGCATTCGCAACGAGGAAAGCGACGATGCGCGCTATTCCGAGATGCCGGCCTTTGGCGAAATCCTTGAACATGACGAGATCACGCAGGTGGTGCAGTATGTCATGTCGCTGAGCAATGCGCAGACCGACGACGCGGCAGCGCAGGCGGGCAAGGTTGTGTTCGAAGACAATTGTTCCGTTTGCCATGGCGAGGACGGCACCGGCGACGTGTTCCAGGGCGCGCCGAACCTGACCGACGCGATCTGGCTTTATGGCGGCAGCGAAGAGGCGTTGATCGAAACGGTCACCAACAGCCGCTTTGGTGTCATGCCGTCCTGGGAAAACCGTCTGACCCCGGCGCAGGTGCGCGCCGTCTCGGCCTATGTCCACCAGTTGGGTGGCGGCCAGTAAGGTCTGAAAGAATACCTTCGGACGGGAAACCGCCCGAAGGTTGAGGCACCGGCTGTTCCATCTGTTCGCGCGTTTCCTGAACAGCCGGTGCCGACTATCAGCAGACTAGAACGTGGATGTGTTGCGGTCCAGAACCGGATGTGAAGCCCGCGTCACAGATCGTTCAGGTCGATGTCGCGCGGGTTTCCTATCCACCAATGCCCATCAGGCAACCAGCGCCGTTTACGGGTGCCCGGTTTGGGCACATCGCGAATGCGCGGGGTGTTGGTGCGGGTTGCGGTCATGAAAGATTTGGCAAAAATCGTCAGCATGGTTTGCCTCCTGTGCAGTGTTTCCTCTGCCTTAAGGATTGACCTTTAAGGCGATGAATGCGACTCAATTACCATTCTGTTGTGTAAGCTTGGATTACATATGGATTGGCTGACCCTTCCCCCGCTCGCGGCGCTTCGCGCCTTTGCGGCCTTTGCCGAGAAACGCAACGTGGTCGAGGCGGGCGCGGCGCTGAATGTCAGCCACGCCGCGATTAGCCAGCAATTGCGGGTGTTGGAAAAGCATCTGGGCGTTGCGCTACTGGACCGTTCGGGCAAGGCGCTGACCCTGACAAATGACGGAGAGCATCTGGCCCGCGCCCTGCATCTTGGCTTTGGCGCGATTGGGGCGGCGGTCGGTGACCTGGCCCGCGCGGGGCAGGATCGTCCGGTACATGTTTCGCTGACATCGTCCTTCGCGGCCTCGTGGCTGATGCCGCGCCTTCCGACCTTTCGGGCAACCCATCCCGAGGTGAACCTGATCCTTGACCCCACCGCCGAGGTTGTTGAACTGCGCCCCGGTGGTGTCGATATTGCCATTCGCTATGGGCCGGGCGGGTGGCCCGGTGTGCAATCGGATATGTTGCTGCAATCACCGGTCGTCATCGTCGCGGCCCCACAGTTGCTGGGGGGAAAGACGGTTTGGAGCGCAGCAGAGCTTGCCCAATTGCCCTGGCTGGAGGAAATCGGCACGACCGAGGCGACGACCTGGCTTGCCGAGCATGGCGCGGGCCCAGAACGGGGCCCGGGCCGGACCGAACTGCCGGGCAATCTGGTGCTGGACGGATTGCGTGCCGGGCAGGGCGTGACTGTAACTGTGCGACATTTCGTCGAGCATGACATTCAGGCCGGGCGCATTGTTGTGCTTTATTCGGAACCCGATGCGCGCGGATATCATATTGTGACGGCAAACACCGCACTTAGACCCGCAGTGAAAACATTTGTCATGTGGCTAAAGCGTCAGGCGCGCGAAATGTGATAAAAGGTATCTGTACGATGCGCGTTTTGACCCATGTCAAAGTTCGCATGCCTATGATCTGGAAGAACACGCACCTGAAAGAGCCAGTCCCGGAGCCACCTCGTGAGCGATTCCAACCCCACCCCCAGCCTTTACGCCGCGCGGGAGCCGATCTTTCCAAGGCGGGTTTCCGGTCCGTTTCGAAACCTGAAATGGATCATCATGGCGATCACGCTGGGGATCTACTACGTGACACCCTGGATCAGGTGGGATAGGGGCCCCAGCCTGCCCGATCAGGCGGTGCTGCTGGATATGGCCAACCGGCGGTTCTATTTCTTCTGGATCGAGATTTGGCCGCATGAATTCTATTTCGTCGCGGGCCTGCTGATCATGGCGGGGTTGGGGCTGTTCCTGTTCACCTCGGCGCTGGGGCGGGTCTGGTGCGGCTATGCCTGTCCGCAGACCGTGTGGACGGACCTCTATATCCTTGTCGAACGCTGGATCGAGGGCGACCGCAATGCGCGCCTGCGTCTACACCGGCAGAAAAAGCTGGATTTCCGCAAGGCGCGGCTGCGGCTGACAAAATGGGTGACGTGGTTTCTGATCGGGCTGGCGACGGGCGGGGCCTGGGTGTTTTACTTTGCCGATGCGCCCACGTTGCTGCGCGATCTGGTGACCGGCAACGCGCATCCGGTGGCCTACACCACCATGCTGATCCTGACCGCCACGACCTTTTTCTTCGGCGGTTTCGCCCGCGAACAAATTTGCATCTATGCCTGCCCCTGGCCGCGCATTCAGGCTGCGATGATGGATGAGGATACTCTGGTCGTCGGCTATCGCGAATGGCGGGGTGAGCCGCGCGGCAAGGGCAAACGTACCGCAGATACCGAACTGGGCGATTGCATCGACTGCATGGCCTGCGTCAATGTCTGCCCGGTGGGCATCGATATCCGCGACGGTCAGCAGATGGAGTGCATCACCTGCGCCCTGTGTATCGACGCCTGCGACGACATGATGGCCAAGATCGGCAAACCACGCGGGCTGATCGACTATATGGCGCTTAGCGATGAGCCGCGGGAACGCGAGGGGCAGACGCCTCGGCCCGTCTGGAAACATATCCTGCGGCCGCGCACGATCCTGTATACCTCGCTCTGGTCGCTGGTCGGGGTGGCGCTGATGTTTGCACTGTTCATCCGCTCGGATATCGACCTGACGGTGGCCCCGGTCCGCAACCCGACCTTCGTGACCTTGTCGGACGGCACCATCCGCAACACCTATGACGTGCGCCTGCGCAACAAACATGGCGAGGATCGCCTGTTCACGCTGTCTCTGGCCGGGGACCCGGCAATGCGGCTTGAGATCGAGGGCACAAATCTTCACACTGTGAACGTCCCGGCGGATACGGCGCAGCTGACCCGCGTCTATATCATCGCCGGGCGGGATACCGGCCCGGCAGGGGCCGACAGCACGCCGGTTCGCATCTGGGTCGAAGACCTGGGCAGCGGCGAACGCGCCAGCAAGGACACCACCTTTAACGGTCGAGGGAACTGATCATGGCGGAACGTCAATTCACCGGAAAACACGCGCTGGCAGTGTTCATTGCGGCCTTTGGTGTGATCATCGGGGTGAATCTGGTGCTGGCCTACAGCGCGGTGAAGACTTTCCCGGGGCTTGAGGTCAAGAACTCTTACGTGGCCAGTCAGGAGTTCAACGAGCGCCTCAAGGAACAGCAGGCGCTGGGCTGGGATATCCGCGCCGAAAACACGGGTGGCTTGCTGATCCTGTACATCACCGACCAGACCGGCGCGCCGGTCGAAGTGGCCGAGTTGCAGGCGGTGGTTGGCCGCGCCACCCATGTGAAAGAGGATTTCGCGCCCGATTTCACCTTTGACGGCATCGCCTATGCGGCCCCGGCTTCGTTGGGCAAGGGCAACTGGAACATCCGTCTGGTGGCCAAGGCCCGCGACGGGTCCGAATTCGCGCAGCGCATCCCGCTCTACGTCAAGGGGTAGGGGATGACGACGCAAGTCTCCTCTGGCACGGCAGCTTGTCCCGGGTGCATCGCCGCCCCGGCTGAGCCTGCACGGCCTATCCCCGAGGATGTGCAGATCGCGCTGTCGCTGCCGGGCATTCACTGCTCGGCCTGTATCGCCACGGTCGAACGCGAGTTGAACGCCTATCCCGGGGTCGAGGATGCGCGGGTCAACCTGACCCTCAAACGTGCGATGATCAAGGCGGCACCCGATATCCGCGCCGCCGACCTGATCCCGGTGCTGGAACAGGCGGGGTTTGAGGCGCATGAGCTGGACCCCGGCGCCCTGTCGGCCACCCAGTCCGACAAGGCCGGACGTGATCTGCTGATGCGGCTGGCGGTGGCCGGGTTTGCGTCGATGAACGTGATGCTGCTGTCGGTGTCGGTCTGGTCCGGGGCGAGCGATGCGACCCGCGACATGTTCCACTGGATTTCAGCCGCCATCGCGCTGCCTGCGATTGCGTTCTCGGCCCAGCCCTTCTTTGCCAACGCCTGGAGCGCCCTGCGCGTGCGCCGCCTGAACATGGATGTGCCGATCGTTCTGGCGATCGTTCTGGCGCTGGTCACCTCGCTGTGGGAGACCGCGCTCAGCGGCGCGCACGCCTATTTCGATGCCGCCCTGACGCTGACCTTCTTTCTGCTGGCCGGACGCTATCTGGACTACCGCACCCGCGCCGTGGCCCGATCCGCAGCCGAGGAACTGACTGCGCTGGAAGTCCCTCGCGCCATTCGTCTGGTCAACGGGGCCGAGGAAGAGGTGGCCGTATCCGCACTGGCGGCCGGCGATCTGATCCTTGTCCGCCCCGGTGGCCGGATGCCTGTGGATGGCGAAATCGTCTCGGGCCAGTCGGAACTGGATCGGTCCCTGCTGACCGGAGAAACCCTGCCCGTCTTCGCGCAGGAAGGACTGGCCGTCAGCGCCGGAGAGGTCAACCTGACCGGCCCTCTGACCATCCGCGCGACGGCGGTGGGCGAAGACACCTCGCTGCATCGCATGGCCGATCTGGTGGCCATCGCTGAATCGGGGCGGTCTCGGTATACGTCACTGGCGGACAAGGCGGCCAAGCTGTATGCGCCGGGGGTGCATATCCTGTCGGCGCTCAGCTTTCTGGGCTGGTACATCTATTCCGGCGACATCCGCACCGCGCTGAACATCGCGGCTGCAGTGCTGATCATCACCTGCCCCTGCGCGCTGGGTCTGGCGGTGCCTGCGGTGACCACGGCGGCCTCCGGCCGGTTGTTCCGTATGGGCATGCTGATCAAACACGCCACCGCGCTGGAGCGTCTGGCCGAAGTGGATACGGTCGTTTTCGACAAAACCGGCACGCTGACCTCTGGTGCGCCAGAGCTGACCAATCTGGGCGACCATTCCCGCGCTGACCTTGAGGTGGCACTGGCACTGGCCGAGGCATCCTCACATCCTCTGTCGGTCGCTCTGGCCCGCGCAGCACGCGAGGCCGGGATCAAACCGGCCAGCCTGCGCGACGTGGCCGAGGTGCCGGGATACGGCACCGAAGGGTTCGTCAACGATCAGCGCGTCCGGCTGGGTCGTGCGGCCTGGGTCGGCGGAGAGGACGGCGCACAGACCGCCGCGTGGCTCTCCGTTGGGTCGCAACCGCCGGTGCGGTTCACCTTTACCGACAGCCTGCGCCCCGGCGCTGCTGATGCCGTGGCGGCATTCCGGGCGGCGGGGAAAGAGGTGATCCTGATCTCGGGCGACACGCAGGGCGCAGTCCAGAGGCTGGCGGACAAGCTGGGTATCGAGACATGGATCGCGCAGGCGCTGCCGCAGGACAAGGCCGCCAGAGTGCAGGAACTGGGCGCGCAGGGCCGCCACGTGCTGATGGTCGGTGACGGGCTGAATGATACGGCGGCGCTGGCGGCGGCGCATGTATCGATCTCCCCGGCCTCGGCGCTGGATGCGGCGCGTGTGGCCTCGGACATCGTATTGCTGGGCAACGACCTGTCGCCCATCGCCGAGGCTTGTGACACGGCCATCAAAGCCACCAGACGGATTCGCGAGAACTTTCGTATCGCCACCATCTACAACGTCATCGCCGTGCCTCTGGCGGTTGCGGGTCTCGCCACGCCGCTGATTGCCGCATTGGCGATGTCGACCTCCTCCATTACAGTATCTCTGAACGCGCTGAGGCTGAGGTAGCGCTATGGAAGTTCTGGCATATCTGATCCCGATTTCCCTGTTTCTGGGCGGCGTGGGGCTGGTGGCGTTCATCTACACCGTCCGGTCGAACCAGTACGAGGACCCCGAAGGCGACGCCCGCCGCATCCTGTCGGATGAATGGGACGACAAGCCCAAACCGTGACAGAGGCACGCGCGCCCTTGAAATTGCCGCAATGCCCGGTTATGTCCGGCCCATCCGCTAGCAGAGAGATTGAAGCCTCATGGCCACCATCAACCCGATCCAGTTCATCCAGCAGGTCCGCGCCGAAGTTGCAAAGGTCGTCTGGCCGACCCGGCGTGAGGTGCTGTTGACCACGGTCATGGTGTTCATCATGGCCGCGCTGACCGCCGTGTTCTTTGCGCTGGTCGATCTGGGCATTCGCGGCGGGCTGCAACTGATTCTCGGGGCGTTCGGCTAAACCCGATCAGACCGGGCGGAAACGCCACTGCCCCCTTGCACAGCGGGCTTTGTCAGAGTAGTTGACGCAGAACCATTCGGGACAGGCGTGCGGCGATTCGGTCTGCGCGCCGCTTTTTATTCCGGGTGACGCGGGCAGGCCGCGACAGGATTTCAATACAGGGTGCGCCCGGCCGTCGGGACGCGGCCCAAGGCAAACAAGGACGACAGGTTCATGGCGAAACGGTGGTACTCGGTCAGCGTTCTTTCGAATTTCGAAAAGAAGATCGCAGAGCAGATCCGCACGTCGGTGGCTGAACAGGGCCTTGAGGACGATATCGACGAGGTTCTGGTGCCCACCGAAGAGGTGATCGAAGTGCGCCGGGGCAAGAAAGTCACCACCGAGCGCCGGTTCATGCCCGGTTACGTTCTGGTGCATATGGAAATGTCCGATCAGGGCTATCACCTGATCAACTCGATCAACCGCGTCACCGGTTTCCTGGGCCCTCAGGGCCGCCCGATGCCGATGCGCGATGCTGAGGTGAACCAGATCCTCAACCGCGTTCAGGAAGGCGAAGAAGCGCCGAAACTGATGATCAGCTTCGAGGTCGGCGAGAAGGTCAAGGTCAACGACGGCCCGTTCGAGGATTTCGACGGCATGGTCGAAGGCGTGGACGACGAGAACCAGAAGCTGAAGGTTTCGGTCTCGATCTTCGGTCGCGAGACGCCGGTCGAGCTGGACTTTACGCAGGTTACGAAGCAGAGCTGATTAGAGCTTTGTAGGGATATTGACGCCGCGTTGCTTTGAGCAGCGCGGCGTTTTTCGGTTTGACGTGATGTTTGCAGGGAATGAGCGGCTCGCAAATCAGTGTTGAACCGAGGGTTTCTGCTTCGCAGCCTCAAACATTTCGTCAATCACCGCTAACAATCGCGGCACTTCTCCAAATGCGTCCATAGACAGGGGGCATCCATACCGAGTGCCACCCGGATTACAAGATTCCACTTTGGGTATTGTCATCCATTTGAGCGTGATGTGCGGCTGCGTCCCGCCAGTTGCTTCCTTCAATGAAACTGTTGCAAATGTGCACACTGAATCGCACGAAGCCAGAACATGCCTGTCATTGATCAATGGTCGTTTTGACAGCAGTTTTAAGTCTCTTCCGCCTTTCTCATTCGGCTCGCCAGAATAGAGAAGCCAAAAGTCGTCGTTGAAAGACGGTTGGTCAGCGCGGATGACTGTTTGGAGTGAAGGTGCATCCTCGACTTCAAAATCGAGCCAGCGGTCTATCTTGTTCTCGTGACCAGGGCGATTATAGGGGCTGAAATTTGTTATAGTCGAAGGCATTCGTTTGCCCGCTTTGTCGCGAAGAAGCATTGGAACGCCTTCGTTAAGCCCATAAAATGCCAAAAGGTAGTGACAGCAAGCGGACACTTTGAGTGTACCGCCCTCTGAGAATATACGGCGGGTATTGTTTTCTTCATCCAGTTCGACATATCTGCCCAGGCTGACCCCACCAGTGAAACTTGGTGGTTTTTTGACCATCGTCCGTATTAGCGGAAAATAGTATAGTTCCGTCCCCGACGCATACGTAGCGTAGCCGACCGGAAACTGATCGCAATCCTTGATGGCGCACATCTCGCGCCATTCGCTCCGAAACTTCAGGAGTATCTGTTCTCTAGCTGCTTCTTTCGCCTCAGAGCGAGCTTTTACGCTGAAATGCACTGTTGCGCCAAGCAAGAGTAGGCCGACTAAGAAAAGCCCACCGATGACTTGAAATATGCGATCCGCGAAAGACATCTTTTCTAACAGCGTCCCGTACTCAGGTTGAGGTTGTGTTGACTGTAGGTCTATCGTGTCAGGGTCGTCAAACCTGAGGGTTCCCTAGGCGCTAACCGTTAGTTGTTTGACAAAAACAATGCACCGCGCAGCAATGTGCAGCGCGGTGCCCTTTTCTCGATTTTGAATGTTCAAACGCAGCTACGCGTTTAAACTACTGCGACTGCACCATCGCCGCGCGCAATAGCTGCGGGCGGTCGGTTTGGGATGGCAGGAAGACGGCCTGCGATCCGGCGTCCAGTGCCGAAAGGCTTGCGTCATACCATTGCATCGCAAGATCGCGGCGTTCCTGAACGCCGAAGCCTTCGCGCAGGTGATGCCCGACCAATTCTCCGTAAGCCGGTTCACCCATTGCGACCAGCATCAGCGCCGAGCCGACGGCCGTATCCATGTTGTCTTCACGGTAGCCGACCGCCAGACAAACCTTGCTTGTCGCGGCAAGATCCTGGGGGCTGAGACCCGAGTCGAGCGCAAGCTTGCGCATTTGGGTTTCAGCTTCCGTTTTCGCACTGATGGACAGCGCGTCAACTTGTGCTGCGACCATCTCACCGAACGAGTCGCATTGGGCGGACACCTGATCCGGTGTCAGGCCCTGAATGTCCTGCATCAGATCCTCGCCGCGTGCCATTGCATAGCTGCGGGCCAGGCAGAATTGCTCGCTGAGCGCAAAGTCGGGATCGGACATGTTCGACAGCGTGGTGTAGCCACCATTCGTCGAGGTTTGCAGCATCACCCCGCTGCA
>NZ_JALCBM010000021.1:18755-48434 GCF_028066395.1 Ruegeria sp.
GACCGGCATTGTAGCCGAAATAGTTGAGCGCGGTCTGCGTTTGTGCGCCATGGGTGGTCGACGGAATGCCTGACCGGTAGGTTTGGGTTGTCGTTGAAGACCGTGTCTTCTTTTTCTGTTGATCCTTGCCGATCAAATATCCTGCAACGCCACCGACGACGGCACCGCCCAGGAAATCCCCTGCGTCGGCCCGCGCGGTTTGCGGGCTGGTCGCGGCAAGGGAAAGCGCCACGCCAAACGCAAAGATGAAACGAATGATCATAATTAACCTCCACCAAAAGAAACAAATTTTATTGAGTATAGCATAGTCTGAGATGTCATCATGATATACGTGCCAAACTCCGCTCAGGCAGGTGGGGGGTCGGATTTTGTGATCTAATATGAGCGCCTTAGCGAAGCGCACCGTCACAAGGATCGTGACCCGCAATCATTGAATGTGCGATGAGGTTTCGAGGGAACGATTCGATCTTTCGAGAGTCGCCAAACCCACTTGCCAACCCCCCCATTCCCCTGTAAATGCCGCCTCTATCGTCTTCGGGCGAGACTCTCTCGTGGGAGGTTGCCGGGATCGCGATCCCGGGCCGGACCACGCAACATAATCTGGGTAGGACGCGTCCTGCCTTAGTTGAAAGGAAAACCAAATGGCCAAGAAGCTTGCTGGTACGATGAAACTGCAGGTTCCTGCAGGTCAGGCGAACCCGTCGCCGCCAGTTGGTCCGGCGCTGGGGCAGCGCGGCATCAACATCATGGAATTCTGCAAGGCGTTCAACGCCAAGACCGCAGACATGGAGCAAGGCGCTCCTTGCCCGACCGTGATCACCTATTATCAGGACAAGTCCTTCACCATGGACATCAAGACGCCGCCCGCGTCTTATTACCTGAAAAAAGCAGCCGGTCTGAAGCCGGTTGGCAAGCGTAACCGCCCCCGTGGCGCGGAAAACCCCGGTCGTGAGACCGTGGCCACCGTGACCAGCAAGCAGGTTCGCGAAATCGCCGAAGCCAAAATGAAAGATCTGAACGCCAACGACGTCGAAGGCGCAATGCAGATCATCCTGGGCTCGGCCCGCTCTATGGGCATCGAGGTGAAGTAAGATGGCAAAACTCGGTAAACGTACCCGCGCGGCGCGCGAAGCTGTCGCTGGCAAGGAAAACCTGTCGGTGGACGAAGCTGTTGCCCTGGTCAAAGCCAATGCAACCTCGAAATTCGACGAGACCATCGAAATCGCTCTGAACCTGGGCGTTGACACCCGTCACGCTGACCAGATGGTGCGCGGTGTTGTCGGCCTGCCAAACGGCACCGGCAAAGCGATGCGCGTTGCTGTTTTCGCACGTGGCCCCAAGGCGGACGAAGCGAAAGAAGCAGGCGCGGATATCGTTGGCGCAGAGGACCTGATGGAAACCATTCAGGGCGGCACCATCGAATTCGATCGCTGCATTGCCACCCCGGACATGATGCCGATCGTCGGTCGTCTGGGTAAGGTTCTGGGCCCCCGTAACCTGATGCCGAACCCCAAGGTTGGCACCGTGACCATGGACGTGAAAGCGGCCGTGGAAGCAGCCAAGGGTGGTGAAGTTCAGTTCAAGGCGGAAAAAGGCGGCGTTGTGCACGCTGGCGTTGGCAAAGCGTCCTTCGACGAAGCCAAGCTGGTCGAAAACGTCCGTGCTTTCGTTTCGGCTGTGGCCAAGGCCAAGCCGTCGGGCGCCAAAGGCACCTACATGAAGAAAATCGCGCTGAGCTCGACCATGGGCCCGGGCGTGACTGTGGACGTGGCGGAAGCTTCGGGCGAATAAGCCCTGACGTTCTGACTTAGAAAGACCCCGGGTGGTGTGAACCGCCCGGGGTTTTTTCATGGCTTTTTAAGAAATCGTTGAGACGGATGATATCGCCCAGCCAAGCCTGAAGAATTGTGTTCGGCCCATCGGTCGGAGACACAGGGTGACAGCTTCGCCGGGATTCAGATTGACCCCATCCCAATTGAAGTTCACTTTTTGTTCCCAATGCTCTAACCTGCCCCTGCGGAGAGAGCAGGAGGGGCGGTCATGTCCGAGCAAGAGGCCAAATTCGAACGTCTGAGAGAGCTTCATAACGGCACCGGGGTTTTTGTGATCCCGAATGCGTGGGACGCGGGTTCCGCTCGTTTGCTTGCCAGTCTTGGTTTCGAGGCGCTGGCGACGACAAGCGCGGGTTACGCTTTTTCCAAGGGCAGGCGGGATTCTTTTGCTGCCCTGAGCCGCGATGAGCTTCTTGAGAACGCTTCTGAGATCGTCAATGCCGTCGACCTCCCGGTTTCTGCTGATCTGGAAGACGGCTTTGGAGCCGCCCCGGACGCATGCGCGCAGACGATCCGTCTGGCTTGCCGGGTGGGATTGGCCGGAGGGTCCATCGAAGATGCGACCGGAGATCCGGATGCTCCGATCTATGAGGTTTCTCACGCGGTTGAGCGCATTCAGGCGGCGGCGGAAGCGGCGGAAGGTTTACCCTTTCTTCTCACGGCCAGAGCAGAGAACTTCTTGTGGGGGCGCAAGGATTTGAAAGATACCATTTCGCGCTTGCAGGCGTTTTCTGAGGCTGGTGCAGATGTTCTGTACGCGCCGGGCCTGCCTGATATCGAGGCGATCAGAACCCTGTGCCGTGAAGTGGACAAGCCCGTAAATGTCCTGATGGGGCTCACGGGGCCGCGGTACACAGTGCCGGAATTGACGCAGGCCGGGGTGCGTCGCATCAGCGTTGGCGGCTCATTTGCCCGGGCCGCATTCGGGGCCTTGCGGGCTGCCGCGATGGAGGTGAGGTTAAAAGGAACTTTCGACTATGCGGATGCGGCCATTCCTGATGCCGAAATCAGCCAGTTGATGGCGCAGGATAATCTGGACCAAAGGGAATGATCCTGCAGCGCAGAGGTTAAAAGTCGATTTCGACCCCTGGCAGGTTCAGCTCTTTCATCATGTCGCGCAGCTCTTGCCGGGCGGCGATGTTCGAGATGTTGAGCTGTTTAACCCCGATATCCTTGAGGTCCAGCAAGGTCAGGCCACGGGGGAAGAGTTCGCGGAAGATAACACGCTCGGAAAAGCCCGAGGCGACGCGGAAGCCGATACGCTGTGACAGCATCTCGATTGCGCGTTGCATCTTTTCCTTGTTGACCATGCGCTGGGTGCCGACGCGGTTGCGGACGACAACCCAGTCGATGGGCTTGAGCCCCGCCTGCGCCCGCAATTGCCGCGCGTTCCAGACCATTTCGGAATAGACCGACGGGCCAAGGATTTTTTCACCCTTTGAATCGATCCGCGCCAGCAGGTCAAAGTCGATAAAGCTGTCGTTCAGTGGTGTGATCAGCGTGTCGGCCAGCGAATGCGCCACCTGACTGAGCCGGGTGTGCGAGCCGGGACAGTCGATCAGGATAAAGTCGCTGTCGCTTTCCAGTTCGGCCACGGCGGCGGACAGGCGGTGGTCATAGATGTTTTCGCCCGGTTTCAGCTTGGTGGCGTCGATCTCGGGCAAGTCGTGATGGCGCGGGGTGGGCAGCGACAGATCGGCCCCGTTCAGAAAGTTCCGGCGGTTTTCGAAATAACGCCCCAGGCTGCGCTGCCGCAGGTCCAGATCAAGGGTGCTGACCCCATGGCCCAGTCGCGCCAAAGCCGTGGCCACATGCATCGACACGGTTGATTTGCCCGCGCCGCCTTTCTCGTTTCCGACAACAATGATATGTGCCATGCCTGTATTCCCAAGTCCCGCCGTGCTTCACCACACGTTGTTGCGACCTACTATATGTTGTGTCGGCGACGAAGGGAAGAACCTCGGGACCTGCCAAGGGCCAATTACAGGCTCTAATTTGGAAAACCATGTGGCTGGTATGGGTTAGGACAAGCCATTGCCAAATCCAGCGTCCTGTTTCAATGTCCAAAGCGACAAACAGGCCCTGAGAGGATCGGTTGGAGCATCTGTTTCTGAACGTTTTGAACGTGGTGCTGCCGGTGCTGATCTGCGCCGGAATCGGCTATAGTCTGGCCCTGATCAAAGCGCCGTTCGATAACAAGGTCATTGGCGGCATCGTCTCGAAAGTCGGCTATCCGACCCTGATTATTTCGCACCTGTCGACCACAAAACTGGCGATTGGGACCTTTCTGGACATGATGACAGCGGCGGCCCTGGCGGTTGCGGGGTTTGGTGTTTTGGGGTTTGTGGCGCTCAAGGCGATGCGGCTGCCGGTGCGCGCCTTCCTGACGCCTTTGATGCATGGCAATGTGGGCAATATCGGCCTGCCGATCACGCTGCTGGCGCTGGGCGATGCGGGTATGGCCTATACGATGGGGTTCGTGGTGGTGGTGCTGATCAGTATATTCACTGTCGGCATGTGGATACCGGCCGGGGAGTTCTCGCCCCGTAAACTGGCCGCCTCGCCCATCATCTATGCGGTGATCGTGGCGCTGATCCTGATGGCAACGGGCACCAGCCTGCCGCAGCCACTGGCGAAATCCTTCGACATTCTGGGTGGCCTCTCGATCCCGCTGATGCTGCTGACGCTGGGCCATACGCTGGCAACCTTGCGGATAAGCAGTCTGGGACGGGCCGTGATGCTGACAGCGCTGCATCTGGTGATGGCGGTTGCGATTGCCAGTGTGCTGGTCTGGGTCTTCGGCTTTACCGGGGTCGAGCGCGGTGCGCTGATCCTGTGTTGTCTGATGCCTTCGTCGGTGGCGACCTACCTGTTCATCGACCAGCATATGCCGGAATACGGGCCGGATGTGGCCGGGTTCATTCTGGTCTCGACGCTCAGCACAATTCTGGTGCTGCCGGTGGCGCTGTCTTATTGGATTTGACGGCAGCGATGAGGGCAACACGGCTTCACCCTATGCGAGTGAACCAAAAATCGTTATTCCTGTAGATGTTATCTCAACACGCCATCGGGCAGGGACGCATCCGGACCGGCCCGTTCTGGGAAGTGGGGCACGCTGATGACGACAGAGAAGACAGGGCGGGACGGCGCGCATGTGGTTCTGGCGATGACCGCGATCTGCATGATGGTCGTGGGGTTCAACACCACGGCTGTCGCAACGATCCTGCCCAATCTCAAGGCTGAATTCGACCTGACGCCCTCGGCGCTGCAATGGGTCATGGCGATCTATACGGTGGTCAGCGCCACCCTTGTCACTATTGTCAGCCGGTTGGGGGATATCACCGGCAAGATGGGCGTGTTCTTCTTTGGCATGATCGTCTTTGCCACCGGGTCGGCCTTTGCGATGCTGGCGCAGGACACCGTGATGCTGCTGATCGGACGTGGCGCGCAAGGGGCAGGGGCGGCGGCGCTGTTCGGGACCTCTCTGTCGATCCTGACCGCCGCCACACCGGATGAGGAACGCGCCAGCGTCACCGGTGCCTGGGGCGCTATCGTGGGGCTTGCCATCGGCGTTGGCCCCATCGTCGGTGGTGCCTCTGCCCATTACATCAGCTGGCGCGGTGTCTTCGCCATTGATCTGGTCCTGCTGATCGCCGCTTTCGTGATCGGCTTGCGCGTCAGCCGCAGCGGCTATGTCCCCGACACGCGCCTTGCCGGCGCGCGCTTTGACCTTGCCGGGGCTATCGCGATGATCCTGCTGCTGGGGCCGCTGTCATTCGCGCTGAGCAACGGGGAAAGTCAGGGCTGGGGCACAAGACTGACCCTGATCCCGATCTGTGTGTCGGCTGTTGCAGTGGTGGCGTTGGTGATCACCTCGCGCCGCAGTGACGACCCGCTGATCGAGCTGCGCTATTTCCGCCATCCGCGCTATCTGATGGCGGCGATGGGGATGTTTTTCACCGGCTTCATGCTGTTCGGCTTTTTCGTCTATTTCAACACGTTTGTGCAATCGCCCGATACGTTCGGATACTCGGCCATCGGGGCCGGCCTGTCGATCCTGCCTCTCAGCGCCAGCATGTTCGTCGTCTCGGTCATCGCACCTCGGTTTCTGGCACCCTACAGTTTTCAATGGCCGGTCATCGGTGGCATGTGGCTGATGGCCTGCGGTTTCCTGCTGCTGACCGGTACGACTAATTCGACGGATTACTCCGAGCTGTGGTGGAAGCTGGTGATCATCGGTGTCGGATTGGGCATCGGATTTTCCCTGCTGCCCCGTTTGGCGCTACGCCTGCTGCCCGAGGAACATGTGGGCCAAGGGTCCGGCGTGGTCAACGCATTCCTCTATTTCGGCGCAACCCTTGGCGCGGTGATCGGAGGGCTGGCGGAATCCATCACCATCCGCTGGGGCCTGTCCGAGGTCATCGACGCCTTGCCCGCCGGATCGACCCAGCGCGCCGATCTGGCCCATGCGCTGACCCATGGCACCCCCAGTCAGGTGCAGCAATTGCTGGCTGGGCTGGACCCCGATACCGGAGCGACCCTGGCCCATGCCTTGCGTGACCTGCAGGACAATGCGTTCAACAGCGTCATGTTCGTTGCCGCCCTGGCCGCGCTGGCCGCTATGCTGCTGGCGATCCTGCTGCTGCGCGGCCCGGTGCCGCCCGTGCATAGTGCCGCAGAGTTGACGCGCCAACCGCGGTAAACGGCCAACGCAAAGCGCATTAGCCGCCGAGATATACCCCGGTCTTGGGGCGATAGAAAACTTTCTGGTCATGCAGCTTGCCAAGAAGGTCGTGAATGCGGCGCAGAGTTTCCTCACGGTCTGCCTTGCCGTCCTCTCCGTTGTCCAAAGCGGCCTGTGACAAAGACGCGACCGAGCCGCGCAATGCGGTTTCGATCAGGTCCATGTCTTCGACCGAAAGCTCGATCATTTCATTGTACTGGGGCATATGCAGGGTCTCCGCAAAATCTGAGGGCGTGCTACGCAGCAGTTTAGCATCTTACCAGCCTCTGACGAAATTCCCTCGTGCAGCGGGGCGATGCGGGACGGGCAGAGAGAGCGTCACCTTCCTTGCTGCAACAAAAAAGGCCGCCCCATCGGGACGGCCCTTCGCATGCGAAACAAGGCAGGCTTAGAAACCCAGGCCTTCGTATTTCTTCTTGAACTTCGACACACGGCCGCCGGCGTCCATCAGACGCGCGCCGCCGCCGGTCCATGCGGGGTGCACGGACGGGTCGATTTCCAGAGCCAGCTGGTCGCCTTCGCTGCCCCAGGTGGATTTCATCTGAACCACGGTGCCATCGGTCATTTTGACGTCGATGATGTGGTAGTCGGGGTGGATGTCTTTTTTCATCTTTCCGCTCCTTACGCCTCGGCGCCAGCCTTGGGCTTGTAGTTGGTGACTTCTGCGATACGTGCGGATTTACCACGGCGCGAGCGCAGATAGTACAGTTTGGCGCGACGGACGCGGCCACGGCGGACAACGGTGATGCTGTCGATATTGGTCGAATGCAGCGGGAACACACGCTCCACGCCTTCGCCAAACGAGATTTTACGGACGGTGAACGAGCCGGCGATGCCGCTGCCACCTTTGCGCGCGATGCAGACGCCTTCGTAGTTCTGCACACGGGTACGCGAGCCTTCGGTCACTTTAAAGCCGACACGGATGGTGTCACCGGCTTTGAAATCGGGGATGTCTTTCCCCAGGGCGGCAATCTGTTCCGCCTCAAGCTGTGCGATCAGGTCCATCGCAGGTACTCCTATCTGCTCGTGGTTGGTCCACGAAGTTTGGGCACGGCCTGAGAGCTCTTGGTCTTCACCGGGTCCTGCGAACAGCCCGCCAGAGGTCAGATCGAATGTTCCTTTGGTCTGGTCTGCCCTGACACGCCGGGGCTGAAGAAAGCCAAGCGTTGCGCCATGATGCAAACCAAAACACCGGAGCCGCGACAGGCGATTCCGGATTGCGCCTACCTAAGAGAGTTGTGCGTCGGACGCAAGACATTAGTTGCCGCCCCGAACACGTCGGGCGCGGCTGCCGGCGCAGGGTCAGGCGGCCTGTGGTTTCTGGGTTTCTGCCGAGACCAGAGCGTGCCCATTGCGCTGGTGGCGTTCGATCAGGGCCGCCAGACGCTTTTGTTTCTGTTCGATCTTGCGGGCGGGTTGCATCTCACCCTCGGGCAGGGCTGCGCAACGCAATGTTGCGGCAAGATCGGATAGTTGCTGCGGACGGAGCGTTTTATAGGTCTCGGCCCCCAGAAACAGGCTTTCCGAGGGGGCACCTTCGGCGAACAGAACTTCGTGCCGGTCAAACAGCAGGTGGTAATAGGTGAACCCTGCCTCGGCCGAGACGGCCTCGATCCCCGGGGCCGAGGTCAGCTTTCCGGCAGGGGCAAGGATTTCGGCCGTATCATATTGCCGTGTCATTATTTTTGACCGTAGCAGCATGCGGTGCTGGAACGATACCAGAAGGTCGCGATGCGGCAAGGATGCACCCAGCGCGCCCGCTGCGATCCGGATCGGGCGCAGCTTGGGCTTGGCGGCGATGTCCGCCGCGCTCCAGTGGCTGACACCAACCCACCGCAGCAGCTGTGGGCCGTGATCCAGCGTCAGGACCAGATCGCCGACACGCAGGTCCTGCACCGCAACTTCGCCATCGGGTGTCAGAATGCGCGTGTCCCGGCCAAAGCACAGCACCGCGTCATCGGGTGTTCTGGGGCCAGCGGTGATATTCCCGAAAATGTCGATCTGATAGGATTCGCCACCGCCCGGCGAGACGTTTGTCGGCAATTGCGTGGCGACCTCGCCCGCCGCGACGCCTTCGCCTGCGGGGATCGTGATTGTCGGGCTTGTACCGATGCCATAGCCGTCTACCAGCGTATTGGTGTTCGTGTTGTAAAGCGTAACGTAGTTTGCTTCGGTCCCGTTGCTGTTGGTGGCGTCAAACAGCAGGTTCGGGGTTCCGCTTGCGTTAACGGTGGTGCCGGAAATCCGGTAGATCGTAAAGCCGGGATTGTCCGGGTCAGGCACGCCAACCAGCGTGTCCAGCGAGACCTCGCCGTTTATGATGGCGTTGTTGCCGGTGTTGGCGTCAACGCCAGTGGTGCCGTTGTTGAGCGTGCCATCGCTGTTGTAGAACGAAACCGTAAAATCTGCGGGGTCTTCCCCGGGGCCAAGCGCGATTTCGAGGAATTCGGGTTCGGCTGCGGCATCACCGGTCCGGAAGTGAATTTCTGAGATAAATGCCAAGTCGAACCTCGTTAAAACTGGTGATGGCAAACGCTGTTGGCGGTAGGAGTTGCTTTTTTACGGGGTGGCGAGGGGCTGGGTAAACCTTTAGCCGAAGTCTGGATTGAAAAAAGGGTTTGAAGTTTACATTTTTGTAACCTTTTCCGGTTACGGGCCGCCAATCACGAAAATGTCATCTCATCCGGGGCCGGTTCGCTGAATTTCGCCGGGTCAATCACCCGTCGGTTGCGTTTGCCTTGCGCCGGTATTCTAGTGGGGCAAAACGACCACGGAGGATGCATGCGCGTACTGGGTTTGATCGGACTCATTGGTGTCCTGCTGTCCGCCTGTGGCGGTTCCGCGCCGCGCCAGCAAGCCACTTCGGTTCCTGCGGTCAGCCTGCTTGAGACGGACCTGATCACCTTCCCCGAATTCGGCGATGCCGACCCGCATGAATGGGAGGGGCGGCATCCCGGGCATTACCCGGTGCATGGGCTGGACGTTTCCCGTTGGCAGGGACCGATCGACTGGCATACGGCCCGCGCCTCGGGCGTCAGCTTCGTCTTCATCAAGGCGACCGAGGGCGGTGACGTGGCCGATCCCCTGTTTGACGACCACCGGCGCGGGGCACAGGCGGCGGGGGTGCCCTGGGGTGCCTATCACTATTACTACTTCTGCCGTTCAGCGGCCGAGCAAGCCCGCTGGTTCATCCGCAATGTCCCCAAAGGGGCCGACCTGCCGCATGTGTTGGACATGGAATGGACGCCGCATTCCAAGACCTGCACCCTGCGCCCCGATGGCCGCACTGTCCGGGCCGAGGCGCAGCGTTTCCTCGACATTCTGGAGCGTCACTATGGCCGCCGCCCCATCGTTTATTCGACGGTGGATTTCTACGAAGACACCAACATTGGCCGCCTGCCCAAGACCGAGTTCTGGCTGCGATCCGTCGCGGGTCACCCGCGCAATGTCTATCCGCGGGCGATCTGGCGATTCTGGCAATATACCGGCACCGGGCTGGTGCCGGGGGTTCAGGGCCGGGTGGATATCAATACCTTCAACGGCACGCCCGAGATCTGGGCGCAATGGAAGGCGGGTGGTTAGGTGCCGTATGTTTCGATGGTGCCGCCGCCGACAAGATGATCCAAGCGCCGGGTTCGTTCCGTGCCAAAGGCGTTTTGCAGCCAGAACTGCTCACCCTGGGTCAGGGTGCGCCGTTTGAACCCCCGATCGCTCATGCAGCGCTCTACCTGGTCGATCTCACCCTGTTCGGCCAGTTGATCCTGAACCGGAGCCGTGACTGCCGGGCCGATGATGACGCCCCACAGCAGGATGTTCGTCGCATATCCGCCGATCACTGCGGCGTTGCGGCCTTCGGGCGCTTCCGCGACGCAATCCCCCAGCGCGGCTCGGGCCGAATGCATGTTGTGGCCGGACTGTGTCGGCACCGACTGGCCAAGAGGTTTGGTGGTGCAGGCCGAAACGGCCAGCACGGCGAGGCATATGAATTTTCTCATGTAACCGCCTGTTAATCACTCATATGAAATTGCATGTGCAACATCTGTAGGATGAGTAATTTAGCATTAAATCAGCCGCAAGCAGAGCCACATGAAAGCTTTTGGTTGCGGCATACGGGCCACACCGGGCGGGTCAGTCAGAGGGTTCGTTCTTCGATGCCTGATAGCTGTCCCACAGATCAGGCCGCCGTTCGCGGGTGATCTGTTCCGACATCTCGTGGCGCCAGTCGGCGATGCGCCCGTGATGGCCAGACATCAGGATATCCGGGATCGGGCGGCCCTTCCATTCGGCGGGGCGGGTATATTGCGGATGTTCCAGCAGGCCCGAGGAGAAACTCTCTTCTTCGGCCGAAGCCTGATTGCCCAGCACGCCGGGGATCAGCCGGACCGTCGCGTCGATCAGCGCCTGCGCCGCGATCTCGCCGCCGGTCATGACGAAATCGCCCAAGCTGACCTCTTGGACGCCATAGTGCTCCAGCACCCGTTCATCGACGCCCTCGAAACGACCGCACAGCAGGGTCATGCCATCGCAACGCGCAAGGTTCTGCATCATGCGCTGGTCCATCCGGCGGCCACGGGGGCTGAGATAGATCAGCGGCCAGTTGCCGCGCACGCCTTCCATCGTATGCTCGATGGCTGCACCCAGCACATCGGCGCGCAGCACCATGCCCGCGCCGCCGCCTGCGGGCGTGTCATCAACATTGCGGTGTTTGCCGATGCCGAATTGGCGCAGATCGACGGTTTCCAGCTGCCACAGCCCCTCTTGCAGGGCCTTGCCGGTCAGGCTTTCGCCCAGAACGCCGGGAAAGGCGGACGGGAACAGCGTGATGATCTTCGCCTTCCACACCCCGTGCAGATCGGGCGTCGGCGTCATCAGCTCGCGCGGTTTCAGCGTCGGGCGGATGGCTTTGCGGCCATGGGATATGCCCTTGGATGTGTCGCCAGTGTCAGTCATGGGGTGCCGATCAGATCCGTTTGCGCGCGTTCAACCACGGCGGCCTTTTCGGCGATCAGCGCCGTTTCGTCCAGAGCGGAACGGTTGAGGTCCAGCAATTTGGCCAGAACATCCTCGGGCAGGGCGTGATTGATGTTGCTGGGGCCGACCAGTTGCGCGTGTTTCTCGGGCGGCAGGTCCAGAAATTCGGCAAAGGGCGCACCGGGGCCAAACTCGCGATGGTGGAGGTATTCCAGCCATTCGGTCTGCACTTTGATATCGGGCAGACGCGCCCGGATCTGCTCGGCCGCGGTATGGGGCGAGGGCACCGGATCAAGCCGGGTGCGATAGGTGTCGAAATCCTGTACCAGACGGGTGCGCCGCAGGTCATGGGCCCATAGGCTGCGCAGCCAACTGCCGCGCTGACGCAGGGACAGGTAGACCGTGATGTCCAGCGGCTCATTCCGCAGACGTTCCTGTATCAGTTCAACCAGACGAACGGCCAGTTCGGGCGCGGCCTCGTAGCCCACGGCAATGTTGCGGCTGGGACGCAGGCCTGCGAAATTCTCTTCGCTCAGGATCAGCCCCCGGCGTTTGCCGAATTCCAGCGAAGCCAGGAATTCCCAAGTCAGGTCGGTGAAATCGGCCAGCGCGCCGGGGGTGCCATAGACCGAATAGCGGGTGGCGGCCTCGGACAGGCCCGCCTTGCGGGTGCGGTAGGGCAGAACCAGCGCGTGCCGTGGCCAGATCAGTTCGCGGTTTTCAAAGAGAAAGGACTGCGCCGCCGTCGTTCCGGTCTTGTGCAGACCCAGATGCAAAAGCACCTGCCGCATTACAGCAGCCCTTCGGGCGGGTCGGCGATGATCCGGCCCTGATCCAGATCGACCGTTGGCACGGCCTCAAGCGTGAAGGGCAGCAGCACCGTGGATTTCAGCCCCGGCCCGTGCAGTTCCAGCAGGTCGGTTGCGCCGTGGTTCTGCACCGCCTTCACCTTGCCTAGTAGTGTGCCGCCGGTGTCATAGACCGACAGCCCGATCAGGTCGGTGTGGTAAAACTCGTCATCCGGAAGCGAGGGCAACTGATCGCGCCGCGCAAACAGGCGCAGCCCCTTGATGGCATCGGCCTGTTCCTTGGTCTCAACCCCGCCCAGACGCGCGGCAAAGCCGTTCTTGATCGTGCGGGTCAGGACCAGCGGATAACGCTCTGCCCCGGCTTCATCGGTCAGTGGCGAATAGGCTTCGATATCTTCGGGGATCGCGCAATAGCTTTTCAGACGCACCTCGCCGCGCACCCCGTAAGAGCCCGCAATGCTGCCCACGCAGATCAGATCACTCATTGGCGGCGCCCGTCGTCAAACAAATCCCGTTTCTCCATTCCCCAAGGCCCTCGCAGGCTTCGCGTTGGTTGCTGCGTTCAAAGAACACGCCCACAATAAAGGCGATCAGCAGCAGGATGGGAAGGCGTATCAGTCCGAACATATGTCTATCGCACTTCTATTGGCAGGGTGTCTTCGCGGCATTCCCAACCGACCTGTTCCAGTTCCGGGGTATCCGACATCTGTTCGGGCCAACCGACGCAGAAATACCCGATCAGCCGCCAGTCGTCCGGGACGTCCAGATCGCGGGCCATCCGGTCGGGGTCGAGGATCGAGACCCAACCCAACCCCAGCCCTTGCGCCCGCAGGGCCAGCCAGAACAGCGTGATGGCCGAGACCACCGAATAACGGCGCATTTCCGGCATGGTGCCTGCGCCCAGACCCAGCCCCTTGTCGGTGGCATCGTCGCAGAACACCGCCAGCTGCACCGGTGCTTCCTGCATGCCGGACAGTTTCAACTGGCTGTATAGCTGCGCCTTCTCGCCGGAATACCCGGCAAGGGCCTTTTCATTCGCAGCCTGAAAATTCTTCAACGCAGCAGCGCGGGCCGCTGCGCTTTCGACGCGGATCACGCGCCAGGGTTCGCTGAGACCCACCGAAGGGGCCAGCCGAAACGCGTCGAGGCAGCGCGTCAGCACTGCCTCGTCCACGGCGTCGGTGCGGAACCGACGCACATCGCGCCGGAGCCGCATCAACAGATCGAACTGCGTGCGAAAATCGTCGGTGAAAGCCTGATCCTGCACGCGCCCGCCTGCTTATTCTTCTGCAGCCGCTTCTTCAGCCGGAGCAGCAGCGGCTTCGGCAGCTTCAGCCGCCTTTGCCGCTTTCTCTTCCGCGCGTTCCTGAGCTTTCTTGCCCGGGGTGCCCTTGTTGGGGTTGTTGCGCTCGGCCTTGTCGCGGGTACCGGCAGCTTCCAGCATGCGTGCGATACGGTCGGTGGGCTGGGCGCCCTGATCCAGCCAGTACTGGATACGCTCCATGTTCATTTTCACGCGCTCTTCGCTGTCTTTCGGCAGCAGCGGGTTGTAGGTGCCCAGTTTCTCGATGAAACGGCCATCGCGCGGCATGCGGCTGTCGGCCGCCACGATGCGATAGAAGGGACGTTTTTTCGAGCCGCCGCGGGCGAGACGAATTTTCATTGCCATGGTGGTATCTCCTTTGAATGGCATCACGCCAGAGGCGTGTTTTTTGGGGGTGCCGGGCTGAAGCCCGGCCTACTTCTGGTGTTTGTTGAACCGAAGGGTCACTTCTGGTGTTTCTTGTGGTGTCGGATGACTTCCTGAATGATGAAATTCAGGAAAGCCTTGGCGAAGTCGGGGTCCAGATCGGCCTCTTTCGCCAGGTCTTCTAGCCGTGCGATCTGCGCCGCCTCGCGCGAGGGATCGGACGGGGGAAGGTCGTGTGTGGCCTTGAGCTTGCCAACGGCTTGCGTGTGCTTGAACCGTTCGCCCAGCGTATAGACAAGGATCGCGTCCAGCCGGTCGATGCTTTCGCGATGCTCTTTCAACAGCGTGGCCGCTTGTGTCACGGGGTTGGTCATTGGCCGGTCCTTTCGGGGGGCTGGGCAAATCGGGTCATGCGTAGGCCTCCACCCCGCCGTTCACCAGATCGGCCGGGGCAGGGTGACGCCAGATTTCGGTGGCGCCAAATTTGGGGTGGTCGTAAAGGCTTTCAAACCGGGCATTCAACCGTCTGGCGACAGCCTTGCTGGCATGGTTTTCCGGGTCGATCATCGAAATCGCCGTTTCCCAGCCCAGCACGTCATAGGCATGAGCGCGCGCTGCCAGCGCGGCTTCGGTCGCATAGCCTTTGCCTGTGGCGTCATTCATCAGGACCCAGGCGATTTCCGGCTCGGGCCAGCCCACGGGAAACCACAGACCAATCCGTCCGACATACACTCCGGTGGCTTTTTCCTCGACCCCCCAAACGCCGAACCCGCGCAGGGTCCAGTGGCCCAGCATCAGGGCAATCGAGCGCCACGTCTCATCCCGGCTCAACGGGCCGCCCACGAATTTCGAGGCGTCGCTGGCAAAGAATTCCGCGTCCGCGTCCAGATCAACCTCGGACGGCGCGCGCAGGATCAGGCGCTCGGTCTCAAGCCGGGGGATATGAGGGGTGACGGCGGTCACTTTTTCTTCCCGAACCCGCTGAGACCCGGGGGCAGGGCCATGCCGCCACCCATCCCGGGCATACCGGGCATCTTGCCGCCCATCGCCTTGGCCGCCTGTTCCAGCGCCTTGGGGTCCATGCCTGCGGCCATGTCCTCGGGGCTAGGGCCGCCTTTGCCGAACATGCCTTTCATGGCCTGTTTCAGCATCTTGCCTTTGCCCATCTTGCCCATCTTCTTCATCATGTCCGACATCTGCCGGTGCATCTTGAGCAGCTTGTTGAGGTCGCTGACCTCCATCCCCGAACCGGCGGCGATGCGTTTCTTGCGGCTGGCCTGCAGTAGCTGCGGGTTGGCGCGTTCGCGTTTGGTCATCGACTGGATCATGGCGATCTGCTGGCGCAGGATTTTGTCATCCAGACCGGCCTGATCCATCTGTTTGGCCATCTTGCCCATGCCGGGCATCATGCCCATCATGCCCTGCATGCCGCCCATCTGGATCATCTGTTCCAGCTGCATCTTGAGGTCGTTCATGTTGAACTGACCCTTGACCATGCGCTTCATCATGCGCTCGGTCTGTTCCATCTCCATCGTTTCCTGGGCCTTTTCGACCAGGGCCACGATGTCGCCCATGCCCAGAATACGACCGGCAATCCGGTCCGGCTCGAAGGTTTCGAGCGCGTCCATCTTCTCGCCCAGACCGACAAAACGGATCGGCTTGCCAGTGACCGCGCGCATCGACAGCGCCGCACCGCCGCGCCCATCACCATCCATCCGGGTCAGGACCACGCCCGAGATGCCGACCTTGGCGTCGAACTCCTCGGCGACCTCAACCGCGACCTGACCGGTCAGACCATCGACCACCAAAAGGGTCTCGCGCGGGTCGACCGCGTTGCGGACCTGCTCAACCTCATCCATCAGGACTTCGTCGATATGCAGACGGCCCGCGGTGTCGAGCATGTAGACGTCGTAGCCACCCAGCGTCGCCTGCTGCTTGGCGCGTTTGGCGATATCGACCGGTTTCTGGCCGGGGACGATCGGCAGGGTATCGACGCCGACCTGCGTGCCCAGAACCGCCAACTGATCCATCGCCGCCGGGCGGTAGACGTCCAGCGAGGCCATCAGGACCTTCTTGCCCTCTTTTTCTTTCAGGCGCTTGGCGAGCTTACCGGTGGTGGTGGTCTTACCCGAGCCCTGCAGGCCGACCATCAGGATCGGCGCGGGTGGGTTGTCGATCTTCAGCTTGCCGGGATCTTCCTCGCCGCGCAGGGTATCGACCAGCGCATCGTGGACGATCTTGACAACCTGCTGGCCGGGGGTGATCGACTTGGTGACGGCCTGACCGGTGGCTTGTTCCTGAACCTTCTTGACGAATTCACGCGCCACTGGCAGCGAGACGTCGGCCTCAAGCAGCGCAACCCGCACTTCGCGCAGGGCGGTTTTGACGTCTTCCTCGGACAGGGCGCCCTGTTTGGTCAGCCGATCAAAGACGCCAGAGAGGCGTTCGGATAGATTTTCAAACATGCCTTCGGCCTCCTATGCCGGTTATCTGGTGGCGCGTCCTAGATAGGATGCGTCGGTTAAATGCACAAACGCCCCCACGGGCGAAACTCGCTGGTGGGGGGCGATCCCTGAACGACTCAAGGGACCGGAAGGATCGTCTCTTCCGGATGTTTGGCGGTGCTTTAGGCGGATTGGCTGCCCGAGTCAACCGTCCAGGCCGGAAGCCAGTCATTGACCGCGTCCACCAGCCGATGTGCGCCGCGCCCGCTGACATAAGCTTTGACAATCGGGTGACGACCGGCACTCATGCCCGTTTCAAGGATCAGAACGGGACGGTGCATTTTGGACGTGGTCGTGTTCCGGGGCGGGGTGGCGGTTTCCACCTCGGCATGGGACAGGTCCGACAGCTCATGTTCGACGGTGTCGTATCCAAAGACCGATTGGCGACGGATCAGGATGCTGTTGCTGTTGCGGTCCAATATGACCTGCACGCGGCGCACAAAGACGCAGAACGCGCCAAGGCCCAACCCGCCGCCGAACAGGGCGAAGAGGATGCCGGCCCATACCTCTTCGCGACCTTCGTTGACCATGAAGAGACCTGCGCCGACAAAACCGAGTGTGAAGAGGATCAGCATGATGCCCATCAGCCAGGGTGTGTTGGACAGGATCAATTGATCGGGGCTGTTGCGCGTGATTTTCATGGCGGCACGCTAGCATCGAAGTCGGTCGCTGTCGTGGCTTGAATTTGGCCCCGCATTGCGCGATGAGCGCACCAGACAGGAGGTTCCCATGGACGCATCATCCGCCTTTCAGGATACATTGCCGCTTAGTTCCGACGCGCTGTTGGCGCAGTTAGACGAATGGGGCCTGACCTATCGCCTGCACACCCATGCGCCGCTGCGCACGGTGGAAGAGTCCAAAGCCGTCGAGGATCAATTCATGGTGCCCGGCGAAAATGCCCTGCGGCTCAAGAATCTGTATCTGCGGGACAAGAAAAAGCGGAATTATCTTGTGACGCTGGAGCAGAGCCGCGAGATCGACCTCAAGGCGCTGGGCGCGGATCTTGGGGTGGGGAACCTGTCTTTCGGCTCGGCGGATCGATTGTTGCAGAATCTCGGCATCCGCCCCGGCGCGGTCAGTCCTTTGGCGATGATCAACGGGGTGCAGAACAATGTGCGGTTCTTCATGGATGGTGCTGCGCAACAGGCTGACGTCATCTATATGCACCCGCTGGTCAACGACCGGACCGTTGCGATGGCGCGTGATGATCTGATGGGTTTCTTTGATCGGGTCGGATGCGAGGTTGTCTGGTTGCCGTGATGGAACGCGCCTGTCGGCGCGTGTCTCCGACGGAGGTATTTCTGAACAGAAGAAGGGGCGGGCGCTTTAGGGCTCGGTCAGCGCCTCGTTCAGGGCGGCGGCGACATGGGCGGCTGAGGGGTTGATGAACAGGTGCCCGTCCGCCTCGAAAACCGGGTCGTCCAGATGATCCGGAAAGGCCAGCGGCAACTCGGTACAGGCCAGCAGGATTGCGGTTCCGGGCCTCGCATGACGATTGCAGAAGGCCAGCAGGCGGGCGCGGGCGTTGTCCGATGCTCCGCCATAGAAATCGCTGTCGATCATGGCCTGCATGTGCGCGATTTCGCCCTCGGGCAGGCGAGGGTTTGCCGTGATGCCTTCGTCTGCAAGGCGATCCGCATAGTTGGTGGCCTGCATCGTGACTGTGGTGCCCAGAACCAGCGCCTTGGCGGCACCTGTCCCGGCGGTCGTTGCGGCGGTTGCGTCGAAAATGCTGAGAATGGGCATCGAGACGCCCTGCCGGATTGCGTGCAACCGGGCATGCGGCGTGTTTGAGGCAATGATACCGAAATCACAGCCCGCCCGTTCCAGTGTCAGCAGAGCGTTGCGAAAGACCGCGTCGAAACCGGCCCAGCTGGCCTCGTCCCCGGCCACACCGCGCAGGGCACGGGTTTCGGACTGGGTGACGGTTTCGATGGTCATCGGCGGGATGGGCAATGGCGATCCGTGGCCGCGTTCCGCAAAATACCTGCCCGCGCCTTCTGCGATGGCCCGGTAGTAATCCACGGTCGAGGCCCAGCCTACACCGCCCAGAATTCCAATCTTCTTCATAAGAAAACGCCCAGCCTGCTATGTCCCGTTCAGGGGCAGACTGGATGTTTCAAAAGACAAAGGCCAGAGGTCTATCAGGCCGCCAGTTCGGAAACTGCCTTGCGTGCGTTGTTCAGCGACTCTTCAGCTTTCATTGCCAGCTGATCAGCGGCAACCACATCAACGTTGGTGATGCCGACAAAGCCCAGAATGAAGCGGGCATAGTTGGTGGCAAAGTCGACCTCGGAACCCACCGGAACGCCGTCCGAGGCAATGGCCAGAACGGCGCGTTTGCCTTCCAGCAGACCCTTCGGACCCTGTTCCGAATACGAGAAGGTCACGCCGACGCGGGTGATCATGTCGATCCACGCCTTGAACGCGGCGGGGACCGAGAAGTTGTAGATCGGCAGGCCGATGACGATCGTATCGGCGTCTTGCAGTTCCTGCACCAGTTCGTCGGACAGCGACAGGTGATCGCGCTGTGCGTCGCTGCGCTGATCGGCGGGGGTGAAGTTGGCGTTGATCCAGTCTTCGGTCAGCAGCGGCAGCGGAGCGGCCAGATCGCGGCGGATGACGGCTTCGGCATTCAGGTGCTGGACGATACGGTCCGACAGTTCGCGGGTGGCAGAGCCTTCGCGGCGGGCCGAGGCGTCGATATGCAGAATGGTTTTGGTCATTTGATCAGGTCCTTGGATCAGGGGGGATTCGATTTCCGGCTCAATATGAGTGTTGTGCGGGTGAACAAAACTCGGATATATCAACACTCATTGTTAGAAATTGCACAGTAGGACGGTTGCAATGGACAATTGGGACGAGGTCAGAACCGCCTTTCAGGTGGCGCGGATGGGAACCGTCAGCGGCGCGGCCGAGGTGTTGGGCGTGCATCACGCGACGGTCATCCGTCATATCGACGCCATCGAGGCGCGGCTGGGCGTCAAGCTGTTCCAGCGTCACGCGCGCGGCTATACCCCAACCGATGCGGGCGAGGATCTGTTGCGGGTCGCACAGGCGACCGAGGATCAGTTCAACCAGCTTGTGGGTCGGATGAAGGGGCGCGGCGACGATGTCTCGGGCGAGTTGGTGGTGACCTCGCTGGCCTCGCTTGCGCCGCTGATCGTGCCGGTGCTCAGCGACTTCCAGAACGCCCATCCCGGGCTGATCGTGCGTTATCTGACCGGAGACCGCCTGTTCCGCCTGGAATATGGCGAGGCACATGTGGCCATTCGCGCGGGTTCGGTCCCGGATCAGCCCGACAATGTGGTGCAGCCATTCTTTGAGCAGGAAATGGGGCTCTATGCCAGCCGCGCCTATATCGAGCGTCATGGCAAGCCTGATGGGATCGGCGCGTTTGACCGGCATTTCTTTGTCAGCGCCGATGACGAAAACAGCCGCGCGCCGTTTGCCAAATGGTTGCGAGAGACGGTTCCGGCCGAGGCGATCACCTTTCGCTGCACCAATAATTTCTGCATACGCGAGGCGGTTCTGTCCGGGGCAGGCATCGGCTTTCTGGCCCGATGGGAGGCGGCAGGCGACCCCGATCTGGTCGAGGTGATCGAGCCGCTGCCGGAATGGTTCGGCAAGCTGTGGCTGGTGACCCATGTCGATCTGCATCGCACCACCAAGGTGCAGGCCTTTCTGAAACACCTCAAGGATCGCTCCAAGGGCTGGCAGGCATGAGCGCCGAGGCCCGGGGCCATCTGGCGATGCTGGTGTTCTCGGCGCTGGTGGCGGGCAGTTTCTCGTTGGGGGCACTGGTGGCCAACCAGATCGCACCGATGGCGATCACGGCTGCACGGTTCGCCATCGCAGCGGTGGTTATCGGAACTGCCGCCTGTCTGACGACGGGCATCCCGCGCAGCGCGGCGCGGGCACCGTGGCGGTATCTGGTGCTGGGCGGGTTGTTTTCGGCCTATTTCGTGCTGATGTTCTACGGGCTCAAGACCGCAGAACCCATCAGCGTGGCGGCGGTCTTTACCCTGACGCCGGTGATGTCGGCCCTGGCCGGGTGGGTGTTGTTGCGGCAGATCACGACGCCGCGCATGGCGCTGGCGCTGTCGATCGGGGCGACGGGTGCGCTGTGGGTGATCTTCCGGGCGGATTGGCAGGCCCTGCGCGCGTTTCAGATAGGTGGAGGAGAGATCATCTATTTCTGGGGTTGCGCCGCCCATGCGATCTATACGCCGATGGTGCGCAAGCTGAACCGGGGGGAACCTGCGGTGGTGTTTGCCTTTGGCACCTTGCTGGCCGGGTTCGTGATCCTGACGGTTCTGGGCTGGCCGGATATCCGTGCCACCGATTGGGCCAATCTTGCACCCATCGTCTGGATCACCTTGCTGTATATTGCGCTGTTCGCCACTGCGGCCAGCTTTGTAATGGTGCAGTTTTCGGCGCTGCGCCTGCCTTCGGCCAAGGTCATGGCCTATACCTATCTGATCCCCAGTTGGGTGATCCTGTGGGAGATATCCTTGGGTCGGCCCGTTCCAACACCGCTGGTTCTGGTCGGCGTGACGCTGACAGCGATTGCCCTGATCCTGCTGTTGAAAAGTGAGGTCCGGCCCGCGCATGCGGTGGACCCGGCGCTGGACTAGGCCTTTGCGCTGCGCCGGGACTGTGGCAGCCTGTGCCGGAACAATGTTGGGAGAGCCTTGGGTGAGAATACCGCTTTTTTCAGTTTCAATCCTTGCTATGGCCGCCTGCGCGCAGGGCGGGCCATCGACAGAAACGGACATTGAGGGCAGTTGCGAAGCGTTGGCGGCCGCCGAGGCCGGATTGCAGTCCGGCGCGGTAAAGGCGGTTTCTGCGCAATCCGGGCCAACCGGCACCGTTGTTACCCTATCGGTCGACAATGCCGCTGAACCATGGCTGTGCCGCGTGGATGCCAGCGGGGTGATCCTGGGGATCAGTCCAGCGCAGTAGGGTCCTCACCCGCCGGAAGCTCGACCTCAAGAAACCGTTCAAACGCGTCCAGATTGACCGGCTCGAACTGACCGAACCCCTGCATCCAGACAGAGGCCGCCCGCAGCGCGTCCGGCTCCAGCTTGCACCATTTCACCCGGCCGCGCTTTTCCTGAGAGATCAGCCCGGCGCGGGTCAGGATCACCAGATGTTTCGAGATCGCGGCCAGAGACATCTCGAACGGTTCCGCCACATCGGTCACCGCCATGTCATCCTCCAGCAGCATCGCAAGGATGGTGCGGCGGGTCGGGTCGGCCAAAGCGGCAAAGACGGTATCGAGGTCACTGGACATGGCTCTTTCCTAATACGCAGCAACCGGTTTGACAATTTGCGCCATAACGCCACTTTTCCCCTGTCTGATGGACTGGGGTGCAGGGATGGCGCTGAAATACTGGTTGGTGATTTGCATCCTCGGCATCGGCTGGGGCATGTCCTTCATGTTCAACGCCATCTTGCTGCGTGAACTGGGGCCACTTTCGGTCTCGATGGGGCGCGTGGCCTTCGGCGCGCTGGGCTGCTGGGTTTACGTGATCGGCGCGCGCCTGCCGGTCAACCTGACCCTTGGCCTTGCCCTGGGTCTGCTGGGGTTCGGCGCGCTCAGCTATGCCGCACCGTTTGCGTTTTATGCGCTGGGGCAGCAGCATATCGCCTCGGGCGTGGCCGGGATCGTCAACGCGACCACGCCTGCCTTTGCGGTCATCGTTTCGCATTTCTGGCCGGGCAGTGAGCGCGCAACCCTGCTGAAATCGCTGGGCGTGGTTTGCGGCTTTGCCGGTATTGTCGTTCTGTCGCTGCCGGTGCTGCGGGCCGGGGCTGCATCCGAGTTCTGGGCAATTCTGCTGACCCTCTGCGCACCGATCTGCTACGCTTTTTCGGTCAACATCGCCCGTGCGTTCCGGGATATGCAGCCGGTGGTTCTGGTGGCGCTGGCACTGACCGGCGCGACGTTGGCGATTGCTCCGCTGGCCCTGTGGCAGGAGGGCCTGCCGCATATCACCCGGGCCGAGACCTGGGGCTCGTTGATCATCATCGGGTTCGTGCTGACCTCGGCGGCGTTCATCGCCTTTTACTGGCTGCTGCCAAAGGTGGGGCCGACCAATATCTCGACCGTCACCCTGATCGCACCGGTCTCGGCGCTGGTGCTGGGCACCTGGGTGCTGAATGAGACGTTGCTGCCGGAACATCTGGTTGGAATGGGAACCATTCTGCTGGGCCTGCTGCTGATCGACGGCCGAGTTGTTCGACGCATGCATCCGAAGGCGTTTGGAAAAGATCAACCAAAGGGTTGAATATGCGGATTCCGCCCTATCCGCTTAATCTCCGATTGCCGCGCATCGGTTCCGGATTGAGGGGTTCAGATTTTTAGACTAAAAATCTGATACTTACCGATATTTCATCCGCGAACTCAACACCGTTGACTCTGGCCCCCGCGCCCCTTAGCACCCTACCCAAGACTGTGCGAGGGAACCGCCCGTGACCGATGATGACCAAAAGCAGCGTATGGCGCAGCTGGAGGCCAAGATTACGGCGGCGAAAAAGGCCAAAGCGCCCAAACCCCGCGCGGACGCTGACATATCCGGGGGCGAGCTTGCCTGGAGGATGGTCATCGAAATGGTATCCGGTCTGGGGATCGGATTTGGCATCGGATACGGGCTGGACAGCCTGCTCGGGACAATCCCGATCTTTCTGGTGCTGTTCACATTGCTGGGCCTTGTCGCGGGCGTGAAGGTTATGCTCCGCAGCGCGAAAGAGGTTCAGGAGAAACAAATGTCGGCCAGCATACAGGCCGAGAAGGACGAGAGGGACTGAACGTGGCGACCGAGACCACCGCAGCAGAAGGCAGCAGCCTGGTATTCCATCCGATGGATCAGTTCATCGTCAAGCCGCTGTTCGGCGACGGTGCAATTGCCTGGTACACGCCCACCAACGTGACGCTGTGGCTGTTCTTCGCGATCCTGGCGATCATCGGCCTGCTGGTGCTCAGCACCTCGAAGCGCGCCATCGTGCCGACCCGGATGCAGTCGGTCGCGGAACTGGCCTATGGCTTCATCTACAAGATGCTGGAAGATATCTGCGGCAAGGATGGCATCAAATACTTCCCCTATGTCATGACCTTGTTCATGTTCATCGTGACTGCGAACTTCCTGGGCCTGATCCCGACCTCGTTCACCACCACATCGCATTTCGCCGTGACCATCCCGCTGGCACTGGCCGTGTTCCTGACCGTGACCGTTCTGGGTTTCGTCAAGAACGGTGCCGGGTTCCTGGGCCTGTTCTGGGTGTCCAGCGCGCCGCTGGCGCTGCGTCCCATTCTGGCGATTATCGAGCTGATCTCGTACTTCGTGCGCCCGGTCAGCCATTCCATTCGTCTTGCCGGTAACGTCATGGCTGGCCACGCGGTGATCAAGGTGTTCGCAGGCTTTGCCGCGATTGCCGTGATCTCGCCCGTGTCGGTTCTGGCGATCACCGCTATGTACGGTCTTGAGGTCCTGGTGGCCTTCATTCAGGCCTACGTATTCACCATTCTGACCTGTGTTTATCTGAAAGATGCGCTGCATCCGTCGCACTAAGGTCCGAACACCCAACATCGAAACTTCCAATTCGTAAGGAGACACATCATGGAAGGCGATCTCGCACACATCGGCGCAGGCCTGGCAGCAATCGGTTCCGGCGCAGCCGCAATCGGGGTGGGCAACGTGGCCGGCAACTTCCTGTCCGGCGCCCTGCGCAACCCTTCGGCGGCTGCTTCGCAGACCGCAACCCTGTTCATCGGTATCGCATTCGCAGAAGCCCTGGGGATCTTCGCATTCCTGGTCTCGCTGCTGCTGATGTTCGCCGTCTAATCTGCGGAACCTGATCCTTACGCGCAGGTGGGCCCAAGCCATAGCGGCCCACCTGTTGTAAAGACAACGTTCCGACGGAGGACATCATGGCGACTGAACCCATTAGCGAAGAAGTAGTTGGCTCGTGCGTCGACTCGCATGGCTCTGCCATCGGGATGCCGCAGCTCTGCTTCGATTGGTTCCCCAACCAGATTTTCTGGCTGGTCATTACGCTGGTCGTCATCTTTCTGGTCCTGTCCCGCGTGGCTCTGCCCCGCATCGCGGCAATCCTGGCTGAACGTCAGGGGACCATTACAAATGACCTGGCTGCGGCCGAAGATCTGAAGGCCAAGGCGGTCGAGGCTGAAGAGGCCTATAACAAGGCGCTGGCCGATGCCCGGTCTGAGGCACAGCGTATCGCAGCGGAAGCCCGCGCCGAAATCCAGTCTGGTCTGGATGACGCGATTGCTAAGGCGGATGCGGAAATCGCTGCAAAGGCGGCTGAATCGGAAAAGGCAATTGCCGAAATCCGTGCCGGTGCGCTGGAAAGCATTCAAGTGGTTGCCAAGGATACGGCGGCTGAACTGGTCACTGCACTGGGCGGCGAGGCGGATGCCAAAGCCATCGACAGTGCAATCGACGCGCAGATGAAAGGATAAGTGACATGCGGAACACTCTTGCCCTTATCCTGACCTTCGGCGCAGCCAGCCCCGCGCTGGCCGCAAGCGGCCCGTTCTTCTCGCTTGGCAACACCGACTTTGTGGTCCTTCTGGGCTTCATCGTTTTCATCGCGGTCCTGTTCTACTTCAAGGTCCCCGGCATGATCGGTGGCGCGCTGGACAACCGTGCCGCAGGCATTCAGTCCGAACTGGACGAGGCCCGCGCCCTGCACGAAGAAGCCCGCAGCCTGCTGGCCTCGTATGAGCGCAAGCAGCGCGAGGTGCAGACCCAGGCGGATGCCATCGTGGCCGCGGCCAAGGACGACGCGGCCCTGGCGGCTGAACAGGCCAAGGCCGATCTGGAGAAATCCATTGCGCGCCGTCTGGCTGCCGCGCAGGATCAGATTGCCTCGGCTGAAGCTTCGGCTGTGAAAGAGGTGCGTGATCAGGCCATCACCGTTGCGGTTTCGGCTGCAAACGCGGTTCTGGCCAAGCAGATGACCGCTGCTCAGGCGAACAAGCTGATCGACGCCGCAATTGCGGATGTTGGTGACAAGCTGCACTGATCCCGGTCACACGACCTGACATCAAGACCCGAGAGCCTCTGGTTCTCGGGTTTTTCTTTGTCAGGACAGTAGGCGCAGAAGAATTCGGGCATCATGGTCTTGCCCGCTATAGAAAACAGCCAAAACCCGTATGGTTCGCGTTTCATCGTCAACATCGAAGTAAATGACAGCGCGATCCTTGGTGACGTTGCGGATACCGCTTCCGAGATGCGGTCGCAAAGTGCCCTGATGTGGTAAGTTCCCCAATCGGTTCAGACTGTCCTCTATTTCGACCAGCCGGTTTTCGGCGTGCTGAAGGGCGGTGTCTACGTCTTCGCCGAAATGCAGGGCTGTTTCGAAAAGGAAGTCGAAAATCTGTTCGAAATCTCTGTCGATCTCATCGGATCGAATGACTTCATAGACCACGCTCAGCCCGTTTGCGCGCGATCATTTCTTTTGTGCGCTGCTTGCCTTCATCGAGGTTTACAAATGCGCCTGATTTGCGACGATCCAGCAATTCCCGCAGTGCGTCCGTGGTTTGCGATTGCGCGCGCATCAACTCCAACCCCTGTTGAAGAACTGCGCTGAGGCTTGGGTAATGCCCCAACGCCACCAATTCACGTGCATAAGCTTCCTGTGATTCAGTCAGCGAAATTGACGCTTTTACGCTCATGTGTCACCCCATGTACTACTCAGTAGTATGGGGATGAGGGGTTCTACCGTCAAGATAGCCTATCTATAAGGGGTGGTCTGGGCCACCGGCAAGCATCTATCAGTTTCCCCCGGTCTCATGTTCCAGCCGTTGCTGGGCGATCTTTTCGTTCTTGATGGCTTTCTGCTGATCCGCCATGCAGCGTTCGACAAAGCTCAGGTGCTGTTCCACGGCCTGCCGCGCGCCTTTCGGGTCGCGTTCTTGCAAGGCCGAGTTGATGGCGCGGTGCTGGTCCAGAATGGCGTCGCGGGTGGTGCGTTGCTGGAACATGATCTGGCGGTTGTAGAACACCCCTTGCCGCAGCAGATCGAACATCGAGCGCATCATATGCAGCATCACCACGTTATGGCTGGCCTCAATGATCGCCATATGGAATTGCGCATCCAGTTGCGCCTCTTCCTCGGTGGCGTTGCGGGCATGGGCGGATTCCATCTTGTCATAGATCGCCTGCACGACGCTCAGATCGCTGTCCGATCCCATCCGCGCGGCGCGTTCTGCGGCCAGCCCCTCCATATCCCGGCGGAAGGACAGGTAGTCGAACACTGCCTCGTCATGGCTGCTGAACAGGCGGATCAGGGCAGGCGCGAAGGCCGAACCCAGAACCTCGGCCACATAAACGCCGGACCCGGCCTTGGCGGTCAGCAACCCTTGCGCCTGCAGGTCCGAGATCGCCTCGCGCAGCGAAGGGCGCGATACGCCCATCCGTTCGGCCAGGTCCCGTTCCGGCGGCAGGCGTTCGCCTGGGCGCAGGATGCCGCGCAGGATCAGAAGTTCGATCTGGCGGACTACGGCAAGGGACAGTTTCTCGGTCTGGACTTTCTGAAAGGGCATCGGTCTTTTCTGTCAAATTGGTCAGGTCACATGACCACGTATCCCGCAAGGGTGCAAGAAAGCCGCCATCACATTGGTCGAAACAATAGGTCATAAGTATTGACTTATATGGTGCCAAACCTAGGCTGCCCGAAACACACGGCTAAGGAGGCCCGAGTCGATGGATCAGCTATACGCCACACGTATGTCCCGAATGAAAGCGTCGGAAATTCGCGAGCTGCTGAAACTGCTGGACCAGCCGGGCATCATCTCCTTCGCGGGTGGCATCCCCGATCCGAACCTGTTCCCGGCCGAGGCTTTCGCGCAGGCGTTCCAAATGGCGCTGAGCCCGGACCAGCAGGCGCAGGCGCTGCAATATTCGGTCAGCGAGGGCTATGCGCCGCTGCGCCAATGGCTGGCCGATCACATGGCCGACATCGGGATCGACTGCGGGATCGACAACATCCTGATCACCTCGGGCTCGCAACAGGCGCTGGACTATCTCGGCAAGCTGTTCCTGTCGCCCGGCGATACGGCGCTGGTGGGCTGGCCCACCTATTTGGGCGCACTGGCCGCGTTCAATGCCTATGAACCCCGCTTTGACCGGCTGAGCATCCAAGGCAATCGCGGCGTGGCGGAATATACCGAGGCCGCCGGACCGGGCGCGGTGAAATTCGCCTACCTGTCCCCGGATTTTGCCAACCCGACCGGAGAGACTGTGGACCTGAACGGGCGCAAGGCTCTGCTGGATCAGGCCGAGGCGCTGGATTGCGCGGTGATCGAAGACGGGGCCTATCAGGCGCTACGCTATGATGGTGATCCGATCCCGCCGGTTCTGGCGCTGGAGATCGCCCGCAAGGGCTCGATTGAAGACTGCCGGACGGTCTATTGCGGCAGCTTCTCGAAAACCTTGTCGCCGGGGTTGCGGATGGGCTGGGTGGTTGCTGCGAAGCCTGTGATCTCGCGGCTGGTGCTGATGAAACAGGCGGCCGATCTGCATTCGGCCACGATCAACCAGATGGCCGTGCATCAGGTGGCGCAGGCTTGTTTCGACACGCATATCCCGATGCTGCGCCAGACCTATAGCGCCCGCCGTGATGCAATGCTGGACGCGCTGGCCGAGCATATGCCCGAGGGTGTCGAATGGACTAAGCCCGAGGGCGGCATGTTTGTCTGGGTAACCCTGCCGCAGGACACTGACGGCGCCGCCCTGCTGGCCCGCGCGCTGGAAACGGTGAAGGTCGCCTTCGTCCCCGGTCAGGCGTTTTTCCCCGATGGCTCGGGTGCCAATACGATCCGGCTGAGTTTCTCCAACTCGGATGAGGCGACGATCCGCGAAGGCATACGCAGGTTGGGCGAGGTGTTGCGCGGCTGAACCGGGAAAGGTTCTGTTAACCATATTGCGGCAATGCTGCGGCATGATCCGTCTGCTTGCCTTCCTCCTGCTGGCCTCTTGTTCGGCCGGAACCCCTCATTTCCGCGATGTGCCCGCGACGCGCATCGCGGTGAATGGCAGCGTGTTCGACGTGCGCGTGCGCGGTGATCTGGCCGAGGCGGTGCGGATCAATATGCAATACGCCCCACGTCTGGGTCCGATCCGCGACTGGGCGGCGCTGGCCATGGCGCAGGTTTCGGGCTGTCCGATTCTGGATGTTCTGGGCGATGCGGCGGTGACGGTGGGGGTTCTGGGCTGCGACCGAGAGGCAGGTGAACGGCTGCTGCTGACCGCGATTTCGACGCCCCGATATGAATGCATCGACTTTGGCCTTTATGAACGGGTGGGCAAGGATTACGGCTATCAGGTCTTTGAGTGCAATCCGTACTGACGGGCATGGTTTTCGGCAAATTTTGGCAAGATATTGTGGATAACTCGACCCAACGGGCCATATCCTGCGCAACTGCGTTGACACGTCCCCATTCCGTTGCGCAGACTTCCTGAACACAGGAATCATGGGACCCACCGCTTTTGCGCTTTAGCAAACTCAAACTCACCGGCTTCAAAAGCTTTGTTGATCCAACCGATCTGATCATCGCGGATGGGTTGACCGGTGTGGTGGGGCCAAACGGCTGTGGCAAGTCCAACCTGCTGGAGGCGCTGCGCTGGGTCATGGGCGAAAACCGCCCCAAATCCATGCGTGGCGGCGCGATGGAGGATGTGATTTTTGCCGGGGCCGCCACCCGTCCGGCCCGCAACTTTGCCGAGGTGGTCCTGACCATGGACAACTCTGAACGGCTGGCGCCCTCGGGGTTCAATGACAACGATCAGCTGGAAATCATCCGACGCATCACCCGCGATGTTGGCAGCGCCTATAAGACCAACGGCAAGGACGTGCGGGCACGCGATGTGCAGATGCTGTTCGCCGATGCCTCGACCGGGGCGCATTCGCCCGCGCTTGTGGGGCAGAACCGCATTGCCGAATTGATCAACGCCAAACCCCGCGCCCGCCGCCGCATTCTGGAAGAGGCTGCGGGCATCTCGGGGCTTTATCAGCGTCGGCATGAGGCCGAGTTGAAGCTGAAAGGCACCGAGGCCAACCTGACCCGCGTCGATGACGTGCTGGAACAGTTGGGCACGCA
>NZ_JALCBM010000021.1:48534-52653 GCF_028066395.1 Ruegeria sp.
CAACCGCATCCAGCAACTGGGCAACGATATCGACCGCGAGGCCGGGCTGAACCGCGATGCCGGTGAGATGATCGAGCGTCTGGAATGGGAAGCGCGCGAGTTGACCAAGGCCGCTGAGGGGTATGACGAAAAGGTCGCCGAGGCTGCCGAGATCGCCCGCGAGGCGGCGTCGGTTCTGCAAGAGCGCGAAGATCATCTCTCGCAACAGACCGAGGATATGGCGCGATTGGTGGCCCGCCATCAGTCGGCGCAGCGTCTGGTCGAAGACAGCCGCAAGACGCTGACCCGGTCCGAGGGCGAAGAGGAAAAGGCCCGCGCGGCGGTGGATGAGGCGAAATCGGCCCTGACCCGCGCCAGCGAAGCCTTTGAGGCGGCGCAGGAGGGTGAGGAGGAAGCCCGCGAAGCCGCCGAAGCCGCCGAGGAGGCGCTGGCTGCAGCAGATGAGCTGCGTAATGACACGCAGGCGCGCGAGGCCGAGGCCCGGGCAAAGCGGTCCGAGGCCGAGGGTGAGCTGGGCGCGATCCGTGCCGAAACCTCGGCTTTGGCCAAGCTGGTGGAACGGGATACGGCTGAGGGTGGTCAGGTGCTCGATCTGCTGCGGGTGGCACCGGGTTATGAAAAGGCTCTGGGCGCGGCGCTGGCGGATGATCTGCGCGCGCCGCTGGTCGAAGGCGACGGCCCATCCGGTTGGGTTCAGGTGGCGGGCTATGACAGCGATCAGCCGTTGCCGGATGGGGCAGAACCGCTGGCCTTGCATGTGTCTGGCCCGGATCGTCTCAGCCGCCGGATCGCGCAGATCGGTTTGGTTGATGCGGATAATGGCGCACGGTTGCAGGCGTCTTTAAAGCCGGGGCAGCGGCTGGTCTCACGCTCGGGCGATCTGTGGCGCTGGGACGGGTTCCGCGCCTGGGCCGAGGACGCGCCAAGCGCGGCGGCCCTGCGATTGGAACAGCTCAACAAGCTAGAAGCGCTGAAACAGGAACTGGCCCGGACCGAGGCGCAGGCTGAAGGCGCCCGCGCCGCGCATGAGGCGCTGTCGCAGCAACTGGCCGATGTCACCGAGGCCGACCGCCGCGCCCGCGAAGCCCGCCGTGCCGCCGATCAGCGTATGGCGGAAACCGCGCGGATGCTCAGCCGGGCCGAGGCTGATCGCAATCTGGCACAGGGCAAGCTGGAAACCCTGACCCTCGCCGTCGACCGCCACAAGGAAGACGCCATGGCGGCGCGTGCGCAACTGCGCGAGGCCGAGGGTGCGCTGACCGGGCTGGGTGATCTCGACAGCGCCCGCGCGCAGGTCGAAGACATCAAACAGACGGTCGAGGCCGCGCGGATCACCATGCTGACCCATCGCTCGACCCATGACGAATTGCGCCGCGAAGGCGAGGCGCGCACCCGCCGCAGCCAGGAGGTGACCAAGGACCTCAGCGGGTGGCGGCACCGGTTGGAAACGGCCGAGAAACGGATTTCCGAACTGGCCGAACGTAAGGCAAGCTCCGAAGAGGAACTAACCGAGGCCATGGCCGCCCCCGGCGAAATCGCCGAGGCACGCGAGGAACTGAACGAGTTGATCAAAACCGCCGAGGCGCGTCGCGCCGAGGCTGCCGACAAGCTGGCCGAGGCCGAAACCCAACAGCGCGACGTGGTTCTGGCCGAGCGTGAGGCGGAACGTCTGGCCTCGGAAGCCCGCGAAACCCGCGCCGCTGCCGAGGCGCGCTGTGATGCCGCCAAGGAAAGCGTTGTGGCGGCGGCAGAACGGATCGCCGAGGATCAGCAGCTGACGCCGAACCAGTTGCTGAACCAGTTGGACGTGAACCCCGACCAGATGCCCGCCGCCGATGCGCTGGAGGCTGAGGTCAACCGCCACAAACGTCAGCGCGATGCGATGGGCGCGGTCAACTTGCGGGCCGAAGAGGACGCCAAGGACGTGCAGGAGGAATTCGACACCCTCAACAGCGAGCGCGCCGATCTGGAAGAGGCGATCAAGGCTCTGCGCAGCGGCATCGCCAGTCTGAACCGCGAGGGTCGCGAACGTCTGCTGACCGCGTTCGAGCAGGTGAACTCGAACTTCGCCATGCTGTTCAAACACCTTTTTGGCGGCGGTGAGGCCAATCTGGTCATGGTCGAAAGCGACGATCCGCTGGATGCGGGGCTTGAGATCATGTGCCAGCCGCCGGGCAAAAAACTGTCGACCCTCAGCCTGCTGTCGGGCGGTGAACAGACCCTGACCGCCACCGCGCTGATCTTTGGCGTTTTCCTCGCCAACCCGGCACCGATCTGCGTGCTGGACGAGGTCGACGCGCCGTTGGATGACGCCAACGTCACCCGTTTCTGTGACCTGCTGGACGAGATGTGCCGCCAGACCGACACGCGCTTCCTGATCATCACCCACCACGCGGTGACGATGGCGCGGATGGACCGTCTGTTCGGCGTGACCATGCAGGAGCAGGGCGTCAGTCAGCTGGTCTCGGTCGATCTGAAAAAGGCCGAGCAGATGGTCGCCTGACCCCTCACCGCAACGTTATGCGCCTTTTGCCCCACGCCGGGTTAGGGTGGCGGCATGATCCGATTTCTGACCTTCGCCATCTTTGCTGCATCCCCCCTTTGGGCCGCTGACTGGGCGACTAGACCCGGCGACGTGCAATTGACCCCCGACGAGCTCAGCGCGCTGGCCGGGCGCACGCTGACCTTCTACGATGACGGCCAGTCCAGATTCTCGGAAGGTGGGGCCTATTCCTATACCTATGCCAGTGGAGAATCCGCCTTTGGCACTTATTCCATCGCCGAGGATGGCAGCGTCTGCATCGCCTACAGAAACGGTTTCAGTCGCTGTGATCTGTATGTGCGCAGCGGCGAAAGGCTGATCCTGATCGATGAAAAAGGGGATCGCTATCCGGTGCGGTCCGAGTGATCAGGGCGGTCGTTCTGGCCGCATGCACTGATCTGCGTCGTATCCTTTGGGACAACTGTCGGGAACCGCGTTGATTGTTGGGATCAATCCGGCCAATAACGCCGGATACTGGATTCAGGAGGCGCTTCTCATGACGCAAAAAACCGTTCTCGTCACATCTGCAACCGGTCGTATTGGCCGCGAATTGGTGGCGCGCCTTGCGTCGGACCCGGCGATCACCGTGCGCGCCTGTTACTTCAGCGCGGACAAGGCCGACAGCCTGACGGCGCTGGGCGCGGATGACGTGGTGAAATTCGACCTGTCCGACCCGTCCACATGGGAGGCGGCGCTTGAGGGTGTCGATGCGGTGTATTCGGCCTCGCTCGACCCCATGCTGCAGGGCCATCTGGAGTTCTGCAAAGAGCTGGGCAGACGCCGTGCGCAGATTTCGCATGTGGTGCGGGTCAGCTGCATGGGGGCTGACACCAACACGGCCTCTTATGACGCGGATCAGCACGCCTCGCGCGCGGGGGCGGGTATTCCGCTGATGCTGCAGCACTATTGGTGGGGTGAAAAGGCGCTGATTGACGAGGGGTTGAACGTCACCGCCCTGCGCAACAACTTCTTCATGAACCATCTTCTGAAAACCGATAGCGAGACGATCGAAACCGAAGGCTGGTTCTCGAATCCGCTGGGGGATATGCGCAATTCTTTCGTGGCCACACGTGACATCGCCGAAGCCGCCGCCGTTGTGCTGACGGAAGGGCCTGACCGGCACGCGAACAAGTTCTACGACATCACCGGCCCGGCCCCGCAATCCATGGCGGAAATCGCGGCAGATCTGGGGCGGGCGATGGACCGGACCATCGAATATCGCCCGCAATCCATGGTCGATTTCGAGGCCGATTTCGGCGCCACCCGGGCCGAGTTCTTTGAATACCTCACCAACGGTTTCTACACCCGGTGCAGCCCTGACTTTTACAATCTGACCGGCCACAAGCCGACCTCGTACTACGACTACCTGACCACCAAAGGCGCAAGCGGTGAGACCGGGTTGGAGGAGCTATGGCAGGGCAACCTGTGGAAGAAAGGTGAGGACGCCATGAAGGATGCGGTCAAAGGCTAAGGCATCCCGCATCCCTTGATAAGATTGGCAAGAGCCTGAGTAAGGCTCTTGCCCCGGGCTTTACAATCGGTTCAACAGATCGGCCGTCGGCCAGGCATCTGCGGGC
>NZ_JALCBM010000021.1:52753-57493 GCF_028066395.1 Ruegeria sp.
TGCCAATCCGCGACCGAACGCGGTTTGCCGGGGCCGGACAGCGACCAGTCCATCTGTGCGGGCACCGTGACCTCTTGCAGCCAGGGCTGGCCCGGTTGCCAACCCAGATGCGACAGCATCTTGCCCCCGGACATCAGCGCATCCGGGGCTGAGGTTTTCAGCGACACCGTGCCATCGCCATCTCCGTCCACACCGTTTTCCAGAATGTCGCGCGGCAGCATCTGGACCATGCCGATCTCTCCGGCCCAGGCACCGGTGGTGCGGGCCGGGTCGAAATTGCCTTGGCTGTACAGTTCGAGGGCGGCGAAAATCTGCGGCCGGAACAGTTCGGGTCTGCGGCAATCATGGGCCAGCGTCACCAGCGCGTTGCGGGTGTTGAAATCGCCCTGAACCGCGCCGTAGTCGGTCTCGAACGCCCAGAAGGCCAGCAACACACCGCGCGAGACGCCGTATTCCCGTTCAATCCGGTCAAACACCGCATCGTATTTGCGCGACATGGCCTTGCCCCGGTCGATCCGGTTTTGTGAGATCAGGCGACGGGAAAAGTCTATGAACGGTCTCTGAAACACGCCCTGCGCGCGGTCTGCCTTCAACACCGCATTGTCCTGCTGCACGCCCTTGAAAAAGGCGTTCACGGTGGATTTGTCAAACCCTTGCTGGACAGCCTCGGTCTTCAGCCCCTTGACGAAAGAATTGAACCCGCCACCGCATTGGGCAAGGGCGGGTGAGGCGAAAAGGGCGGCGGCCATCAGGCCAGAGAGAAAACGCATATGCAGGTCCGTCAGAATATGAAGTTAAGCCCAACCCACACCGACACGAGGCCAAGCGCAAGCCCCCAGACCTTCCAAAGCATGTCGCATGCGCGGAAAACTTCCCATGCTCCGATTTCGCGTGGGGCGTCGCCGTTGACCCAAGCCAGATCGCGCACCTGCCCGTCATAGCTGCGCGGCCCGGCCAGTGCGACATTCAGCGCGCGGGCCATGGCGGCCTCGGGCCAGCCTGCATTGGGAGAGATATGGCGGCGGGCGTCCGCAACCATCTCGGGCCAGCGCGCCCATTGGCGCGACAGGGCAATGATCATCAGACAGGTCAGCCGTGCCGGGATCAGGTTCAGTGCATCGTCCAGTCGGGCCGAGGCCCAGCCGAATTCGCGATACTTCTCAGTGCGGTAGCCGATCATGCTGTCGGCGGTGTTGATGGCCTTGTAGATCAGCAGCCCCGGCAGCCCGGCGATCAGGAACCAGAAGGCCGGGGCGATGACCCCATCGCTGAGGTTCTCGGCGGCGCTTTCGATGGCGGACCTTGCCACTTGCGCTTGTGTCATGTCCCGGGTGTCGCGTGATACGATCATGGCCACCTTGGCGCGTCCTTCGGGCAGGGACACACGTAGCCCATCCGCCACGGCGCGCACGTGATCGACCAGTGATTTCTGTGCCAGCAGGATGGCGCAGATTGCGACCTCGACCAGCGGGCCGAAGACCGCCAGCGCCCGGCCCAATATCAGCGCGGCGAGGACGAGCAGGATCGTAACTGCCACGCCCTTCACCCGCCGATGCGCGCCTTGGTTCAGGCGTTTGTCCAGCCATCCAATCCCGTTCCCGATCATCACCGCAGGATGGCGGATACGGGACCAGAGCCAGTCAGGCTCGCCCAAGGCAGCGTCCAGACACAGGGCGCAGACCAGCAGGAAAGGGGTGCTCACAACGCGGCCTCAAGCCGGGGCCAGCCATCTGCTGGCGGCAGGCCCAGCCGCAGGAAGCTGTCGGAATAGGGGAAGATGCGGCTCCAGACATGGGCGCGGGCCAGCCGATCCTGCCATTGCGCGGCATTGTCGACCTGATAGAGGCGGAACAGATCGGTGCCGCCAACCAGTGCGGCACCGGCAGCGGTAACCAGCCCATCCAGACGGGTGGCATTCTGCGCCAGACGGGCGCGGGTGGCCTCGGCCCAGTCTTGATCCTGCAACGCGCGGGCGCCAATCCGCAGGGCGGGGCCGGATACGGCCCATGGGCCGGTCAGGTCGTTCAGCCGCGCGATCAGTTCGGGCTGACCGATGGCAAAGCCCAGCCGCAGACCCGCCAGCCCCCAGAATTTGCCAAAGCTTTTCAGGACAATCACACCGGGCTGCCCCGCCAGATGGATCAGCGACGCATCGGGAGTGACGTCACAGAAACTCTCATCAATGATGGTCAGCGGGGCGTCAGCGTCTGAGGCTTGCCAAAGACGCCCATCGGGGTTGTTCGGATGCACGATCACGCGGGCGTCTGCCGGGCCATCAGACTGCACCTGCCAGCCTTGCGCGCGAAAGGCGGCGGCGTGTTCGTTATAGGTGGGCATGGTGATCTGCACCCGCCCCGTCGCGGCCAGCGCCGGAATGCGCGCGATGATGGCCGAGGCGCCGGGTGCGGGTAGAATCGCGGCGCCCTCGGGCACCTGCCAGAATTGGTGCGCGGCGGCGGTCAGCGCCTTGAACGCGCCGTGATCGGGCAGCTCTGTCCAGTCCGACGGTCGCAGATTTTCCACCGGATAGGGCAGGGGATTGATCCCGGTCGACAGGTCCAGCCAATCGGCGCGGTCGCCGCCAAATTCGGCCATGGCCGCATCCAGACCACCGCCATGGTCACGCGCGGCGCGCGGGTTCAGATCATTGAGTCGCTGCATTGCTGGTCTTTTGCTGAGAAACTGTCGATTTTCCCCGTTTCAAGCGGATTTTTGCCTTCTACACAAGCAAATCCGCGTGAGCCGGGCCCGCTCCATGCATTGTTAACACTTTGTTAACGAAATGACGTGATCACGGAGATTGGGGATCGGCACCACTCACCCTAGCCATGTGCCGAGGTTGTTGCAAATGAAAGTACTGATTGTTGAGAGTAACCCCGATCTTGGACGGGTTTGGCAACGGCATCTGCAAAGGCAGGAGGCCGAGGTGACGCTTGTGGAAACGCAGGAGGCCGCGATTCTGGCGCTCTATGGCACGGCGTTCGATATTATCGTTCTGGATCTGGTGCTGGAAAGCGGCAGCGCGCTGGCGGTGGCCGATTTCGCCAGCTACCGCCGCCCGGAAACGCGGGTGATCTTTGTCACCAACACCACCTTCTTCTCGGACGGGTCGATCTTTGCCCACAGCCCCAATGCCTGCGCCTATGTGCAAAGCAGCACCCCGCCCGAGGATCTGGCGGCGATGGTGGAACACTACGCCGCGGGGCGCTGATCCCGCCCGTGCGGCTGCATGTAGTCCAGGACCGGGTTCACGGGGATGATGCGGTGCGGATTGATGCTGTCGTGGCTGTAGTGATAGTGGCGCACGATGTGATCCATATTCACCGTCTGCGAGACGCCCGGCCACTGATATAGCTCGCGCGTGTAGGCCCACAGGTTTGGATAGTCGATCAGACGTCTGAGGTTGCATTTGAAATGCAGGTGATAGACTGGATCGAAGCGGATCAGGGTGGTGAACAGCCGCCAGTCGGCCTCGGTAATGCGGTCACCCATGAGATAGCGGTTGGTGGCCAGCCGCGCCTCAAGCCAGTCAAGCGTATCGAACAGGGGGTGAACGGCGGCCTCATAGGCGGATTGTGAGGTGGCAAAACCCGATTTGTAGACGCCGTTATTGATGTCGGAATAGATGCGGGCGTTCACCTCTTCGATCTCGTCCCGCATGGGTGCGGGCCAGTAGTCATCGGTATTGCCGGTGATCCCGTCGAAGGCCGAATTGAACATGCGGATGATTTCCGAGCTTTCGTTCGACACGATGGTCTGCTGGTCCTTGTCCCAAAGGATCGGCACCGTCACCCGACCGGAATAGGCGGGATCGGCGTGGGTATAAATCTGATGGGCAAAATCGGCGTTGAACAGCGGATCGCCGGTTGCACCGCTGTCATCGGTCTCGAACGTCCAGCCCTTGTCCAGCATGTCGGGATGCACGACCGAGACCTGGATGTGATCGCTCAGGTCTTTCAGTTCGCGAAAGATCAGGGTGCGATGCGCCCAGGGGCAGGCATGGCTGACATAGAGGTGATAGCGTCCGCTTTCGGCCTTGAACCCGTCCCGGCCAGACGGCCCGGCGCTGCCGTCTTCGGTGACCCAGTTGCGAAACTGCGCAGCGGATCGCTTGAATGCGCCGTCGTTTGATTTCGTGTCATACCAGCGGTCGTGCCAGACGCCGTCTACGAGCAATCCCATCGGTGGTCCTCCGTTCCCATCTTGCCCCGTAAGCTAGGGCACCGCCCGGCCCCTGCCTATCGTGTCCCACGCGCAGGGGGTCTGCACCGATGCACACCCGACGCTTGGGCTGTCTGGGCAACAGCTTATCCCATGCGTGGGCGAAGTGACCTTGTTCACTGGATTTTTACACAAGGAGGTCCACAATATAGGGAAGTCAGGGGGGAGTTTAGTATGAGTACCTATGTTTCAAAGGAAATGCGCGCTGAACTGGATGCCGCACGAATCGCCACATTGAAGAAAGCCAGCCGTTTGCGGGTGGAAATGGGCGACAATACGTTCAAAATCCTGTCATTGTGGAAAGACGGCTTCTCGGTCGAGGCCGCAACCACGCCCCGCCTGCGCGGGCTGGTCGATATCTATGACGGCGCCAACCATCTGTATCAGTGCCTGATCATCGCGGATGAGGAAGAAGCAGGCGAGATGCGGTATGAGTTCAAGCGCTCAACCGCCGCTGCCGACAAGGCCCCGCTGGATTTCTATCGCGATCCGGATGCGCCGATTGCGTTGCTTGGAACC
>NZ_JALCBM010000112.1 GCF_028066395.1 Ruegeria sp.
GGAAGCTCAGACCGGGCCGCCTGAAGGACGGCCTGACACAGATCATCCATGCCCACGCATTGGACCGGCGTATCGGGATAGGCCAAGGGCTGCACGTAAGGAATGGCGGCCAGCATGCGCAGCAGTGCGGTGCCGCCATAATCGCTCTGCCCGATGACAAGCCCCGGTTTCAGCACCCAGACCCGCGCGCCTGATGCGCACAGCGCCGCATCCCCGGCCGCCTTGGTCCGCATAAAATCCGTCGCGGCATCCGGCTCGGCCCCGATGGCCGAGATCTGAACGATCGCAATATCGGCTGCGGTGCAGGCCGTGGCCAGCGCGGCGATGGCGGTGTGATGCACCGCCTCCAGATCGTCCTGCGGGCCGTCCTGCAACGCGCCCGCACAGTTCACCACCACGTCGATACCGGTCAGAACACCCCGCCAGTCCTCGGCGGTCAGCAGATCGCGCAGGTCGCCCTGTATCAGCTTTACCCCGGGCAGAACCCTTGCGCCGGTCTTGGGGTTGCGCACCATGCCTGTCACCTGCGCGCCTTGGGCAATCAACGCCCGTGTGACGGAAGCCCCGATAAAGCCATAAGCGCCCAGTACCAAAAGGTTTTGTCCGCGCAAATCCTGATCCGGCATGATCCTCTTGCCCCTCGTTTGCGCAACCCTAACGGATCATGTTGCGCGAACCAGCCCCGTACCGCGGCCTGCGACAACGGGTCAGGGATGGAACAGCGAGCCCACCAGATAGGCAATCAACGCCGCCGCCCCGCCGATCACAAAGGTTTCGAACCCGGACCGCCACCACGGCGCCAGCGACCAGCGGCTTTTCAGCGCGCCGATGGCAAAGAAGACGCCCATCGTCATCCAGGCCGAGGTCACAAAGGCATCCGGCAGCGACAGCAGGAACGGCAGCAACGGGATCATCCCGGCCACCAGAAAGGCCAGAAACGTCGCCATCGCTGCCTTGATCGGGTGCGGATCGACGCCGCCCAGCCCGTATTCGCCCTCGATCATCAGATCGACCCAATTGTCATGGCTGGCGGTGATGGCTGCGGTTGCGTCTTCCAGCACCTGACCGGACAGGCCCTTTTGTAGCAGGATCTCACGCACCTCGTTGCGTTCCCCATCGGGATACAGGCGGATGTGGCGTTCCTCGATGGCGCGGATGCGGCGGATATTGTCCGTCTCGGCCTTGGTGGCCGAGTAATTTCCCGCCGCCATGGAAAACCCGTCGGCCAGCACATTGGCCAGACCCAGCGCCACGATGACAAAGGGCGACAGGCCCGCCCCGGCCACGCCGGCGACAATGGCGAAGGTGGTGACCGAGCCGTCGATGCCGCCATAGACCACATCGCGCAGCACCCCGCGCCCCGGCGGCGCGTTGATCCGCGCGGCGATTTCCTGCTGGCTGTGGCCGTGGTCGGTCATGGCTGGCTCCGATCCTGTTGTGCAGGATCAGCGTGGCCGAGGCCTTGCGGCAGATCAAGTTTTCGAAAACAGCCCGCCCAGCGCGCGTTTGATCATGCCCCGGGTCGAGGGTTTGTGTCGGTCCGAGAAGGGCAGCGGACGGCAGACCTCCATCGCGGCGACGCCGACCCGGGCGCTGAGCGCGCCGTTCACCAGCCCCTCGCCAAAGCGGCGCGACAGTTTGCTGAGGACCGAGCCGCCCAAGATAGGCTCCAGCAGGTCATCGCCGACCGCCACGGCCCCGGTCGCCACCAGATGCACGAACACCGCGCGGGTTAGACGCCAGCTACCCAGAAACCCGGCGCGGCCACCGTAAATCTCGGCAATCCGCCGGATCATCCGCAGGGACGCCGCAAGCGCGGTGACCACATCCGCCAAGGCAAGCGGGACCAGCGCGGTGACGGTTGCGACCTGCCTTGCTGCGGCCTCAACCTCACGACTGGCAGCGGCGTCGAGCGGGGCCAGCAGCTCATCCTCTGCCAGGGTCAGTAGGGTCGAGGCATCGAATTGCTCGCCCATCCGCTCGCGTAGGCGGTCGCGACCCCATTGGGTTTCAGCACGTCCGTTGTAGAATGAAATCAACCGGTTGGTGACGGCGCGGGCCTGCGCCAGATCAGCCTCGGCCAGGGCTGCATCCGCCGCCCGGCGCATGCCGTCGACGCGGGACAGGCGGCCAATCGCGGCCAGTTCGCGCAGGGCGATCACCAGCACCACCAGCAGTAGCGCCACGATCAACCCGGTGACAATGCCACCCAGAATGGGCGAGCGGTTCAGCAGCGACACCGCAAAATCCCACGCCGCGACCGAGACCACCGCACCGACTACCGCCGCCGCCAGCCCCCAGAACCAGCGCGACAGAACCGAAGGTTGACGCGCCGCAATCCGCGCGGCCCCCTGCATCGCCTGCCCCTGCGGCGGCGTCACATCCGGGACCGGGGGAGCCTGTGCCACATCGGCTGGCGTGTCCTCTTCCAGATCAATCAGAACGGGGCCTTTAGCCATTGCCCGCCTCCTTGCTGCGCCAGACATACTTGATATCGGGCAGGTTTTCATCGTTATCGGCCCCGTCGCTGCGTGCGACCTCGGCAAATCCGTTGCGTTCATAGAACCGGCAGGCCGGGATGTTGGCCTGAAAAGCATAAAGCGATAGTTCTGTCTGACCGGCCATGGCGTGGTGCAGCAATTGCCGCCCGATCCCCTGTCCGCGCGCCGAAGGGGTCAGGTAGAGCGACAGAATTTCGTCGCCGTTCAACGCCAGAAATCCAACCACGCCATCGTCGGTTTCCGCCACGGTGACCCAGCCCTGATCAATCATCCAGCCGCAATAGGCGATGGTCTCCGCGCCGCTGTGCAGTTCCGGCATCCATGGGTTTTCCCGGGCGAAGCCATGCAGAATGTCCCCGGTGCGGCCCGCATCGGTGCTGCGGGCGGGGCGGAGATGGGCGGTCACAGCCGATCCCCGATCAGAAACTGCGCCGCACGGTCCAGCCGGATATGCGGCGGGCCATCGCCGGGCTGCAGGGTCAGCGGCGCGGGTGCGAACGCCATGAAACCGTAATCCTCACCCAACCAATCCTCGGCCCCGTTGCGCGCCGGGTTCAGCAGATGCGAGGGGTCCTCGGGCAACTCGCCGGGATAAAAGGCCGCCTGTTTGCCGCTGTCCAGCAGGGTACCGCGCACGCAGGGCAGTTCGGCCCCGTTGTGGTTGCGCATCTCTTCGGTGGTCGCTCGCAGGGACGCCAGAGACAGGGCGGCAGTTTCAGCCCGGGCGAAATCAGCGCGGTCACGGGCGTCGCGGGTCAGCGCCTCCATAATCGCGGTAAGGCGCGGATGTTGCGTGTGGTGCAGATGGTCGGCCTTGGTGGCGGCAAAGAGGATACGTTCGACTCGTTTGCCCAGCAACAGCTGGCTCAGCCACGCATTGCGCCCCGGTCGGAAGGCGGCGAGAATATCCGCCATGGCGCGACGCATATCTTCGACCGCTTGCGGGCCTTTGTGGATTGCCCCCAGCGCGTCGATCAGCACCACCTGCCGGTCAATTCGCGCGAAATGATCGCGAAAGAAGGGTTTGACCACCTGCGCCTTGTAGGCCTCGTACCGCCGCTCCATCTCGCGTTGCAGGGTACGACGGCGCGAGGGTTCGGTCACCGGCAAAGGCGCGAAGGTCAGAACCGGTGAGCCCGCCAGATCGCCCGGCAGCAAGAAACGACCGGGCGTGCAATCATAGAACCCGTCATCCCGCGCCGCGTTCAGGTAATCAGTAAAGCCCCGCGCCAAGGCCTGCGCCGTGGGCTCGTCATGCGCCCCGCTCAGGTCCGCCCCTCGCGCGCTGGTCAGAAACGCCGCCGCCTGCGGGCGGTTTTCGATGCGTGTCAGCGTGTCGGCGGACCATTGGGCATAGGATTTGTCCAGCAGAGCCAAATCCAGCAACCACTCGCCCGGATAATCCACAATATCCAGATGAATGGTGCGCGGCCCCTGCAACCCTGACAGCAAACCGCCGGGCTGCACCTTGAAGGACAGGCGCAGTTCCGACACCGCGCGCGTGCTGTCGGGCCAATGCGGCGCGGGGCCGGTCAGGGCTGACAGGTGGGCTTCGTAATCGAAGCGGGGCACGGTGTCGTCAGGCTGCGGTTGCAGATAGGCAGCGGTGATCCGCCCCTCTTGCTGCGCCACAAGGCTGGTCATGCGACCCCGGTCCAGCAGGTTCGCCACCAGCGAGGTGATGAACACCGTCTTGCCCGAGCGCGCCAGACCGGTGACACCCAGCCGGATCACGGGTTCGAACAAAGCCTCGGACACGCTGTCGCCGATGGTTTCGACGCCGCGCACAAGATGGTCTGCCAGTGATGAGATGACCAAGCCGTCGCCTCGCAATTTTTTGTTTCGCCCAAGATAGGCAGCCGCCGCCGGACATGCCAGTGCTTTCAAGCCCTTGCCCGACGCGCCAAGTCGCGATACCAGCCCCGCATGCCGAGATATGCGTTGAAAGTTGAATATCAGGGGGCGCCGTTTGCCGGGTGGCAGCGGCAGAAGGACCTGCCCTCGGTTCAGGGGGCCATCGAACAGGCCCTGTCGCGCATTCAGCCGGGCGATCACACGATTGCCGCCGCCGGGCGCACCGATGCGGGCGTGCATGCGCTGGGGCAGGTGGCCCATTGCGATCTGGTCAAGGACTGGGACCCGTTCCGCCTGTCCGAGGCGCTGAACTATCACCTCAAGCCACAGCCGGTTGCCATCGTGCAGGCCGCCCGCGTTGCTGATGACTGGCACGCGCGGTTTTCGGCGGTTGAGAGGCAGTATCTGTTCCGCATCCTGATGCGCCGCGCACCTGCGACTCATGATGCCGGGCAAGTCTGGCAGATCAATCACCAGTTGGATGTCGCGGCGATGCAGGCCGGTGCGGATATGCTGATCGGGCGGCATGACTTCACCACCTTCCGATCCTCGATCTGTCAGGCCGCCAGCCCGGTCAAGACGCTGGATGAGTTGCGGGTGGAGCAGGTGCAGGGCTTCTCCGGCCCCGAGGTGCATTTCCACGTCCGCGCTCGGTCCTTCCTGCACAATCAGGTGCGCAGCTTCGTCGGCACGCTGGAGCGCGTCGGTGCCGGGGCATGGACGCCTGAAGATGTGCGTGATGCATTGGAGGCCACCAACCGCGCCGCCTGCGGGCCGGTCTGCCCTCCGCAAGGCCTGTACCTTGCGCGGGTCGGATATCCCGATCCGGTTTTCTAAAGCGCCCGCAGCAGCAGCCCGCTGGCGATCACTGCGATCAGCAACCCGGCCACCAGTTCAATCGTCGGGGCCAGCACAGATGCAAACCGCGTGGCCGAGGCCGAGGCAAGCAACCCGCCGCGCAACCCGAATGAGGTCCAACCGACCAGAGTTGTCACCAGCGCCGTGCCCAGCGCCATCGCAAAAGCGCCCGCGATGCCGACCATGGCGATGCCCATCTGCCAGGTCAGGATCAGAACGAACAAAGCTCCGGTACAGGGCCGCGCCGCGATACCCGCGATCAACACCAGCGCCTCGCGCAGGGTGCCGACATTGGCGACCTCTTCGGCGCTGGGGCCGTGGCGATGGCCGCAATCCGAGCAGACATCTCCATGGTCGTGATGCGTATGTGCTGTCTGGTTGCGGTGCCGCCGTGCAAAGCCGCGCATCGCACGAAACACCAGCCACAGACCAATTGCCGCAATGGCGGCATAGCTGATCGGGGCCATCACCTGTTCGGTCGCACCGACAAGGCTCTGCCGCGACATCTGAAAGATCAGCACGCCGGCATAGACCAGCACAATGGCAGTGACTGCCTGACCCAGACTGGACAGAACGCTGATCGCCGACAACCGCCAAAAGGCGACGCGACGGCCCAGCCCATAGCCTCCGATCAGGACCTTGCCGTGACCGGGGCCGATGGCGTGAAAGAACCCATAGGCGAAACAGACGGTCAGCAGGGTCGCAACCGCCTGCGGCTGCTCGGCCCGCGCGGCGCGCAGGGCCTGGGCGATCTGGTTCTGAAAATCGCGCTGTTCCCCGGCGGCCCAGGCCGCGAGGCTGTCAAACCCGCCACTGCCCCAGAACCACAGCAGCAACCCGCAAGCCAGAGCGACCGGAACGATCAGGTATTTGGACATGAAACGCGGACCTCGGTCGCGAAGTTTTCCCCGACCAGGGGAATGTCGTTTTCTTCTAGATCGTAATCCGCGTCGAGCGTTTGCAGAAACGCCTGCATCTGCGCCAATTGCCCGTCGATATCAGGCTCGATCCGTTCGATGGCGCATTCGGTCGGCCCCGTGACGATGACCGGGCGCGTCACCTCATAAGCGGTGTAGTAACTGTCATCATAGGCTTTGGCCGAGATCGACGCCGCCGGAACCGAACCATCGGTGACCGCCCGCAAATGCGTGGTGATGATACGCCCGTTTTCGGTGGTCGCGGTGGGTTCCATCGGGCCGGACAGAGCGACAGGCTGGCCGTCGGCAAACAGGACCAGATCGCCGTTATACCCCTCGACCCATTGCGCATCGAAGCCCGAGAGGTACTGTTCCTCGGCCTCGCTCAGTTGGCCATCGCCATCCTGATCCAGCCGCAGATCCTCAAGCACCAGCAGCGAGTAGAAATCATCATAGGCCCAGGTCACACGGACATGGGTCAACTGGCCAGAGGAATCGACGATGAATTCCAGCCCCGTGTCGATAAAGACATGTGGGTGCGCCAAGGCGGGCAGCGGCAAACAGGTCAGAAACGGGATCATCCAGCGCATGAGCGCAAGATAGGGTTCCTTCCCGGCGGCGGCAACGGGTTTTGAACGAAAGGTGCAGGAACCGGCCGAGCCTTAACCGGGCGGAAACAGCACCAGCGTTTGCAGGGCGGTTCCGATGGGGCCTTCGG
>NZ_JALCBM010000113.1 GCF_028066395.1 Ruegeria sp.
TTGATCGACTTTTCGCTGTTGGTGAAGGCCAGACAGTTGACCTTGCGCCAGTCCGCGATCTGGGCCTGCCATTGCTTGACATTGGCCGCATCCGTCTTGCGCCCGCGCGCCTTCCAGACCTTCAGGATATCTTCCAGCACATGGGCTACATCGCCGACAATCGGGATATCCACCCGGATCACCTTGTTGATCGAGGACGGGTCGATATCGATATGCGCTTTCTTCGAGTTCGGCGAGAACGCGTCGATGCGTCCGGTGATCCGGTCATCGAACCGCGCGCCGACATTGATCATCAGGTCGCAGTCATGCATGGCCAGATTGGCCTCGTAAAGCCCATGCATGCCCAGCATGCCCAGCCAGTTCTCACCCGAGGCCGGATAGGCCCCCAAACCCATCAGGGTTGAGGTGATCGGAAAGCCGGTGGCATCCACCAGTTCGCGCAGCAACTGGCTGGCGGCAGGGCCCGAGTTGATGACGCCGCCGCCGGTGTAGAAGACCGGCTTTTTGGCGGTTTCCATCGCGGCAACCAACTCGGTGATCTCTTCCAGATCACCTTTCAGCACGGGCTGGTAATGCGAGGTCGAAGGTTTCGGCGGGCTGTATTCGCCATTGGCGAACTGCACGTCCTTGGGAATGTCGATCAGCACCGGGCCGGGGCGGCCGGATTTGGCGACGTGAAAGGCCTCGTGCAGGGTTTCCGCCAGCGAATCCGTGTCTTTCACCAGCCAGTTATGCTTGGTGCAGGGGCGGGTGATGCCGACGGTATCAGCCTCTTGAAACGCGTCCGAGCCGATCATGAAGGTGGGCACCTGCCCAGTCAGAACCACGATCGGGATCGAATCCAGCAAGGCATCGGTCAGGCCGGTCACCGCATTGGTGGCGCCAGGGCCAGAGGTCACCAGCGCAACGCCGGGTTTGCCGGTGGACCGCGCATAGCCTTCGGCGGCGTGCACCGCGCCCTGTTCATGCCGCACCAGAATGTGACGGATGTCATTTTGCAGAAAGATTTCGTCATAGATCGGTAGCACGGCGCCGCCGGGGTATCCGAATACCGTGTCCACGCCCTGATCCTTGAGGGCCTGAACCACCATCTTTGCGCCGGTCATCTCACGTGTCATCTGCTTTGCTCCGTTCGCGACATGTGTCTTGCGTGTTGCCAAAAAAAAGCCCCCGATGATGTCGGAGGCGCATGGGTTCGATTATGGTTTACCGTTACCGGCCCATGCGCGTGGTTCCTACGATTACGACTAGCGTTCTCATCGCCAGAGGCTCCTTCTTTGCGTGGCTTGGACATTATGAGCGGGGGGAAGGGGCGTCAACAGGCAATCGACCCAATTTCATGACCTGAAAGGCGAATTTTGCGACATTTTATTGCGCAAAATGCCGCATGCCCGGAATTTCCGCGAAAATAGGCCCGTTCCGGGGGGCGGATGGGCGGAATCCGACTTGTCAGATTGCGTCAGGGCGATGTCCGAAACGGGCCAGAGCTGTGGGCTGTGTTAGGGCAGGCTGGACCCATAGGCGCAGAACAGGGAGGCGGGACATGTTGCATGATCTGGTGGATCTGGGGCGGTATCCGATCGACCGCCCGGACTCGTGGGCCTATGAGCAGATGATCCGCGATTTGCGGCGCGAGCTGGATCAGGACGGCTGCGCGGTGCTGAACGGATTTGTGCATGAGGATGGGTTAGGGCATCTGCGGCGCGAGGCGGATGCGGTGGCGCCCAAGGCGCATCGGTCTTTCAACCGGACCAATGCCTATTTCACCAAGGATGATCCACGTTTCGGGATCGGCCATCCAGTGCGACGCTTCTATGACCGCTCGAATGCTTTTGTGCCTGCGGATAACTTCGGCAAGACCGGGCCGCTGCGGCGGATTTACGAATATCCCGGTTTCATGCCCTTTATCCGCACCGCGCTGAACGCCCCCGAGGATCGGTTCTTTCGCTATGACGACCCGCTGGCGGATGTGATCATCAACGTGGTCGAGGAAGGGCAGGGCTTTCCCTGGCATTTCGACACCAACAACTACACCGTGACGCTGGCGATCCAGAATGGCGAGACGGGGGGTGCGTTCGAATACGCCCCGAACCTGCGCAGCGCCGAGGATGAGAACTTCAAGGGCGTCACGGCGGTTCTGGATGGCGGCATGGCAGGGGTTCGACGGTTGGAGTTGCAGCCGGGCGATCTGCAAATCTTCAAGGGGCGCTATTCCCTGCACCGGGTCGCGCCGGTTGAAGGCGCGCGCAAGCGCTATGTGGGTATCTTTTCCTTTGTCGAGGCCGAGGGCATGTGCGGCGGGGTGGAACGGACCCGGCAGCTTTATGGTCGGGTGCTGCCGCATCACTATGAACGGGAAGGCACGCGCAAGGATCAGTTGCTGGATTGAGGCGGGGAACGCGGTAGACTGGTCCTGTTTCAGGTTAGGGGGCCGCTTATGTCTCGTGTATTGCAACTGACGCCGTTTGTCCTGTGTTCTTCATTGCAGAACCAGATTGATTTCTATTGTAACCGGCTGGGGTTCACCTGTGGCTTCCGGCAGGACAATTATGCCTTTCTGTCGCTTGGGCCGGTGGCGATCCGGTTACTGGAATGCCCGCCGCGCGCAGATGGGCGCCCTTTGGGGGATGAGCATTCTTTCTATGTGGATGTCGACGGGATCGACGCGCTGTTTGCCGAACTGGAACCCGGGCTGGCCGATCTGCCCGAGGGGCGAGTGCGTGCGCCTTTCGATCAGCCCTATCTACAGCGCGAGTTTCATGTGATCGATGAGGACGGCACATTGGTGTTCTTTGGCGAGGATATCCGGCCGCGCGGCGGGTAGCGCTCCCGCCCGTCGTCGATGCGCCTTGCGGCGCGCCTCCTCCGGTTGGGCCGGGCAGCGCTGCGCGCTGCCGTACCGTGTTTTTGTTTAGGGGACACGGTGGAAAGGCGCGTTCGACCGAAGGGAGAGGCAGCGCCTTTCAATGCAAATGAAATGCAAAGCGCGTCAGAAACTGTGGCCGGTGCCTTGCAGAACGCCATGTTCCATCGCGTAGCGGGTCAGACCGGCGGTCGACGAAATCCCCAATTTGCGCTTGATGTTCTTGCGGTGGGTTTCGACCGTGCGGACCGAGATATCCAGCGCCAGCGCCACCTCTTTGTTGGATTTGCCCTGCGCCAGTTCCAGCAGGATGGTCTGTTCGCGCCCGGTCAGCGCCTCGCGCGTGTTGCCCTGTTTGGGGGCAAGTGAGCCGCTGGCGCCGGTGCAGAGGTATTGTTCCCCCCGCATCACCGCGTCGATGGCCTGTTTGATTTCATCCGTGGGCACGTCCTTGAGGATATAGCCCTTGGCCCCGTGGCTGAGCGCGGTCGAAATATATTCCGGACTGTCATGCATCGACAGGATCAGGATGCGGGTTGCGGGCAGGCGTTCGAGGATGATCTCGGTCGCGCTGAGCCCGCCGAGGCCCGGCATGTTCAGGTCCATCAGGATCACGTCGGGCGACAGGCGGGGGGCCTGATCCACCGCCTCCTGCCCGTTGGAAAGGGTGCCGACCACCTCAACCTCGTCATAGCTTTCCAGCAGCGACTGGATGCCTTCGGCAACCATCGGGTGATCATCGACAATGAGAACTTTGATCGTATCGGGCATCAGGCACCGGTCTTTCGTTTGGGTGTTGCGTTTTCCTGCGGGGCCAGCATGCGGCTGAGCGGCAGGCTGACCTCGATCACCGTGCCGCCCCCGCGCGAGGACAGGATGCGCAGCGTGCCATCCAGCTGTTCGATGCGTTCCTGCATGTTGCGCAGCCCGATGCCGGTGCTGATCCGGCCCGGCTCGCGGCGCAGCCCGCAGCCATCGTCGGTGATGCGCATCGTTGCCCCCTTCTTGTGCCCCCGCAGGTCGATTGTAACGCAGGTTGCGCCGGAATGGCGTTCAATATTCGTCAGCGCCTCTTGCGCGATCCGATAGAGTGCGATCTTGCTGTCCTGATCCAGACGGTTGCGGAACACCACGGTCGAAAACTCGGTCTCGACGCCTGTGCGTTCGCGGAAATCGTCGGTCAGCGCCTTCAGCGCGGGGCCGAGGCCCAGATCGTCCAGCACGCCGGGGCGCAGGTCGCGGCTGATGCGGCGGACCTCGGTAATGGCGGTGCCCAGATTGTCGATGCCCTTTTCCAGCGGCGCCTGCGCACCCGTGTCATCGCCGCGCGACAGGCGGCGGCGGGCATTGTCCAGCGCATAGCGGACGCCAACAAGCAACTGGCTGATCCCGTCATGCAACTCGCGCGCAACGCGGCCGCGTTCCTCTTCCTGCGCGTCGAACACGCGTTGGGTCAGTTCCTTGAGCTTGGCATCGGCCAGCCTGCGCTCGCGGATATTCAGCAACATGCCCGAGGCGAAGACGATCAGCACCGCCGCCAGAACGATGCCACCGATGTAAAGGAAGGTGCGGCGCACCCGGGCTTCGACCTCGGCCCGTGCATTGGCGACAGTGGCGGTGATGTCGTCGATGAATACCCCTGTGCCGACCACCCAGCGCCAGTCCTGCAAGCCGACCACATAGGCGATCATCTCCGCCTCTTCCCCGGTTGAAGGCTTTTGCCACATGAAACTGTGCCATCCCGCGCCCTGACGGGCGAGGCGGATGAACTCGTCGACCACCGGCGTGCCGTCGCTGTCGGTCAGGCCTTCCCAGTTGCGGTTGATGAATGCGGTCTGGCGGGGGCTGACCAGATTGGTGCCGTCATAGTCATAGACGAAAAAGAACCCGTCCTTGCCGTAGATCATCGCCGACAGGATTTGCGTGACCAGCGCCTTGGCTTCCGCGTCATCCGGCGCGGCGCGCCCGTAGATATAGGCAAACCCGTTGCGGGCCTGGGTGACGTAGTTGCGCAGCTCGTCCTGTTTTGCTTCGATCAGGCGGTGTTCAAGGGCCTGTATCTCGCGCTCGGCCGTGGCGCGGGCCTGATAGGCCACCACCAGCGCAATCGCCGCCACCGCCGCGATCAGCGGAACCGCTGCGATCAGCGACAGCTTCTGCGCATAGGTCAGCGAGACCAGATTTCGAAATCCCCTCATGATCGAATCGATACGCAAGCCGGTGGGAAATTGCAAAAGGATTGGGTGGGGCAGGGCGGCATTCCCGGATATCTCAGCGAAATCGCCGGATTTCGGCGCCCAAAGGTGAAAAAAGCGCCCTGCCTACGCAGAACTAGGTATTCACATTCGGTTGAGTGCCATTAGGCTGGCGCGCATTGAAGACGAGTGCACCGGGGCAACCCGGGCATGGATAATATAGGGGAGGAACACTCATATGGATCGTCGTTCATTTCTGAAAACTTCGGCGCTGGGCGGCTCGGCTGCTGCGGCGAACACGCTGGCGGCTCCGGCTTATGCGCAGGGCAAGCGGACGCTGACCATGGTCACGTCCTGGGGTCGTGGTGCTGCTGGTGTGTTTGACAGCGCGCAACGCTGCTCCGACAGCATCAATGCAATGTCGGATGGTAACCTGACGGTAGATATCAAGGCAGCGGGCGAACTGGTCGGTGCCTTCGAAGTTTTTGATGCGGTGTCGTCAGGTCAGGCTGACATGTACCACGCGGCGGATTATTACTTTGTGGGTCAGCACCCGGGTTACGCCTTCTTCACCGCTGTTCCTTTCGGCATGACCGCGCAGGAACAGGTGAACTGGTATTACCATGATGGCGGCATCGAGTTGCATGACGAACTGGGTGAAATCTTTGGCCTGAAATCCTTCCTAGCCGGTAATACCGGTGCGCAGGCGGGTGGCTGGTTCTCGAAAGAGATCAACGGCCCCGAAGATTTCCAGGGTCTGAAGTTCCGTATGCCGGGCCTGGGTGGTCAGGCACTGGGCAAGCTGGGCGCATCGGTCCAGAACATCCCGGGATCGGAAGTGTATCAGGCGCTGTCCTCGGGTGCGATCGACGGCACCGAGTGGATCGGTCCGTGGGCCGACGAAAAGATGGGCTTCCAGGAAATCACCAAGACCTTCTATACAGCCGGCTTCCACGAACCTGCAGCCGGTTTGTCTCTGGCGACCAACCGCGACGTGTTTGATGAGTTGTCCCCGGCGCAGCAGAAGATCATCGAGATCGCCGCCGCCGAGGCGCATCAGTGGAATCTGGCGCAATTCCTGGCCAATAACGGTGCAGCGTTGCAGCGCCTGCAGTCAGGCGGCGTGAAGGTTCTGGAATTCCCGGACAGCGTTTGGGACGCCTTTGGTCAGGCCAGCCAGGAAGTTCTGGACGAGAACATGGGTGACGAGCTGTTCAAGAAAATCCACGACAGCGCAATGTCGTCGATGGCGGCGTCGTCTGCCTGGCTGAACCAGTCGTCGGGTGCCTATACCACGCAGCGCGACCGCGTTCGCGGTTAAGACTATCCGTTCAATGAAATCGGTTCCTCCGCGCAGGCGGGGGAACCTTTCCTGTTGCACTGTGCGCGGTTTGGAAAGACCGTGGTAACCACAAGTGCAACCGAGACGACCTGGGGACAATATGCAGGACG
>NZ_JALCBM010000022.1:0-48267 GCF_028066395.1 Ruegeria sp.
TCCCTGTGATCCCTGTTACAATCGATTGAAACGAAAAAGGCGGACCCGAAGGCCCAGCCCCTGACGGTAAATGTTGAAATAAAGACTTCGGTTGGCCACAAAGTGGCCAATCTACCCTTTAGAAATCCTCTTGAACGACCTCTCGAAGATATCTTCGACAGACCTCGGACTCAAACGAAGACTGCCGCTTCCATTCGAGGGCGTTGATGTCAATTTCTGTCGGAACCCACGATGCGTGAGCCTCGGCATTCCACCAGATCCCTTCAAGCGGCCTAAAGGCAGCCCGCCGGCTTCGCCAGAAGCTATCAGAGGCACGGTTGCAGGTGCAAAGCATGAAGAGTTTTTCACTTGCCCTACTTGCAGCACCAATCACCGTCTGAAAAACAACAAGGCGATTTTCGAAGAATACAACAGACTCAAGGATTTGCAACAAGTCGATCCGATTGCACCGGGATGTAGGAATCCTGAGTGCGAGAACCTGGGAAAATCTCTGGCGGTGCACCCGGATCAATACCGCAGCTTCGGAAAGACCGCTGGTGGCGACCCCAGATATCAATGCAAGTTTTGCAAGAAGACCTTTTCCATCGGCCGGGCAACGCGACGCCAGAAGCGCAGTGACAAGAACCCTCTTCTCTATCGCATGATGGTCAATGGCGTGCCATTCCAGAAGATGTGTTCCATCGCTTAGGTGTCGTATCGCGACGTCTATCGGAAGATCGACTTCATCTACGATCAAGTCCGCGCCTTCCGGGCCGAGCGTGAGGTCTTCGACGACATCGACTGGATGAAAGTCGGTTCGCGCTTCGCAACAGACTCCCAATCTCTCAAGATGAACTGGCCCACCAAACGGGAGCGCACCCAGATCATCGTTCAGCACCTCTGCACCGCTCACGCGCGGAACGGATACATCATGGAGGCCGCCCTGCAATTTGACGACAAAGCCAGTCATGACAAGGTCGAGGCCGATATGGCATCCGTCGGCGATGACCTGCTGTCAAAGTGCTTCCGGGAACATGGCAGGCTTTGGTCCAAGACCGAGTTCGAGGATTATATTTCGAAGCTCCAGAAGCAGAAGCGGATCAAGGAAGAAGAGCTCTACCAGCTCCCGCACAGCGGGGCTCTGGTGCGCTACGACATCATGCAGTTTGCACATGTCTTGCGCCTTCGAGACATGATCCGAAATCCATTGATTTCTTGTCGGACAATGGCGCTCAAAAAATGATTTTCAGCGACCTTGCGACGGAGAGCGCCCGGGAACTCGCCAATTCAATCAACCACTTGATTGTTCTCACCCTCAAACTGGCGGCTTGGCAAAAAGTATTCTGCGTGTCCTCACCAGACGAGCAGGCTGCTCTTCGACATGAATTTGTCCAAGACTTGGCAACAAGTGCAATCACGCTGCCATATAAAATCAAGGCGCGGTTCTTTTTTCGCGGCCGCACACCTGTCACATCAGGCCAACGTTGTTCCGTTGGGAAGCAACTGGACAGACAGTTTTGATGTTCTTCCTGAAGACTTCGGGATCACACAGAAACATGCTGAGGAGCAGTCAAAACATTGGACTTCTTGGAAAAAGCTCAACTCGGCGCTGGCGAAGGCTGATTCTGGAGGATTTAAGAAAAACACCGAGGACTTTCGAAACAAACATACGCATCGCTTCACCCCATCCGCTCCAAGAAGATCCATGGCCACATTCTGATCAAACTCAGAGCCACCATTCAGGTAGTGTGGGAAGCCATTTGTTAGGCCTGCACGGGACAAGGTGAGATGAACTTGCCCTTCACGCCTACCAAGGCGCTTCCCCGGGCCATGTCGATTTATCGCAGAGGAGATTTCTCCCAGAACAGAATCCCATCTGGGGTGCCGAGAAAGCGCTCTTTCCAGCCTGGCCCTTCTTTCCGAAGGCCTAAGGATCTTCAGGCCTTCGTTTTCAACACTATGAAACTCATCAGCGTTTAGGCGGGTTCCATGGAAGGCGAATACTGTATGTTTCTCAACCCAAGAAATAACTTCGTCAGTGATTGGGTCACGATCGGCCACATCGAACAAAACATCTCGAGCATCAGAAATGAATTCGGGATTTGCCTCGCGCAATATGTCAGCGATTTCGCTGGGAACAATTGACCCAAGCGCTCTGCTCAGGTCGGATTTCCAATGTTCAAGATGGTCGAATTCGAAGTGGCGGATCGTCATTTAGTCTTTTCCATCAGCCAGTGTTTCTGCCTTTGCTGATCTGGTTGGGGGTATAAACAGAGCATCGCGCTGCTCTTCGACGAAATCTTGGAACCTTGCAAATGCCTTCGAAAAATAACGGCACTGACATTCGAGCTCTCTGACGACGGTGTCCAAAGAAATTGGTTGGCTACCTCCCATTCCGTAGCAAGGGCGACCTGTTTCGGAAGGAATCCTTCTTACGAACTGGGTAATTCCGACATCCACCCGGGGGGTGAAACTACTTGAAGAAGATGGTGTGTCGTATTTGGTAAAAGTTGCGATTCTTGGCCAAGAAGCATTGAATGCTGCTCATCCACATTTCTCGATGGAGGATTTGCGACGCGCGGGGGATGTGCCAAACATCATTGACCAAATCATTTCTGTTTGGAGCTTCGAGCTTGCTCATCCAGGTTTTGATCCTGCGACACAGCAATTCGATGTAGGGTTGGTGTTCGAAGAGAATGTCCCTGCGGAGTGGATCGAAGAAATATCTGAACGATAGAAATGATGGCTCTCCTAAGTTTGAAGAGCCATCAACATTTACCGTCAGGGGCTGGACCCGAAGGCTCGCCTGATCTTTACTTGCCCAACGACCACCAGCCGCGCCGCTTGGGCTTGTCCGGGGCGGGTTCCTCGGTGACCGTCTCAAGAACCGGTTCGGGCGTTTCAGCCATGGGTTCCTCGACCTCGGCGGGTTGAGGGTCTTCTTCGGCCTCCGCAGGGGCTTCCGGTTCAGCGACTTCCGCTTCGGGTTCTTCCGCAACCGCTTCAGGTGCGGGTTCCGCAGCTTCGGCGTCCTCAGGCGTATCAACCTCAGCGGCAGGCACTTCTTCTTCGGATGCCGTCACTTCAGCCTCTTCAACAACCGCCTCCGCTTGTGCGACCTCTTCCGTCGCAGGGGCGTCTTCCACAGTCTCAGTCGCCTGAGCGTCCTCGGCAGGCGCTTCGGCCTCTGCTTCGGCCTCTTTGGCGGCCTTCTTGCTCCGACGCGGTGCGCGGCGCCTTTTGGGCTTCTCCGCCTTCTCGGTGTCCTCAGCAGGCTCGGCACTGGCCTCACCTTCGGCCTCTTTCACCTCAGCCTCAGCATCTGCGGTTTCCGCACCTTCCTCAGCCTCAGAGCCCTCGCCGTCTGTCTCAGGGGTCTCACCGCCGCCCGAGCCCTTCTTGCGGCGACGCCGACGGCGCTTGCGCTTGGGTTTGCTTTCCTCTTCGGTCTGTTCGACCTCGTCCTTGATCTCTTCTTCCTCGTCCGAGGAATCCACCAGGTCCATCAGCGACGCATCCACCGACACCACGGGCGCAGTGGCCTCGGGCACGATCCGGCTGGCGGTCTTGAACTTCTCCATCGAGAAATCGGGGCTGACCAGATGCACATCGCCTTCGATCCGCACCGACAGACCATAGCGCGACTCGATCTGGGCGATATGTTCGCGCTTCTGGTTCATCAGGAAGTTGGCGATGCTGACCGGGCAGCGCACCAATACTTCGCGTGAACGGCGGCGAGTGCCTTCCTCTTCGATCTGGCGCAGGATCGACAGCGCCATGTTGTCGTCCGAACGGATCAGGCCGGTGCCATGACAGGACGGGCACGGCTGTGTCGTGGCCTCAAGCATGCCGGGACGCAGTCGCTGACGGCTCATCTCCATCAGGCCAAAGCCCGAGATGCGCCCCATCTGGATGCGCGCCCGGTCGGTCTTCAGCTTGTCTTTCATGCGCTTTTCGACGGCCGAGTTGTTCTTACGCTCGTCCATATCGATAAAGTCGATGACGATCAGACCGGCAAGATCACGCAGACGCAACTGGCGCGCCACCTCTTCGGCGGCTTCAAGGTTGGTCTTGAGCGCGGTTTCCTCAATCGAGCCTTCTTTGGTCGCGCGACCCGAGTTCACGTCGATCGCCACCAGCGCCTCGGTCACGCCGATCACGATGTAACCGCCGGATTTCAGCTGCACGGTCGGGTTGAACATCCCGGCCAGATAGCTTTCCACCTGATAGCGCGCGAACAGCGGTAGCGCGTCCTCATACCGTTTCACGTTCTTGGCGTGGGACGGCATGATCATCTTCATGAAGTCCTTGGCGATGCGGTATCCGCCCTCGCCCTCAACCAGAACCTCGTCGATCTCGCGGTTATAAAGATCGCGGATCGAGCGTTTGATCAGGTCGCCTTCTTCATAGATCTTCGCGGGCGCAATGGATTTCAGCGTCAGCTCGCGGATTTGCTCCCACAGGCGTTGCAGATATTCATAGTCGCGCTTGATCTCGGACTTGGTGCGCTTGGCGCCCGCCGTGCGCACGATCAGCCCCGCGCCGGTCGGCACGTCGATTTCCGAGGCGATTTCCTTCAGTTTCTTGCGATCGGCGGCATTGGTGATCTTGCGACTGATCCCGCCACCGCGCGCGGTGTTGGGCATCAGAACGCAATAGCGACCGGCCAGCGACAGATAGGTGGTCAGCGCCGCGCCCTTGTTGCCGCGTTCTTCCTTGACCACCTGCACCAGCAGAACCTGACGGACCTTGATGACTTCCTGAATCTTGTAGCGGCGCGGGCGGGGCTTGCGCGGCGGGCGGATATCCTCGCTGTCATCCTCATCGGCGACGGATTCGATGCTGTCATCCTTGGCCGTGGCATCCGCCGCCTTGGCCTCAGTCTCACCATCATCGTCACCTTCATCGGTGTCTTGCTCGGGCTCCGATGCTTCGGCTTCGGTGGTCTCTTCCGCAGGTGCGTCCTGCACGGACTCTGCCGACGCCTCATCTTCACTGGCTTCCACCGTCGGCTGCGCATCTTCACCTGCAGTCGTGTCGGGGGTTTCGGCAACTTCTTCGGTCGAAGCTTCAGGTGCCTCACCGACCGGCTCTTCCACCGGCGTCTCGGCCACCACTTCCATGGGCGAGGTCCCCTCGGGCACCGTCACATCCGTATCGTCGCCATCTTCCAGATCGATGGTTTCCATGCCGGTAGGCTCGTTCGAGACCTCAAGGGTTTCGACCGGATCATCGGATTTCACGTCCGCCGCCTTGCTGCGCGAGCGGGAACGGCGCTTTTTCGGCTTGGCTTCCTCGGCCTCATCGCGCGCCTTCATCGCCTCGGCATAGGCGCGCTCTTCCTCCATCAGCGCCTCACGGTCGGCGACGGGGATCTGGTAGTAGTCGGGATGAATTTCGGAGAACGCCAGAAACCCATGCCGGTTCCCACCATAATCCACAAAGGCCGCCTGCAGCGACGGCTCGACCCGGGTTACTTTTGCAAGATAGATGTTGCCAGCAAGCTGGCGTTTGTTTTCGGATTCAAAGTCAAACTCCTCGACCTTGTTTCCGTCGACCACCACGACGCGGGTTTCCTCCGCGTGGGTGGCATCGATAAGCATTTTCTTAGCCATGTGTCCTTGGTGCACCGCGCCAAACGCGTTGTCCTTACCCATCCTGGCGGACAGGCGCTTTTGGGGTGGTGTCTTGTCAGGGCGATGTCAGACGGCGCGCGGCAGGGTCTGGCGCTATGGCCCCCTGCCCGGTCACTCAATCGTTGCGCGCGCGTCATCGCGGTTCTTCTCCGACAGACGCGGATCGTGCCGCTGCCTGCCCATTTATTCCTTTCGCCCGAAATGTCCGGGCTCAGGTACTCTACTGCCCCGTAATGGGGCACAATCGGTCTGCTTTGCGGTGAACAATCAACAATCACCTGCGGCAAAGCAGCGAAACTCAAAGATTCGGGGCTTAAAGGCGCGCATTACGGCCCGGCCCGTCCGCACACAATAAAAGCAGTCCTGTGGAAAAGACAATGGGCAAACTGCATCACGATGCCCAGTAACGGGCCAGCCTCTTCATCTGGCCAAAAATATCCCGGGGGGTGAATTGGCCATACAGGCCAAGAGGGGGGCTGGCCCCCTCCCTGCCGTCACAAATAATCCGACCGCTGCAGCCCGTACTTGGCCATCTTTTCATTCAACGTCCGGCGCGGCAGGCACAGCTCATCCATCACCGACGCGATCGAGCCCTTGTGGCGGCGCATGGTATTGTCGATCAGCATCCGCTCAAACGCCTCGACATATTCCTTCAGCGGTTTGCCCTCGGTGGTCATCACAGGTTGCATTTCCTCGTGATCCGACATCAGCAGCGAGGCAATCGTCCCCGACCCCCGACGCGACTGCAAAACGGCGCGTTCGGCAATGTTGATCAACTGCCGCACATTGCCCGGCCACGGGGCCTGCAACAGTTGTGCGGCTTCCTGAGCACTCACCTGCGGCGCGTCACAGCCATATTCCTCGGCAAATTGCTCAATCAGACGAGTAAACAGGGTCAGGATATCCTCGCCCCGCTGGCGCAGCGGCGGCATGGTGATGCGCAGCGCGGCCAGGCGGTAGAACAGGTCGGGACGCAGAACATCTTCGGACGTCTTGCCCGCCTCCTGCAGGTTCGAGATCGCAACGATGCGGGTTTCCGCAGGCGTGCCCTGCTCGTTCATCACGCTCAGCAACCGGGCTTGCAACGTGTCGCTCAGCGCCTCGACATCTTCCAGAACCAGCGTGCCGCCGCGCGCCTCTTCGATGGCGGGCAGTTGCGTGTCCTCGGGCATCATCGGCCCAAACAGACGTTTCGACAGCGCGTCCTCTTCCAGCGCCGCGCAGGAGACCAGAACGAATTTCTTACCCGCCCGGCTGCCGACCGCATGCAGCGCATGGGCCACCAAAGTCTTGCCAGTACCGGTTTCGCCATCGATCAGCACGTGACCGTCAGCCTGACCCAGATCCAGAATATCCTCGCGCAGGCGCTCCATCACCGGGCTGGCGCCGATCAGCTTGTTCATGATCTGGGTGCCACCCGACAGCTCGCGCCGCAAGGCGCGGTTGTCCAGCGTCAGACGGCGCGCATTACTGGCGCGTTTGGCCAGTTCCGACATCCGGTCAGGGTTGAACGGCTTCTCAAGGAAATCAAACGCGCCAACACGCATTGCCTCAACCGCCATGGGCACGTCGCCATGTCCGGTGATCATGATCACCGGCAGTGTGCTGTCGGCGCCCATCAGCTTTTTCAACAACTGAATGCCATCCATCCCCGGCATCTTGATGTCCGAGATCACGATGCCGGGATATTCCGGCCCCAGCACCTTCAGCGCATCTTCGGCGCTGGCAAAGGTTTCGGTGTCATATCCCGACAGCGCCAGCCACTGGCTGATCGACTGGCGCATGTCCTGTTCGTCATCCACAATGGCGATCTTCATGGCCTGTGCCATAGTCATTCCTCGTTATTCCGCGGCCTCAAGGCCATCGTTTTCCAGTATCGGCAGCTGCATCTCGAACACTGCGCCGCCCTTCTGACCATTGCGTGCGGTCAGGCGTCCCCCGTGGTCGTTCACGATCCCCGAGGAGATGGCAAGCCCCAGACCCACCCCGTCGCCGGGCTGTTTGGTGGTGTAGAAGGGCTCGAACAGGTTTTCGATATCCTCGATCCCGTAGCCATTGTCGCGCACCGTCAGCACCGCCATGTCCCCGGCTGCCAGGATGATTTCCACATCCGGCTCTGCCACTGATTTGGTGGCGTCCAGCGCATTGCGCAAGAGGTTGACCATCACCTGTTCAATCCGCATCCGGTCGCCCATGACCACCACCGGGTCCTCGGGCAGGATCTGGGTGATCTTCACATGGCGCTGCCGCAATTGCGGTTCCATCATCGAAAGCGATGAGGCCAGCGCTTCGCCAAGATTTACAGGGGAAAACGCATCCGCACCCTTGCGCGCGTATGACTTCAACTGACGGGTAATCGCGCCCATCCGCTCGATCAGACCGTCGATGCGACCAAAGCTGGCCAGAGCCTCTTCGGCGCGGTCGCGGCGCAGCAGCAGACGCGCGCCCGCCAGATAGGTCTTCATCGCCGCCAGAGGTTGATTCAACTCGTGGCTGACTGCCGCCGACATCTCACCCAAGGCCGCCAGTTTCGAGCTTTGGGCCAGCGTCTGTTCGGCCACTTCCAGCGTCTTTTCAACCCGTTCCCGCTCAGCAATTTCCCGCTGTAGCCTTGCATTCAATGCGCGAAGCTCCGCCGACTCGCGCTGGAACAGCGCCATGCGGAACGTGGCCCGACGGCTGAGCGCATAGAAGGCCAGCGCCAGGAGAATCGCAAAGACCATGATCTCCAGCGCGATCACGGCATTCACCCGCTCGCGAATCGAGGAATAGGTGGTGAAGGACGTCATCTGCCAGCCCCGGAACGGAATGCGGGTTTCCATCCGCATCACCGCCTCACCCTGCAGATAGGCATCGGGCGGCAGCACATGCCAATCGGTCGTGGCCCGGATCGCCCTCTGGATTGCGCCCTGCGGCGGCTGGCGCAACATGGCCGAGGCTTCATCGAGACCGCGCCATTGCGGTTCGGTCGACAGGATGATGTTGCCGGTGCTGTCGGTCACCATCACCGCATCCGAAATCCCCGACCAGGCGCGTTCGAACTTTTGCAGATCGACCTCGACCACGATGACGCCCAGAACCTCGGAATTGGCCTCGATCCGGCGGGAATAGACGAAGCGGTAGCCGCTCGCCTCGCGCGGGATGACCGAGAATATGGTGGCATTCGACCGGATCGCGTCAATGAAATAGGGCGAACCGCGATGCCCCTCGCCCAAACGGTTGCGGTCGGTTGCCGCCACCGTGCGGCCATCACTATCCAGCAGCACCAACGAGGCCGCGCCGATCTCTTCGACGAATGAGATCAGACGCTGGGTCGACAGCGAGAAGTCATTGGATTGCAACGCCGATATCAGCGCCGGATCACGCGCCAGCAATTGCGGCACGATGGCATTGCGGCGCAACTCGCTCAGCAGGTTGCCGGAATACAGCGCCAGCCGCAGTTCGGCCCGGTTGCGGGTGGATTCGGTGAACCGGCTGGTCAGCAGGCTGTTGGTGACCCAGACGGTCGCCACGGTCACCAACAGCAGGGCGATGATGGCAATGCGCAACCGCCAACCCAGCGGAGCCCCGCGGAACCGGCGGAAAAACCCGCTGCTGTCTGATTGCGCCTCTGATTTCATGCCACGACGCTACGCGCCCGGGCCGATGACCTCAAGTCACGCCGGTGCCAGAACGCCCGCCAATGCGCGGAACAGCGCCGTTCCATCGGTGCCGCCATGGCCCGAATCCGCCGCCCGTTCCGGGTGAGGCATCATCCCCAACACGCGCCGGTTGTGCGACAGGATACCGGCAATATCGTCGCGCGAACCATTGGGATTCTCGGCATAAGTGAAGGCAATCCGGTCTTCGGCCTTCAGCATGGCCAGGGTTTCGTCATCGGCGAAATAGTTGCCGTCGTGATGGGCGATCGGGAGGCCGATCACATCTCCGGCATTGTAGCCCTGGGTAAAGGCGCTGTCGCTGGTTTCGACCTTTAGACCCACGGTGCGGCAGATATATTTCAGCCCTGCATTGCGCAGCAGCGCGCCGGGCAGGATGCCGGTTTCGGTCAGCACCTGAAACCCGTTGCAGATCCCCACCGCATAGCCGCCACGTTCGGTATGCTGCGCCACCGCCTTGCAGATCGGCGATTGCGCCGCAATCGCCCCGCAGCGCAGGTAGTCACCATAGGAAAACCCGCCGGGGACGCCGACGATATCCACGCCCTCGGGCAGGCTGGCATCCTTGTGCCAAACCATATCGACCGAGAACCCGGCTTGTTCGAAAGCCACGGCAAGGTCGCGGTCACAGTTGGACCCGGGGAAAACGATGACAGCGGCGCGCATGGCGGACCCTCCTAAGAGACAAAATCGGTGACGACCGCGACACCGGGCGGTGTCGGCTGGTCAAAGGCGGCAAGCTCGGCGCTTACCTGAGACAGAGATATTTTTCGCGTGACCAGCGGGCTCAGATCAACGCCGCCCCCGGCGATCAGCGACAGCAGTGACGGGTAGCGCCAACTGGGCATGCCACGTGTGCCATAGACGGTCAGCTGCCCGGAATAGAGCACATCCATCGGCAGAGCCATGGTGCTGTGGTCGCCTGCGGGCATGCCGATCTGCACCATGCGTCCAAGTTTGCGCAGGGACCGCATCGCCGCCACGGTTGTGGCCTCGATCCCCAGCGCCTCGATCGCGACATGGGCACCGCCGCCGGTCAGGTCCTTGACCGCTTGCGGCGCGTCGCAGGTGGCGGCATTCACAACCGCATCCGCCCCGAGGGTTTCGGCATAAGCCAGCTTGTCATCGGCGATATCGACAACCACGACGCGCGCGCCAAGGGCCTTGCCCAGCAGCAGCGTAGAAATCCCAACGCCGCCACCACCAAACACGGCCAGCCATTCCCCGCCCTGTATCTGCGCCCGCCCGACCAGCGCCTGCCACGCCGTGGTGACCCGACAGCCCAAGGCGGCGGCGATTTCAGGGGCCAGAGTGTCCGGCAGCACCGACAGGTTCGCATCCGCATGAGCGACTGAGATGTACTCGGCAAAGGCCCCGTCACAGGTGAACCCGGGCACCACCTGATCGGCGCAGATGGTCTGATGCCCCTGCGCACAATCCGGGCAATGCCCGCAGGCCAGAATGAAGGGCGCGATGACGCGGTCGCCAACCTTCCAGCGGCGCACGCGCGGGCCAACGGCCACGACCTCGCCGCAATATTCATGCCCCGGAGTAATCGGCAGCTCCACATCCGGGTCCGAGCCCGACCACGCATGCCAGTCCGACCGACAGACGCCGCAGGCCGTCACGCGGACCACCACCCCATCCGCGACCGGCTCAGGATCGAGGACAGTTGTCAGGTCCAGCGGCTGACGGTAGCTGATCAGGCGCGCTGCCCGCATGAGATTCAGACCAGTTCGATTTCGTAGCGTTCGATGACCGTGTTGGCCAACAGCTTTTCGCACATCGCGGTCACATCGGCCTCGGTCGCGCCCTCGGCCAGTTCCAGATCGATGACCTTGCCCTGCCGCACGCCTTCGACCTGATCGAAGCCCATGGCGCCCAAAGCGTGCCGTACCGCCTCGCCCTGCGGGTCCAGAACCCCGTTCTTGAGCATCACATGCACCCGTGCCTTCATTTTCGCAACTCCACCTGCGGTCCCGAGGTCCGGGCCCCTTAACGTTGCGCGCGGGATACCCTGCTTGCATTGATTGGACAACCCTTCTTGGGCCGCCTTAGGCAGGACGGATGACCGCAGGGGGCCGCCCTACCCTCCGAGCATCGAGGATAACCTCGGATAATGTTTGTCGATCGCATTGAACGTGCCGGTCAGCACCATCTCAACCGCAACCGCGACCAGAAGAATGGCCATGATCCGGGTCAGAACATTGATCATCGTCTCACCCAGCAATCGCGAGATCTGATCGGCAAACAGCAACCCAACCCCGACAATCGCACAGGCGATCAGCACCGCCGAGCCCAGCGTCACAATCTCGGCCCCGTCCGACAGTTGATGCGAGAAAACGATGGTAATCGCGATGGTGCCCGGCCCGATGGTCAGCGGAATGGCCAAAGGCACAACGGCGAATTTCAGTTTGCGCGCATGCCCCTCTGCCAGCGCCGCCTGATCCCCCGGAGCGCGATCTTCGGCCTTCAGCATCGACATGCCGATGCCAAAAATGATGATGCCGCCCGCAATCCGGAACGAGGGCACATCGATGCCGAAAATGGCCAGCACCTCTTCGCCGATCATCACGGCAATCAGGGCGATCACAGTGACCGAGGCCGTCACGATCAACGCAACACGCCGCCGTTCCGCGGTGGTGCAGTCGCGGGTCATGCTGAGGAAGATCGGAATGTTGTAAAGCGGATTGAAAATGGCCAGCACGGCTGCGAGGAATTTCAGGAACACCGCCTGATCGAACAATTCGCCCATACAGAACACCACCTAGCTGACAAACCGGGTCAGATACCTAGGTCGAGAATGCGGCACGTCTGCCAAATCTGTCAAATATTTATAACACATGAAAAAAGTGCCGCTCCTTTCGAAACGGCACTTTTGAGCGGTCAATGATCAAGCCTAGTCTAGTTGATCAGCGTCGGCTTGGTCACGTTGCTTTGCGGCAGAACGCCCAGACGGCGGGCGACCTCGGAATAAGCGTCCGTCAGATTGCCCAGATCGCGGCGGAACACATCCTTGTCCAGCTTCTGGCCGGTTTCGATATCCCACAGGCGGCAGCTGTCGGGGCTGATTTCGTCCGCGACGATCAGGCGCTGGAAATCGCCCTCATACACACGGCCGATCTCGATCTTGAAATCGATCAGGCGGATGCCGACGGCCAGCATCATGCCGCTGAGAAAATCATTCACCCGCAGCGCCAGGCTGAGGATATCATCCATGTCCTGCTGGCTGGCCCAGCCAAAGGCGGCGATATGCTCCTCGGTCACCAGCGGGTCGCCCAGCGAGTCGTCCTTGTAGCAATATTCCACAATCGGACGCGGCAGTTGCGTGCCCTCGGCAATGCCTAGACGTTTCGACATGGTCCCGGCGGCATAGTTGCGCACGATCACTTCCAGTGGGACGATCTCGCAATTGCGCACCAGCTGTTCGCGCATGTTCAGGCGGCGGATGAAATGGTTCGGCACGCCGATCTGGGTCAGGCCGGTCATGAAGAATTCACTCAGGCGGTTGTTCAGCACGCCCTTGCCGTCGATGACATCCTTCTTTTCCGCATTGAACGCGGTGGCGTCATCCTTGAAATACTGCACGATCGTGCCCGGTTCGGGGCCTTCATACAGAATCTTGGCCTTGCCTTCGTAAATCTTCTTGCGACGCGCCATCGGGGCCCCTTCCATATCGGCAACATGCGATTACCGCAGTGTTGCGGCCCTCATAGTGCAGCGCGCTGAAAGCCGCAAGTTTCCAAAGTCTGTGTCCTTTGGAAACGGTCAGAGCGCGATGGCGTACAATTAGGCAAATGCAGGATTTTGGAATGCTAGGCTTGCGCCGATCTCTGCATCATCGCAACAACGCTCAGAACTTTTTCGAACGTTCCGGCAGGAAGCATCAGTTTCTCGGCCATATCCGAAAGCACATCACGTTCTCGGTCATCCAAAATCCCATCGGCCATCGCAACACGGGCCGCAAAACAGAAAGCCGTTTCGCGCAAGGGTGGAGACAGTGCGTCGATGCACCCATCAATGACCTGATCCGCACCATTCTTGACGAGATCGTCCATGACCGCGTTGGTCATATCGTCCAGAATATCTGCGCCCAGACCCGCAAAGATCGGACTGAACGCAATTAGATTGGACAATTGCGCAATTTCGGCCTCGTTGATTTTGCCATCAGACGCAATTGTAACGACCGAAGGCGTCAACACAGCCAATGCAAGTGACGGTTCTTGTGCTGGTTGCTCAGTTCCTTGAGATGACAATGCCAAAATGACCTCCGGTATATTGAATTTGCCGACATCGGGATGCGCCGCTTACAACCTTTGGTGGCACAGCGCATTTGGTCGCGCAACGGCTTTTTTGGCTATACATTCAGGTTTCCAACTCTTATCTGTTCGTTGATAATTTTGGAGTAAGAGGTCCCTCACACATGACCACGTTCGACGAACGCGAAAACGCCTTTGAAGCCAAATTCGCCCATGATGAAGAAATGCAGTTCAAGGCGCAGGCCCGCTGCAACAAGCTGCTGGGCCTGTGGGCGGCAGAAAAGCTGGGCAAATCCGGCGATGCGGCGGATGAATACGCCAAGACCGTTGTTCTGTCGGATTTCGAAGAAGCCGGGCATGAAGACGTTGTTCGCAAGGTGGCAGGCGATCTGGGTAATCTGTCCTCGGAGGACGAGATTCGCGCCAAAATGGCCGAGCTTCTGCCCGAAGCCAAAGCTCAGGTTCTGAGCGAGACGGACTGAACCTCGCAAATCTCTCATGATCTTCATGAGATTTATGAATTTGATTTGACGTCCCGGTCATGAGACACGGGACGTCTCTTATTTTTATCGGCCCCTTTGGGGCCAAACATTGGACGAACCCCGATGACAAACGCGCTGAGCAAGCTTCTGGACACCCGTGATGCCATTCTGGCGGATGGGGCGACGGGCACCAATCTGTTCAACATGGGCCTGCAATCCGGCGATGCGCCGGAGCTGTGGAATGTGGACGCGCCCGACAAGATCAGGGCGCTGTATCAGGGCTCGGTCGATGCGGGCAGCGATCTGTTTCTGACGAATACGTTCGGGGGCACCGCCGCCCGGCTGAAGCTGCACGATGCCCAGAACCGGGTGCGTGAGCTGAACCGCGCCGGTGCCGAACTGGGCCGTGAAGTTGCCGACAAGGCCGGGCGTCCGGTTGTGGTCGCCGGTTCGGTCGGTCCAACGGGTGAGATCATGGAGCCGGTCGGCAGCCTGTCCCACGCGGACGCGGTGTCGCTGTTTCACGAACAGGCCGAAGCGCTGAAAGAAGGCGGCGTGGATGTGCTGTGGCTGGAAACCATCAGCGCGCCCGAGGAATTCCGCGCCGCGGCCGAAGCCTTTGCCCTGGCCGATATCCCCTGGTGCGGCACCATGAGTTTCGATACCGCCGGGCGCACCATGATGGGAGTGACCTCGGCCGATCTGGCGCAGATGGTCGAAACCCTGCCCAACCCGCCCATCGCGTTTGGTGCAAATTGCGGGACGGGTGCATCGGATATCCTGCGCACGGTTCTGGGCTTTGCCGCGCAGGGCACCGAACGGCCGGTGATTTCCAAAGGCAATGCGGGGATTCCGAAATATGTGGACGGCCATATCCATTACGACGGCACGCCCGAACTGATGGGGCAGTACGCCGTCATGGCACGCGATGCAGGCGCCACGATCATCGGCGGTTGCTGCGGCACCATGCCCGATCACCTGCGCAAAATGCGCGAGGCGCTGGACACCCGTCCGCGTGAAGACCGCCCGACGCTGGATCAGATCACGCTGGCGCTTGGCCCGTTCTCTTCGGCCTCAGACGGGACCGAGGCGGACAGCGCCGCGCCCGAACGCCGGACGCGGCGCCGTCGCCGGGCCTGATCCTTTTGCTTTAACGCCCCTCGAAATTCGGGGGGCGTTTTTCCAGAAACGCCACGACGCCCTCGGCGAAATCACGGCTGCGACCGCATTCGCCTTGCAGATGCGCCTCGGCCGCCAATTGCTGCGGCAGGGTCTTGTCGTATGTCCCTCGGATCGCCTGTTTAATCGCGGCGAAGCCTGCGGTGGGACCGTTGGCGAGATAAGCGGCCCGTTTGCGCCAATGGGCCTCGAACGCGTCATCTGCGACCGCCTCCCAGATCAGACCCCAGTCATCGGCCTGTTTTGCGCTGATCTTGTCGGCAAACAGCGCCGCCCCCATCGCCTTGGCAAATCCCATCTGACGCGGCATGAACCAGGTGCCGCCTGCATCGGGCAACAGACCGATCCGGGCGAAAGCCTGCAGGAAATAGGCGCTTTCGGTTGCAATCACCACATCGGCGCACAGCGCCAGATTGGCCCCTGCCCCGGCAGCCGGTCCGTTGACCGCCGCAATGGTCGGCACCGGGCAGTTGTAGACGGACTCCAGCATCGGTTCGTATTCGTCGCGCAAGGCGCGTTCCAGATCGATCTTGCCGGTGCTTGAGGCATCCCCCAGATCCTGCCCCGAACAGAACGCCTTGCCCGCCCCCGTCAGCACAATGGCGCGCGCGTGGCGGGCGGCGTGTTTCATCGCATGGGTGATCTCGGCCCGCATCCGCGTGGTCAGCGCGTTCATCTTGTCGGCGCGGTTCAACGTCAGCACCGCCAGATTATCGGTGATGTCCAGATGGACTGCTTGGTATTCCATGAATCCCCTCTCCGTTTGCGCCAGCTTTACGCAAACGTAAGCGAAGGGAAAGGTGAACGGCGCGTCAATCCTTGAGAATTTCGCGCAAACGCTCCTGTTCTTCGGCGCTCAGCGCATCCGGTTTGTCCGTCGCATGATGCTGCGCGCGCTTGCGCAGAAAGCTCCAGCCGACGGCGGCTGCGATCAGCAGCATGATGGGTCCTGCCAGCCACAACATCAGGTTGGCCCCGGTCGTCGTCGGTTTCAGCAAGACATATTCACCATATCGGTCGACGATGAAATCCACCGCCTCCTGATCCGTGTCCCCGGCCACAAGGCGTTCACGCAGCAGGATGCGCAGATCGCGGGCCAGTTCCGCATTGCTTTCGTCGATGCTCTCGTTGCGGCAGACCAGACAGCGCAACCCGGTGCTGATATCGCGCGCCCGTGCCTCTAGCGCGGGATCGTCCAGTACCTCATCCGGCTGCACCGCCATTAGGGGTGAGGCCATAAGCATCAGGATCAGGATCAGGCGTTTCATTCGGCAGGTACTCCGGTCCGGGGCGTCTTGCGCGCGCCCGCAGCAACACGGAACCGACGGTCCGTCAGGCTGAGCACACCGCCCAACGACATCATCAGGCACCCGGCCCAGATCCAGTTGGCCAGCGGCTTGATATAGGTCCGCATGACCCAGCCACCATCGGCCTGCTGATCCCCGATGACCACATAGACGTCGCGCAGAAAGCGGTAATCAATCGCCGCCTCGGTCGTAGGCATCCGCGCCACCGGATAGTCGCGTTTTTCCGGGTGCAGCGTGGTGATCGCGCGCCCGTTCTTTTCAACCGCCACATCCGCCGTGGTCGAGAAGTAATTCGGCCCCTGAACCCGGCGCACATCCTGCAAGGTCAGCGTGAACTGTCCGACCTCAAAGGGCTGGCCCGGCTGGGCGACACGGATATCCTCAACCTCCCACGCCGTCAGACCGGCGATGGCGAACATGGTGACGCCCAGCCCGGTATGGGCCACCGCCTTGCCCCAATCGGCGCGCGGCAGGCGGAACAGGCGTGCCAGACTGCCCTTGCGGCCCGTGCGGGACCACAGATCAAGGAGCGCCCCAAAAGTGATCCACGCGCCCAGAAACAGCCCCACCGGCCCCAGCGCACTGCGCCCGGTTTGCAGCACCCAGACCAAAAGCGCCAGAGCGACGGCCAGCACAAAGGCATAGCGCAGCGACCATGCGGTACGCCCCAGCCTGCCCCGTTTCCACGGCAACATCGACCCAAGCGGCAGGACGATCCCCAATGCAATCATGAATGGGGTGAACGCCGCGTTGAAAAACGGTGGTCCGACCGAGAGTTTCCGGTCAAAGGCCATCTCGGCCACCATCGGCCACATCGTACCGAAGAACACGACGAAACAGCTGACCGCCAGCAGGATATTGTTCAGCACCAGCGCGCTTTCACGGCTGACCATGCCAAAGACGCCCTTGGCCTCCATCGCCTGCGCGCGCGCGGCAAACAGGGTCAGTGCGCCGCCGACAAAGATCACCAGAATGATCAGGATGAACACGCCACGTTCCGGGTCATTGGCAAAAGCATGGACCGAGGTCAGCAGGCCCGACCGCACGATAAACGTCCCGATCAGCGAGAAACCAAAGGCGATGATCGCCAGCAGGATAGTCCAGCTTTTCAACGCCTCGCGTTTCTCTACCACGATGGCCGAATGCAGCAACGCGGCGGCCAACAACCAGGGCATGAAGCTGGCATTCTCGACCGGGTCCCAGAACCAGAACCCACCCCAGCCCAGCTCGTAATAGGCCCACCAGGACCCCAGCGCGATGCCGATGGTCAGAAACACCCAGGCCGCCAGCGTCCAGGGCCGCACCCACCGACCCCAGGCCGCATCCACGCGGCCTTCGATCAGGGCCGCGATGGCAAAGCTGAACGCCATGCTCAGGCCCACATAGCCCAGATACAGAAACGGCGGGTGGAACGCCAAACCGGGGTCCTGCAGCAACGGGTTCAGATCGCGCCCGTCAAACGGGGCCACCGGCAGCCGGTCAAACGGGTTCGAGGTGAACAGGATGAACGCAAAAAAAGCCACCGCAATGGCCGATTGCACCGAGAGAACCCGCGCCTTCAGCGTCGGAGGCAAACCGGCCCCGAACAGCGCCGCCATGGCCCCAAACAGCGTCACGATCAGCACCCACAGCAACATCGACCCTTCGTGGTTCCCCCAGGTCCCGCTGATCTTGTAGAGCATCGGTTTCAGCGAGTGGCTGTTTTCCACCACGATTCGCAGCGAGAAATCCGATGTCGCAAAGGCCCAGACCAGCGCGCCAAAGGAAAACCCGGTCAGCAGGAACTGCGCGATGGCTGCGGGTTCGGCAAAACCCATCCACCCGGTCCAGCGTTTGGCGGCGCCCACAAGGGGCACCACGCTTTGCACGATGGCGACGAGAAAGGCTAGGATCAGTGCGAAATGGCCGAGCTCTGTAATCATGGCGCGTTTATACTGCTGCCGCGTAGCAAGCGCCATTCACATTCGCTCAGACCTCTGCGCACATAGTGTCGCGGCTCAATACGTTTGCAGTCGCCTCCAGTCCTCCAGCGCGGGGTTTGCATCGGGTTTCGAGACCTGCTCGGCCAGCGTTGCATCCGGCCCCGGATCAGCCACGCCCGGGCTGTCGCTACGCAGTTGCCGCAAGGTTTCAAGATTGGCCAGAACCGTGGGCGCGCGCAACATCGTGGCCCCGATTTCCCGCTGCAAATCCTGTACCTTGGCCTGATGACGCGCGCCAAAGTAAAAGGACACGATCACCCCCAGCAACCACCACAGAGGCTCCGGCACCAGAGCAATCCCCTGCATGCGGGCTGCAAACCACAGCGGATCGACCATCGCCGCCACGAACAGTCCCAGCGTCCCCAGCGCCAGCGCCGGGCGGGGCAGCCGGTTCAGCCCATCCATGAACCGGTCATATCCGCCCTTCTGGCCCACCTGAAACTCGGCCCCGAACTGCGCCATGGCCTGCCCCTGCAGGGTCGCCGTCCGCTGCGCGCCTGCATCCGAGTTTTCGCGGAACACTTCTGCCGTTTCCCGCACCACATTGCGACCGGAGCCAAACAGCAACCCCAACACGCCCGAGATCAAGCCCATGCCGCCACCCTTCTTTGAAATTGGTCCTGCGTCAGATGATATGGCGCCGACAGGAACTCTTCGGCCCGCCTGATCCATCCACCCTTGCCCCCGGCCCGGGTCCGGGCGTATTTGCGCAACGGCACCCGGCGGTCGGCCAGATTGAAGTAATAATTTCGCCGCGCCACCCCATATGCATCCCGCAACGCCATGGGATCGGGCTGCGCGGCCTTCTGTGCTGCCGCGATGGTCTGAGGGCCAATCACCCCGTCAGCAACCACTTCAAACCCCATCTCACGCAGCAGACGCTGCAGGATCTTCACCGCCTGCGCGCCCGCATTCACACACATGTCGAACAGAGAGGCCTGCAAAGCCTCGGGCACCGCAGACACGCGCGGGGCCTCATAGTAGTGCTTTAGAAAAATATCGACGGCTTGCGCCTCGCTCAGCACTTTCACATCCGCCCGCGTGATCGCGCCGTCCCCGGTCAGGTCCATACCCAACCGGCGCATCGTGCCGATGGTCACACCAAATTTCGTGGGACCGCCCGGATCGTCCGGATCATCCACATAGCCTCCCTCGCGCGCCACGATATCCTTGGCGATTTGCCGAACCGTCTGCATGCCATCCCCCGTCGCTGTGATCCGGCAAACGGTCCCGTAAACCCCTTAAACCCGCGCTAAAACAAAGGGCGCTGCATGTCGGTGACACGCAACGCCCCTGTATGTTCTGCTCAAGAGCACCTCCACCGGAGGCATTCAGCTGTCGCCAGGCTCCTTGTAAACGCCTTGTTCCTTCAGTGCGTCCACAACCTCTTTCGGCATGTAGGTCTCATCATGTTTCGCCAGAATTTCAGTGGCTTCGAAGACACCATTAATGTAGCTTCCTGTCCCCACCATACCCTGATTCTCCGAAAACAGATCGGGCAGCACGCCGGTAAAGGCCACCTGAACGCTCTCGCCCCCGTCGGTGACCACGAAACGCACCGTCTCACCCTGCCCGCGAATGATCGAGCCTTCTTCGACCAGCCCACCGATGCGGAACACCTCGGTCGGTTTCGGCGGCTCGGCAATCACTTGACTGGGTGAGCGGAAGAAGTTGATGCCATCCTTCAAGGCAACGCCAATAAACACCGTGGCCAGCGTCAAGGCCACGACGGCCAATATGATCACCTGCACTCGACGACGTTTCTTGAGCGTTTTCATACCGTCCTCACGGGAATAAAGGCGCCATCATAAGGCCCCGGGTTTCATCTTCACCTAACATCAGGTTGGCGTTCTGCAAGGCTTGCCCGCTGCTACCTTTTGTCAGGTTATCCAGCGCCGCCACAACAATGGCACGCCGTTCGATCCGGTCTGCGACCACGCCGATATGGCAGAAGTTCGAGCCCCGCACATGATGGGTCGATGGTGTCTCACCAAAGGGCAGCACCTGAATAAAGGGCTCGGCGTCATAGGTGGAACACAGCGTCTCATAGACACTTTGCGGATCACCCTTGACGTAAGAGGTCGCCAGAATGCCCCGGTTGGCGGGGACCAGATGCGGGGTGAACTGCACATGCACCGTGCGGCCCGCGAGTTTCGAGAACTCCTGATCGAACTCACCCAAATGCCGATGCGTGCCGCCAACCGCATAGGCGTTGTAGCCCTCGCTCAGCTCGGCATGCAGCAGGTTTTCCTTCAAGGCCCGTCCTGCGCCGGAAACAGCGCATTTCAGATCCAGAATGATGTCATCCAGATCGATCACCCCGGCGGTGATCAAGGGCCGCAGCACATATTGCCCGGTCGCCGCATTGCAGCCGGTGCCCGCCACCAGCCGCGCCGCGCGGATTTCATCCCGATAGAATTCGGTCAGGCCATACACGGCCTCCTCCTGATGGGCGATGGCGGCATGAGCATTGCCATACCATTTCTGGTATTCCTCAGGATCGCTCAGCCGGAAATCTGCTGAAAGATCAACGATCTTCAGCGTGCTCGGCAACTCGCGAATGACCTCCTGACTGGTCTTGTGGGGCAGCGCGCAGAAACACAGGTCGATCTGGGAAAAGTCGATTTCAGAGATTTTGCACAGGTCCGGCAGGTCCATGTGACGTAGATGCGGAAATACCTGCGCCATGGATTGCCCCGCCTTACGCTCGGCGGCCAGAGCGGTGATTTCCATATTCGGGTGCTCGGCGATCAGCCGCACCAGTTCCGCGCCCGTATAGCCCGAGGCGCCCAGAATTGCGATTTTATGGGTCATGTCAGACCTCTTTCCTTCATATGTCACATCTTACGACCGCCGATGCGACGGTCATCGAATTAATCCGTTGGGGGAAGGCCGTCCTTGACCTAAATCAGGCAGCCGCAAAGGTGATTTGTCGTCGGAGGAACTGCGTCGCCCGGTCACTGACAAAGGCAGGTTTACCGGTGGTCAGAAAGCCGCCCTCACCCCCGCCGGTCATGTTGGGATGGCGTTGCAGGTAATCGGCGAGGCTCTCGGCCACCAGATCGCCCTGACTGTAGACATTCACATCCGGCCCCAGCGCCTGCTGAAAGGTCTCGGCCATTAACGGGTAATGAGTGCAGCCCAGAATCGCCGCCTGCGGGTCCGGCATCTTGCGTTTCAGCGCGTCGACATGGGACCGCACCAACGCCTCGGCCAGGATCAGATCACCATCCTCGATTGCATCGACCACGCCGCCACAAGCTTGCGCCTCGACATCAACACCGATGGCGCGAAAGGCCAGTTCCCGCTGGAACGCCCGGCTGGACACTGTGGCGGGCGTGGCAAACAGCGCCACATGCTGCACCTCGACCTCACGCGGGGGCGAGTTGTCGCCCCATTGCCGCTCGGTCAGGGCCTCGATCAGCGGGACAAAGACACCCAGCACCCGTTTGCCTTCGGGTACGCCGTCCTCCTGCATCCGGCGCAGGGCGGCGGCGCTGGCGGTGTTGCAGGCCAGAATCACCAGATCACAGCCCCGCGCCCACAAGTCCTGAACGGCGTTGCGGGTCAGCTGAAAGATGTCCTCGGCATCGCGCACGCCATAAGGCGCGTGAGCGCTGTCTGCAAAATACAGGAAATCCACGTCGGGCAGACGTTTCTGCGCGGCGTTCAGGACGGTCAGCCCGCCCAACCCGGAATCAAAGATACCTACTGCCATTTGCCCCTTCAGGCGCGATGCCGTTCCTCGAATTCATAGCCGTAATCATAGGATTTCAACGGCTCTGGGGACAGCTCATACGTGGCTTTGCGCAAGAAATCCATCATCTTGCGCGTATCCTTGCCAAGCGGGTCCAGAACGTCACGCCCGATCGGGCCCCCGACCACCACCCGAACCGGGGTATCAACGCGCTTTTTGAACTCTTTGATCAGCAGCCCCATGCGCAATGTGTTGTGCAGATGGCTGGCGATCTGAAACAGGCGCGAGGTATGACCGTCAAAGAAAACCGGCACCACGGTGGCGTTGGATTTGGCCACCATCCGTGCGGTAAACCCGCGCCAGCCTGGGTCCATCGGGTGCGAGAACGGCCTGAGCCCGGTGCTGACCGTGCCGCCCGGGAAAATGCCAATCGCGCCGCCTTCGGCCAGATAATTCAACGCGGTTTTGCGGGTGTTAAGGTTCAGCTTCATCGCCTCTTTCGTCTGGTCGAACGAAATCGGCAGGACCACCCGGTTCAGGTCTTCTGCCTTGCGAAACACGCCGTTGGCCAGAATGCGGAAATCACCTCGGGTCTGGGACAGGATATGGCCCATCATCAGCCCGTCCAGAATACCATACGGATGGTTGGCGATCAGGATCAGTGGCCCGTCTTTGGGAATGTTCGACAGCGCACCGCCCACCACATCCAGCGACAGCCCGTAACGGTCCACCATGACCGACCAGAAATCCTGCCCATTGGCGACGTCCCGTTCATACCCGTCGGCGCGTTTGATCAGGCGCAGGCGGCCCGTCGTGTTCTCCATCAGCTTGATGACCATCCGCCCGCCTTTGGTTTCGGCGGAGTGGGCATAGGATATGTCACGGGCGACATGGCGGCGCGAGGGCATTGCGGTCTCCGGGGTCTTGGCCTTTTACCTAGGGTCAGCCCCTAGATAGGTATCAAACCTGCCAAAGTAACGTGACAAGCCTGTGAAGCTTCACTCTGCCGCAGCCCTGACCTGCGGCCCGCCCCCCTTGATGACCGCCAACAGTTCCTCACGCCGTTTGGCCGCCTTGGTTTCGTTCTGCCGCAGAACCGGGCCAAAGCCGCGAATGTCCAGCGGCAGGCGCGCCAGAGCGATGACAGCATCGCGCGTGTCAGCCGTCAGTTTGGGCAGGACCTGTTTCATGTCCCTTTCATATTGCCGGATCAGCGCGCGTTCCATCCGCCGCTCGGCGCTGTAGCCGAAGGGGTCGAGCGGCGTGCCGCGCAGCACCTTGAGCCTTGTCAGCAGTTTCAACGGGCCCAAGAACCATTCACCGAATTCGCGTTTACGCGGGCGGTCGCCGTCCCCCTTGGTGCCCAATGCGGGCGGTGCCAGATGGAAAGTCATTTTGAAGTCGCCATCGAACTCCGCCGCCGCCTGCGCGCGGCTCTCCAAAAGCAGGCGCGCAACCTCGTATTCATCCTTGTAGGACAACAGCTTATGATAGCCTTTTGCAGCGGCTTCGCGGACTGTTTCGTCCTCGATCCCGGCCAGCAGCTTGCGGTATCGTTTGGCCAGCCGCGAACCCTGATAGCGGGTCAGGTGATCGGCGCGGAAATCGATGATCTGGTCCAGCGTTTTCGGCAGCTCGGCCACATTGGGGCTGAGCAGGTTTTCCACCTCTTCGGGGTGCAGAACCGCCCAGCGACCAACCTCGAAAGCGCGTTTGTTGCGTTCTACAGCCGTGCCGTTCAACTCGATGGCCTGCATGATCGCACCATGACGGATCGGCAGCAGCCCGCGCTGCCACGCCGCGCCGAAGATCATCATGTTGGAATAGATCGAATCCCCCATCACCGCGCGGGAAAGATCAGTGGCATCAAACAGATTGACCGCATCCTTCAACCGCGCCTTCAGCGCCAGTTCCAACTGGTCACCGGGGATTTGGAATTCGGTGTCGCGGGTGAAGTCGCCGGTGATGATCTCATGACTGTTGACCACTGCACCGGTCTGGCCCGCATGGGTCAGCCCCAGCGTCTTGGCCGCCGCCGAGACCACCAGATCGCCGCCAATCAGCGCATGCGCCTCTCCGGTGGCGACACGGATGGCGCTGATATCGTCGGGGTGGTTGGCCAGGCGGCAATGGATATGCACCGCGCCGCCTTTTTGCGCCAGCCCGGCCATCTCCATCACCCCGGCGCCCTTTCCGTCGATCTGCGCCGCCTGCGCCAGCACAGCGCCGATGGTGACCACGCCGGTGCCACCGACGCCGGTGATCACCACGTTATGGGTGCCCTTGATCTGCGGTAATTCCGGCTCTGGCAGGTCCGGCAGGTCCAACTGAGTGGTGGCCTCTTTGCGGATTTTCGCCCCTTCCAGAGTAACAAAGGACGGGCAGAACCCATTCACGCAAGAGAAATCCTTGTTGCAACTCGACTGGTCGATGGCCCGTTTCCGGCCCAGCTCAGTCTCTTTCGGTACAATCGAGACACAGTTCGACTGTACGCCGCAATCACCGCAGCCCTCGCAGATATCCGTATTGATGAACACTCGTTTGTCCGGGTCTGGGAACAGCCCGCGCTTGCGGCGACGACGCTTTTCGGCCGCGCAGGTCTGGATGTAAACAATGACCGATACACCCTCGATTTCACGGAACTTTTCCTGAACGCGCATCAACTCGGCCCGTTCATGGGTTTCGACACCGGATGGCAGGGCCTTGAAGTTCACATCTTCCTTTTCGTCATAGACCACGGCGACATGTTTGACGCCCATGGCGGTGACCTCGGCCACGATACGCTCCGCCGTCAGGTCGCCCTCGTTCTCCTGCCCGCCGGTCATGGCGACGGCGTCGTTAAAGAGAACTTTGAAGGTGATGTTGGTGCCCGCCGACAGCGCCGCGCGGATCGCCTGCACGCCCGAGTGGTTATAGGTCCCGTCGCCCAGGTTTTGGAACACATGCGGCGTGGTCGAGAACGGAGCCTCACCGATCCAGTTGGCACCCTCGCCCCCCATCTGGGTAAAGCCGGTGGTTTCGCGGTCCATCCACTGCACCATGTAGTGACAGCCGATCCCGGCATAGGCCCGGCTGCCATCTGGCAAACGGGTAGAGCTGTTATGCGGACAGCCCGAGCAGAAATACGGCAGCCGCGCCGCGATTTCCTGAGCATTGTCAGCCCGGCGCGCCTCGGACAACCGGGCAAGCCCAGCGTGAATGCCATCGGTATCGCGCCCCTCTTCGATCAGAATGCCACCCAGCTTTTCGGCAATCATGATCGGGTCCAGCGCGCCGCGGGTGGGGAACAATTCCTCGCGGTGCAGGGTCCCCGCACCGCCCTTGTACCAGCCATAGACCCTGCGGCCCCGGCGGTCGTCAAAGATCGCTTCCTTGACCTGCACCTCGATCAGCTTGCGCTTTTCTTCGACGATTATGATTAGATCCAGCCCTTCAGCCCAGTCGTGGAAGCCCTTCATATCCAAGGGGAATGTCTGACCGATCTTGTAGGTAGTCAGGCCCAGACGCTCGGCCTCGTCCGCGTCGATATTCAGCAGCGACATGGCATGGGTCAGGTCCAGCCAGTTCTTGCCCGCTGCCGCAATACCGATCTTAGCCCCCGATTTGCCCCAAACCCGCCGGTCCAGCCGGTTGGCATGAGAAAACGTCTCGGCCGCGAAGCGTTTGTAATCGATCACCCGCCCCTCTTGCAGATGCGGGGTGTCGCCCAGACGGATGTTCAGCCCGCCCTCGGGCATGTCAAATTCTGGTACCACCAATCGCATCCGGTCGGGGCTGCCATCCACGACCGAGGTCACCTCGATCGTGTCCTTCATGGTCTTCAGCCCCACCCAGACCCCGGCGAAGCGGCTTAGCGCAAATCCGTAGATGCCATAGTCGAGAATTTCTTGCACACCTGCCGGGCTGACCACCGGCATATACATATCGACCAGCGACCATTCCGACTGATGCAACACGGTCGAGCTTTCGCCGGTATGGTCATCCCCCATCGCCATCAGCACGCCGCCATGTTTCGCGGTGCCCGCCATATTGGCGTGGCGCATCACATCACCGGACCGGTCCACACCCGGCCCCTTGCCGTACCACAGGCCAAAGACCCCATCGAACTTGCCATCGCCGCGCAGCCCGGCCTGCTGGCTGCCCCATAGGGCGGTGGCGGCCAGATCCTCGTTCAGCCCGTATTGGAAGGTCACATCATTTTCGACCAGTTGCTTCTGCGCCCGGGTCATCTGCAAATCGACCGCGCCCAGCGGTGATCCGCGATAGCCGGTGACCAGACCAGCGGTGTTCAACCCCGCCTGCCGGTCGCGCGCCTTCTGCATCAGCATCAAACGCACCAGCGCCTGCGTCCCGTTCAGCAGAACCGGGCTTTTGGATAGATCAAACCTGTCATCTAGTGATATTTTCGGCTGACTCATCTGACGTCTCCCCTCGTCGGATTAGTGTGCTTCATATTCACGCATTTTAGGTCATGATTGCTGACCTGTATAGTAAATTTCCCCTTAACCGTAACGATTTCGCGGTTTGATTGTGGAAATTGTTACCTGTTTCATATAGGTCTGCCGCAGGATAACGAAAGTTGCGGCGATGGATTGGGACAAGCTCAGAATATTTCACGCGGTTGCGGATGCGGGCAGCCTGACCCATGCGGGGGACAAGCTCAATTTGTCTCAATCCGCCGTGAGCCGACAGATCCGCGCGCTGGAAGAATCGCTGGATGCCACCCTGTTTCACCGCCACGCGCGAGGACTGATTCTAACCGAACAGGGGGAATTGCTGTTCGATGCGACCTCGGCCATGTCGAAACGTCTGGACGCCGCCGCCGCCCGTATCCGCGATAGCGAGGATGAGGTGTTCGGCGTTCTGCGCGTCACCACCACCTTCGGCTTCGGCACCCTGTGGCTGGCCCCGCGCCTGCCCAAGCTTTACGATCAGTACCCCGACCTCAATATCGACCTGATGTTGGAAGAACGGGTGCTGGACCTGCCCATGCGCGAGGCGGACGTCGCCATCCGCATGAAAGAGCCCAGCCAGGCCGATCTGATCCGCAAGCGGCTGATGACGGTGCAGATGCATCTTTACGCAACCCGCAAATATCTGGACACCCATCAGGAACCGCTGGAAAAACCCGAAGACATCGCCAAGCACCGGCTGATCTGCCAGACGCCTTCGGCCCCGCAGGTCAGCGCCAGCGCCACGATGGTGCGGCACCTGATGACGTTCAATCCGGGCTCGTTGCTGACGGTGAACAACTATTTCGGCGTGCTTCAGGGGGTTCTGCATGATCTGGGTATCGGTGTCCTGCCCGACTACGTGACCAAGGAATTCCCCGATCTCGTGCCCGTCCTGGCCGAGGATGAAAGCGCCGATGTGCCGGTCTATCTGGCCTATCCCGAGGAACTGCGCCATTCCAAGCGCGTCGCGGCCTTCCGTGACTTCGTTCAGGATGAGATCATCGCGCACCGTAAGCAATTGAGACAAATGGGAAAACTCTAGCTATGCGCTGACGGCATAGCGGACATGATCCTTTAACCTGTAAAACACCTTGAATGGGGGCGGCACGAGTCCTAAATCACCTCTCGAAGGCGGTGATGCTGCAACGCTCATCATCTTCATACCTCCCTGTTGGACTTTGGCCGAGCTTAGTGCTCGGCCTTTTTTTTGGATTTTTCCCGTCTTGTGTCGCAAGCGTGATGAAATCACTGGGAAAAATTCATGCACGCGCATATGATCCCGAAAAAACAATCATATTTTTCGTGATCGAGGGCAAAATCCATGTTCCATCTATTTCGCCTGCTGCTGGCGTTCATGTCCGTGTTATTATTGACGGGGCCTGTGCATGCTCAGGACAATACTGCCACCGCGCCCGTCACCATCCCCGCCGATCTGACGCCCGAGCAGGTCGACGGGCTGGTCGCCCGCATGTCCGACGATCAGGTGCGTGCCATTCTGCTGGAGCGTCTGGATGCCGTCGCCAAGGAACAGGCGGCAGCCGCGGCGGATCAAGAGGACCCTCTGACCGAAATCCATGAAATCTGGGCCGAGATGGTCGCGTCATGGACGCAGGTTCTGACCACCCTGCCCAATATCGTCAGCGCGCAGATCACCGCGTTCGGCAATTTCTCGGCCACGTTCGGGACGACCGGGGTGTTTACCCTGATGGGGCTGGTTCTGTCGGTCCTGATAGCCGGGTTCATCGGGGAAAAGCTGTTCGGGTTCCTGACCCGAAAGTGGTTCAGTCAGGCCGAAGTGTCCGAGGACGCGGATCTTTGGGGCGCGCTTCGGTATCTGTTCCGCCGATTCTGCCGTGAAATTGCGGGGTTGGTGGTGTTCTATGCGGTTGTCCGCGTGCTGGGACGCGGGCTGCTGACGCCGGAACAGCTTACCTATGCTGCGCCGTTTGTGTTCTTCCTGATCTGGATTCCGCGCCTTGGGGCCGCGACCTCGCGGTTTATTCTGGCCCCCAACAAACCGCATTACCGGTTGGTCAATATTGACGATCACTGGGCGAAATATCTGCATCGCAACCTGATCGGGCTGCTGATCCTGATCGGATTGACCCTGTTCGTCGTCCGGTTCAACGCGCTGAACGGCGTTACACCTGCCGACACGCGCATCGGGTTCTGGCTGAATGCGGCGATTCACATCTATATCGGCGTCATCGCCTGGACCGCGCGCGAAGGGCTGTCGCAGATGATGCTGGGCACCGACCCCGACCATACGAAATTCGACGAAGAGGTGGCGCAGTATTACCCCTATTTCGCCATCGGCGTCTCGGCGGTGATCTGGCTGCTGGTCGAGTTTCTGGCCGCGCAGCGCGATCCGGCGATCCGCGCCCTGCTGGTCAAGGGGCCGCATTTCACCACCATGTTCTGGCTGCTGATCGCACCGGCGCTGGATACCCTGATCCGCGGGCTGGTGCGCCATCTGCAACCGCCCATGGCTGGCGAAGGGCCACTGGCCGAACAGGCCTATCGGTCGACCAAGCGCAGCTATATCCGCATTGGCCGGGTTCTGGCCGCCCTGTTCGTCGTCTTCATGATTGCCCGTGCCTGGCAACTTGACCTGCGCCATGTCGCTTCGGCCGGGGTCAGCGCCGAAGTGGGCGGCGCGGTGATCGAGTTCCTGCTGATCATCGCCACCGGCTATATCATCAACGAGGTCGTCTCGCTGTGGATCAACCGCCGTCTGGCCCAGGAACAGACCGCCGCCGAAGCGCTGGATGAAGAGGCCGGAGGCGAAGGTGGCGGTGCCGGGGGCTCGCGTCTGGCAACAGTTCTGCCGCTGCTGCGGATCACCGCGCAGATCACCATCGCGGTGATCTTCGGTCTGCTCGCCTTGGGCGCGCTGGGGATCAACATCACCCCCCTGCTGGCCGGTGCCGGTGTTCTGGGTCTGGCCATCGGCTTTGGCGCGCAGAAACTGGTGGCTGATATCGTGGGCGGCATCTTCTTCCTGATCGACGATGCCTTCCGCGTGGGGGAATATGTCGATGTGGGCGGCACCATGGGCACGGTCGAGAAAATCTCGATCCGGTCCATGCAGTTGCGCCACCATCGCGGCCCGGTGCATACGATCCCTTATGGCGAGATCCAGAAGTTGACCAATTTCAGCCGCGACTGGGTGATCATGAAGCTGAAATTCACCGTGCCCTTCGATACCGACCCGAACAAGGTCAAGAAAATCTTCAAGAAGATCGGCGCCGAGATGATGGAGGACGAAATCCACAAGGATGGCTTCCTGCAGCCTTTCAAGTCGCAAGGCGTCTTCGACTTTGACGATGTGGGCATGATCATCCGGGGCAAGTTCATGGCCAAACCGGGCAAACAGTTCACCCTGCGCAAGGAAATCTTCAACCGAGTCAAGGCGGCGTTCAAGGAAAACGGCATCGACTTCGCCCGCCGCGAAGTGCGCGTGGCCATCCCCGGTCTGGACGAGGCCGAGAACCTGACCCCAGAACAGAAAACCGCCATTGGGGCCGCGGCCACGGCCGAGGTGAACAAGGATCAGGGCCAGACCTGATGCCAATACCGGAACCGGGGTCGCCCTCGGTTCCGGTCCGCATGTTCAAAGGGTTCCCTTTCGTGAGACCTGCCGCCCTTGCAACCACTGTTACCGTCCTGACCGCGCCGCTGGCGCAGGCCGGTTCGGTGACGTTGGAAGCCAATGTGGACCCGTTCGACGAAGCGCAGGAAGAGGCCGCCATAGGGTTCCGCAACGGCTCTTTCATCGCGGTGCCGATCCCGTTTTCCGACCCAACAATTGGCTCTGGCTTGACGCTGGGGGCCGGATATCTGTTTCAACTGGATGAAAGCTCAAAACCCTCGCTGTTCGGGGTTGCGGCGCTGCGCTCCAGCAATGGCAGTCAGGCCTATGGCGGTGCCGCCAATTTCGCCTTCGACAACAACCGCTGGCAAATCGAGACGCTATACGCCAAGGCCAATATCAACTACGACCTTTTCACCGCCGCCGGACAACTGCCGGTGACGCAAGACGGCGATCTGGCCCGGATCGAGCTGTCCTATGGCTTCACCCCAGAAATCTCCGCCGGGCTGGCAGTGCGATACCTGAACACCTCGGTCAGTCTCGACGGGCTTGGCCTGCCCCCGATCCCCCCGCCTTTCGATCAGTTTCTGGATATGGAGATCGTGACGCCCACCCTGGTCGCCGCCTGGGACTGGCGCGATGATACGATCTATCCCACCTCCGGCTTCAACCTGCAGACCGAGCTGGCCTACAGTCATACGCTGACCGGGCTGACGGGCGACTATTCCAAGGCCTTCATCAACTTCACCCATTACTGGAACCCCATCCCCAAGGGCGTCATTGCCGCGCGGGTATCGACCTGCGCCGCCTCGGATGAGACACCGTTTTTCGACCAATGCTCACTGGGCGGCACCGATGCGTTTCGCGGCTTTCCGGTGACACAGTTCCTCGATTTGCGGTCGGCGTCCCTGCAGATCGAATACCGGCACCAGTTCACCAAACGGCTGGGCGCCGTGGCGTTTGGCGGCGCGGGCCAGACCGGAGACAGCTACGGCGACCTGTCTGCGGACGGCACCCACACGGCCTATGGTCTGGGCGCGCGCTATCGCGTGTCGCAGAAATTCCCGGTCGATTTCGCGGTCGATTGGGCGCACAACGATCTGGGCGAAGACCAGCTTTATATCTATGTCGGCCAAAGGTTCTGAGACCCTGCGCGGTCTTGACCCTTCCCCCCGGCGCGCCCTTGCCCTAAAAGGCCCGCAATCTCGGCCACCTTGGACACAGGACAAACGATGCAAGAGCCCGCCATCACACCCGATCTGATTGCCGCCCACGGGCTGAAGCCCGAGGAATACGACATGATCCTCGAGATCATCGGGCGTGAGCCGACCTTCACTGAACTCGGCATCTTTTCGGCCATGTGGAACGAGCATTGTTCGTATAAATCCTCGAAGAAATGGCTGCGCACTCTGCCCACCTCGGGACCTCAGGTGATTTGCGGCCCGGGTGAGAATGCCGGTGTGGTCGATATCGGCGATGGTCAGGCCGTGGTCTTCAAGATGGAAAGCCACAACCACCCGTCCTATATCGAGCCCTATCAGGGTGCGGCGACCGGCGTGGGCGGCATTCTGCGCGACGTCTTTACCATGGGCGCGCGTCCCATCGCATCGATGAACGCGCTGTCCTTCGGTGAGCCCGGCCACCACAAAACCCGCCAACTGGTCAACGGCGTGGTCGAAGGCATCGGCGGCTACGGCAACTGTTTCGGCGTGCCCTGCGTCGGTGGCGAGGTTCGGTTCCACCCGGCTTATAACGGCAACTGCCTTGTAAACGCCTTCGCCGCCGGTCTGGCTGACAGCGACAAGATCTTCTACTCGGCAGCCTCGGGCGTCGGCATGCCCGTGGTCTATCTGGGTGCCAAAACCGGCCGTGACGGTGTGGGCGGCGCAACCATGGCCTCAGCCGAGTTCGACGACACGATCGAAGAAAAGCGCCCCACCGTTCAGGTCGGCGACCCCTTCACCGAAAAACGCCTGATGGAGGCGACGCTGGAACTGATGCAGACCGGCGCCGTGATCTCGATCCAGGATATGGGCGCGGCGGGTCTGACCTGCTCTGCCGTGGAGATGGGCGACAAGGGCGGTCTGGGCGTGCGCCTTGATCTGGAAAACGTGCCCCAGCGCGAAGAGAACATGACAGCCTATGAGATGATGCTGTCGGAATCTCAGGAACGCATGCTGATGGTGCTGAAACCTGAACTGGAGGCTGAGGCCCGCGCCGTGTTCGAAAAATGGGATCTGGATTTCGCCATCGTCGGTGAAACTATTGCCGAGGATCGTTTCCTGATCATGCACAATGGTGAGGTGAAGGCCGATCTGGTCCTGTCCAAACTCTCCTCGACCGCGCCGGAATATGACCGCCCGTGGGAGCCTACTCCGCAAGCCGAGGAGCTTTCCGAAGTCCCCCAGATCGATCCGATCGACGGTCTGCGCGCCCTGCTCGCCTCTCCCAACTATGCGGGCAAGCAATGGGTCTATGAACAATATGACACCATGGTCATGGCCGACACCTCGCGCACGCCGGGTCTGGGCGCGGGCATGGTGCGCGTGCATGGCACCGACAAGGTTCTGGCCTTCACCAGCGACGTGACCCCGCGCTATGTCCGCGCCAACCCGGTTGAAGGTGGTAAACAGGCCGTGGCCGAAGCCTATCGCAACCTGACCGCCGTTGGGGCCAAACCGCTGGCCACCACCGACAACCTGAATTTCGGCAATCCCGAAAAGCCCGAGATCATGGGCCAGTTCGTCGGCGCAATCCAAGGCATCGGCGCAGCCGTCGGCGCGCTGGACATGCCCATCGTGTCGGGCAACGTGTCGCTTTACAACGAAACTGACGGTCAGGCGATCTTGCCGACTCCAACCATCGGCGCGGTCGGCCTGCTGTCTCACAGCGATGAGATCATCGGCAACGAGGTTCGCGAGGGCCATGTCGCCCTAATCATCGGCGAAACCAACGGCCATCTGGGTCAGTCCGCCCTGCTGGCCGAGGTGTTCAACCGCGAAGACGGCGACGCCCCCCATGTCGATCTGGCCGCAGAACAGCGCAACGGCGACTTCATCCGCGCCAATCGTGAGATGATCAAAGCCTGCACCGATCTGGGCGATGGTGGCCTCGCGCTGGCGGCCTTCGAACTGGCCGAAGCCGCAGGCGTTGGCGTCCACCTCGACGATGCCTCGACCGAGTTCCTGTTCGGCGAAGATCAGGCCCGCTATCTGGTCGCCTGCAACTTCGATCAGGCCGAGGCGCTGATGATCGCCGCCGGTCAGGCGGGCGTTCCGCTGGTCTCGGTCGGCCGCTTCACCGGCGACTGCGTCAAGATCGGCACTTCCGAGGCCCCGCTGGCGGAACTGACCGACACCTTCCGCAGCAGCTTTGCCGCTGCTGTGGCCTGACCGCTTCTTCTCGTTTCAAATACGGAAAAAACCCGCGCCCTCCGTCGGCGCGGGTTTTGCGTATCCACAGGACCCGGCACATCTTGCGCGGCCCCCAACATCGCTCTACATCTTGGGAAAGACCTTCAGGAGTAAACCTACATGCCGATGAGCGCCCACGAAATCGAAACCCTGCTGCGCGACGCCTTTCCCGATGCGGAAATTCAGGTCGGCGGGCATGATGGCGTGCATATGTCCGCCATGGTCGTGGACGAAAGCTTTCGCGGCAAAAACCGGGTGCAGCAGCAGCGCGCGGTCTATGCGGCCCTGAAAGGCAAGATGGACGGCCCGGACGGAGAGCTGCACGCACTGGCGCTGACAACAAAAGTGCCAGAGTAAAATGGAACACGCGGTCGTAATCTTGGTTGCGCTGTCTGTTTTTGTATTGCTGATTGCGCTCTTGGCTTGGAGCAATGCAAGGAACAAGCACAAAACCAAACGAGGATCGCAGCCCGGGAGCGGAAAGCACATTCTCCATTCAACATACAGCTCTCATGACGGCGCAATCAGTTCGACCCACACTCACATCCCAAAGAACCCACAAGACTACGCCAAGGCGATGATGCCGAAGAGCAAAGGAAACACGAAATGACCGACGTAAAGACCCAGATCGACGAAACCGTCAAAGCCAATGATGTGGTGCTGTATATGAAAGGCACCAAAGAGATGCCGCAATGCGGGTTCTCATCGCGCGTGGCGGGCGTTTTGAACTATATGGGCGTTGACTATGCCGACGTGAACGTTCTGGCCGATGAGGCGGTCCGTCAGGGCATCAAGGATTACTCCGACTGGCCCACCGTCCCGCAGCTTTACGTCAAGGGTGAGTTCGTCGGCGGCTGCGATATCATCACCGAGATGACCCTGTCGGGTGAGTTGGATACGCTGTTTGACGAAAACGGTGTCGGCTACAACAAGGACGCCGCAGACAAGATCCGCGAAGCCAACGCCTGATCTGACGGATCGGACCTAACGACTGGAACAGTCCCTGAACAACACCCGTTCCGGGGCTGTCGCGCCGTCTGCCTGATGGGTGATCGTGGCGTCCCAGCCCTTTGAGCGCAGGGTGTACGTGCCTTCGGCCCCAACGGATTCGTACAGAATGCCCGAGCCGCTGGGCGCCTGTTGCAGCGCCACCAACGCGCCATCAATGACCATGGCCGCTGCCGCCGATCCATCGGAGGCGTTGAAATAAGACACTGGAATCTGGGTGTCGTTTTCGCAGGTGAATGTGACCGAGAGAACATCAATCTCGGCCACTGCGGCAGAGGCCACAAGGGACAGGCCCAAGCCATAGACAACGCATCGCAGCCCCATCATTCGCCCGCCTTCTCTTCGACAACCGCCGCCAGAGCTTCGGCCCGGGCCGCCATTTCCGCCAAAGTGTCAGTGACCGAGGGCGGCACGACCGCAACCTCGATCCGTTCCGGCTCGGGCCGGGGCGCGTTGCGCAGGGTCTGCAACTCGGCCTCGGTCTGGGCCAGTTTGGCTTCCAGCGATTTCACTTTGTCATCGGTGGCCGCTGTCTTGTCGGCCAACATCAGCCCCGCCATCAGCAGCATCCGCGATTCCGGCATGCGCCCGATCTGGTCGGACAGAACCTGCGCTTCGTCATCCAGCATCTTGGCGGCGGCCATCAGAAAGGTCTCTTCCCCCTCCTGGCACGAGACGTCAAAGCCACGCCCGCCGATATGAATGGTAACCTCGGGCATTACTCGACCTCCCCTTCTGTCAGTTTCGCCTGTGACAGCAGCGGCTCCAACCGGGCCAGCACCGCATGGGCCTCGGCCGCGTCAGTGGCCTGTGCAGCGCGGGTGGCTTCAAGCTCGGCCACGGTGGCGCGATTCAAAAGCTCGGCGTCCGGCACCCCGTCCTGCGACGCGGCACGCAGCTCATCCACCGAGGCGCGCAACTGTTCATTGGCCTTGCGCATGCGCTGCAGATCATCGTCCAGCCGCGACATCGCGGCACCATGGCTGCTGCGTTCGGCGCGCAGCATCTCCAGCTCGGCGCTCAACTCGGCCACCCGTTCACTGTCGGCCAGTTCGGCGCGCAACTGCGTGTTTTCGGCCTTCAGCGCCTCCAGCTCATCACTGTTTTCCAGCGCGGCCTTGGCGTCTGCCAATTCGGACCGGGCCGCTTCGACCGTCGCCAGGGTCGAGGTCGCCTCGGCCAACTGTTCCCGCAGCTGTTCCTTTTCGGGGTCCTCAACGGGTGCGGCTTCGGCCTGCTCCAACTCGGCCCGCAGGCTGTCGATCTCCTGATCGTGGTTTTCTTTCAGGGATTTGATCCGCTCTTGCAGTTGCGCATTGGCCAGACGTTCATCTTCCAGCGCGGCCCGCAATTCGGGGTCTTCGGGCGGGGCTGCGGGGGGCGCGACGGCCAAGGCGTCAACTCCGGTGCCGATCCGCTCCATCGCGGTGATGATGCGTCGTTGTAATTCCTCGATCTGGCTCATGCCCCTGTCACCTCTTTTCCAAGGTTCGTATTGCTGCGCGGTCACCCGAATCATGGGCCGCCGCGTTCTGGGCTTAGTCTAACGGAATGTGGCGGAAAATACCCACTCTTTGCTTTCAACCACTTGGGCCACGCTCTTGAACCATGCCTTTGGCCCAAAGGCCGGTTCTGCTTGCACTTTGGAGGGTGGATGTTATTCAGCGGCCAATCTGCTTCAAACCCAAAGGAACAACGCCCGTGGACCTGACTGCGCTGCGCAATGCCAACCCCGAACACTGGGACAAGGCTGCGGCCATCCGCACCCTGACCCTTGACGCCGTCGCGGCCGCCAATTCCGGCCATTCCGGCATGCCGATGGGCATGGCCGATGTCGCAACCGTGCTGTTCGAAAAGCATCTGAAATTCGACGCATCCGCCCCAAACTGGCCGGACCGCGACCGGTTCATCCTGTCGGCGGGCCACGGGTCCATGCTGATCTATTCGCTGCTGTATCTGACGGGACATGCAGATGTGACGCTGGACGAGATCAAGAACTTCCGCCAGCTGGGCGCGAAAACCGCAGGCCACCCGGAAAACTTCCTGGTCGACGGGATCGAGACCACCACCGGCCCGCTGGGTCAGGGCATCTCGAACGCCGTGGGCTTTGCCATGGCCGAGGAAATCCAGCGCGCCCATTACGGCAAGAAGATCGTCGATCACTATACTTACGTGATCGCAGGCGACGGCTGCCTGATGGAGGGCGTCAGCCAAGAGGCGATCACACTTGCGGGACGTCACGAACTGGGCAAGCTGATTGTCTTCTGGGACAACAACAACATCACCATCGACGGCACGGTCGATATGGCTGATCGCACCGATCAGGTGAAACGCTTTGCCGCCTCCGGTTGGCAGGTGATCGAGATCGACGGCCACGATCCCCAAGCCATCGATGCGGCCATCGCGCAAGCGAAGAAAACCAACAAGCCGTCGATGATCGCTTGCAAAAGCCACATCGCGCTGGGCCACGCGGCGCAGGACACTTCCAAGGGTCACGGCGCGCTGACCGATCAGGATCAGCTGAAAGCCGCCAAAGACGGCTATGGCTGGCCCCATGACGCGTTCGAAATCCCCGCCAACGTTAAAACCGCATGGGAAACCATCGGCGCCCGCGGTGCCGCCGAGCGCGCCGCGTGGGAGGAGCGTTTTGCTCAAATCTCCGAGCGTAAGCAGGCCGAGTTCAACCGCGCCTACGCGTTCGAGGCCCCCAAGAAACTGGCCGGTGCCATCCGCTCGTTCAAAAAGCAGATGTCCGAGGATCAGCCGAAACTGGCCACCCGCGCCTCGTCGGAAAAGGTTCTGAACGCGGTCAACCCGATCATGACCGAAACCGTTGGCGGTTCCGCTGACCTGACCGGGTCGAACAATACCAAATCAGCGGATATGGGCGTATTCCTGCCGGAAAACCGCAAAGGCCGTTACATCCACTACGGTATCCGCGAACACGGCATGGCTGCTGCGATGAATGGCATGGCGCTGCATGGCGGCATCCGCCCCTATGGCGGCACCTTCATGGCGTTTACCGACTATGCCCGCCCGTCCATGCGTCTGGCCGCACTGATGAAAGTACCGTCAGTCTTCGTGATGACCCACGACTCGATCGGTCTGGGCGAAGACGGCCCGACCCACCAGCCGGTCGAACATCTGGCCATCTCGCGCGCCACACCGAACACCTATGTGTTCCGCCCCGCCGATACGGTTGAAACCGCTGAGGCGTGGGAACTGGCGCTGACTTTCAAGGACAGCCCCTCGGTCCTGTCGCTGACCCGTCAGGGTGTGCCGACCGTGCGCACCCAGCACAAGGCCAAGAACCTGACCGCGCAAGGTGCTTACGTTCTGGCCGATGCTGACGCCAAACGTCAGGCCATCCTGATCGCCACCGGCTCCGAGGTCTCTCTGGCGATGGAAGCCAAAGCGATGCTCGAAGCCGAAGGCATCGGCACCCGCGTCGTCTCGATGCCCTGCATGGAGCTCTTCGCCGAGCAGGACGAAGCCTATCGCAAACGCGTCCTGCCCGCCGGTGCCGTGCGCGTCGGGATCGAAGCCGCCGTCCGCGCCGGTGGCTGGGACCGCTGGCTGCTGGGCGAACGCGGTCGCGAGGCCAAGGCCGGTTTCATCGGCATGTCAGGCTTTGGCGCATCTGCCCCCGCCGGTGAGCTGTACAAGCATTTCGGCATCACCGCCGAGGCCACCGTTGCCAAGGTCAAGGAACTGCTGGGGCTGTAAAACAGACCCAGCTTATCGTGCAAAGGGCGGCCCAGGGCCGCCCTTTTCATTTGGTTTTCCCCATCACGGACTGATGAGCCCACGTGAAGTCACCACACCTATCCCCGGTCCTTGTCACCGCTACGTCTGGCACATTCCATCAAAAGGTACAGGGAACAGGATATGACACGCCTCAGCTCAATCGCACTTGCGGCAATCCTCGCGGCTTCGTCAGCCGCTGCCGGGTCTTTCGCAACCCAGGACGAAATCAAAACCGCCATGAGTGACCATACCTATCAGGGCGGCATGCTCTCGGGTGCGTTCACCGAATATTACGCCCCGGATGGCACCATCAAAGGGGATGGCTATTCCGGGGTCTGGAAAGCCACCGATCACGGCATGTGCTTCACATATGGCACCGACCCCGAAAACTGCTGGGACCTCAAGATTGAAGGCGCCGCGGTGACCCTGTTCAAGGATGGCAACGTGGACGGCGCCGGTGTTGTGGTCAAAGGCAACCCCAACGGGTTCTGATGCACCAAACCCCATGGGGTGCGCGCACCTCATGGGGCAACATCATAAGTGTCACTCAGACCAAGCCGAACACGCCGTTCATTGCGGGTTTGCCCGCCCTTTTCATTTCGATTTTGCGTCCAACTTCTCTTTCAAAGCATCATAGGCTTTCTGCGCATAATCCAGCCGCAGCTCATAGTGCCCGCGTGCGACGACAAAGTCCGGCGCTTCAACGCCTGCAGCAGAAAACGTCTGCGCCAGATGCGTACCCGACAGCGGAATATAGTCAGCGGATTCGCCGGCGAAGCGGTTATACAATCGGCCCCCGACCCACCCGCTGCGTTTACCGGCCTCTTTGGCGGTATGCAGACGGAAATGCAGAACTCCGTACAGTTCGTCAGGATCGAAGGGCATCAAATCCGCCGCAGCACTCATGGCCGAGACAACCGCCCCCAAGCCATCGCCCGCGGCGCTCTGCATCCCCTTCTGAGCAGGCGACGGCCCGGAGACAATCTTGATCAGTGACCACCTGTCGTCTTCTTCGCCGATGGCAGCAAAGGCCCGATCACCTTGGTCGCCAGCGGGATCAGCACCAGCCCCCAGGCCAGCCCAAAGATGCCGTCCATCGTCGCCTTGGCGATCCATTCAACCGCGCCGACCATTTGCTCGGACGCCATATGTCCGATCGCATAGGCCCAGTCATGGATATGATGGCCCAGCCAGCCAAAGCCCAGCTCCTCCATCCCGTGAATGATGATCGAGCCGCCAACCCACAGCATCGCTGCCGTACCGACGATGGACAGAATTTTCATCAAAACCGGCATGAACCGCACCAGTCCCCGGCCCAGCCCACGCCCGATCGGCGTTGGCGCGTTGCGCGCCAGAAACAGGCCCACATCATCCATCTTCACGATCACCCCGACCGAGCCATAGACGGCCACAGTCACACCGATCCCCACAACCGCCAGCGTCGCGGTCTGCATCCACAGATTCGGCGCCTCGATAGCCGCCAGCGCGATGGTCATGATCTCGGCTGACAGGATGAAGTCGGTCTTGATCGCGCCCTTGACCTTCTGTTCCTCCAAATGACCGGGGTCGCGAACTTTCATGTCCTCGTCGATGGCATGGCTGCCATGGGGGAAAAGGACGTGAAAGATTTTCTCGGCCCCCTCAAAACACAAATAGGACCCGCCGATCATCAGCAAGGGCGTGATCAACCATGGTGCGAAATTGGCCAGCAGCAGGGCGACCGGCAACAGCAGCACGATCTTGTTGAACAAAGACCCGCGCGCGATGCGCCAGATGATCGGCAATTCCCGCGCCGGCGCAAAGCCTTGCACATATTTCGGGGTCACCGCCGCGTCGTCGATGATGACGCCCGCAGTCTTGGCCCCAGCCTTTCCAGCTGCGGCCACCACGTCATCCACCGACGCCGCCGCGACCTTTGCAATGCCCGCCACATCGTCCAACAGGGCCAAAAGACCACTCATCGCGCTTCCTCTCGTTTCCTTCGCGTTGCCGACACTACCTGATCCACCCCTTAGCGCAAGCGTTAGCGCAACCGGCACAGGTTTGCGCTAACACCTTAAAAATATGCCGCTTTTGCCCTTTTGAGATTCCCTGTTGGCCGCTATATGGCCTGCAACGCAAGCGCATTTGGAGACGTCTCATGACCATCAAGGTCGGCATCAATGGTTTTGGCCGTATCGGCCGCTGTACCCTGTCGCATATCGCCGCATCGGCCCGCAACGACATCGAGGTGATCAAGGTCAACGCCACCGGCCCGCTGGAAACCTCGGCGCATCTGCTGAAATATGACAGTGTGCACGGCCGTTTCCCGCGCGACGTTTCCATCGAGGGCAACACCATGGATCTGGGCCGTGGCCCGATGCAGATGTTCTCGACCTACGACATGAACGAGCTGGACTGGGAAGGTTGCGACGTCGTTCTGGAATGCACCGGCAAATTCAATGACGGCACCAAGGCCAAGACTCACCTGGAACGTGGCGCGGGCAAGGTCCTGCTGTCGGCGCCCGGCAAGAATGTCGACAAGACCATCGTTTTTGGTGTGAACCACAACAGCCTGACCGCCAATGACAACATGGTGTCGAACGGATCCTGCACCACCAACTGCCTGGCCCCGCTGGCCAAGGTTCTGGACGAAGGTGTCGGCATCGAGCATGGCATCATGACCACCATCCACGCCTATACCGGCGACCAGCCGACGCTGGACCGCCGCCACAGCGACCTGTACCGCGCCCGCGCCGCCGCGATGTCGATGATCCCGACCTCGACCGGTGCCGCCAAGGCGTTGGGTGAGGTTCTGCCGAACCTCAAGGGCCGTCTGGATGGCTCGGCCATCCGCGTGCCGACACCGAATGTCTCGGCCGTTGACCTGACCTTCCGCGCCGCGCGCGACACTTCGGCCGCCGAAATCAACGCCATCGTCGAAGAGGCCGCCAAAGGCGCGATGCAGCGTGTTCTGGGCTATGAGCCCGCGCCGCTGGTGTCGACCGATTTCAATCATACCGAAGAAAGCTCGATCTTTGCGCCGGATCAGACCCGCGTGGTCGATGACCGCATGGTGCGCGTGCTGGCCTGGTATGACAATGAATGGGGCTTCTCGGTGCGTATGGCCGATGTGGCCGTCGCCATGGGCCGCCTTAACTAGGCCTTCGGACTTCGCTTGTACCCTTATGCCCGCTCAGGTTATCTGGGCGGGTATTTTCGTTCGGGGCGCGGGCACGTACAGGCCATGACCAATCAAATCGCCATTTGGCTTGGATGTCTTATTCTGGGCGCGCTGGTGCTGGATGTCGCGCTATACGGCACCGAGCATCTGCTGTTTCTCGGCAAGAAACTCTACGACTTTCTTGATTGGCTCGCCTTCTGGCGCTAGCGCCCAGTCTCTAGCGCAGTCGCGCATGCAGCGCGTCCCGGACGCGCGGCGTGACGAATTTCGACACATCCCCGTCCAGCCGCGCGATCTCCTTGACCAGTTTCGAGGCAATCGCCTGATGCCGCGCCTCGGCCATCAGGAACACGGTCTCGATTGAATCGTCCAGCGCCCGGTTCATGCCAACCATCTGGAATTCATACTCAAAATCCGCCACCGCCCGCAGCCCGCGCACGATGATCTGTGCGCCCACATCGCGGGCACAGTCGATCAGCAGATTTTCAAACGGATGGGCCACGATCTCGGTGCCGGTCTGTTCGGTGAGATAGGCGCATTCCGCCTCGATCATCGCCACGCGTTCTTCCAGCGTGAACAACGGCCCCTTGTCACGGTTGATGGCGACGCCGATCACAAGCTTATCGACCAAGGCCGAGGCCCGGCGGATGATGTCGATATGACCCAGGGTGATCGGATCAAAGGTTCCGGGATACAATCCAACCCGCATCAGGCTCTCCTGCGCAACAATGTTTCTGCGCCAGCAAACACAACTTTGCTGCAGGTGCAAGGGGCCGGTTGGACCCCGGCAGGACCTAGTGGCCCATGATCATGCCTTCCAGCGCGTCTTTTTCCATCGCCAACTCGGTCAGTTGTGCCTTGACCACGTCGCCCAAGGTGACGATGCCGATCAACTGCCCGTCTTCCAGCACGGGCATGTGGCGAAACCGGCCTTCGGTCATGCGGGACATGATGTCCTGAACCGAATCCTGACGGCTGGCCGTCACCAGATCATGCGTCATGTAGGCACTGACGGGTTGGGTCAGACAGCCGCTGCCGCTGGCAGCCAGTTCGCGCACGATGTCCCGTTCGGACAGAATGCCCGCAGCAGTCTTGCCGCCATCATCCGAGACGATGACTGTACCAATCCGTTTTTCCGCCAGTATTTTCGCAGCTTCCGAGACGGTGACCGAGGGCTCGACAGTGACCACACCTTCGGCGGCCTTGGACTTGAGAATGGCCTGAACAAGCATTTCAGAAAAACCTCCGGCTTAACGTACTGTTTTCCAAAGCGTTGCCGGAATGACGGACCCTGTCAAGATGCAGCTTGGGCCTCAAGCCGCGCAACCTCGTCGCGCAGGCCGCGTGTCAGGGCCTTGGCAAAGCGGTTCAACCGTTCGTTGCGCTGGTCGCCCTGATGGCGCACCAGATGGAACCCCCGGGTCAGACTGATCTGATCTGTCAGGATTTTCCGCAGCCCCGGGTGGAACGGCAGCGTAAAGTCATGCGCCACACAGACCCCGGTTCCCAGCGACACCTGCCGCAGCTGCACCGAGACCGAGTTTGATGCAAGCGCGACACGGTCAACGCCCATGTCATTGAGGTAATCCAGTTCCCGGTCAAACACCATGTCCGGGATATAGCCGATCATCCGGTGCCCTTTCAGGTCTTCGACGGTGCGGATCGGGCCGTGGCGGTTCAGATAATCCTCGGTCGCAACCATGTGCAACTTGTAGTCGGATATCTTCTGTACCAGCAGTTTCCCGGCCGAGGGCGCGCTGACGGTAACAGCCATATCCGCCTCGCGCCGGGACAGGTTGATGATGCGCGGCAGGGCCAGGATCTGGATGTCCAGATCGGGGTTGGCGTCGCTGATCCGGGCGCAGACCTGTGGCAGCAGATAGTTCGCGCTGCCATCCGGCGCACCGATCCTGATCTGACCGCTGAGGGATTTCGTCGGCCCCGAAACCGCCCCCGTCGCGGCGCGCAGCGCCTCTTCCGCCTCAAGCCCGTGATCCATCAGCCGCTCTCCGGCGCTGGTCAGCACATAGCCCTGCTGAGACTTGGTAAACAGAACCGCATTCACCGCGCCTTCCAGCCGCGCGATCCGGCGACCGACGGTGGCCGGGTCCAGTTTCAACACCCGCCCCGCCGCCGACAGGCTTTCTTCGCGTGCGACGGCCAGAAAAACCCGCATGTCATCCCAGTTTGGGGTCATCGCCCATCCTTTGCATTTTTGCAAAACTCTTTTGAACTATTGCCTCTGTTCAGGGGATTTCTGCAAGCCTATTCTGCGCACAATCATCCCGGAGGAGTTTGCGATGCAAGACCTGACCCATTTCATCAACGGCGAGAACGTGGCTGGCACGTCGGGCCGTTTCGACGATGTTTTCAACCCCGCCACCGGCGAAGTGCAGTATAAATGCCCTATGGCGAGCGTTGCGGAAACCACCGCCGCCATCGAAAGCGCCGCTGCTGCCCAGCCTGCTTGGGGCGCCACCAACCCGCAGAAACGCGCCCGCGTGATGATGGCGATGGTTGGCCTGATGAACCGCGACATGGACAAGCTGGCCGAGGCGCTGAGCCGCGAGCATGGCAAGACCATCCCCGACGCCAAGGGCGACCTGCAGCGCGGTCTGGAAGTGATCGAATACTGCATCGGCGCGCCGCAGATGCTGAAGGGAGAGTTCACCGACAGCGCAGGCCCCGGCATCGACATGTACTCCATGCGTCAGCCGCTGGGTGTTGTCGCCTCGATCATGCCGTTCAATTTCCCCGCCATGATGCCGCTGTGGCATGTCGGCCCGGCGCTGGCCTGCGGCAACGCGGTGGTGCTGAAACCGTCCGAACGCGACCCCTCGGTCCCGCTGATGCTGGCGGAACTGTTTGTCGAGGCCGGTCTGCCCAAAGGCGTGTTCCAGGTGGTCAATGGCGATAAAGAAGCCGTGGATACCCTGCTGGACAGCGAGATCATTCAGGGCGTCAGCTTTGTCGGCTCGACCCCGATCGCGCAGTATATCTATGCCCGCGCGACCGCCAACGGCAAACGCGCGCAATGTTTTGGCGGTGCTAAGAACCACATGATCGTCATGCCCGATGCCGATCTGGATCAGGCCGCTGACGCGCTGGTCGGTGCCGGTTTCGGCGCGGCAGGCGAACGCTGCATGGCCGTCTCGGTCGCTGTGCCGGTGGGCGAGGAAACCGCTGACGCGCTGATCGAAAAACTGATCCCGCGTGTCGAAAAGCTGAAGGTCGGCCCCTATACCGCAGGCGACGACGTGGACATGGGACCGGTCGTGACCGCAGCCGCCAAGGAGCGCATTCTGGGCCTGATCAATTCGGGCGTGGAACAGGGCGCGAAGCTGGTTGTCGACAACCGCGATTTCAGCCTGCAGGGCTATGAGGACGGCTTCTTTGTCGGCCCGCACCTGTTCGACAACGTGACCCCGGACATGGATATCTACAAGCAGGAGATCTTTGGCCCGGTTCTGTCGACCGTCCGCGCGGGTTCCTATGAAGAGGCGCTGAAACTGGCGATGGACCATGAATATGGCAACGGCACCGCGATCTTTACCCGCGATGGTGACACCGCGCGCGATTTCGCCAGCCGGATCAACATCGGCATGGTTGGCATCAACGTGCCGATCCCGGTGCCGCTGGCCTATCACACCTTTGGCGGCTGGAAAAAATCCATGTTCGGCGACCTGAACCAGCACGGCCCGGACAGCTTCAAGTTCTATTCGCGCACCAAAACCGTGACCTCGCGTTGGCCGTCGGGCATCAAGGAAGGTGGCGAGTTCAACTTCAAGGCCATGGACTGATCCATTCGCCTGAAAAACACCCCAAGCGGCCCGATTTCGGGCCGCTTTTTCTTTGCGCCGGGCCAGGTTCACGACAAATTCAGGTCCCGACCTCTGGAAATCACGGGCGCACACCAATATTTTACCCGCAAATCACGAACCGAGCAGATCAACGAACACCGGAGGCAGCCTTGTCCCATTCCCGCATGACCCGCCGTTCGGCCCTGATGGGGGCTGCGTCCCTTCTGGCCACCCCTGCCCTTGTGCGGGCACAAAGCATCGACGCCTTTCCACAGGATGAAGAGGCGATCAGCACGCAATTGCCGGTGCGCCGCAACGTGTCGTCGTTCTCGCAACAGAACTGGCAGGATCACTTTGATGAACTTGGTGTGGGCTGCCTGCTGGCCGACATCACCAGCCGCGCGGTCCATTACTGGGGCGCGGATGGCACCTATCGGCTGTACCCGAGTTCGGTGCCGATGAGCGAGGAACTGACCAAGCGTGGCTACACCGAAGTGGTGCGCAAGGCCGAAAACCCAAGCTGGACGCCGACCGCCTCGATGCGCGAACGCGATCCCGATCTGCCCATTCGGATGGAGGGCGGCGATCCGGGCAACCCGCTGGGCACCCGTGCCATGTACCTGTCCTGGCCTGCCTATCTGGTGCACGGGACCCATGATACGCGCAAGATCGGACGCCAAAGCTCCTCGGGCTGCATCGGCCTTTACAACCAGCATGTCGAGGAACTGTATCCGCTGGTCAAGATCGGCACGCAGGTCCGGTTGGTGTAACCCCTTCCCCAGACGGCAAAAAAGCCCCGGCCATCGTGACCGGGGCTTTGTTTTTGGTGAAAGTGGGTAGTGTTATTCGGGGATGATCACCGCGTCGATCACATGGATGACGCCATTGCTGGCCTCGATATCGGCCTGAACAACCTCGGCCCCGTTGACCTTGACACCGTTCTTGGCATTGACGCTCAGCCGGTCGCCCTGAACGGTCAGAACCTTGGCGCGTTTGCCCGCGATGTCGCCGGACATGATCTTGGCCGGAACCACGTGATAGGTCAGGATCGACACCAGTTGATCCTTGTTTTCCGGCAGCAACAGGCTTTCCACGGTGCCCTCGGGCAATGCGGCAAAGGCCTCATCCGTTGGGGCAAAGACCGTATAGGGTCCGTCGCCCTTGAGCGTGTCCACCAGACCGGCGGCCTGAACGGCGGCGACCAGCGTGTTGAAGGACCCTGCAGATACGGCAGTGTCCACGATGTCGACGGCTTGTGCCTTGACCGGCAGGGCCAGCGCCAATGCGGCGGCGGCGCTCAGGAATGTGCGGCGAAACATGGCTGTTATCTCCTCTCCAGCTTGTTATGGAAAGGGGTACGGAGGGTTCGCCGCGCCGGATCACTTTGGGATCACTTTTCCCTGAGCTGCACCCAGATACTTTGCGCCCGCCCGTCCTTAAGAAACGGCAGTGCTTCCACCGCGTCAGGTCGAGCCTGTTGGAGGTAATATCCCGGCCAAAGCATTGAATATGCGCCAGATTGCAGCAAGGCGTGCAGCATGTACTGTTCCCCCCAGCCGGGGCAGTCATAGAAGAACCGCTTGGGATATTCGTAGGGTAGAAAAACATCGTGCACATGGATCACCACACCCGGCTTTAGCGCCGGAATGATGCGGCAGAACAGGTGGGCCACATCGTTGCTCATCCTGACAACATGGCTGGAATCGATGAACAGAATGTCCCCGGCCTGCAACTGATCGAATAGTGCGGGATCGACCTCCTCCAACCGTTTCTGTTCGAAATGATCGACCACATGGGCGATATCGGCGCGCGGATAGGGGTCGATTGCGGTGATGGTCGTGTCCAACCCGCCATCAATGATCGCCTGCCGGGTGACGCGGGTCGAGTTGCCGCATCCGACCTCGATCACGCGTTTGGGCTGAAACCGCCGGATCATCAGATAGAGCGCATCCGCATCCGGGCTGTCATAGTAGCCATTGCCGAGGCGATAGCCGGTCTGATTGCGCGCGGGGTCCTTCAACGCCTCCAACGCGCCCTTGTGCTGCTGGTATTCCGCAGCCAGCGGCGCGATATCGAACCCCTCCATCCCCGGCGACAGCGCATAGGCCGGACGGGTCAACCCGCCTGCCTGCTCGAACGCCTCAAGCCGCGCGCGCTCCTCCTGCTCGGGGGCCTTGTCGATCAGCCTGACCCCCAACTCGTCAAGGGCGGCGTTGATCTGGGGGAATTTTCTGGGTTTCACGGGGGCGGCTCCACAATTTACCTGTGCCTGTTCCATACCGCTGCTGGGCGGGGCTTCGCAAGGCGGGCGGCCCCAAACCCTTGGCAAAACGGAAATTTCCGTATTCACTGAATGGAATTGAAGCACGAGGGCCGCCATGCAGCAGGAATTCACGCTGGGAATTGAAGAGGAATACCTGCTGGTCGATCGCGACAGCCTGCAATTGGCCGAAGCCCCCGAAGCGTTGATGGAGGCCTGCCAGAACGATTTTCAGGGACAGGTCAGCCCCGAGTTCCTGCAATGCCAGATCGAGGTCGGCACCCGCCCCCATGCCACGATCAAATCCGCGCGGGACGACCTGAAACGCCTGCGGTCCTGCGTGTCGAAACGGGCGGCGGAATACAACCTGTCCCCTATCGCTGTATCCTGTCATCCGTTCGCCAACTGGAAGGATCAGACCCACACCCGCAAGGAACGCTATGACGCGTTGCAACATGCGCTGGGTGGCGTCGCCCGCCGCATGCTGATCTGCGGCATGCATGTTCATATCGGGGTCGAGGCCCCATCCCTGCGCGCCGACCTGATGCCGCAACTGTCCTATTTCCTGCCGCACCTGCTGGCGTTGTCGACCTCCTCGCCCTATTGGAGCGGTGAGGATACCGGCCTGTCCTCATACCGTCTGACCGTGT
>NZ_JALCBM010000022.1:48367-56282 GCF_028066395.1 Ruegeria sp.
TCGCCCTATTGGAGCGGTGAGGATACCGGCCTGTCCTCATACCGTCTGACCGTGTTCGACAACCTGCCCCGCACCGGCCTGCCGCCGATTTTCACCAGCTGGGGCGAGTACGAGCGCACCACCGGGGTGCTGGTCGAACTGGGCGTGATCGAAGATACCTCGAAAATCTGGTGGGACCTGCGACCGTCGCATCGCTTTCCGACGTTGGAAACCCGCATCATGGACGTGCAGCCTCGGCTGGAACACACCCTGTCGCTGGCCGCCTTGGTCCAGGCGCTGACCCGGATGCTGTGCCGCCTGAAGGACCGCAACCTGCGCTGGCGGCAATATGACCGTTTCCTGATCGGAGAAAACCGCTGGCGCGCGCAACGTTACGGCGTTGGCGAGGGTATGATTGATTTCGGCGACCGCTCGATCAAACCAATGGCCGAGCTGATCGGTGAGCTGATGGGCATGCTCGCCGAAGATACCGAGGCTTTGGGCACCATGACCGAGATCGCACGCCTGCGTCAGATCGCCGAAAACGGCACCTCAGCCATCCGCCAGCGCCGCGTTCATGCCGAGGCGGTGGCGCGCGGTGACGATCCCGGTCAGGCTGTTGTGCGGCATCTGATCGAGGAGTTTCACGCCGATCTCTAAACGCTCTGGCCGTTTGCGAGGGTTGCAAAATTTCTGTAAGAATTGCGAAATAAAACGCTTGTTCAATTCCACCGACAGAAAAGAAGGCCCGCCATGGATTTCGCGCTGACCGAGGAACAGACAGCCATTTTCGACATGGCCCATGCCTTTGGACAGGACCACATCGCCCCCTTTGCCCGTCAGTGGGAAGCGGACGGAACCATTCCCAAAACCCTCTGGCCACAGATCGGAGAGCTGGGGTTCGGCGGGCTTTACGTTTCCGAAGACGCGGGCGGGTCGAACCTGACCCGGCTGGACGCCACACTGGTGTTCGAGGCGCTGTCGATGGCCTGCCCCTCGGTCGCGGCGTTCCTGTCGATCCACAACATGTGCGCCAAGATGCTGGACAGTTTCGCCGGTGACGAGCTGAAAGCGCGCATCATGCCCAATGTCCTCAGCCTTGAAACGGTGCTGAGCTATTGCCTGACCGAACCCGGCTCGGGCTCGGACGCCGCGGCGCTGAAAACCCGCGCCGAGCGCACGAATGAAGGCTACACGCTGAACGGCACCAAGGCGTTTATCTCGGGTGGCGGCTATTCCGACGCTTATGTCTGCATGGTGCGCACAGGTGAGGATGGGCCGAAGGGGATTTCGACGGTCTATGTTGAGGACGGCACGTCAGGCCTCAGCTTTGGCGCGCTGGAACAGAAGATGGGCTGGAAAAGCCAGCCCACCGCGCAGGTGCAGTTCGATGATTGCAAGATCCCCGCAGGCAATCTGGTGGGGATCGAGGGCGACGGGTTCAAATACGCGATGATGGGGCTGGACGGCGGGCGGCTGAACATCTCGGCCTGCTCGCTGGGGGCCGCACAGGCAGGGCTGGACATGACCCTGCAATACATGTCCGAACGCAAGGCCTTCGGCCAGTCCATCGACCAGTTTCAGGCCCTGCAATTCCGGCTGGCGGATATGGAGATCGAATTGCAGGCCGCCCGCACCTTTCTGCGCCATGCCGCGTGGAAGCTGGACACGCAGGCGCCGGATGCAACCAAGTTCTGCGCCATGGCCAAGAAATTCGTGACCGAGACCGGATCGAAAGTGGTCGACCAATGCCTGCAGCTGCATGGCGGCTACGGCTATCTGGCCGATTACGGGATCGAAAAGCTTGTGCGCGACCTGCGGGTGCATCAGATACTGGAAGGCACGAATGAGATCATGCGCGTGATCGTCGCGCGCCAGATGCTTGCCAATCGCTGAGGGGCCCATGCCAGATATCGACATCCGCACCACCGGCCGCGCCGGGCGCATCACCCTGACGCGGCCCAAGGCATTGAACGCGCTAAGTTACGACATGTGCATGGCCATAGACACCGCCCTGCGCAACTGGCGTGAGGATGACGTGGTCGATCTGATCATCTTTGATGCCGAAGGCGATAAGGCCTTCTGCGCCGGGGGCGACATTGCCGAGTTGTATGAGACCGGCACCAAGGGGGATTTTTCCTACGGCCGCAGGTTCTGGCGCGATGAATACCGCATGAACGCCCTGATCTTCGAATATCCCAAGCCGGTGATCAGCTTCCTGCAAGGCTTCACCATGGGCGGCGGCGTGGGCATCGGCTGCCACGGCAGCCATCGCGTGGTTGGGGAGAGTTCAAAGATTTCCATGCCCGAATGCTCGATCGGCCTAGTCCCGGATGTGGGCGGCTCGTTGATGTTGGCTTTGGCACCGGGTCGGTTGGGCGAATATCTCGGCACCACCGGCCATCGCATGAGTCCCGGCGACGCGATCTATGCGGGGTTCGCCGATCACTACATCGCGCAAGACATCTGGCCGGACCTGATCGAACAGCTTGAGGCCTCGGGGCGTGCAGAACTGGTATTGGATCACGCCCAAACCCCGCCCGAAAGCGCGCTGGCCGATCAACAGGCCGGGATCGATACATTCTTTGATGGCGAAACGCTTGGAGATATTCTGAACACCCTCCGCAACGGTGACCCAGAATTTTCGACGAAAATTCTCGGCGCCCTCGGGCGAAACTGCCCGATCTCAATGGCATCGACCGTTGAGATGCTGCACCGGCTGCGCGGCTCTGCTCTGACGCTGCGCAAGGCGCTGGAGATGGAATATCGTTTCACCTATCGCGCGATGCAGCACGGGGATTTCCTGGAGGGCATCCGCGCCCTGATCATCGACAAGGATCGCAACCCGCATTGGCAATATGCCGATATGAACGTGCCCGCGGTCGCCGTTTCGAAAATGCTGCAACCGCTTGGGTCGGATGCGCTGAGTTTTGCAGAGGAGTAAGGGATGAAGATCGGATTCATTGGATTGGGCAATATGGGTGCTCCGATGGCGGCCAATCTGGCGCACGCGGGTCACGAGGTCACCGGCTTTGACATGGCGGATGTCACTGTCGAGGGCGTCGCGATGGCCGCATCCGGGGCCGAGGCGGCCTCGGGCGCTGATGTCGTCATCACCATGCTGCCCAACGGCCAAATTCTGCGCTCTGTTGCGAATGAAATAATCCCGGCCATGGCCGAAGGTGCCGCGCTGATCGATTGTTCGACCGTCGACGTGGACAGTGCCCGCACCGTCGCGGAACAGGCAACATCCGCCAGTCTTCTGGCAGTCGATGCACCAGTATCCGGCGGCATCGGCGGCGCAGCGGCGGGCACGCTGACTTTCATGGCAGGCGGCTCGGACGCAGCCTTTGCCAAGGCCGCGCCGCTGTTCGACATTATGGGACAAAAGGCCGTGCATTGTGGCGAGGCCGGGGCTGGTCAGGCCGCCAAAATCTGCAACAACATGATCCTGGGCGTCACCATGATTGCCACTTGTGAGGCCTTTGCGCTGGCGGACAAGCTGGGGTTGGACCGGCAGAAGATGTTCGACGTGGTCAGCACCTCCTCAGGCTATAGCTGGACGATGAACGCCTATTGTCCGGCCCCCGGTGTTGGTCCGGACAGCCCGGCGGATAACGGCTATACCCCCGGTTTTGCGGCGGAATTGATGTTGAAGGACCTGCGCCTGAGCCAGCAGGCCGCCAACAGCGCCGATGCGGATACGCCGATGGGTCAGGCCGCCACGCGGCTTTACGAGCAATTCGTTGAAAACGAAGACGGCATGGGCCGCGATTTCAGCGCCATGTTGCCCCGGTTCGAAAAGCGCGGGCGGCTCTGACCTCAGTCCCCGAATTCACGGGCGGCGGAGTTTTGCCGCCGCCGTTCAACCGGCCTCGCAACCCGGCACGGAGGTTCTTACTTCAGTAATCAAACAGACCTTCTGTGTGGTCATGACCGCACGAACCGGAATTGGAGCCGTTTGATGAAAACCCTGATAAAACTGGTCACCGTAGCCGCGTTGACCCTTACCCCCATGTCCGCATTGGCCGGAAATGGCAACGGGAAGGGAAAAGGCAAGCACAAGAATGCGGTCGAAATTCATCGCGTCACACCGAACAAGGGAAAAGTCGCCCATTGCCCACCCGGTCTGGCGAAAAAAGCGGTGCCATGCGTGCCACCCGGACAGGTCAAGGCGCGCTACGGGGTCGGAGATCGGATCGACCGCGACTATTTCTGGATCGACAATCCCTACCGGTATGGTTTGAAACGCGGGGACAGCTATGTGCGGGCCGGGGACTATGTCTATCGCATCGATCCCGACACGCGCAAAGTGCTGAACCTGATCGGGGCGGTGGCTGATATTCTGAACTAGATCGCCCCGAGGAGTGCGGTTCATCCATTTCTCAGCGAGGAAAATCGGCACAGCCAGAACAACTTACGGTATAATTTCAAACTTTTGACGCAATCCAGTGTCATCATCATCCTCATTGTTGTGAGGATTGACCATGAACAGTGACGGCGCGATTTTCCAGTTCCGTGGCCCTTGGAATGTACCGATTGAGTTTCACCAAAGCCTGATCTTTCTGGTTTTGCTTATTGTCGGATTCAGTTTCGACCCGGACACCCTGCCCTATGCGCTTGGGTTTCTGGCCATCCTCTTGGCGTCAATCCTGCTGCACGAATTGGGCCACGCCTGGGGCTGTCTGGTTCAGGGCGTGCCCGTCAGCCGCGTGGTTCTGTATGGCGGCGGCGGATATTGTCAGCACCGCCGCTCGACCACGTCTTATGAGGATGAGTTGATCGTCGCCATGGGCCCGATCGTGAACCTGACCTTGTGGGCGGTATGTTCACTGCTGGAGCCTTCGGTCGTATCGCCGCAACTGGGCTGGGTTCTGCGGGTAACGGCTGATCTGAACCTGTGGCTGGCGCTGTTCAATCTGCTGCCGCTCATGCCGCTGGATGGCGGGCGCTTGTTTCATGCGGTTTTGCACCGCTTTCTGCCGCCTAAATCGGCAACGCGTATCGCCGGGTTTGTCGGGCTGATTGGCGTGGTTTTGTGGATACCGATGATGGTTTTCGCCTATGTCAGCTTTGGCTTTGTCTTCCTGTTCTTCCCGCCGTTGCTGCGCCATTGGAACATGCTGCGATACGCCCAATACTAGGATTTGGCGCGGCAGAGATTACTCTGCCGCAACCCGTTCCGGATTCAGCATCGGTTTCAGATAGCGCCCGGTATGGCTGCGGTCACATTCAGCCACATCCTCGGGCGTGCCTTCGGCCACGATCTGACCGCCGCCATCGCCGCCTTCGGGGCCGATATCGATGATCCAGTCGGCGGTTTTCACCACGTCCAGATTGTGCTCGATCACCACAACCGTGTTGCCCTGATCGACCAGTTCATGCAGCACTTCCAACAGTTTGCGCACATCTTCGAAATGCAGACCCGTGGTCGGTTCGTCCAGAATATAAAGCGTCCGCCCGGTTGAGCGTTTGCTGAGTTCCTTCGACAGCTTCACCCGCTGCGCCTCGCCCCCTGACAGGGTCGTGGCCTGCTGGCCGACCTTGATATAGCCCAGCCCAACGCGGGCCAGCGCATCCATCTTGTCGCGGATCGAGGGCACGGCCTTGAAGAACTCCTGCGCGTCTTCCACCGTCATATCAAGCACATCGGCGATGGACTTGCCCTTGAACTTGATCTCCAGCGTCTCGCGGTTATACCGCGCGCCCTTGCAGGTTTCGCAGGTGACATAGACATCGGGCAGAAAGTGCATCTCGATCTTGATGACACCATCGCCCTGACAGGCCTCACACCGGCCACCTTTAACATTGAAGCTGAACCGCCCCGGTTTGTAACCGCGCGCCTTGGCCTCGGGCAGACCGGCAAACCAGTCACGGATCGGGGTGAAGGCCCCGGTGTAAGTCGCTGGATTTGAACGCGGAGTCCGCCCGATGGGTCGCTGATCAATATCAATGACCTTGTCCAGATGCTCTAGGCCCTTGATGGTTTCACAGGGTGCAGGCGTCTGCCGCGCGCCGTTCAGCCGCATCGAGGCGGTCTTGAACAGCGTCTCAATCGTCAGGGTCGATTTACCGCCCCCGGACACGCCGGTGACGCAGACAAACTTGCCCAGCGGGAATTCGGCCGTCACGTTTTTCAGGTTGTTGCCGGTCGCTTTGACCACCGTCACCTTCTGCTTTTTGCCCTTGCGCCGTTCGGTCGGCACCGCAATCTCGCGCGTCCCCGACAGGTACTGCCCGGTAACCGAGGCCGCATCCCCCGCAATCTGATCCGGCGTGCCGTGGCTGACCACCTGCCCGCCATGCACCCCGGCACCGGGGCCGATATCGAACACGTAGTCGGCCTCACGAATGGCTTCCTCGTCATGTTCGACGACGATCACCGTGTTCCCCTGATCGCGCAGGTTCTTGAGCGTACCCAGCAGCCGGTCATTGTCGCGCTGATGCAACCCGATGGAGGGCTCGTCCAGCACATACAAAACCCCGGTCAGGCCCGAACCGATCTGGCTGGCCAGCCGGATACGCTGGCTTTCACCGCCCGATAGGGTTCCACTTGAACGGGACAGCGTAAGATATTCCAATCCCACGTTATTCAGGAATCCGAGGCGCTCGCGGATCTCTTTCAGAATCGCCCGTGCGATTTCGTTCTTCTGCACGCTCAGATGGTTCGGTGCATCCTCGACCCAGGCCAGAGCCTCTCGGATCGACATCTGAACCACCTGCCCGACATGCAGGCCCGCAATCTTCACCGCCAGCGCTTCGGCGCGCAGACGATACCCTTCGCAGGTGCCACAAGGGCGGTTGTTCTGATAGCGCTCGAACTCTTCACGAATCCAGGCGCTGTCGGTCTCGCGATAGCGGCGTTCCATGTTCGGAATGACGCCTTCGAAACTGCGCGTGACCTGATAGACGCGACCGCCTTCGTCATAGCGGAACTGGATTTCCTCATCGCCCGAACCGCACAGGAACACCTGCTGCACCTTCGCAGGCAGGTCTTTCCACGGGGTGTTCTTGTCGAACTCATAATGTCGGGCGATGGATTCGATGGTTTGCAGGAAATAGGGCGACTTGCCCTTGCGCCACGGGGCCAGCGCACCATCGTACAGCTTTAGCGTCTGGTCCGGCACCACAAGACGTTCGTCAAAGAACAGCTCGACCCCCAGTCCGTCGCAATCCGGGCAGGCCCCGAATGGCGCGTTGAACGAGAACAGGCGCGGTTCGATCTCGGGGATGGTGAAGCCGCTGACCGGGCAGGCAAAATTCTCGGAAAATGTGATCCGTTCCGGGTCGCCCTCACGCGGGGCAGTTTCCAGAATCGCGATGCCATCCGCCAGATCAAGCGCGGTGCGCAGGCTGTCGGCCAACCGCGTCTCCATCCCTTCGCGCACCACAAGACGGTCGACCACCACGTCAATGTCATGGCGGAACTTCTTGTCCAGCGTAGGGGGCTCATCCAGTTCATAGAACGCGCCATCAACCTTGACGCGCTGGAAGCCCTGTTTGCGCAGCTCCAGGAATTCCTTTTTGTATTCCCCCTTCCGGTCACGCACGATGGGGGCCAGCAGATAGCCGCGCGTGCCCTCCTCTTCGCTCATGATGCGGTCGACCATGTCCTGCACCTGCTGCGCCTCGATCGGCTGGCCGGTCGCAGGGCTGTAGGGCGTGCCTGCGCGGGCAAAGAGCAGGCGCAGGTAGTCATAGATCTCGGTCACCGTGCCAACGGTCGAACGCGGGTTTTTCGAGGTCGTCTTCTGTTCAATCGAAATCGCCGGGGATAGGCCGCTGATGTGATCCACATCCGGCTTTTCCATCATGTCCAGAAACTGCCGCGCATAGGCCGACAGGCTTTCGACATAGCGCCGCTGCCCTTCCGCATAGATCGTGTCGAAGGCCAGCGAGGACTTGCCCGAGCCCGACAGCCCGGTGATCACCACCA
>NZ_JALCBM010000023.1 GCF_028066395.1 Ruegeria sp.
ATCCCGGAATACAAATCTCTCAAAGTGTCACAACGATCAAAATCGTTGCATTGTCCCAGGTCAGGACAGCGGAAAACCCATCTGGGCGGCATGGGGCGATGTGACATGGGTCTGCAGCTTTGCAAATGATGCGACACATGCCTTCCTTGGCGCCAACCAGTGGGGTTTCTTTCCGATCTTCGAGATGACCGGAGACCCCGAGATGGCGAAGGCCGGGCCTGACCTCTACACCGGGTACTCGGGCCGGTTCGACACGGAACGGCCACCTCCTTTCCCGCGAAGCATCAAAAAGGAGGCCAACGATCTTTCGGTAAGGGGAAAGACCGGCTTGTGGGCGGTTTTAGCGCGACCAGTCGCCTTCCAGATCCTTCTGCGGCGCACCGAGCAGCATGCTCAGCATCCGGCGCGAACGATAAAGACGCACTTTGGCCAAGCAGAGGAAGGCAAGAAGGCGTTCTTGCCCTCCGCCCACCCGGCGCGAACGCAAAATGGTTCGGATTTCTGCCAAGGGTGACCCCGCCATCGCGATCGCCCGGATCAGCCAGCGCGCCTTGCCTGCAGAGGTGGTCACGTAATCCGGATAGGCGTGGGCGATGTGCCGGTCCCATTTCTGCGCCAGTTCCGCGAATGTCTTGCGCGCCGGGTGATAGGCGATCATGTCGGCGACATAGATGGTGGTGAAGCCCATCGCGCCTGCCCTCAGCCCCCATTCCTTGTCTTCCGCCACACCAAGCCCGACGAACGGACCGACCTTGTGGAAAATCTCGGCCCGCATGGCCAGATTGCCGGTGCCGGAATAGCCTTCGGCGATATGTTCGTGGTTGCGGTAGGAATAGATGCTCTCATACGGCTCTAGAAAGGTCGGGTGACCGGGGGTGGCGTATTTCACCTGCACGTCACCACCGATCACTTGCGTGCTCGACGATTGGAACGCAGTTTCGATTGCGGAAAGCCAGTGGTCATGGGCGTGGCAGTCGGCGTCAATGAAGGCCAGAATATCTCCGGTCGCGGTGTTTGCGCCCAGATTGCGGGCCGGACCGGGGCCGGGTGTTGTTTCCTGCAACAACTGCACATCGGGGAATTCGGCGCAGATATCGTCAGGCAGGCGTTTCGAGCCATTGTCGACCACGATGATTTCCAGATCGGCGGTGCTGTCCGCCTGCTGGCGCAGGGTCGTCAGGCAGACCCGAAGATATTCGGGTTGATTGTAATGAGGGATGATGACTGAAATCCGCATCGCGAGCCCCTAGAAAAATTCCTGCAAGAAGGTTTCCAGCGCATAGACCGCCCACAACGTCTTGGAGTGGTCCGCCTGACCTGCACGGTGTTCCTTGGCCTGTTGCAGGATTTGCCCCGCATCCAGATAGTTTGCCGAAACGCTGCCGGACCCGGACATCAGATCACAGAGCGGATCATAGAGCGGGCCCTGGAACCATTCGGCCACGGGCATGCGGAAACCGATCTTGGGGCGGTTCAGAACGGCCTCGGGCAGGCGCGATTGCATGGCGGTGCGCAGGATGCGCTTGGTGACACGACCCTTGATGCGCCAGTGATCGGGCAGGGATGAGGCGAACTCGGCCAGCCGGGCATCCATGAACGGCGCGCGGCCCTCGATTGAGGCGGCCATCGTCATGGTATCCATCCGCTCCAGCAGATTGTCAGGCAGCCATGAGGTCTGGTCGAAATGCAGTACGCGGCGCAGGGCGGATGCCCCGGGGGCGGCGTTGAATGGCACGGGGTCGCGGGGCCGGTCTGACGCCCCACCTTTCCAAAGGGCGGCGCGTTCTGCTGGGGACATCAGGCCGAACCAGCGGATCATGCGGTCCTGAAAACAGGGCTCTTTCAATGCATTCGCAGCGATGCGCAGGCGGCGCGCACGCACCGGTGTCACCGAGGTGGCCGCCAGCAAAGACCGTGAGGCCAGCGGCAACAGACCGGCGGGCATCATGCGGCCCAGATGCCCCTCGGCCAGATGTTTGGGGTATCCGCCGAACAGCTCATCCGAGCCTTCGCCGGACAGCACGACCTTTACATGTTTTGCGGCCTCCAGCGACATCATATGCAGCGGGAAATCGGCGCTGTCGGCCATGGGCGCACCACGATGGCGGCTGAGTTCGGGCAGTTTCTCGGAGATCTGGTCGGTGTTCAGCTCAATCGGCGTATGGATCGCCCCCAGCAGATTGGCGGTTTCTTCCGCCGCCGTCAGTTCAGTCTTCCGGTCGCCCTGAAACCCGATCGAGAATGTGCGGATCTCGGGCACGCCCAGATGTGCCAGCGTGGCGACGATGGCCGAGGAATCCAACCCGCTGGACAGAAACGCGCCCACCGGCACGTCCGAGCGCATGCGCAGGCGGACAGAGGCATCGAACACGTCCAGAAACTCTTCGACCGGGTTGGTGGGCGGCGTGAAGGCATCGGCCCCGCGCTCTTCGGGCGGTATCCAGAACCGTTTTTCTTCGATCTGGCCCGCGTTCCACCGCAGATAGCTGCCGGGCCGCAGCTTTTGGACACCTTGGAAAAACGTGTTGGGTGAGGGAACGTAGCGTTGGCACAGATATTCGTAGATCGACTGAGTATCGAGCGATGTGCGGAACTGGGGATGACGCCGGAGGCTGGCAATTTCCGAGGCGAACAACAGCCCCTCACCCTTGCTGGTCGGGAAGCGGTACAGGTACAGGGGCTTTTTGCCGTAAGGATCGCGGGCCAGAGTGACCGACCGATCCGCGTGATCATAGAGGGCAAAGGCGAACATGCCGCGGAACCGGGCCAGCCCGTCAGCCCCCCAGAGACGCCAGGCTTCCAGAATGACCTCGGTGTCGGAATTCGTTCTGAACTGTGCACCTTTTTCGGCCAGTTCTGCGCGCAGCTCGACGAAATTATAAATCTCGCCGTTATAGACGATGGTGAACCGCCCGTCATGGCTCTCCATTGGCTGGGTTCCCCCGGCCAAATCAATGATCGACAGGCGCCGATGCCCCAACGCGGCCACGTTTTCGTTGTCCAGCGGCAGGACGATAGCGCCTTCGCCATCCGGGCCGCGATGTGCAATGGCATCCGTCATGTTTTTCAGGACACCCTGATCTTCGGGTGCGCCTATCCAGCCGGCGATGCCACACATGCGAAATGTCCTCGTACAAAGAAACTAAAGACCAACAGGGTATGTGTAGGCAAAGGGTAAACGTTTCGAAAGGGCATAAATTTCAGGGTTAGGTCAATTTCGCCGGAATTGAGCGGTTTGCCGCGTTCCGGTCATTGTCAGTACGGAAATTTCCGTTTCCGAAAAGGCGACTATCTATGACTTTTCCATGTATAGAATGGTTTTGGGCAACAACAGGTTGGGTTGCTCGGCAACCTTGCGACCGGCAGGGTGTCTTCCCTGCCGGTCGCGGCAATCATGTCCTAGCCATAGACCAGATTGGGCAGCCATGTGACGACCCATGGGAACAGCATACATACGGCCAGCCCAACGATCTGCAGGAACAGGAAGGGTAGGGCGGCCTTGAAGATATCCACCATCGGAATCGACGGGGGAGCCACGCCGCGCAGGTAGAACAGGGCGTAGCCGAAGGGTGGTGACAGAAAGCTCATTTGCATGTTGACCAGGTAGAGAACCCCGAACCACAGCACCAGATCGTTGGGATCGTCAAAGCCGAAGGCCGCCGCCCCCAGCGCCTTGATGATCGGCACAAAGATCGGCACGCAGAGCAGCAGGATACCGACCCAGTCCAGAAACATGCCCAGCACCACCAGCAGGATCTGCATGACGATCAGGATGCCCCATGGACCCAGACCGGCGTTCTGCATGGTCTCTTGCACAAACTGCTGACCGCCCTCCAGCACGTAGAGGCCGACAAAGATCGTCGCGCCAAACATGATCCAGATCACCATGGCCGAGGCTTTGAGCGTGGTCAGACACGCCTCGCGCACAGTGGGCCAATCCAGCTTGTTGTGGATCGCCGCCACGATGAAGGCGCCGAATGTGCCGATGCCTGCGGCCTCGACCGGGGTGGCCACGCCCGAGAAGATGACGCCCAGCACGATGATGATCAGTGCAATAGGGGCGGACATCTTGCTGAGAAGGCGCAGTTTTTCGGCATTCGAGATACGTTCTTCGACCGGGATCGGCGGGCCAAGCTCCGGGTTGATGTAGGATCGGATCACCACGTAGAGGATATAGAACCCCGACAGCATCAGGCCGGGGATAACCGCACCGATGAACAGCTCTCCGACCGATTGTTCGGCTACCACGGCGTAGATGATCGCCAAAATGGACGGCGGGATCAGGATACCAAGCGTACCCCCGGCCATGATCGAGCCCATGGCGATTTTGGTGTCATATCCGCGTTTCAGCATCGCGGGCAGGGCGATGATGCCCATGGTCACCACGGCGGCACCGATCACGCCAACCATCGCGGCAAGAACGGTTGATGCCAGAATGGTCGCCGCCGCCAACCCGCCTTTCAAACCGCCCAGCACCTTGTAGATCACATCGAACATGTCGTTGATGATCCCGGCGCGTTCCAGCATTGCGGCCATGAAGATGAACAGCGGGATGGCCGATAACTGATAGTTCGTCATCAGCGGGAAAATCCGGCTGGGCACGATATTCAGCGCCCGCGCATCGCCCAGCACGAACAGAAAGACACAGGCCAGACCCCCGGTCACAAAGGCCAATGGCAGACCGGCCATCAGCAACACCAGAAGCGAGCCGAACATGACGAGCGTCAGCAGCTCGATGGACATTTCCAGACCCATCGGTCAGTACCCCCGTGCAATCGTTCGGATGTCTTTGGACAGTTTCGACACCCCCTGCAAAATCAAAAGTGCCGCGCCCACGACCATCATCCATTTCATCGGCCAGAGCGGGATTTCCCATTCGTTGAAGCTGATCTCGCCCCAGCGGATATTCGGATCGGTCCAGTCGCCGAAGGTCAGTGCGCCGAACATCTCGAAGAAACCCATATTGCCGCGCGCCCATTCCGAGACGACCGAGTTGCCGGTCGGCACCGCAATCGCGTCCATCGCAAAGATGTACGAGGTCACCAGCAGGGTCCCGGCAAAGATGAAGAAGAAGATCGAGGTGAACAGGTCCGCCCAAGCCTTTTTCGGCCTGGTCAGCGGCGCGTAGAAGATATCGACCCGCACATGGGCCTCGGTCAGCATCGCATATGATCCGGCGATCAGATATTGCATCCCGAACATCAGATACATGGATTCATGCGCCCAATTGGTTGGCGCGTTGAAGACATAACGGACGATGACTTCGTAATAATAAACGAACACCGCGATCACGGCCCAGTAGCTGACGAATTCCCCGGCATAAAGCGACAGGCGGTCGATCCAGTTCTCGGCATATTCATGGTCGGCTTTGCGCGCGCCCGGGTCCATTTCAGCGGCACGCGCGGCGGTTTCTTCGTCGATTTCCATTTCCGGCTCGTCCGGTTCGGCATCTGCCTTGGCCCGCGCGCTGGCAACCAGTCGTGGCAGCAGCAGGGCGTCGATGGCGATGAAGGCCAGAATGGTGAAAAAGGCATAACGCGCCACCGAGCTCCACAGCGCGCGTGCCGCCCCCGAGGTTTCGGCCAGCGGCTGTGCCTCAGCCCGTGCGGCTTCGGATTCAGCCAGCCGTTCGCGCCCGGTTTCGATGGCTTTCTCGGCCCGGTCCAATGCCCGTTCGGCGCGCCGTTTCTGCAGGGCGGTGCCGTCCTGGGCCGCGTCAACGGCGGCGCGCAGCTCATCCAGACCGCTTTCGGCGGTGGCGACGCGTCCGGTTTCCCGTTCGATGACACGCTCGGCCTGACGGACCGTGTTGATCGCGTTGGAAAAATCATTCCGCGCGGTGCGTTCCTGACCGTTGGCATAGAGGATCAGCAGGAAGACCGGCAGATAGACCAGCCCCAGAAGGCTGCGCAGATAGAACCGGTGCAGACCCAGTATCCCGCCGGTCACAAGGATCAGATAGCCCAGCGGCAATCCATAGGTGCGTTTTTCGGGTTGGGCGCGGCGTGCCAGCACCATGGCCAGAACGGGAAAGGCGATCAGCCCGATCCAGTAGAGCCAGTGCGGCAGCGTGAAATCGACGCTCGGCATGTTGTATTCCGAATTTCTAGTACAGACAGGCCCGCGCGGATTGAATCCGCGCGGGCTGGTGGTCTTGCGTGGGGGTTACAGATTCAGTGTCTGCCCTTCGATCATCTCGGGCGTCACGTAGCCCAGCGAACCGGACATCATGTAGTCGAGCTGAATTTTGAACACGCGCGCGGCGTTCTTGTCGCGGTTGGCGTATTTGAACCAGATCGGCACGGCGATCTCGGTCATCAGTTCCACGTCGTCCTGCGACAGACGGGTGATCTCGGTGCCCTCGGCCTCGAACTTTTTCCAGGCTTCCTGATCGGCGGCCTGAATCGCGGCATGGTGCAGGTCGGAATAGACATGGGTTTCCATTTCCACGAATTCCTGCATCTGCGGGCTGAGCTTGTCCCACGCGGTCTTGCCGACGGTGATGTCCATGATATCGACCGGCTGGTACACCGACATGAAACCCGGAGGACCCATCACGATGTAATCGGTCACCTGGCTGAAACCCAGGGCGTGATTGACCGCAGGCCCGACAAAGTCGGCCACGTCGATGGTGCCTTTCTCCAGCGCCGGGAAAATCTCGGACCCCGGCAGAACCGTGGTTTCCGCACCCAGTTCTGAGAACACCTCGGCCACCATACCGCCGGGCAGGCGCATCTTGCGGCCCTCGAAATCATCGACCGAACGGATCGGCACCTTGGAGTGGATGATGTTCGGCCCGTGATGGACCGGCCCGACAAAGTGCAAGCCCTGCGCGCCCAGCAGCTCGCGCGCAATTTCAAGACCGCCGAGACCGTAGTAGAACGTGTCATATTCATGCGGCTGGCGCAGACCCAGCGGGTATGAGCTGAGGAACACAGCCGCCGGAATGATACCTTGATAATAGATGGTAAACGGGTTGATCGCGTCCAGAACGCCGTTTTTCACCGCATCGGCCAGCTGAAAATCGCCCACCACGTCATTTGCGCCGAAGGCCTGAAAGGCCAGTTCGCCGCCCGTCTTTTCCTCGATGGTCGCGCACCAGTCCTTGAAGACCTGCAGCCCGATGCCGCCGGGCCAGGATGTCTGGATTTTCCACGTGGTCCCTTCACCCGCAGCTGTTGCGATATGCGGGGCCGCCAGAGTTGCCGCCGCGCCACCAGCCAGGCTTTTGAACGCGTTGCGGCGTGTCATAAGCAATTTGGTCATATTTTCCTCCCGTTACTGCACCGATGTGTCGCGAAAAGACACAGCGATGCGGGACCACATAGGGCGGGGTCGGAAAATTGGTAATAATTTTTTTCCAATACCTGTCGCCCTCAACGCAACGTGAAGGTTAGCGGGCGGCGAAGTGCATATTTTGTCTGGGGATTTTCTCGGCAAACGCAGCCATCAAACCGCGTGGTCAGGGGTGAGGCCGCGCCTTTGGCACGGCCTCAGGATGTATCAGAACCGTTTGGTCACCGTCAGGAAGTAACGACGGCCTTCGGTGTTGAAATCGTCGCCGAACGCGTCGGTGCGTATCAGCGTGTTGTTGGTCACGTTCAGGATGCCGCCATACATGGTCACGCTGTCGGTGATGTCGTATTGGGCCAGCAGGTCTGCCGTGGCGATGGCATCGACCGTGGTTGCCTGTGAAAGAGCGCCACTGTCGGGAATCCAGGTGTATTGCTCGGACACATAATTCCCAGCCACCGACAGCAGCAGCTTGTCATTGACCGCCCAGTCGGCCCGCAGGTTGATCGTGTGATCGGGCTGATAGGTCAGCGGGCGTTCCACGGATTCCGTCACTTTTGCATCCAGATAAGTGTAGTTCCCGGACAGGGACACAGTGCTTGTCAGCTCGGTCGAAAAGGCCAGTTCCAGACCGCGGGTCGTGACCCTTTCAAGGTTCTGGTAGGTGAACATCGGATTGCCATCACCGGCAAAGCCTACAAAGTTGTCATAGGTCGGTGCCAGCGCCGTATCAAAGGTCCGCGCAGGGGGGAACTGGATCATGTTCTTGATGCGGTTTTCGAACAGGGTGGCGTCGAAGTTCACCCGCGCGGTGGCATAAGATACCCCGATTTCCGCGTTGATGCTGGTTTCGGCCTCAAGGTCTTCGGAGCCGACCAGATAACACCCGCCACCACAGGAAATCTGCGTCCAGTTCGGGCTGGTCTCCAGCAAGGTTGGCGCCTTGAAGCCGGTCGATACGCCGCCCTTGACGATCCACTCATCGCTCAGCTCATAAACGCCATAGATGCGGGGGCTGAAGTTGGTGCCGTATTTCTCATGATGGTCCAGCCGCGCGCCAAAGGTCACCTCAAGCCGGTCCGAGAACTCGATCCGGTCCTCGGCAAAGATCGCCGCCTCCCAGTTCGAGGTGGTGCCATCCCCGGTCAGGTTGAACGGGTCATCCAGGCTTTGCGATTCAAACGAGGTGCCGATGGTCAGGTTGTGCAGAGCGTTTGCCCCTCGGACCGTGGTGATCTTGCCGTCCAGACCATAGCTGCGCGACGTGTTGGGTTCTATGTTGCCAAGCGAACCGCTGACGCCGACCTCGTTCTTGATCTGGTCGGTCCACAGCCGAACCTCACTGTCACCAAAGGAATGGTTGCCGAAATATGTGATGTTGGCGTCATTGCGCGTCATCGGCACTTCGGCGTGTTGGCGTTTGGAATAGCCATAGTTGAAATCCAGCCTGTTGGCGCCATCGATTTCCCAGGCCAGCGTTCCGTCGAAATAGCGGTTCTTGCTTTCCGGGATGCCGGTGCTTGGAGGCCGGTTGGAACTGGTTCGGGGCGGGTTGATATCCGCGTCGTCGGCCTCGCGCCGGGTATAGCCGCCACTCAGACGGAAGGACAGGTGGTCATTGATCGGGCCGGTCAGGGTCAGGCCGGTGCGATAGGCATCACCTGCCTTGGGGTTGTCCTGCAAGGTGTAAGAGCCGGTGATCGACCCGCTCAGCACGTTTTCGGGTTCTTTGGTGATGATGTTGATGACCCCACCGATGGCATCGGCCCCGTAAAGCGAGGACATTGGGCCGCGCACGATCTCGACCCGCTCGACGGTTTCGATATCCACCCAGTCCAGATCAAAATCGTTGCCGCGGAACAGGTTGGGGTCGGAATTGACACGCTGCCCGTCGATCAGGATCAACGTGTATCTCTCGCCCAGACCGCGCAGCTGAACCTTATTGAGGTTGGCGCTGCGCTCGATCGTGACACCAACGGACCGGGCCAGAACCTCGGACAGGTTGTTGGTGCCGTATCCGGCGATCTCTTCGGCGGTGATGACCGAAATGCTGGCCGGGGCCTTGCGCACCTCGGTCGGTGTCCCCGAGGCGGTGACGACAATATCTTCCAGTTCGGTGATTTCGGCATCCTGCGCGGCAACCGACGAGGCGGCCGTGAGGCCCGCGACGACAGCCAGAACAAATCTGTTTGTCTTTGTTGCAGCTTTGTGTCCCGGTCGCAGGCCGGACATTCGGGTGGTCGTGTACATAGTGGCGAAGCCCTCGTCTTGATTTATCGTTGGCGGATCAAGAGACGTTTGGCTGTCCGGCCCGGCATGTTTTTGCAGACAGGAACCAGGTCGCTCACGCATTCTTGACTTTTTTGGTGGGTTATGAGACATCCGTGCCGCTAGCTCTATGAGAACCGCTATTGAGAAAGCGACAAAGGTATTTGCACAGGTACCAGCACGGCTCGGGGACATGGCAAGCATCCACACTGAGACAGCTGTGAATGCAGGTAAGACAATGACAGTTGACTATTATCCCGGCGGATTGCGCATCGGGCACATGAACGAAAACGTCGATTGCCCCCGCAACACCGACGCCTTTCGGATCGAATCCAAATTCATCGTCCTGATCGTGCTCAGCGGGCGGCAGATTTTCACCATTGATGGTCGAAAATTCGTGCTTGAGGCAAAGGAAGGCGATACTGGCGCAAGTGCGGTGACCCTTGCGGTCAGGTCCAGCGCACATGTGCAGTATCTGGAATCGTCGGGCCATCCGTTGCGCAAGCTGGCGATTGCCGGTCAGCTTGACTGGTTCAACCAGATCCAGCTTGAGGCCGAAGATACCGACCCGACCCATACCCCCGAAACGGATGCGGGCCGGTTTACCCTGGGTTCGGGCAAGTGTTCAGCCACGCTCTGGACCCCCAGCCCGCGCGTGGCGCGTCTGGCCACGCAGATCATTCTGCCCCCGCCCGAGGATAACTGCCAGCAACTGGGGCTTTACCGGATGTCCAAAGGCATCGAGATTCTGCGCTGCATGACCGAGGAACAGGACACCCCACGCCCGGTTCTGGCGCATCAGGTTGATGGGCGGCGCAAGGCCGAAGACATCCGCCTGTATATTCTGGACAACCTCAGCCGTGATCTGACCACTGATCAGTTGGAAGACAGGTTTTGCCGCAACCGCAGGTCCTTGCAGCGGATTTTCAAGTCCGAATACGGTGTCGGTATCTCTGAATTTGTGCGTGGCGAGCGGCTTAAACGTGCCAATTCGGCCTTGCAGAATGACGGGATTTCCATTGCCGAGGCCGCGTTTCTGGCGGGGTATTCCAACACGGCCAATTTCTCGACCGCGTTCCGGCGGGCCTTTGGGATGCCACCCGCGCAGGCGCGCGGGTGTGGGGTTTAGGCCGGTTCGGACAGGCGCGCCTCGCGCAGTTGCTGACGCAGGTCCTTGCGCGACAGCTTGCCCACAGCCGTCTTTTGCAATGTGGTGACGATTTCGATCTCATCGGGGATTTTGAACCCCGCGATCTGACGTTCGCGCAGAAAGCGGCGGATATGGGCGGGCCGCAAGGTCACCCCGTCGCGGGGCTGGACAAAGGCACAGCTGCGCTCGCCCAGGGTGGTGTCCGGGATGGCAACGATGGCCACATCCATCACGCCGGGCAGGGCGAGGATATGGTCCTCGACCTCTTCCGCCGAAAACTTTTCGCCCGCGCGGTTGATATGATCACCGGACCGCCCGCGCACCGTCAGGTTCCCCTGCTCGTCTCGCGAAACAATGTCACCGGTGCAATAGAACCCGTCTTCGGTAAAGGATCGCGCGTTGGCGGATGGGTCGTTGTGATAGGCGCAGATCGTGTAGGGGCCGCGCACTTGCAACTGACCGGGCTGGCCCAGGGCAACGGGATTTCCGGCTTCATCAACCACGCGAATGTCGTCTGCTTCGCTGATCGGGCGGCCCTGCGTGTTGATGCGCACCTGTTGCGGGTCGTCAAGGCGGGTGTAGTTCACCAGACCTTCGGCCATGCCAAACACCTGCTGCAAACGGCACCCGAAGGCCGGTTCGATCTGCCGCGCGATTTCGGGCTGCAACTTGGCCCCGCCGATCTGCATCACCCTGAGAGAGGACAGATCAAAGCGGATGTCCGGCAGCCCGTTCAGCCAAAGCTGCGCAAGCGGCGGCACCAATGCGGTGATCGACACCCGGTAGCGTTCGACCAGCGACAGACAGGCTTTGGCATCCGAACTTGGGGGTAGCACGACGCACCCTCCGGCCAGGAAAACCCCAAGGCTGCCGGGCGAGCTGAGGGTAAAGTTATGCGCCACCGGCAACACCGCAAGATAGCGGCTGGTGCGGTCCAGCCCGCAGATGCGGGCGCTTTCACGCAGAGAGTAGATATAATCGTCATGGGTGCGCGGGATCAGCTTGGGCAGCCCGGTGCTGCCGCCCGAGATCAGCAGGAAGGCAACAGATGCGGGGGAGGGGTCCCGAGGCAGGGTTGCGGGATCTGCACTAACTGCGCTGAACGCCGAAAACTCTTCGGCGGCACCATGCACGATAACCTGTTGCAGGCGGGGGCATTGCGCGATCACATCTCGCGCCATGGGGCGATAGTCGAACCCGTCATGGCTGTCCGCGATGATCAGCCCTTCAGCCTCGGCCCGATCCACGAAATGCGCGATTTCCGTCTGGCGGTGGGCGGGCAGGGCAAAGACCGGATGCATCCCGGCGGCGAACAGGCCAAAGACGGCCACGAAGAACTCGGCACAATTGGGCAGTTGTACAACCACCCGCGCGCCCGGCTTCAGGCCCTGCGCAATCAGTCCGGCCCCAAAATGTGCGGCCCGATGATGCAACTCGCCATAGGTCAGGACGCGGGTGTTTTGTTGCGACGCGTCAATGATCGCGGGCGCGGCTGGTCGTTGACTGGCCCATTGCCGCAACAGCTGCGGAAAGGTTTCGCCACGCCAGTACCCTGCGGTGCGATAAGCTGCGGCACGGGCGTCGGGATAGGGTTGTATAAGCGGTCGCATGTTGCCTCCTTTCGGATATGTGTCGGCTTTCCGTGGCATTCCGCTTAGATCGCCTGATCGTAAATCAGCATGGGCCGCCCGTGCGAGCAGCGCTCGATCCGGCCCTCTACCTTGTAGATATCGGCCAGCAGATCGGGGGTGATGACCTGATCTGGCGGGCCGCTGGCGGTGATGCGTCCGTCCGACAGCGCCACAACCCGGTCGGCCCATGTCAGCGCCAGGTTAAGGTCGTGGCATACAAAGACCCCGATCACCTGTTCGGCCCGGGTGAAATCATGGACGCAGCGCATGACCGCCAATTGATGATGCGGGTCCAGCGCACTGGTGGGTTCATCCAGCAACAGGATATCGGGGTCGCGGATCATCGCCTGAGCCAGCGCCACCATCTGCCGTTGCCCCCCCGACAAGGCGTGCAGCGGGCGCAGGGCCAATGCCTCGATGCCCAGCTTGTGCAGGATGCGCAGGGCGCGGTCCTGCAGCGCCTGATCTGCCGGGGCAAAGGGGTTGGTGGTGGACCGGGCCGGGATAATCACCGTTTCCAGCACGGATAGGGACAGGCCATCCGGCAGGTGCTGTGGCATATAGGCGATATGCTGGGCCCGGTCGGCCCATGAGGCGGTCAGCAGGTCGCATGCTCCGAACCGCACCGTTCCGGTGGCACGCTGCAAACCGGCGATGGCGCGGATCAGGGTTGTCTTGCCTGCCGCATTCGGGCCGATCACCGCCGTCAGGCTGCCCGGCGTCAGATCGGGCAGGTCCACACCACAAAGCACGCGATTAGGCCCGTAACTGGCATGCAGGTTCGTTACAGTCAGCGCTTTCATCAAATCTTGCCTCTTCTGAGGATCAGAACCGCGAAAACCGGAATACCGACCAGCGAGGTCACAACCCCGATGGACAGCAGTACGCCGGGCACCAGGATCTTGCTGACCAGCGAGGCCAGCGACAGGATCACCGCGCCGCTCAGCAGGCTGGCGGGCAGGAACACGCGGTGATCTTCGCCCACCAGCAGCCGTGCGATATGCGGACCGACCAGCCCGACAAACCCGATGGTGCCCACAAAGGCCACCGCGATCGAGGCCAGCAGGCTGATGCGCAGCAGGGTGAAAAACCGCAGGCGCTTGACGTCGATCCCGAAGCTTGCGGCGCGGTCGGTGCCGAAGGCCAGCGACGTCAGCGCATTGCCGGAGGCCAGCGACAGAGGCAGGCAGATGGCCAGGGCGGCGGCAAGAATGGCCAGTTGAGCCCATCCAACTTGCGAGACATTGCCCAGCGTCCAAAACACGAATTGCTGCAGGGCGGCCTCGGACGCCACGAATTGCAGCAGGGCCACGATGGCGTTCAGGGCAAAGACCAGCGCGATGCCCAGCAGGATCAGCGTATCGTTGCCTGTCCCGTGCCGATGCGACAGCGCGCTTAGCAACATCACGGCACCGAAGGCGAAGACAAAGGCATTGCCCGGCACCAGCCAAACGCTCGCCAGACCCGGCAGGCCGATGCCAAAGACAAAAGCCAGCGCCGCGCCCAATGAGGCCGCCGCCGACACGCCCAGTGTAAAGGGGCTGGCCAGCGGGTTGCGCAGAATGCTCTGCATCTCGGCCCCGGCCAGCGCCAGCGCGGCCCCGACCAGAACGGCGGCCACCGCCTGCGGCAGGCGGACGTGACGCAGGATGACGATGTCGCCATGGCTGGCACCGTCCGCGCCAAACAACGCGGCAAGGCTGCGGGACAGGCCCATCCCCGATGGGCCCACGGCCAGATCAAGGCTGATCGACACCGCCAGCAGGGCTGCCAGCGACCAGAGGATCATGACGCGCCGCCGCCGCATCCGGGCGAAAGATGTCAAAACATCAGGCATGGCAATATCTGTCATGGCTGACCGTCCAGACTGGTCCAGATCGCGCCCTTGAACTCGAAGGGCAGGAACCGCGCATTGATCTCATCCAATGTCTGCTGCGGATCGAGATCACCGAACAGATCGGGATGGAACCACTGCGCCATCAGTTCCAGCGCCAGAATATTGAGCGGTGAGTTGTGGATCGAATGCCACATGCCATAGCTGCGCCCGTTGGCCACGGCGTCCAGGTCCCGGATCAACGGGGTGTTCCGGGTCAGGTCAACCAGCGACCTGCGTGCCAAGGCGGGGGGAACGCCGGGGCCGGTAATCAGCCCTTCATCCTGTTCCAACTGCCGCCCGCCTGTGGCGATATAGATATCGGGTTGATAGGCCAGAACAAATTCCGGCGCGATCTGGGCGAATGTGCCGGGGATGATCTCGGCCCCGATATTGTGGCCTCCGGCGGCGGTGATGAACCGGCCCAGGCTCACATCGCTCAGCGACATGCAGCATTGGCGCACCTGCGTGGCCTGCAGATGCATCAGGACCGAGGGGCGTTCGGTCAGCATGGCGGTGCGTTCGGTGATCCGGTCCCGGTGGCTGCGGTAGAATTCGATGAACGCCTCGGCCTGCGCGCCGGACCCCATGGCGGCGGCGGCAATGCGCAGGCTGGGCAGGGTGTTGTCGAACGGGTTGATGCGGAAATCCACATAGACGGTAGGGATACCGGCATGGCCAAGCTGATCGACCAGCTGTGCGGTGGCCGGGCCTGCCGGGTCGCTCAGGATCACCAGATCGGGGGCCAGTGCGATAACCTGTTCCGCTGACACTGACGGAGAGGTCTCGGCCAGTTCCGGCACCCCGGTGATGCCGGGAAACCGCGCCTCAAGTGCGGCGCGCAGTTCCGGTCCGACCCGGGATTTCGAGCCCGCGCCGACAACCCGCCCGCCGATCTCGGGATCGATCAGCGACAGGCCTATGATCTGGCGGAAATCGGACAGGACGATCCGCCGGACGGGGCCGTCAATCGTCACCTCGCGCCCGGCAATATCGGTGACGGTCACGGGGGCCGCAGCAAGGGGTGTCAGACCCACCAGCAACAGGCCGATTATGGCAGTAAGTAATCTCATTCAACGTTGTCCTGAAGCGGAGAGTTTGCGGTTACACCGGCCAGGCCTGCATCCCTTGGCAAACCGAGCGCTGCCAGCATGGCCCCGAATTTCGCGCCGGTTTCTTCGGTCTCTGATTGCGGGTCCGAGCCCGGCACAATGCCCGCCCCGGCATAAAGCCGCGCCTGAGCGCCGCAAATCTCGGCACAACGGATGGCGACGTACCACGCGCCATCGCCAGAGCCATCGCACCAGCCCACCGCCCCGGCATAGAAATCGCGGTCCACCGGTTCCAGGTCCCGGATCAGTTCGGTCGCGGGGCGGTGCGGGACACCGCAAACTGCCGGGGTCGGGTGCAGGGCCGCAGCCAGCACGGCGCTGGGGGTGTCGGGGTCGCGCAGATGTCCTTCGATCCAGGTGCCCAGATGCCACATGGTGCGGGTGCTGGTCAGGCTGGTGCCTTCGGGCATGGTCAGCCGGTCACAAAAGGGGGCCAGCGTATCAAGGATGTATTCCACCAGAAACTGATGCTCGCGCCAGTCTTTGGACGACTGCGACAGCAGCGAGGCCGCCTTGGCATCCTGTGCCAGATCGGCCTGCCTGCGTGCTGATCCGGCCAGAGGATGCGAGCGGATTGCACCCCCGGATTTTGAGATCAGCAATTCCGGGGTTGCCCCCACCAGATGGCGGGACTGCCCATCGCGATCGGGCAGCGGGATCTGAAAGGACGTCACCCCCGGATCATGAGACAGCGCGGCAAACAGCGCACCGGGATCAATCGGTTGCTCAGCCCGGGCCAGCAGGGACCGTGCCAGAACCACCTTGCGCAACCCGCCCGCCGTATCGGCGGCCTTTTCCAGATGCACAAGCGCCCGGGCCACACTGTCATGAAACACTTGCGGTGCGGGTTCGGGATGAACCGAATGAAATCGGGCCGTCATGGCGGGCAAGCTGTCCGCCCGGGGATCGCGGGTGCCTTCGGCCAGGCTGAACATATGGTCGTTGCGGCTGCGATCAAAAGGGAAGGCTCCGGCCACGATGGTATCTACGCCATGCTCGTCGAAGTGACGGGCAAGGCGTATGCCCAGACTTTCGCTGGTGCCGCCGGGCAGGCACCGCATGGGGCCTTGGCCCAGAACCCGGCCTTCCTTGCCGGCAAAACGAAACGCCATGCCCTGCGCCGCCCGGGCCGGGGTGAAATGTTCGGTTTCAGGATGCATTCTGCTCATGACCGTTGTCCTTTCTGCCACCTCTGGGCACTGTCGGGTTTCATGCAGCCCCTGCCGTGGTTTCGGCCCATTCCTCTGCGTTCCCCTGCGCCTTGGCGATCAGCAGGTTCATCAGCGGTCCCAGAACCTCAAGCGAGGCGGGTGAGATGATGTCCTCGTGCGAGGCATGGGGCAGATGGTGGACATCCTGCGCGCCGACATGGCCCAGCCAGCTGGTATCGGGATCGATTTCGGGCAGGTCGGATTTATCGGCGACAAACAATGTGATCTGACCCGAGAACTGCCCGGTGCGCGCAGTCGACAACAGTCGCACGGCATCCCGGTAATTGTCGAAGATATGGCTGAACATTTGTGATTTTTCCCGGTGGAATTCCGCGTCCGCCACATCTGCCATTGCGTCGTTCAGCAGTTGTTCCTGCTCGCGCTCGGCCCCGGCTTCGGCCTCGTTCCCGTCTGGGTCGGTCCAGTCGTGGTGTTCAGCCGGGTACGTGTCCAGCAGGCCGAGGAAATGCACCTGCTGACCGGCAGCTTCAAGACGTTCGGCGATACCAAAGGCGACGTTGCCGCCCAGCGAGTAGCCCAGCAGGTGATAGGGACCCTCGGGCTGAAGTTCACGGACCAGATCATAGTGGCGGTCACAGAGCTGATCCAGATTTTGCGCGGTTGCGATGGGGCCGTCCGGGCGCGGCGATTGCAGGCCGATGATCGGCATGTCGCTTTTCAGATATCGCGCCAGAACGCTGTATTGCCACGACGCGCCCGAGCCGGGATGGATGCAGATCAGGGGCCTACCCGTACCCTTGCGCAGGTGGATCACCGGATCGAACCCGTCCTGGACCAGCGTGCCGACCAGGGCGCCTGCGGCCAGATGTCGGGCCAGATGTTCGACCGTCGCCATGCTCATGATCTGACCCACCTGGATATGACGCTTGAGGTCCTGACGGATGCGGGCCGCCAGCCGCATGGCCAACAGTGAATGCCCGCCAAGGGCAAAGAAATCATCGGTCGCGCTGACCCGTTCCACGTCCAGCAGATCGCAGAATATCCGCGCCAGATCCTGCTCGATCCCCGGTGCAGGTGCGCGCCCCATGGTCTGGCCGCCGGTATCTGGCTGCGGCAGGGCGCGGCGATCCAGCTTGCCGTTGGCGTTGATCGGCAGCCGCTCCAGCACCAGACAGAAGCGCGGCACCATATATGCGGGCAGTTGGGCCGCTAGCGCGGCCAGTGTGGCATCGGGATCAAATGAGGGTCCCTGCGGGACAACATAGGCAACAAGATCGGGGTCTGCCCGGCCTTCGGGCGTGATGGCCAGCACCACGGCCTCGGCGATGTCGGGCTGTCGCAGCAGGCTGCTGGCGATTTCCTGCGGCTCGACCCGTTGCCCCCGGATCTTGATCTGGTGATCGGTGCGGCCCAGATAGATCACCCGCCCCTCATCACCCCACCGTGCCAGATCGCCGGTGCGGTACATGCGTTGACCATCGGCATGGGGATCGGCCACAAACCGGTCCGAGGTCAGCGCCGCGCGGCCCAGATAGCCATCGGCCAATTGCGTGCCGCACAAATACAGCTCTCCGGCCACGCCCACAGGAACGGGGCGCAGCAGATGGTCCAGAATGCGCAGGCCGGTGTTCCAGACCGGTTTGCCGATGGGCACTCCGGTGGCGCTGTCCGCGTGTGGCAAGGCCGGGCAATAGGTCACGTCGATCGCGGCCTCGGTCGGGCCGTAAAGGTTGTGCAGATCAGCCCCGCAGTGGCGGGCAAACCCGGCAACGGCCTGTCCGCTCAGCGCCTCACCGCTGCAAAAGACCTGCCGCAGGCTGGGGCAGGGGGTGCCACCTGCCGTCGCCATGGCCTCGTTAAAGACAGTCAGGACCGAGGGCACAAAATGCATTGTGGTGATCTGATGCTGCCGGATTAGTTCCATCAGCATCTGCGGATCGCGATGGGCATCGGGCGGGGCCATCACCAGCCGGGCGCCCACCAGATAGGACCAGAAGAATTCCCAGACCGAGACGTCAAAGCCGCAGGGCGTCTTTTGCAGGATCGCATCCGCGCCGGTCAGAGGGTATTCGGCCTGCATCCAGAGCAGGCGATTGACGATAGCAGCGTGCGAGATCAGGGCCCCCTTTGGCCGTCCCGTCGTGCCCGAGGTATACAGAAGATAGGCCGGATCACGCCCGCTCAGGTCCGGGGCATCGACCAGATCGCGCACGTCCTGCCCCGGACCGGCAAAGACATCGAAACACAGCCTGGGACAGGTGGCTGCGCCGATATCGATGCCGGTCTGGGTGATAACCAGGCTGGGTCTGCCATCCGATTGCAGAAACTCCAGCCGGTCACGCGGATAGCTGAGATCGAGCGGCAGGTAGATCGCGCCGATTTCGATCACAGCCAGTATCGCGACCGACAGCCGCGCCGAACGCGGCAGGGCCACACCGATCACATCGCCCTTGTGGGCCCCGGCCTGCCGCAGCCTGTCGGCCAGATGCAGGACCTGATGCCGGGTCTGACGAAAGCTCAGCCGGTGGTCGGCATCTTCCAGCGCCGGGGCATCCGGGGTGCGGCCGACCTGCGCCGCGATCAGATCGTGCAAGGTGAGGTCTGGCAGGTGCTGCCCGGTCCGGTTGGTTTCTTCGATCACCTGCGCATCCGGCGCAGGAAGCAGGCACAGCTGTGCAGGGCTTGCAGCCGGATGCTGTATCAGCGCATCGATCATACGGTGCAGCATGCGGCCCACGCGCGCGGCATCCATGGTGGTCTCGCGACTTTCGACGATGAAGCTGATCGTGTCCCCGGGCAGCACCAGCAGCGCCAATGGATAGTGGCTGTAGCCCCGGTTGTGGATATCCGTCACCCGCAACCCGTCCAGGTCCTGATCGAGATAGCTGTTGTCGGGGTAATTCTCGACCACAAGCAGCGTGTCGAACAGGGCCTCGACCCCGGCGATTCGGTGCAGGTCGGCGAGGTTGAGATTGTCATGCTCCATTGCCTGCGCGTGGATATCCTGCATCTGCGCCAGTTGCGTCAGAACCGGGCGGGCCGGGTCCAGATCAACGCGCACCGGGATCGTGTTCAGGAACATGCCGATCTGATCACCGATGCCACTGACCGGGGCCGCGCGCCCGGCAACGGCGGTGCCAAAGACCACATCCTGCCGCCCGGACACTGCGCCGATCACATTGGCCCAAAGCGCCTGCATCACCACATTCAGCGTCACACCACCCTGACCGGCGTAATCCCGCAGGGCGCGGCTTTGTCCGGGTGTCAGCGTCAGGTGATATTCGTCCACCGATCCTGTCGCGCGGTCTTTGTCAAACAGACATGTCGGCGTGCAGCCCTGCAATTGCTGTGCCCAGAAGGTCTCGGCCCCGGTTTTGTCGCGGCTGGCCAGCGCGCGGATAACCGACCCATAGCTTTGATCCAGCGCGCGCGGGCTGTCACCTGCATCGCGATAGGCATCGAACAGGTCACGCAGCAGGATCGGCGTTGACCACCCGTCGATGATCGCATGGTGGATGTTGATCAGCAGAACGTGATGGTCCGGGCTTAGCCTTACCAGCTCCGCCGCAACCATGCAGAGCGGATCGCGCGTCAGGCGCAGATTTCGGCTGGCGGCGGCTTCGATCTGCTGCAGACGGTGATCCCGCGCCGGGCCGGTCAGGTCCGAGATGTCGTGGTCCTTCCACGGCCAGCGCAGGTGTGAATCGGCGGGCAAGGCCATGTAAGGGTCGCCTGCCGGGTCGGACAGGAAAAACCCCGCCAGTTGCGGATGCCGCCGCAAAACGGCGTCGAAGGCGTGGCGCAACCGGGCCGTATCAAGCGCGCCTTGCAGAACCAACCGGGTATGGGCGTTGTAATTTCCCGCCGCATCGCCCAGCGTTGCATGGAACAGAATGCCTTTTTGCGCGGGCAACAGGGGCAGGATTTCGGCAATCTCAACCGACACCCCATCGAATTCCGAGGGGTTAGGCACGTCCGGCGCGGCTATTTCCGTATCCGCGCTGACAGGTTCTAGGGCGGAGGTCAGATCAGCCAATCCCGGCGTCGCAAAGATATCCCGGGTCGTCAGGTGCCAGCCCCGCTTGCGCATCTCGTTACACAGAACCATGGCCGAGATACTGTCACCGCCACTTGCGAAAAAGTCGTGATCCAGCCCGATGGGGGCCACACCCAATACCTGTCCGACCACCTCGCAAACCACCTTTTCCACGGCGGTTCGGGGCGAGCGGCCTTCGGTAAATTGCGGTTTCGGCAAGGCGTTCGGGTCGATCTTGCCATTCACGGTCAAGGGAAAGTGTTCAACCGGGACAATGACAGAGGGGACCATGTAGGCAGGCAGCCGGTCAGATAGCTGCCTGCGCAACAGATCAATGGCGTCACTGTCCAGATTGCCGGTGCAATAGGCCAGCAGGCGATGACTGCCATGCACGGGCTCAGCCACAACATGGGCATCCGATACGATGTCGAACGCTGCGAGGGCCGCGGCCACTTCGGACGGTTCGACCCGGTGCCCGCGCACCTGAACCTGCGTGTCGGCGCGGCCCAGCAGCTCTATCGTGCTGTCATCCCTCCACCGGGCGCGGTCGCCGGTTCGATACAGGGTCTGGCCTGTCGCAAAGGGGTTGGGCACGAAACGTTCCGCCGTCAGGCCGGGTTTGCCGATATAGCCGGTGGCGATGTTGGGGCCTGCCAGGTACAGCTCACCTACTGTGCCAATGGGTTGCGGCGACAGGCAGGCATCCAGAACATGTGCCTGCGCGTTGCCGATGGGGCGCCCGATCACTGGTTGCGGGCGTGTCACAAGGCGCGACATGCAGGCATCGACGGTAAATTCCGTAGGCCCATAAGCATTGTAGGCGATCACGCCTTCCTGTTCGGCCAGTGTATTCCACACTGCGGGCTGCATCGCTTCCCCGCCCAGCAACAAGACCGATGGCCGGTGCGCGGGATGGGTCAACAGCCCCATCTCAAGCATTTGCGCGCAAAATGACGGGGGAATATCCAGCGCATCCAACCTGTGCTGGATCACGGCATCCAGAAACCCCTGCGCATCGTGGCGCTGCGCGTCGCTGAGCACGACGACCTGTTGCCCCATGAGCATCCAGAACAGCTGCTCCCACGCTGCATCGAAAGCAAAGGAATGGGAATGGCCCGCGACCAGAGGGCGGTTCGGGTGGGTTTGCAGATGATGATCCAGAGCCTCACGCAGGAACCCGACCCGGTGAACCGAAAACAGGTTCAACAGCGCCCGGTGCGGGACCATGACCCCTTTGGGCCTGCCGGTACTGCCCGAGGTAAAGACGATATAGGCCGTATCTTCGGGGCGAATCCGGACCTGCTCGGGCCCGGGCGCCGTATCCGGGCACGTCATGAGCCTCGACAGGGTGTCCGGCGCGTCCAGATGCAGGGCAGGCACCCCGCCGGGCAGGTTCTGTGCGGCCTCTGTCGTGGTCAGAATGATCCGGGGCAGGGCATCTTCGCAGATCGCGGCAAGGCGGGCCTTGGGATAGGCGATATCCATCGGCAGATAGGTCGCGCCGCTGATCAGGACGCCAAAGATCGCAATCACCGAAAGTTCGGATCGAGGCAGGGCGACTGCAACCACATCCCCGCGACCCACTCCGCTGTCGCGCAGCAGGTGGGCCAACCGGCAACTGCGACGCAGCAGGTCCGCGCCCGACAAGGTGGTCTCGCCAAAGCGCAGCACTGTGTCCGTGTTTCCGGCCAACACCCCACCCAGCAGGACATCCACAAGGGTTTCCTCGTCCGGAGGCGTCGCAACCAATGGCCCGGGCTGCCAAACGGCCAAGTCTGCCCGTTCCTGCTCGGTTGTCATGGCAAGGTCAGCCAGCGGGATTTCGGGTGTTGCGATAAACTGATCCAGCACGTTGGCAAGCCGTGCGGTGTGGCGGGCAAGATCGTCCTGTGAATATCGGTCTGACGGCGCACGCAGGTCCAGATGAATGCCATCATCGTCCACACGCAATCCAAACTCGGGCTCTTCCAGCGGCCCGATTGCAAGACGGTGCAGCCGGGTTGCATGGCCAGCGAGGGTCGGCTGCTTTTCATAGAGCCGGAAGTTGAGCGTGGCGCTCCACATCCCCTGGCCTGTGCCGGTCAGGCCCAGATCACGTTGAATCTGTTCTACCGGATAGCGTTGCGCCTTGCGCATGTCGCGCATGGCTTGCCGGACCTGCATGGCCAACTCCAACAGGTCTTGCGCAGGGTTCAGACGCAGGCGCAGAGGCAGAACATTGACCACCGGCGCGCTGGAAGAGATCGCCGCAGACCCAAGGCGGCGCATCATCGGCACACCCAGCACCAGATCGAACTGACCGCTGATCCGCGCCACATATGCCGCGATACCTGCGGTCAACAGATCGAAGGCAGCGAAATCATGGCCGTCCACCCGCGCTTCGAACCGGGCAAACCTGTCACGGTCGATCAGGATGGTGCTGAATTGTGCGTTTTCACCGATGCTGGCAGTGCCCTTCGCGCTGTCTGCCAGTTTTGGCGCGGCGGGCAGGTCCGCGCATTGCGCCAGCCAAAATGCGTTGTCGCGCCGCCACGCATCTGACTCACGATAGGTGTGCTGTTCGGCAACCACCTCGGCCACGGATGTGAACGGAGAGGGGGGCGTCTGCGTCCCATCCCGCGCCGCATCATACAAAGCAATGATCCGGTCCGTCAGCACATCCAGACTGTAGCCATCCAGCATGATGTGGTGATAGCGCTGATACCAGATCCAGTGTGCTGCCCCCTCATCCGATCCGATCCGCAGCAGCTTGTGCTTGGGCGCAAACGGGTCTTTCCCCTGATCCAGATCAGATCGCAGAATATGCCATGCCTCGGTTCGGGCGTCCGGGGAGCCGGTCAGGTCCGTGACCTGAATATCGGGCCGTACCGGGGCCGAGGGGATGTCCTGCCGCGCGGTCCCGTTGACCTCGGCAAAGGTTGCGTTGACTGTATCCGCCTCGGCCAGTGCCTGTTCGATTGCGGTGGTCATCCGTGCCGCATCCAGCGGGCCGAAAACCTCGATTGCATGCGCAATCAGGTAATCCTGTGGCCGCGCGGCGATCTGCTGCGCTGTCCAGATGCCTTGCTGTGTGTCCAGCAGTTCCAACATAGTCATGACGGGCTCTCCGCACAATTGGTTTGCCCCGATGTTCAGGGGCGCAGGTCGGTCCAGTTGTCTTCGACGTAGCTGAGGCAAGCCTTGCGGTCGTCAGGGCCGTGCATCTTTTCCCACCCTTCGGGGATGTCACGGAAATCGGGCCAGATACTGTACTGGCCTGCTGCATTGCGCAGCGCGTAGAACTTGTACCGGGTGTCATCGAACGGGTTGGGCTGGGCGCTATCCATCGATCAGGTCCCCGGCTGCGGCCAACTGGTCGCCCAGCACCGACAGGATGGCGCCCATCGTGGGATTGCGGGCCAAACTGTTGAAATCCGCACGGATCCCCTTGGCTTCCCACCGTGCCACCAGGGTCATGAATTCGATCGAGTTCAGCCCGTAGTCGAGCAGGTTTTCGTGGTCGTCCGGCACATCGTCCAGAAAGCTCAGGACATCCTTGCGGATGGTTTCGAGGGTGGGTCTTTTCTCCATGGGTCGCGCGGTCCTTTTCTTTCGGTAAGGGGGATCAGGCAGGGCCTGCATCGACATCAAGCGGTTTGGCGGATCGGGTCAGGGCCAGACCTGTCAGCCCCAGAACCAGAAATATTCCAAGGCTGGAAAGGCCAAGCACCAGCACCGCATGTAACGGCATGACCATGCTGGCCAGTGTGCCCAGGGCCAGAGCGCCCAGAATGTCGCCCATCGCGTCCTGCGCCAGCCACAGGCTGTTGACGCGGCCCAGATAGGCATCCGGCGTCTCGCGCTGGACGATGCCGTATTGCAGAAGCGAGGCGAGCGACATCAGGTAGCCAAACACCACCAGCAGGGTCATCACGGCCCAAAGGCCCGGTGCCACGCCGATTGCCGTAAAGGCCAGCAGCGCGCAGGCGCATAGCAGGATCATCAGAGCAAAGGGCTGGGCCTTGTCGTGGACCCAACCGCTGAGCAGCGCCGCCAGAGTGGCCCCAATCGGGCCCATGGCGTACAGCAAACCGGTCGCCGCATCGCCGGTGGCGAAAACATCCAGGGACAGGGACGGGAACAGCACCCTGATCCCGGTGCAGGCCGTCAGCAGCATTCCCAGCAGAAAGACCACCAGCACCCGTCTGCGCGACACCAGAAAGACAAGGGCGTCCCCCAGCATCGCAAAGGGGTTGCGCGGGGTGGTCTGTTCCGCAGGTAACGGAGCCAAACCACGCAGAACGCTAACAGTGGCGATGGTCGCAAGAGTGGCAAGACCATAGGCCCAGGCCACATCGGCCACGGCCAAAAGCAAACCGGCCAGAGCTGGGCTGCCGATATTGATTACCCGCGAGGTCAGCATGCCCAATGCCCCGGCCTCGACGATCCGCTCGCGCCCGACGACCTTGGGTGCAGCGGCCATCAGGGCCGATACGCCGATGGCTCCGAAAATGCCATCGATGAAGGCCAGCCCGACCAGCGCCGTGACCGACGGGGCAGGCAGCAGCGCGTTGATCGTCAGGGCGGCAAACCCCACCCCGCACACGCTGCGCGCCATCAGGATCAGCTTGCGCTGATCACGGGTGTCCGCCAGCACCCCGCCCAGCAACAGACCCAGAAACAGCCCCGTGGCATCGCTGGCCCCGACAAGGGCGACCCAAAGGGTGGATGCGGTCAGTTGGTAGGTTTGAACCGGCACCGCGACGATCAGAAAGCCAAGCCCCAACAGTGACAGGGCCCGCGCGGCCAGCAAACGGCGGTATTGCGCGTTGTCCCGAAGCAGTGAAAGGCGAATGAAAACAGTGTTTGCCATCGGTCAGCCCCCTGTGCGCCTGTTGTTGCGTGCGCCCGGGCCAAACAGGGTTTCCAGAGCCTCGATCAGGGCCGGGGCCCAGATGGCATAGTCATGCCCGCCGGCATAGGTGCGCGTCTGCACACCCGCACCTTGCGCGCGCAATCGGGCGGCAAGCGCGGCGGTGCTTTCGAGAATGCCCACATCGCCTTCATGCCGCGCGCGCTCATAGCTGCCTGCGGTCAGGACCGCCCGCAGCCCGGGATCGACAGGCAGCGAGGCCATATAGGGTGAAATTGCCTCCCATCCCGGAGGCGCCCACCAGAACGACCCCGAAAGTGAGATGAAATTGCCGATCTGTTTCGGGCGTACCAAGGCGGTATAGGCGGCGGCGAGGCCGCCAAAGCTGGACCCGGCAACGACTACGCGACTTGCATCGAAGTCCTGACCAAACCAGTCGTAGGCGAAAGGGAGGATTTTCCCGGTCAGCATTTGGGTGAACTGATCGTCACAGCCCAGATCCTCGGCCCGTCGGTGCGGCGACACGGCATCGACAAAGACGGTGGCTATCGGGGGTAAGCACCCATCCTGCACCTGTTGTTCGATCCGGCAGGGCAACCCCAGCTGATGCAGATAGGTCGCCCCGTCGAACAGGATTTGCAGCACATTTCCGGGCGCGCCGGGAATGAAACCGGTTGGACGGTGCAACCAGATGCGCCGCCCGGATTTCAGCATGGGATCGGCAATGCGGTGTTCGGTAACATCCCTCGACACCCGACCCAGCACCTGTTTTGCCGCGCGTGTTTGACCTCGCAGGTCATGCAGGCTCCATTGTGCGAACGGGTCGTTGACATGCGGAAACAGAGGCGTCCTGTTCATCGGATCGGCCTGCGCCACGGCCAGCAGAGCCAGACGATTTTCACGGGGTGAGGCGTTGATATCCGGGACATCCGGTGCCAAACGGTAAGAAAGGCGCAGGTCTAGCGGCACGCGAAACGAGGCGAACCACACATCCGTGCCGGTCAAGCGCTGCATCCAGACGTGATCCGGGGCCGGTCCGCCAACCAAGCGGACATTCCGGGCCTTCCCCCGCCACAGGAATGTCACCAACCGATGATCGGCGCAGCCTTCGGGGTCAGGTTCGATCATGGGTGTGCCTACGGACATCACATCTTGCCAGAACGTCGCCACCGAAACGTGTCCCTGCACGACTTTTTGCAGGCGGGGGCTGATCGGCGCGGCACACTCCTGTCCGGTTGTGCCGGTGCCCTGATCCTCTGGCGTGACCACCTTTGTGATGCGTAGTTCGGCTTGGGTGGCCGCGTCCTTGCGAATGGTCAATGTCAATGCATGACCGGTGGCAACAAAGCGAAAACTGTGCAGGTCCTGCGCGCTGTCTAGCAGCACCCGATCCTCTTGACCGTCCTGGCAGAGGATCAGATCGGCGCTGCCTGTGGTGCAGTTCAACCAGCCTTCGACATAGGTGCCCGGTGTCGTTTTTAGCTGTTCTTCCAGCCCAGAAGGGGGCGCTGAAACCATAGTCGGCATGAAATTTTCCAAAGTGATCGCCCAGTATGCATCGGTGTCGAGGGAACGCAGGCTGAAGAAAGAGCGATCTGACTTTGGCTGATGCCCCTTCATGCCTTCACAACCTATGGGCGTCCAGAGCGGTTACGTTTGGGAACGCGACAAATTTGTTTGTCAAACGCCCAGGCCCGCTGTCGCAGGCTGTCTGCCAGCCGGTGAGCGTGGAAGAATTGCCGCATGCCATGAATGAACGTTGATGATGGAATGTGCGTTTCTGCACCCTAACCGGCCCAATGGTTAACCAGGCTGATCAACCCTTAGGGGCACAACAAACCTTTGATCCTATGCGAAAATGCGTTCGAGCCAGCCTTCGAATATCTGAATAGTGGCGGCGTTGGGCTCTGGCCTGTTGCCCCGCAGCAGAAAATGACTTTGCTCGAACGGGACGGCGTCGCCGACGATCGCAATCTCTCGGCCGGTTTCAATCGCCGTCTTTGCGAACCGCTCCAGAATCACGGCATACCCGCCGCCACCGGCCACGATATCCACGGCTGCAATCGTGGTATCGACGGAGTAAGAGGTCGCGGTTTCGGATTGCTGCACATCAAAGGCCGACAGGTATTTTTGCCCCATGTCCTGAAAGCCAAGGATATGTATCAGCGGTTGGTCGGCAAGCTGAGCCATGGACGGGATCCGCCCCCCGGATTTGGCCCCAATCGGGACAATCCGTTCTTTGGAAATCCGACGGGCAGGCATATCCTCCCAATCCCCCAAGCCCAGGCGCAGCTCGACATCGACATTTTCCCGGTTCGTGGATTCAGCCCAGATATTCGAAACCAGACTGACCGAGACCTCGGGGTGGTTTTGCACGAAATCAGGCAGCCGATGCGCCAGAAACAGGGTCGCCGTTGAAATCGGAACCCGCACTGTCAGTTTCTGCAGATGGCTGGTGCCAAACAGGCTGGTGGTGGACAGGTCAATCTCTCCCAACGCGCGGCGGATGGAAAAGGCATAGGCCTGACCAACCTCGGACAGGCTGAGATTGCGGGCGGCGCGGGTGAACAGCTTGCAGCCCAACTGCGCCTCAAGCGACCGCACATGCAGGCTGACGGCGGTCTGGGTGATGCCCAGTTCCTCGGCGGCGGCGGTAAAGCTCATGTGGCGGGCGGCACATTCGAAGGATCGCAACCAGACAAGGTTCGGGGTCTTGGGCATATCACCACCAAAAATTTTTGGCCATTTCCTCGCTTTTTATTCATTTTACTTTGCTCGATCAATGTCTCTAAATCTCCGGCAGGAATGAAACTCCGGCTCAGTAAGGGCGGCATGCGAATAAGGGAGCGCGCGCATGAAAGTAGGATTTATCGGACTTGGGAATGTCGGTGGCAAGCTGAGCGGCAGTCTGCTGCGCAATGGCATTGACCTGACGGTGCATGATCTGAGCCAGGAACTGGTCGACGATTTTGTCTCGCGCGGGGCCAAGCGAGGCGAAAGCCCGGCGCAGCTGATGCGGGATTGCGATGCGGTGATTACCTGTCTGCCATCGCCCGCCGCGTCCGACGCGGTGATGCAGGAAATGCTGCCCGAAATCGGCCCCGGCAAGATCTGGATGGAGATGTCCACCACCGATGAAGAAGAGGTCAAGCGTCTGGGTGCCATGGTGATGGAACGCGGTGGCGCGGCGGTGGATTGCCCCGTGTCGGGCGGCTGCCACCGTGCGGCGACCGGCAATATCTCGATCTTTGCGGGCTGTGACCGCGAGACCTTCGACCAGATCGCGCCGTTCCTGAAAACCATGGGCCGCCGCATTCTGCACACCGGCGAACTGGGCTCGGCCTCGATCCTGAAGGTTGTGACCAATTATCTGGCGACCGCCAATCTTGTCACCTGCTGCGAGGCACTGGTGACCGCCAAGGCGGCGGGCATGGACCTGAACACCACCTATGAGGCGATGAAAATCAGCTCGGGCACCTCGTTCGTGCATGAGACCGAAAGCCAGGTGATCCTGAACGGCAGCCGCGATATTTCCTTCACCATGGATCTGGTGAAAAAGGATGCGGGCCTGTTCCAGCAGGTGGCGGACCGTCACAACGTGCCGCTGGAAATCTCGCCCATGCTGGTTGATATCTTTGACGATGGCATTTCGCGCTATGGCGAGCGGTGCTATTCGCCCAACATCATCAAACGTCTGGAAGAGGCCACCGGTCTGGACATCCGCGCACCGGGCTTCCCGCCCGAAATGCTGGATGATGAGCCCGAAGAGCCCGGCTATGAGGTGATCCCGCAGGGCTCGCAGCTCAAGGCAGCGGAATAAGGCCCGGGGGCGGTTGCTATGAAACGGATCTATACCTTTGGTGGGTTTCCCGCGACGCGCAATCTGACGGTTGCCGATATTCAGGCGGGCAAGGGCACGCGCAAATTCGTGCAGACCACCGCCGTGAACCGGGTCGAGGCCGCCGCCGCCGAAGCCGCCGGGATCGATCATCTGTCGATTGTCGATCATGACCTTGTTGAGGTGCGCGCAGGCGCGCCCAACACCTTTACCACAACGGCCCTGATGGCCAGCGACTATGAAACCCATCAGGACATCCTGCGTGCGGGCATCCGGGCTGCCGCAGCCGGGGCCGATGCGGTGTATACCCTGCGCAGCTTCAAGGTGGTCGAGATGCTGGCCGATGAAGGGCTGGCGGTTCAGGGCCATCTGGGGCTGGTGCCGCGCCTGTCGACCCGCATCGGGGGCTTGCGTGCCTATGGCCGCACCGCCGATGAGGCGATGCAACTGGCCGAGGATCTGCGCCGCCTGGAGGATGCCGGGGCCTATGCGGTGGAACTGGAATGCGTGGCGGATGAGGCGATTGCCGAGATCAGCCCACGCACCGGGTTGATCACCCATTCCATCGGCTCGGGCGGGGCTGCCGACGTGATCTTTCTGTTTCAGGAGGACGCCTGCGGCGACACCCCGAACCCGCCGCGTCATGCCAAGGCTTTTGCCGATATGGCCGCCGCCCGCGCCACGCTTGAGGCCGAGCGCATGAAGGGCCTGACCGCCTATCGCGCCGCCGTTCTGGACGGCAGCTATCCCGATGCGGCCACCAGCATCGCCATGAAGCCCGGCGAACATGAAAAACTGCGCGAAGCGCTCGACAAGCGCCGCCCGTTTCACGAGTAGACCCATGTATCGCAAAGCGTCCCGCAAATATCCCTATGAGCCCCCGCCGTCTCTGACCTGAAGGCAATTGGTTTCTTTCAGGAAAGGACAGGATATGACGACCGCAGACACCAACCCAAACGAACAGGCCAAAGATACGAAATATGACCCCGGCCCGATGAGCCGCGAGTGGTATTGGCACCCGGAACTGCCGGTAAAATACGCCCCCTACTGGAACTGGCCCCCAAAGCTGGGCGTGCTGGGCAAATGGATCTGGCAGAACTGGCTGCAATTCTCGGACCGGTCGATCTTTTTGCTGCTGGCCTTTGCCGTGGCCTACTGGCTGCAGCCGGTCGGGCCAGAGCAGGCCAGCCTTGCATTCGGCTGGGTGGCTTGGGTGTTCATCCGCAACTGGGCACTGTTGCTGATCGTCGCCGGAGGGCTGCATTTCTGGTTCTACGGCATCGACGGGCAGGGCAAGCTGCTGAAATACGACCCGCGCCCTTATATGAAGCGCAAGAATGCGCTGTATAAGTTCGGCTACCAGACCTGGGACAACATGTATTACTCTCTGGTCTTCGGTGCGCCGTTCCTGTCGGTGCTCGAAGTGTTTCTGCGCTGGATGTATGCCAACGAGTATATCGGCACGCTCAGCTTTTCGGCGCACCCGATCTGGTTCATAGCGCTGTTCCCGATCCTGGCCATCTGGCAGAGCTTCCATTTCTACGCCGTGCATCTGCTGCTGCATCAACCGTTCATCTACAAACATGTCCACGCGGTGCACCATCGCAACGTCAACACCGGCCCCTGGTCCGGCATGTCGATGCACCCGGTCGAGGCGTTCGGCTATCTCAGCGCCATCCTGATCGTGCTGATCCTGCCCAGCAACCCGGTGCATATGGTATTTCTGGGCTATTGGCTGATGCTGGGCGCGGCGTCGTCCCATTCGGGTTACGAGGCGCTCTGGGCTAAGGACCGTCAGGCCCTGCTGCTGGGCGCGTTTTTCCACCAGTTGCACCACCGTTATTACGAGTGCAACTACGGCAATGCGGAAATGCCCTGGGACAAGTGGTTCGGCACCTATCATGACGGCTCTGAGGATGCCACCAAACGCACCCGCAACCGCAAGCGCGAGATGCATGCCAAGGGGCAGGTGCACAAGAGCAACTGACAAAAAGGGGGCCGGTTGATCGGGCCCTTTTTTCAACAGAAGGCGACAGTCTTTTGACCGCCCGGGCCGGGATGACGGCGTTTGGCCGGGCCAGCGATACCCAAGCCCATCTTAGTTGTCATCGTTCGCATGATCAGACCGTGGTGATGTGGTGCGGCGAATCCCTTACCTGACCATCGTGCCCGGTGCGTCCGGGCACCGGCATTCCCTAACCGTCATCCGCGTGAACAGACAAAATTCCGTGAGGCGGAGAGCAAATCTGAGTCTGCGCTATTATCACGATTTTTCAATGACTTAAATCTCAATCCCATGGTCAGTGGGCGTCGCGCCCAGCACGTCCTTCACAATCTTACAAATTTGTAAAAGTCGCGCAAGGACGCGGTATCGCTGCTGTGCTTATTGCTCAGTTCAATCGAAGCAGGAATGGATTTGGAATAGTCCGAGACTCACCTCGTAAATGGGCAAACCCGGATCTTATCAAGCAGCCATGGCGCAGTTCGACCACAGCAAGGGCCCGGCCTTTGACAAGCGGAACTGCGCCATACCCGTTACAGGCCATTCTGACCGGGCGACCCGGGTCAGGATGGGACATCGAAGACTACGAAAGGCGCGGCAGATGCAATGTCCGCGTGGAAACAAAAACTGAAGTGTAAAGAGAACGAGGGTGAAATGACGAAGACCTGGCTCAACAACGCAGCCAAATTCATGCTGTGTGCTATGCTTTCCACCGGTGCGTCGCAAGTTGCGGCTCAGGGGTTCGACGATGATGACGACGATGATGACGGCGGCAACTGGGAATTCTTCCTTGGCGCAGGTGCGGAATATGAGCCGGAATATGAAGGTTCCGACCGCTACACGACAGAATTTCAGCCCGGTTTCCAGATCGTCTACAAAGATCGTCTGCTGATCTCACCGCAAGGGATCGGGGCGTTCATCGTCAATCAGGACAGGCTGCGGATTCAGACGGCAATCGGATATGGCGGTGGCCGTAACGAAAGCGACAGCCCCGATCTGGCCGGTCTAGGCGACATCGATGATGGCGCGGTCTTCGCCTTCGGCGCCCAGTACGATCTGACCCGGCGCCTCGCCGCGACCGTGGATGTCGAGAAATACTTCAGCGGCTCCGAAGGGACGCTGGTCACGCTGGGCCTTCAGACGCAGGTGCCGTTCGGCGTTGTCCGCGGCGCCTTGCTGCCCACCGGCGTGCGGCCCGAGGATGTCACCCGCGAACGCGGTCTGGCCCTGTTTGGCGGTGTGTCGGTCGATTGGGCGGATACCAACTATAACCAAAGCTTCTTTGGCATCTCGGCAGCACAATCGGCGGCGTCCGGCCTGTCTCAGTTCAGCGCCGGATCGGGTTTCAAGTCGGTGAATGCGGAAATCGGCTTTCTGCAGCCGCTGGGCAAAGGCTGGGGCCTGACCGGCGCCATCGGCTATTCCCGCCTGCTGGGGGATGCGGTTGACAGCCCAATCGTCAAGTCCAGAGACGCGGTCACCGCTGAACTGGCCGTTGGTTTCAGGTTCTGAGCCACGGCAATCGGTTAGAAGCAGCAACGACCGCCCGAGCCACCACTCATGGATACCCCGGCAGCCGTGCCGGGGTGTTGGCGCGCGGTCTCATGCTTCGAATGGGAAGTTATCCTTTTTGGTCTCAGGAGTTTAGACCCCCTCACCTGAATACGGATCATGAGGATAACTTCCCACTTTCTACCCGGGCAGGTCGGATACGCATATGCGGTCCGGGTCGCGCCCAAGGTTGTTTACAAATTTGTATGGCTGTTTTCAGGGCCGCAACAGTTTCACAACCTATCTAGGTATTGACGCAGTGTGGCGAACGACATTGCCAACGCGTCTGATGATCAAGTGCTGCTGTTATTTGGGAACCAAAAACAAAATGACCAACGATACATGTGAAAACCGCTCTTTCCGTATGAATCGCCGTGGATTTCTGGCGGGTGGTCTGGCCTCGGCCGCTGCGACCAGCCTTCCGTATCAGGGTCTTGCAGCCGAGGATGACCTGTATCTGATCGCGCTTGAGGAACATATCGCAACACCCGAGCTGCTGGAGCGGAACGGCATCAAGTTCCCGCCCAAGGCCCCCATCGGCAAGCTGATCCTTGAAACCGGTGCCAAGCGGATCGCCGACATGGATGCGGCAGGCATCGACATGCAGGTTCTGTCTGCGATGACCCCGGGCGCGCAGGACATTCCCGGGCAGGAAGGGATCGATTTTGCCCGCCGTTTCAACGACTGGATGGCAAATGAGCTGGTCTCGGCCTATCCGAACCGCTTCCGTGCCTTTGCCACGCTACCGATGCAGACCCCCGAGGCTGCTGCGGACGAGCTGGAGCGCGCGGTGAAAGAGGATGGGTGTCTGGGCTGCATGACCTATGGCAGCATTGGAGGCAAGTTTCTGGACGACCCGATGTTCGCGCCGGTTCTGGCCAAGGCCGAAGAGCTTGATGTTCCGATCTATATCCACCCCGCCGCCCCCACGCCGCAGGTGCTGGACGAATATTACAGTGGTCTGGGCAATCCATGGCTGGAAAAGGTCCTGTCCGGTCCCGGCTATGGCTGGCATCAGGAGGTCGCCCTGCAATCGCTGCGGATGATCGTCGCTGGCACGTTCGACAAGTTCCCCAACCTCAAGATCGTCATCGGCCATATGGGCGAGGGGCTGCCATTCTACTTCTGGCGGCTTGAAGGCGATCTGACCTTTGCCACCCGCGACACGCTGAGCAAACCTCCGCAGCAATATCTGCGCGACAATTTCTGGATCACCACCAGCGCGTTCTTTCAGGATGAACTGCTGGATCTGGCCCTTGCCACTATGGGCGAAGACCGGGTGATGTTCGCCGTCGACTTTCCGTTTGCCAAGAACCAAAAGGGCGCGGACTGGCTGCGCGCGGCGGATTTGCCGTTTGAGGTCAAACAGAAGATCGCATCGGGAAATGCGGAAAAGCTGCTTGGTCTGAACCGGTTCTGACCGCGCCCGATTGCCCCTGACCGAAATCACAAACGTTTAATTCAAACCCCAGCGCACCAGCGATTGGTTCGCAAGGAACAGACAACACATGCCAAACGCCGGTAAACTGATCATCTTCTTTGTTCTTGCGCTGTTTACGGCGGCATTCTGGATTCCGGTCAGCCTGCAGGGCGATTTCGGGCTGGATGACCCTTCTGTCTTTATCGGCGGGCTGGCCTATCTGAGCATGTCGCTGGGGATTTTCCTGTCGGCGCGCCCCCGGTTTCTGGAACCGGCCTTTGGCGGGTTGGACAAGATGTACAAGGTGCATAAATGGCTCGGCGTCGCGGCCTTCATCCTGCTGCTGGCACATTTTGCAACCGCGATCGGGGCCGAGAATGATCTGGGCGACGCGCCCGGGCTGGAGGAGCTTGAGGAAGATGATGAGGACAATGATGGCCTGATCGGCGCCTTGGGTCTGTTTTCCATGATCGGCTTTGTCATCCTGACCATCCTCACCCTGAACCGGAAGTTCCCCTATCACCGCTGGCTGCCGACGCACCGCCTGATGGGTCTGTTCTATGCCCTTGTCAGTTTCCACATGTGGCTGGTTCTGAGCGGCGGAGAGGTCCTGCCGATGACCAGCCCCGCCGGGATGATCCTGCTGGTTGCAATGGTGGTTGGTCTGGCTTCGTTCATCTACAAACAGGTGATCTATCCCCTGTTGCACCGTCACGGGTATGAGATTGCCGAGATCCGCGTGCTGGACCGCATCACCGAACTGGTCCTGTCCCCGGTCGCCAATGCGGTACAGTTCCGGCCCGGCCAGTTCGCCTTTGTGACGGTGCGCGCCAAGGGGTTCAAGGAAACCCATCCCTTTACCATCGCTTCGGGGGCCGAAGAGTCGCATTTGAAGGTGTCGGTCAAGGTTCTGGGCGACTTCACGCGCCGTTTGCAGAATGGGTTGCAGCCGGGCACGCAGGTGTCGATTGACGGCCCTTATGGGTGCTTCAACCCCACAGCGGTGCTGGGGCATCAGGTCTGGATCGCGGGCGGTATCGGCGTGACCCCGTTCCTGTCTGCGCTGCGTTCGCTGCCGACAGACAGATCGGGCAGCATCCGTTTCTACTACTGCGTCCGCCATCTTGAGGACGCGGTTTATCTGGACGAATTGCAGCAACTGGCCCGCCAGCATCCCGATATTGAGATCAAGCCTGTTGTCTCGGGCTTCGGGGATCGCATGTCCATCGACCGCCTGAAGGAGGATCTGGATCATCCGTTGCCCGACTGGAACTATTTCTTCTGCGGCCCATCCGGTTTGGGGCAGTCCCTGTTCGCCAAGCTGCGCGAGGCCGGAGTTTCCAAGGCCCAACTGCATCGTGAAGAATTCGAAATGCGCTGAGCCTGCAGCGTCGCCTACGCCGTAAACTCCATTCGGATGAACAGCCCCGATCCCTCCAGTTCCGGGTTCGGGGACAGGACCAGCCGGGCATTGTGCAGATCGGCAATGGTCTTGACCAGCGCCAGCCCCAGACCCGCGCCGCTGTCCGACCGGCTGCGATCCAGCCGGACCGAGGGTTTGATCACCTCGGCATAAGCTTCGGGTGGGATGCCCGGCCCGGTATCGGCCACGCCCAGGGCGTTGGCATTGGCGATCAGGGTGATCCGGCTGCCCTTGGGCGTATGTTTCAACGCGTTCTCAATCAGGTTGACCAGCGCCTGATACAGCAACACCCGGTCTCCCTTTACGGTCACAGGGCCAGAGATTTGTGGAACCAGCGTGTATCCGGCATCCTCGGCCACCGGTTCGAACGTGCTGAATACCTCTTCGGAAAGTTCCGCAATATCAACAGGTTCAAACCTGTTCCTGATGGTGCCGGATTCCAGCCGTGCGATGCGCAGAAAGGCATCGATCACGGCGATGATCTGGTCACATTGCTGCAACGCCTCAATCGTTTCGGCGCTTTCGATCTGATCTTCGGTCTGCGCGATGATGGCCTGTTCCAGCCGCAACCGCAGCCGCGCCAGCGGCGTTTTGAGGTCATGCGCGATGTTGGTGGCGAAATCCCGGGACTGGCGCAGAACGATGTCCAGCCGGTCGATGGTCTGGTCGATCCGATGGCCCAGCACGTCAAGGTCATCCAGCTCTTTCTGCGTGTCGACGCGCAGGTCCAGCCGCCCCGAAGCCACATGTTCCAGAACCAGAGAAATCCGGTTCAACCGACGCTGAGTGCGCAGCCCGAAAAACGCCCCGATCCCCAGCGTAACTGCTGCGATCACCGCGCCGACGATCAAAATGGTGCGCGCGATAACCGACAGGAAATGGGTCCGTAGAACAAGGTTCACGCCGACGATAAGCTTTTGCCCGCTCACGTCACCTGCGTAATACTGCCATTCCTCACCCCAGCGCAGACGGGTCAACTGGAAGGGCTCAAGCTCAAAATCGCCGCTTCTGTCGAAAATCCCCTCGGGCGCGACCGCCTGACTGGCGGCGTCGCTTTGATAATACACCACCACCGTCCCGGAAATCGGATAGTCGTCTCTTTGGAACCCCCGGATGCGGATGTCCGAGGCGATGGCCTGAAACCGCGATTGCAGCTCCAGCGCCACCTGATTGTCGAAATCCCGGCGCACCAGATTGTCGATAATCAGGGCGCCCAGAAAATGCAGGAACAGAAAGACCAGCGCCAGCAGCATGGACTGCCGCAGCGCCGACATTTGTGCCAGTTCTCCCAGAGTGTATCTTCGGCTCAATGACCTGCCCTGTTTATCCTGAAATCAGCAGCCGCAATCGGCAATTCCATTTGTGCCTCAATGGGTTGAACGCCATGTCCAATCGCTGATCCAAGTGGTGTATCCGGGGTTGATGATAGAGCCCTGATGGCGGCTGAACAACTGATAGTTTGCGGGGTTAAGCCTGTGAGGGGGCATCTTTTGCCGACTGTCGATTTTCTTGGCCGAAAGGGATCAGCACAGTGGATTTCGCGTGTTTTCCATCGGGTAAAAAGGTAAAGAGAGGCAGCGGGATGCGCCCTCGGATTGAGGGTGAAAACCCCGACGCGAAACTGCCGGGCCATCCGCCCGAATGCATGTGCCCGAGAAAGGAAAAACCCATGACCAGCCCCATTCGTCTTTTGGCAGATGGCCACCCGGAAACAGGCTTCGGCCCATCAAGCGCCGTCGCCAAAAGTGATTTCACCACCGAGAACACATCTGAAACCATCAGCAGCTTTTTCCAAAGCAAGGATGAAAAGATTTCGGTTGGCGTGTGGGAATGCGCCCCCTGCCGCGAGGAGTTTGATGCCTATCCGGTGGATGAGATGATGACCGTGATTTCCGGGTCGTTAACTTTGACAAGCCCCGATGGCACTGCGCAGACTTTCTCTGCCGGGGATACGTTCTTCATGCCCAAGGGCACGCCCTGCACCTGGGAAATCACCGAGACGCTGCGCAAATTCTACATGATCGCGTCCTAAACGCGTTGCGGCGCAGGATGTCCCTGCGCCGCTCAAAGCCTTTCGGGAGGGGCCTTAATAGCTCAGGTCGTCCAGAATGCGGTCCATCATCGCATCGCAGGCGGCCAGTTGTCCCAGTTCCAGATATTCATCCGGTTTGTGGCCCTGCTTCTCCATCGAGCCCGGGCCGCAGACAATTGTCGGAATGCCCAATTCGTCAAAGAACCCGGCCTCGGTGCCGAAGGCCACCTTGGTTGTCGCATTGCTTTGGGCCAGTTTCTGGGCATAGGCGATGACGGATTCCGTCTCGGCCACATCCAGCCCCGGATAGGCGTTGTATTGTTCCACCTCGACACGGGCCTCGGGCCAGAGGTGCTGATAGGCGGCCCCGACCCGGGCTGCCGCGGCCTGAATCTGATCCAGAATGTCCTTGCCACGATCCGCTGCCAGATGACGGTATTCAAAGGTCAGCTCGGCCCGGTCAGGCACGATGTTCAACGCCTTGCCACCTGACAGCATGCCCACATGCAATGTGGTGTAGGGCACCGAATAGGCAGGATCGGTGTTGCCGTTTTCGGCAAAGATTTTTTGCAGGCTGCGCAGTTCCGACACGAAATCGGTGGCCAGATGCAGCGCGTTGACAAAGTTGGGCGCCAGGGCGGAATGGCCGTTTTGCCCATGACACACCGCGCGCAACGCTGCTTTGCCCTTGTGACCGATGGCCACCTGCATCTCGGTCGGTTCCCCCACGAAACAGGCGCGGGGCTGACCCAGCATGGGCGCCAGCCGATCCAGCATCTGCTGAATGCCGACGCAGCCAACCTCTTCATCATAAGACAGCACGATCTTGAGCGGTTCGCGCAGGTTCGCCGCCGCCGCCCGGTCGGCCAGCGCCAGCACCGAGGCGACATAGCCCTTCATATCGGTCGTGCCGCGCCCGTAGACGCGGTTGCCCTCTTGCGTCAGGCGGAACGGGTCCTTGGTCCAGCTTTGGCCTTCGACCGGAACCACATCCGTATGCGCCGACAGCAACACCCCGTCGCCGCCCGGACCCTTTTCGGCATAAAGCCCGGTCTTGTCACCGGTCGGATCGGTGATGCGGTGAACGACAAACCCGCGCGTTTCAAGGAATTCTTCGGCATAAGCCGCCAGTTCAAGGTTCGAGTTCTTGCTGACGGTGTCAAAGCCAATCAGCTTGTCGAGAATGTCCAGTGTTGTCGTCATGCGCGTGCAACCAGCTTTCAATTTGATTGCCCGACGGCGCAACAAGGGGGGCAGGGCCGTCGGGGAGTTATCAATCGGGGGTCTTTGTTGATATCTTTGGCTGGCAGTTTAAGCGCTTTGGGCCAGACATAAATCTGGATTACCCAAAACAGTGGTTAGGTAAAATCGAACCCCTTGACCAAATTACAGGGTCGAAGGCTGAGCTTGTGAAAATGGCAACTTGTCCGCTTCGACCGCGCTCTGGCAATGGGTGATGAAGGCGGTCATCGTGTTGGTTTCGTTTTCGATACGCGCCTTCAGCAAACCGAACTTCATCGGCCTCAGATCATCCTTGAGCGGAACGAAGATCAGTTCCTTGCCGTCCGGAGACAGGTTGTTCAGCGGGCGGACGTTGGCGATGGAAAAGCCGAACCCGTTTGCCACGAGACTGCGCATGACGGACATGTCTCGGGTCCGTTCGGCCACGTTCGGTTTGATATCGGCCTGTCGGAAGAAGGACAGGAAATATTCACTGCTATAGGGCAAGTCCAGCAAGACCATCGGCAGGTCCCGCAGATCGGTGATCGCGATCTGATCGCGGGTCGCCAGAGGGTGCCCTTCGTTCAGAACCACATAGGGTGGCAGGTCCAGCAGGGGCTGGAAATCCAGATCGGCAGGGATATCGAGGTCATAAGTCAGCGCAATATCCAGTTCGGCCCGGCGCAGTTGGCTGAAGATGTCGGCCTGATTAAGCTCGCGCTGGTCGATGCGGACGGCGGGGTAGATATCTTCGAACTCGCGCCGCAGCCGTGGCAGGACGATCTGCGCGAAGGTGACCAGACAGCCCACGGACAGAACACCCTGAACCTTGCCGGTGATCTCTCCGGCAAGGGTGGCCAGCAGTTCGGCCTCTTTCAGAACGAATTCGGTACGTTCCAGAAACTTGTGCCCGGCCTTTGTCAGCGACAAGCCGCGCGCATGTTCGCGGACAAACAGGTCGATGCCAAATTCGGCCTCAAGCTGGTTTATCGCCGCCGAAATGGACGGCGACGATACGTTCAGAATGTCACTGGCAGCCGAGATGCTGCCTGCCTTGCCAACAGCTACAAAGTATTCAAGCTGACGTAACGTGTAGCGAAATGGCAAAGGCGTGTCCCCGAGATGCGAGGATCAAGCCTTGTACTTGATCCACGTTGTTTTCAAAGCAGTATACTTCTCAAGGGAATGCAATGACAAATCCCGCCCGAAGCCGGATTGTTTCATGCCGCCAAACGGAGTTTGCGCCGACAATGCATCAACCGTGTTGACCGAAACCGTGCCCACCATCAGCTTTTCCGATACGCGGCACGCACGGCTCAGGTTGTCGGTCCAGACCGACGCTGCCAGCCCGTAGATCGAATCGTTCGCCATGGAGATTGCTTCGTCTTCGCTGTCGAAGGGGATGACCGACAGGACCGGGCCAAAGATTTCATCCCGGGCCAGCGGGTTGTCATGGGCCACGTCGTCAAAGATCGTAGGTTGCACGAAACAGCCCTTACCGTCGACGGTGACACGTTCGCCACCGGCCACCAGATTGGCGGATTTCTTGCCTTCCTCGACAAAGCGCATGATGCCTTGGGTCTGCTTTTCGTCGACGATGGCCCCCATTTTCGAGGCCGGGTCCAGCGGGTCGCCGGGTTGGGTGGCCTGCGCGCGGGCGATCAGTTTCTCGACAAAGGCGTCCTTGATCGAGCGTTCGACATAAAGCCGGGAATTGGCCGAGCAGACCTCGCCCTGATTGAAGAAGATACCAAAGGCGGCCATGTCGGCGGCGGCGTCCAAATCCTCGCAATCGGCAAAGATCAGGTTGGGGCTTTTGCCGCCGGTTTCGGGCCAGACCTGTTTCAGGTTCGACTGGCCGGAATACTGCATGAACATCTTGCCGATGCCGGTCGAGCCGGTGAAGGCCAGACAATCCACATCCATATGCAGACCCAGGGCTCGGCCTGCGGTCACGCCAAAGCCCGGCACCACGTTGAACACGCCATCGGGCACACCGGCCTCAGCCGCCAGTTCCGCCAGACGCAGGGCCGACAGCGGCGATTGCTCCGCCGGTTTCAGTACGACCGAGTTGCCAGCGGCCAGCGCGGCAGCACCTTTCCACGTCGCCATGTCCAGCGGGAAGTTCCACGGGGTCACGGCGCCGACAACCCCCAGCGGCACACGGGCGACCAGAGCCAGATCGCCGGGGCCGGTGGGGGCCACCTCGTCATAGATCTTGTCGATGGCTTCGGCATACCACTGGAAGAAATGCGCCGAACCCGGTGCGTCCACGGTGGCCGCATCTTTGACCAGCTTGCCCATGTCGAGACTGTCAAGCAGCGCCATCTCTTCCAGGTTTTCGCGGATCAGATCGGCCAGTTTCAGCATCACGGCCTTGCGGTCGCCCGGTGCCATACGCGACCAGCGGCCGTCTTCGAACGCGGCGCGGCCCGCGGCGACGGCGCGGTTGATGTCTTCTTCATCACCTTCGGCAACCTGCGCCAGAACCTGGTCGGTGGCGGGGTTGATACAGTCGAACGTCTTGCCCGATGCGGCATCGACGAATTTGCCGTCGATGAAAGCCTGACCCCGGAAAGACAGACCCGCCGCGCGGTTTTTCCAATCCTCGTAGGTGTAATCCAGCATATCTTGTCTCCCTGATTATTCGTCGCCGGGCACGCCGTAAGACGGTGCCTCGCGCGGATCGAGTGCGCGCTGGACATAGGCGTCCAGCTGCGGTTTGTAGATGTCCCAGGCGGTTGCGATGGCCTCGATCGGACAATCCTCGGTCCAGTCGCAGCGCAGATCGGCCACGGGCCAGCTGACTTTATCGACGATCTTCATGCCTGCGGAATGGACGGGACCGGCCTCGCCACCTGCGGCCAGCCCGGCGCGCATTGCGGCAATCAGGCGGTCGCCGATATGGCCGGACGCGGACAGATAGCCATCGACGATGGCCTGCGGAATGCCGTCATTGGCCAGCAGGTTGCCGCCCGAGGCGACATCGTCCGCCTGCGCCTGTGTCCAGATACCCAGCGAGTTGGGGCCGGAATGAATGGCGGTGCGGCCCTGCGTATCGACCGCCAGAACCTGACGGTATTCGATGAATTTGCCGCGTTTGGTGACCTCTTCTATCGCCTCAGGCGCGGACATGCCCTGTTCCATCAGGTCCAGCGTCAGCGGGCCAAGGCTGGGATCGGTCACGTTCTGCGACGCCACGGCGCCCACACCGGCACGGGCAAAGGAACAGCGGGCGGCCACGGCAGGCGAAGAAGACGAGATTGCCAGCCCGAACATGCCGGTATCCGGACAGCGGGCGACCAGAGAAAAGGTCATGTAAATCTCCTGCAAAGAAAAAATTCGGACCGGGTCGCGTCACGGAGGGGAGAGGGGGACGCGACCCGGTCGTTTTTGATCAGCCGAGGCCGATCAATCAGGAATGACAGCGGTGCCGTCGATTTCAACCAGCCAGTCGGGGCGCGCCAGCGCCTGAACCACCAGCCCGGTCGAGCAGGGATGCACCCCTTTGATGTATTCACCCATGGTGCGATAGACCGCCTCGCGGTGGCGCACATCGGTGATGTAGACGACGACCTTGACCAGATGTTCCATCGAGCCGCCAGCCTCTTCGATCAGCTGCTTGATGTTCTGCATGACCTTGTGGGTCTGTTCGACCGGATCATGGCTGTCGATGTTGACGGCATCATCCAGGTTCTGCGGGCACTGGCCACGCAGATAGACGGTTTTGCCGCCCTGGGTTACGACCGCCTGACACAGATCGTTGTCCAGGTTCTGCTCGGGGTAGGTGTCCGAGGTGTTGAACTTGCGAATACGGGTATGAGCCATTTCGAATATGTCCTGTCTGTCTGATGTTATTCGGCTGCGGTGATGATGGCTGCTTCGCCTTCATACTTCGCATAGGAACACTGGATAGCAATCTGGTCTGCCACGTATTTGGCGTCATGCCACACGCCCCACAGGAATGAGGAACCACGGCGCGACTGCCACGGCAGGCCCAGGAAATAGACATCCGGCACTTTTGACACACCACGCTGATGGATCGGAGCGCCTTTCTCGTCGAAGGCATTTTCCTTGAGCCAGCTAAAGTCCTGACGGAAACCGGTCGCCCAGATGATCGTAGTCACGCCTTCCTTGGCCAGATCAATACCGGTCAGCGGGTTGGCAAGGCTGTCGGGATCAGGATGAACGACGCGGGCTTCAGGCTCTTCCGGCAAGTCGATGCCGGTACGCTCGACATAGGCGTCGGCCGCGTCCAGAACCTCAAGGTAGTTCGTATCACCATTGGCAACGTTTTCCTGCAGATCGCCCTTGAAGCTCAGAACGCCATCGGCATAGCCCGCAGTCAGACCGGTCAGGGTTACGCCTTCGTTGCCCAGACGGCGGAAATCCATCGTGCGACCACCATAAGCTCCGCTGACCGAGATGGTCACATGCTCGGTGCCCGGCGCAGGTGCCGCCATGTCCCACAGGCCCAGAACGCCCAGCCACCAGACAAAGTCACGGCCACGGTAGCGGCGCGGCGGGCGGTCATGGGGACCAACCGACAGGAAGACCTTGCGGCCTGCGCGGTTCAATTCATCGGCGATCTGCGCGCCAGAGGACCCTGCGCCCACAACCATCACGGCGCCATCGGCCAGTTGCTCGGGGTTCTTGTAGTAAAACGAGTGGATCTGCTCGACGCCCGATGTTTCCGGCACGATCGGCGGAATGACCGGATGCTGGAACGCACCGGTGGCGGCGACGATGCGCTTGCATTCGATCTCGCCCGCGGTTGTCTTGACCAGAAAACCGCCTTTGCCGGGCTGACGGGTCGCTTCGAGCACTTCGACACCCTCGCGGATCGGCGCTTTGATCATCGCGGCATAATCCACGAGATACTGCGCGAAACGGTCCTTGGTCACGAATTCATCAGGGTCGTTGCCCTCAAACAGCATGTTCGGGAAACGGTCATGCCAGGCCGGGCCGTTTGCCACCAACGCATCCCAGCGCCCGGTCCGCCATGCCTCGGCTGTGCGATTTTTCTCCAGAACGATGTGCGGTACGTTATTGCTGCCCAGATGTTCGCTGCAAGCGATGCCCGCCTGACCACCGCCAACAACCAGCGTGTCCGTCTTTTCGATTGGCATAGTTTCGGTTCCCTTTTTTCAATCTCTTGACCCGGCCTGTTCGACCTTGGCGGCTTATTTGCCGGACCAACCGGATAAGGCATTCCCAAGCCAACTCGGACGAGCGGGTGGATCAGGAAACAACCATATTCGGACATCGGCACCGGGCTGTTGTCACAACCCGACCCTCAGCAGTTTGAACCCGCAGATTGCGGTATTCCGTGCCGGTCCAGCACGCCATTGCGCGTTTCGAGGTTAAAATTCCACAACTTCAAAACCGGCGAAATTACTGTCTAACTTACCCGTAATTAGGCTTTGGCTAATCCAGAATGTTTCCTGCACGTTTTCGAATGGGTTACCGGTTTTGCGCCAGAAAAGGGGCGATCAGGTAATAAAGTTCCCCCTGCGATGAGATCGAGCATTTCTTGTACAGCTGCTTGCGGATGACCTTTACGGTCTGGGGGCTGATCCCCAGCGTCAGCCCGATCGAGATCGAGGAATGCCCCTGAAGGATCAACAGCGCGATTTCGGATTGCCGCGCGCTGAGTGAGATGGATTTTTCCTCGGTCAGCCGCCGCCGCAGGGTTTCGGCTGCGTTCTCGGTCGAGGCATCTTTTGCTCCTTTCAGATCGCGCCAGTTCCTTGTGGCCAATGCATTCACGACCGGCGCGATACGATGGGCCGCCGCCAGATCCCGCGCTGAAAACCGCGACGCGGTCGAGGCATCCCGGCCAATGCAGATGGTTATGGACACACCCGGGGCAGGGCGCGAGAAAAACGCCAGCTCGTCCACCAGCGTCGTGCGCTGATAGTAGGATTTGAAGTACTCGTTGCGCTGGAACTGGTCCGGGGCCACATCGGCCAGACGGTACAGCCCATCCGACGCGCCGGTCTTGTGCAGGGTATAGAAAGGGTCCAGCAGATAAGCGCCATTCACATAGTGACTGCTGATCCGTTCGAACACACGGTGTTCGGCGGCTTCGGTCACGAAAACTTCGGGCTTTCGATTCTCGAAAAACGCCAGCATGGTGATGTTGTCAAAGCGGCATAACCCGCCCAGCCAAACGCGCAGGTGCTGCGCAAATTCTGACGATTCGATTGCCAGAATCACTTGGGCCAGTTGATCCTGTGCTGGGTCCTGTTCCTTCAAGCCATACCTCCCTGGGGGTATATACCCCTATTCTTTGGCTGATTTATGATTGGTGCCAGAAAACGGGGGTATAAATCCAGTCTGACGCGCGGAATGTGTATGGATATGGGACACCCGACAACCCGGTGGTGCTGAACAGGCATCACTCAGCCAGATGTCCAAGGGAGATCAAGCATGCGCGATTCACGCTATGATATTCTGTTCGAGCCGATGAAAATCGGCCCTCATACAGCCAAAAACCGATTCTATCAGGTGCCGCATTGTAACGGGGGCGGCTACCGCGATCCCTCTGCCGCCGCTGCCATGCGCGGGATCAAGGCCGAAGGCGGCTGGGGTGTGATCTTCACCGAACAGTGCGAAATGCACCACACGTCCGAGATTACCCCCTTCATCGAACTGCGCTTGTGGGAAGACAAGGATATCCCGCAACTGCGTAAAATGTCTGAAAAGATGAAGACCCATGGCGCGTTGGCCGGTATCCAGCTGGCCTATTCCGGGATCAACGGTCCGAACCTTTATACCAAAGAGGTCCCGCTGGCCCCCTCGGCGCTGCCGATCCGCACCTTTACCAATGATCCGGTGCAAGCCCGCGCGCTGTCGAAATCGGACATCAAGGACCTGCGCCGCTGGTTCGTGAATGCGGCCAAACGCTCGAAAGAAGCCGGGTTTGATCTGATCAACCTCTATGGTGCCCACGGTTTCGGCATCTTCCAGCACTTCCTAAGCCGCGCCACCAACCACCGGACCGACGAATATGGTGGCTCGCTGGAGAATCGCTCGCGCTTTGCCAATGAGGTCATCGGAGACATCAAGGACGCGGTCGGCGACAAGATCGCCATCGCCCTGCGCGTGTCGTTGGATGAAACCATCGGCGATCTGGGCTTTTCCAACGCCGAGGTGCGCGAATTTGTCGAGATGAACCGCAACCTGCCCGACATCTGGGATCTGGCGCAGGGCACGTGGGAAGATTGTTCCGGCCCGTCGCGCTTCAAGGAAGAAGCGGCGCAAGAGGAACTGGTGCGTGGCATCCACGACCTGACGGACAAGCCCATCGTGGGCGTTGGCCGCTTCACCTCGCCCGATGTGATGGTCAAGATGATCAAGTCCGGCACGCTGGACATGATCGGCTGCGCCCGCCCGTCGATTGCCGACCCGTTCCTGCCGAAAAAGATCGAGGAAGGCCGCATCGACGATATCCGCGAATGCATCGGCTGCAACATCTGCATCACCGGTGACATGACCATGTCGATCAGCCGCTGCACCCAGAACCCCACCTTCATGGAGGAATGGCGCAAAGGTTGGCACCCGGAGAACATGAACGAAAAGGGCGACAGCTCGAACGTTCTGATCGTGGGGTCGGGGCCTGCGGGTCTTGAGGCCGCCTGGGCCCTGTGCCGCCGTGGCTATGACGTGGCCGTGGCCGAAGCCAAGGACGTGATCGGTGGCCGCGTGACCCGTGAGCGCCAATTGCCGGGCCTCAGCGCCTGGGGCCGGGTCGTGGATTACCGCGATTATCAGCTGAGCCAGCGCCCGAATGTCGAGATTTACCGCGAAAGCGAGCTGGATGTGGACAGCATTCTGGAGTTCGGCTTTGAAAATGTCTGCATCGCCACCGGCGCGACCTGGCGCCGCGACGGCGTCTCGCGTCAGCACGTGGTGCCGATGCCGATTGCCGAGGGCGCCAAGATCTATACCCCCGATGATCTGATGGACGGCACCATCCCGTCGGGCCGTGTCGTGGTCTATGATGACGACCATTACTACATGGGCGGCGTTCTGGCCGAACTGCTGGCCAAGAACGGCGCGCAGGTCACTCTGGTCACCCCATCGGCCTATGTCAGCGACTGGACCAACAACACGCTGGAACAGATCGCCATCCATCCGCGTCTGGTCGAGGCCGGGGTCGAGATCGTGCTCAATCAGGGTGTCTCGGAAATCCATGCCGATCACGTGGTGTCGAACTGCGTCTATACCGACCGGACCTGGAAGATCGAGGCTGACGCGGTTGTCATGGTCGCCTCGCGTACCGGGGATGACGCCCTGTTTGAGGGTCTGGTATCGCGTGAGGCCGAATGGGCCGATGCGGGCATCAAATCGGTCAAGCTGATCGGTGACGCCAACGCGCCGGGTCCGATTGCCTGGGCCACCTATGCCGGCCACCGCTATGCGCGTGAACTGGACACGCCCGATATCGGCGACGCGCTGCCCTTCCGCCGCGAGATCACGGAACTGGCAGCCGAGTGATTTGATCCAAGCTGTTCTGCCCCCGGAGGGTCGAGATTTGCCCAGCGCAAATCTCAAACCCCGGGGGCAGAATTATCGGCCCCGGAGTGGGCCGTTTTTTTTGACATGGAATAAGAGGTGCCGTCGCTCTGCCGGGCACCTGATCTTGTCTGATCCGCCGACCTGAACACCCAAACGGCCGTGTGGATATCTGCCCCAGCGTCGGGCCGATCTGTCCCTCAGACATGTGAAAAGAACGCCCGAAGGGGACGCTGTGCCGCGCGCAGCGATGTCACAATCAGTATTCAGGAAGGTTCAAAGTGCAGGAAACCGATCCTCAGGGGTGGTTTCACGCAGATCACGCGCACAAGGGCAGCATGATCAGAAAAAGAAAACGGGCGGCGATGGTACGCCGCCCGTTCAGGGATCAACTTACTTCTTCAGGTTGGTCCAGATCTGGTCATAGACGGCCTGAACTTCCTCGGTGCAGACCTCGATGAACACGCCGGGGCCAGCATCCGCGTGGGGGTTGTTTTCAGGCTGGGTCGCCAGGCTGGGGTCCAGGAATTCCTCGACACCATCCACGCCAGCGTTATAGCGGGCAAAGTTGGTGACGGCGGCGATGTTTTCCGGCTCTAGCAGGAAGTCCATGAATTTCAGCGCATTTTCACGGTTGGGCGCATCTTTCAGCAGAACAACATTGTCCATCCATGCGACATAACCCTGGGTCGGGAACGCATATTCGACATTGGCGCCTTCTTCACGAGCCTTTGCCGAGAAGCCGTCATAAATCTGGCCCGCGGCAGCGTCACCCGAAACCAGCACTTCCTTGGCGGTGTCCGAGTTGAACGAGACCCAGTGCTGTTTGGCGTCCTGCAGCAGAGCGTTCAGCGCCTTCAGCTGCTCACGGTCGGACGAACATTGCGGGATACCCAGATGCAGCGAGGCCATTGCGATCACTTCGCCTTGCCCGTCCAGCATGTTGATCTTACCGGCCAGTTCGGCAGGCGGGGTGAACAGGATATCGGTGGTGTTGATGTCACCCTGATAAACGTCGCGATTCACCGCAAAGCTGGTGGAGCCCCACTGATAGGGGATCGACGACTGGCGACCCGGGTCGAACGAAGGATCGGCCCACTCGGCCTTGATGTTGCCTTTGTTCTTCAACTCACCATCCGCGATGGTGTCCAGCATGCCTTCGCCGCCCATAATCGACACCATGTAATCGCCGGGCACGGCGACGTCATAGGTGCCAAGCGCGCCGGCCTTCAGCGAAGCCAGCATTGCCTCGTTCGAGTCATAGGTGTCCAGGGTCACGTTGACGCCATGTTCCTCGGCGAACTTGTCCAGCAGTTCCTGGGGCATGTATTCGAACCAGTGATAGATCACCAGATCGCCTTCGGCGAGGGCCGCATTGGCACCGATGGTCAGGGCCAGAGCGGCAGCGCTGCCTTTCATCAGATTTTTCATTGTTCTCTCCATCTGTTGGTTATTTGGTGTTGTCAGACTTGCTGACGAAGTAGCTGATTGTGACCATGACGACGGACACGCCCAGCAACATGGTCGAAATGGCCATGATATTGGGTTTGATGCCTTGCTTGACCGCACCGAAGATCGCTGTCGGCAGGGTTTCGACACCCGCGCCCTTGACGAAGTTGGTGATGATGAAATCGTCAAGTGAGACGATGAAGGCCAGCAGGAAGCCCGAGATGATGCCCGGCATCATCAGCGGGATCAGGATCTTGGTGAAGGCCTGTTTCTTGGTGGCATACAGATCCATCGCTGCCTGTTCATAGCTGTCCTCGATCCCCTGCATCCGGGCCGAGATCGGCAGGTAGGCAAAGGGAATGCAGAACGCGATATGCGCCAGCAGGATGGTCATGATCCCCCGATCAAACCCGATCGAGTTGAAGAAGATCAGGATGGCCACGGCCGACACGATTTCCGGCACCATCAGCGGCAGGCTGATCAGGCCGAAGGACACGGTCCGCAGCTTGAACTTGCCACCGCGCACCATCCCTGTTGCCGCCAGCGTCGCGATGGTCGTGCTGACCGTAGCCGCGACGATGGCGATGACAAAGCTGTTGCGTGCCGCCAGCTTGAACTTCTCGCTTTCAGGGCCGGTAAAGACATCGGCGTACCAGCGCAGGCTGACCCCTTCCCAGACTGTCAGCGAAGCTGAAGCGTTGAAGCTGTAGATCGTGACCACAAGCAGCGGCGCATACAGGACAAACAGGCACAGCAGTGTGATTGCCTTGAAGCCCTTATAGCTTTTGATGTCGAACTTTGCGGATTTTGCAGTTGCCATGATCTTATCCCTCCGCATTCTCGGCTTTTGCCTGCTGACGCGCATAGGCCATCAGAAGGATCAGAACCATGGTAAGCAGGATCATTGATGCTGCTGCCCCAAAGGGCCAGTTGCCCGCGTTGCCCTTGAACTGCTCTTCGATCAGCGAGCCGATCATGAAGTTCTTGGCCCCGCCCAGCAGGTCAGGCGCAAGGAACGACCCCATCGAGGGTACGAAGACCAGGATACAACCCGCAATCACGCCCGGTTTCACCGCTGGCAGCAAGATGCGCCGCAGAGCAACCCATTTGGTGGCATACAGGTCCGCCGCTGCCTCGGACAGCGAGAAGTTGTAACGCTCGACCGCTGCATAGATCGGCAGCACCATGAAGGGCAGATAGGAATAAAACAGCCCCAACTGCACTGCGAAGTTGGTGTTGACGATGGTGATCGGGCTGTCGATCAGACCGATGCTGAGCAGGAAGTCGTTAAAGGGCCCGTTGTCACGCAACAGAAACTTCATCGACACGGTCCGGATCAGCAGGTTCACCCAATAGGGGATGGTGATCAGGAACACCCAGATCGGGCGCTGACTTTCGGGTCGTGTGGCGATGAAATAGGCCGTGGGGAAACCGATTACCAGACTCAGGATCGTTGCCGCACCCGCCTGCCAGATCGACCGCCAAAAGATCAGGATATAGGTCCATTCGATCTTGGCCGGATCGTCCCCGAAAAGCCCGCGATCAAAGAAGAACTGGTCATAAGCCGCCAGGCTGAATTCCCAGATCACCCCGCCCCGGAATTCCTTGGTCAGGAACGAGTAGATCAACATCATGCCCACAGGGGCAAGGGTCAGAATGGTCAAGGTGACCCAGGCTGGCAAAAGCAGCCATGTCCGGGCTTCCTTATATGTGTCGGTTGTTGCGCTGCCGCCGCTTGCTGCACCTGCCGCCATCAGTCCACCAAGAGGCGCGCGGCCCCCAGCTCCATGTTGACATACATTTCGGTGCCCGGCTCGAAGATCCGCTTGTTGCCGCGATCCGAGTTCGATGTGCGCACGATAAAGTCCGGCCCATCGGCCAGATCGACGATGGTGGTGATATCGGTGCCGACAAATATGTTTTCCTTGACGCGACCTTTCAGGCTTTCGCCTTCTGCCGGTTCATCCGACATGAACAGACGCTCGGGCCGGATCGACAGATGCACTTTTGATCCAACGCCGATGCCTTCGACCTCGTTACAGGTCAGTTCGTGCCCGCCACCCAGGTGGCACACGGCGCGGCCCTCGGCGATGTTGTCGACAGAAACCTCCAGCAGGTTGGTCTCACCGATAAAGTCGGCCACGAACATGTTGCGCGGACGCTCATAGATATCGGTGGGCGAGCCCAGTTGCTGCATCTCACCCGCCGACATCACCGCGATGCGGTCGGACATGGTCAGGGCTTCTTCCTGATCGTGGGTGACGAAGATGAAGGTAATCCCGGTTTCCCGCTGCAGGTGCTTCAGTTCCAGCTGCATTGCCTTGCGCAGCTTCAGGTCCAGCGCCGAAAGCGGTTCGTCCAGCAGCAGCACCTTGGGTTTGGGTGCAAGGGCGCGGGCCAGGGCCACACGCTGTTGCTGACCCCCCGAAAGCTGGCTGGGCTTGCGCGCCGAGAATTGCGACAGTTGCACCAGTTCCAGCATCTCGCCGGCGCGGGTGCGTGCATCCGCTTTGGATGCGCCACGCATCTCAAGGCCAAAGGCCACGTTGTCCAGAATCGTCATATGCGGAAACAGCGCATAGTTCTGGAACACCGTGTTCACCGGCCGCTCATACGGCGGCAGGTTTTCGATTTCGTCCCCGTACAGGAAGATCGCCCCTTCGGTGACATCCTCAAACCCGGCAATCATCCGCAACAAGGTCGTCTTGCCGCAACCCGACGGGCCCAGCAGGGTAAAGAACTCGTTGTCCATGATCGAGAGCGAGATTTTCTTCAGCGCCGTGAAGTCCCCGTAACGCTTTACAGCGCCGCGAACATCAATCGCTATTTGTTCTTTATTAGACAAGCGCGCCTCCCTCAGCACTGCAAAAATTCCATCCGGTTATATATCGCAGGCGGTTCACTCTGAATTATCGAGTTCCTCAGCAAACATTAGGTTTAGCCTAATCATTTACTTAACCGGCTGTTTTGAAGCGGAATCATCGCATTTCGCCATTTGCATAAGTTTCCGACCAGTTGATTTTTTGACGCGCGCCCTTACCGCCCTGCTTCGCAATGTCCTAATCAGTGCAAAGGAAACACTGTCTTTAGATTGCCGGGCCGCTCTTGTAATCCTCATTCAAAAGTCATCTTTGACCAAAGTGAAGTTAAAATGCCCCAACACCGGACCGAGACGGATTCGATCGGCAGCGTGGACCTGCCTGCAACCTGCGCCCATGGCATCCAGACCGAGCGGGCACGGCAGAACTTTCCGATCACTGGCGTTCCACTGTCACAATTTCCCAGCCTTGTTGTCGCACTGGCCATGGTCAAAAGCGCGGCGGCCCGGGCCAACGGTGATATCGGCGGGATTGATGCGGCCAAGGCGACGGTAATTGCCGAGGTTTGCCAAGAGATCATCGATGGGCAGCATCACGAACATTTCGTGGTGGATATGATTCAGGGCGGGGCGGGGACCTCGACCAACATGAATGCCAACGAGGTGATCGCCAACCTCGCCTTGGGCAAGCTGGGCCATGCCCCGGGCGCTTATGAACATCTGCACCCCAATGATGATGTGAATCACGGCCAATCCACCAACGACGTCTACCCCACAGCGGTGCGTCTGGCCGTGCTGTTTCAGGTCGCCCCGTTGTGTGAGGCGCTGGCCCGTCTGCAAGCCGCATTCGAAGAGCGCGCGCAGGCTTTTGCCGGTATTGCCAAGGTAGGCCGGACACAGTTGCAGGACGCGGTTCCGGTCTCTCTTGGGGCCGAGTTCAAGTCCTTCGCCGTCACCGTGGGCGAGGATATCGACCGCATCCGCGAAATCGGCCGCCTGCTGACCGAGATCAATCTGGGCGGCACCGCCATCGGCACCCGCGTCAATGCCGAGGCCGGATATGATGACCGCGCCGTGGCCTATCTGGCGGAAATCTCGGGCTTTGACCTCAAACAGGCCAGCGATCTGATCGAGGCTTCCTCCGATCTGGGCGGATTCGTTACCTTCTCGGGCATCCTCAAACGGCTTGCGGTGAAATTGTCGAAGATTTGCAATGATTTGCGTCTGCTCTCCTCGGGCCCCCGTGCCGGGCTGGGAGAGATTATCCTGCCTGCGGTTCAGGCCGGGTCTTCGATCATGCCGGGCAAGGTGAACCCGGTCATTCCCGAAGTGGTCAATCAGGTCTGCTATCAGGTGATCGGCAATGACCTGACGGTCACCATGGCCGCTGAGGCCGGGCAGTTGCAGCTGAACGCGATGGAGCCGATTGTTACCTACAATCTACTGAAATCCCTGAAGATTCTGATCAGTGGTATCGATGTTCTGACGGAAAAATGCGTGTCAGGGATCAAAGCGGATGCGGATCGTTGCGCCGCGCTGCTGGACAATTCGCTGGTGCTGGCCACCGCGCTGGCCCCGCATCTGGGATACGATGCCGCCGCCCGCATCGCCAAACAGGCGCTGGCCTCGGGTAAATCGATCCGTGAAGTGGCCATGGAAAGCGGGCTGGTGCCTGCGGAAAAACTGGATAGCATCCTGTCGCCGACAGCTATGTTGAATCAGGATACCGCCACATGAACCAACTGTATTTCTCCCCCGTCTCCCCCTTTGCACGCAAGGTCCGTGTCGCCGCGCTGGAAAAGGGCGTTGCGGATCAGATTGAAGAGGTCGAGGTTGCGACCTCACCCGTGGACACAAACCCCGATCTCGCCGCCCGCAACCCTTTGGGCAAACTGCCCTGTCTCGTGCGCGCGGATGGGCGTGTGATCTATGACAGCCGCGCAATCCTGCGGTTCATCGACGGCTTGACCGGGACTGCCACGCTCTATCCTGCCGATGACAGCGTATTTGACCGGCTGACCGTTGAAAGCCTGGCCGAAGGCGTGCTCGACGCCGCGGTTCTATGTGTCTATGAACGGCGCACCCGATCCGCAGATCAGGTGTCGCAAGCCTGGCTGGATGGGCAGGCAGGCAAGATCAACCGGGCCCTTGACTGGTTCGAAGCCCATGTGCCTGACGCGCTGGAACCCGATTTCGATGCCGCGTGTATTGGCTTGGCCTGCGCGTTGGGATATCTCGATTTTCGCCAGCCGACCGGGGATTGGCGCCCCGGCCGCCCGCAACTCACTGCCTGGTACGAAACCGTATCCGGGCGCCCCTCACTTACTCAAACCAAACCCAGTTAAACAGAGGAGAACGCGATGAAGGTGTTAGTGCCTGTCAAGCGCGTGATTGACTACAATGTGAAGGTTCGCGTTAAGGCGGACGGGAGCGGAGTTGATCTCGCCAATGTCAAGATGTCGATGAACCCGTTCGACGAGATTGCGGTTGAAGAGGCGATCCGGCTGAAAGAGGCTGGCAAGGCTGATGAGGTCGTTGCGGTTTCGATCGGCGTGAAGCAGGCGCAGGAGACGCTGCGCACGGCTCTGGCCATGGGTGCGGACCGCGCCATTCTGGTTGTGGCCGCCGATGATGTGCATCAGGACATCGAACCGCTGGCCGTGGCCAAGATCCTGGCCAAAGTGGTCGAGGAAGAGCAGCCCGGCATCGTTCTGGCGGGCAAGCAGGCGATCGACAACGACATGAACGCCACCGGCCAGATGCTGTCGGCGCTGCTGGGCTGGTCCCAGGGCACGTTTGCGTCTGAGCTGGACATCGAAGGCGACAGCGCCAAGGTCACCCGCGAGGTGGACGGCGGCCTGCAGACGATCAGCGTCAAGATGCCGACGATCATCACCGTCGACCTGCGCCTGAACGAGCCGCGCTATGCGTCGCTGCCCAACATCATGAAGGCGAAGAAAAAGCCGCTGGATGAGAAGACCGCTGCCGATTACGGCGTCGACGTCACCCCGCGTCTCGAGGTCGTCAAGACCGAAGAGCCGCCGGCGCGCGCGGCCGGTATCGTTGTGGGCTCGGTCGACGAGCTGGTGTCGAAACTCAAAGAAGCGGGGGCTGTGTAATGGCTGTACTTCTCCTTGCCGAGGTTAACAATGGCGAGCTGGCGCTGGACGCGACCGCCAAGGCTGTTGCTGCCGTGACATCGCTGGGCGACATCACGGTTCTGGCCGCAGGCGGTTCTGCCGCTGCTGCCGGTGAGGCTGCCGCCAAGATCGACGGCGTGTCAAAGGTTCTGGTGGCCGAGGATGCATCGCTGGGCCACCGCCTGGCCGAATCGACCGCTGCGCTGATCGTCAGCCTGGCCGATGGGTATGAACATATCGTTGCGCCTGCCACCACCGACGCCAAGAACGTGATGCCGCGGGTTGCCGCGCTGCTGGATGTGATGGTGATCTCGGACGCTTCGGGCGTTGTGGACGGCGCGACGTTTGAGCGCCCGATCTACGCGGGCAACGCGATCCAGACGGTGAAATCGTCGGACGCCAAGAAGGTTGTCACCATCCGGACCGCCAGCTTTGACGCGGCGGGCGAAGGTGGCTCGGCTGCGGTCGAGACCATCGCGGTCGGCGACAATCCGGGCCTGTCGGAATGGGTCGAGGACACCGTCGCGACAAGCGACCGTCCGGAACTGACCTCGGCGGGTGTTGTTGTTTCGGGCGGCCGTGGGGTTGGCTCGGAAGAAGACTTCAAGCTGATCGAAACCCTGGCCGACAAGCTGGGCGGTGCCGTTGGCGCGTCGCGTGCTGCGGTGGATTCGGGCTATGCGCCGAATGACTGGCAGGTCGGTCAGACCGGCAAGGTCGTGGCGCCGGACCTGTATGTTGCCGTCGGCATCTCGGGCGCGATCCAGCACCTTGCGGGGATGAAGGATTCGAAAGTGATCGTTGCGATCAACAAGGACGAAGAGGCACCGATCTTCCAGGTCGCCGATTTCGGCCTGGTCGCGGATCTGTTCGACGCGGTTCCGGAGCTGACCGAAAAGCTCGGCTGAGGCCGGGCAGAGATTTTTCGTCGAAAAATCTTGGAAAGGCCCGCCATCACGGCGGGCCTTCTTTACGTGGGGGTTGGCTTACGCTAATGGATCAAAGCCGATCTCGATCAGTTGCGTGAACAGCAAACCGTCTTCATCCAGAATTGCATTATTGGCATCCGCCAGGAAATTCGCGCGGCTCAGATCTTCGGCCTGCACGCCAACCAGCGTGGTGA
>NZ_JALCBM010000114.1:0-1393 GCF_028066395.1 Ruegeria sp.
GACACGGGCAGGGTGGCGTTGACGCTTTCCTTACCGGTCGAGGTCTTGATGAAATCCGCCCCCGCCATCATGCAGACCAGCGAGGCGCGGGCGACGTTGCGCAGGCTGCCCAGCTCTCCGGTCGCGAGGATCGCTTTGACATGGGCGTCGCCGCAAGCCACGCGGAAGGCCTTCATCTCATCATACAAAGCCTGCCAGTCGCCCGATAGCACATGGCGGCGCGAGATCACGATGTCGATCTCCTCGGCCCCGGCCTTCACGCTTTCCTCGATCTCGGCCACGCGCAGGTGGAACGGCGACAGGCCCGCCGGAAAGCCGGTGCTGACTGCGGCCACCGGGATGCCGGTGCCTTTCAGCGCATCCACCGCCGTTTCGATCATGTCGTGATAGACACAAACGGCCCCGGTGGTGATCGGCGGCATGTCCAGCGCCTGCAAGACCGATGGCGACACCGGCTGGCGGGCCTTGGCGCACAGGCGGCGCACGCGGCCCACCGTGTCGTCGCCCGAGAGGGTGGTCAGGTCGATCATCGTGACCGCCTTCAGCAGCCACGCTGCCTGATGCGCCTTTTTCACCGACCGCCGCCCCGGCAGGGTCGCCGCGCGGCGTTCAATGGCCGAGGTGTTGGCCTGCACCGCCCGCACCCAGTCCAGATCCAGTTCCATGCCCGGATTGCGGGGTTCGGTCACTTGCGGCAGATGCGCGGTGCGCACGGGGCTCTCTTGGCTCTGCGTTTCCATCTTCACATCCTTTGGGAGGTTTGCGCCAAATTTGCACGGCGCGCGGGCAAATGGAAGGCATGGCGGCGGCGGATCGGCAAATTTTTTGACCAAATGGACAAAATAAGCGCTTTCTTGCGAATAATTCTCAATAGCATTGACTTAGTTGCGAATGGTTCGCATATTCATTCTCAACAGGATACCAAAACGGGGTCTGACATGATTCGTCGTAGCTTTCTTGCAGCATTGGCCTTGGCCGCTGCATTGCCATTGACGGCCTGGGCCGAGACGCCGCTGAAGGTGGTTGCCACCACCGGTATGATCGCCGATGCCGCCCGTCAGGTCGGTGGTGATCAGGTTGAGGTTCAGGGCCTGATGGGCCCCGGCGTTGACCCGCATGCGTATCGTCAGACCCGCAGTGACATCGTCGCCATGACCCGCGCCGACCTGATCCTGTGGCATGGCCTCTATCTGGAAGCACAGATGGAGGATTTCTTCCACGATCTGGAACGCAAACGCGCCGTTGTTGCGGTGGCCGAGGGTGTGGATAAGTCCAAACTGCTGGCCCATGATGATTATGCCGACAAATACGATCCGCATGTCTGGATGACGCCCGCGTTGTGGCGCGATGTGGTAATCAACGTGCAGGCCGCGCTGACCGAAGCCCGCCCCGA
>NZ_JALCBM010000114.1:1493-6137 GCF_028066395.1 Ruegeria sp.
GCCGCGTCCAAGGGCCACGATGTTTCCGTGGGCGGGGAACTGTTCTCGGACGCCATGGGCGCGCCCGGCACCTATGAGGGCACCTATGTCGGGATGCTCGACCACAACATCACCGTGATTGCGCGGGCGCTGGGGGCCGATGTCCCGGCGCGCGGCATGAACGGCACTCTGTCTGCGGGGTTTTGAATGACGCTTGAGCTCGCATCCGTTCAGGGGGTCCAGGTCGAGGATACCGGGATTGACACCAGCCCGCTGGCCATTCGCGGCCTGACGGTTTCTTACGGACAGAAACCGGCCGTGTTTTCGGTGGATATGACAGCCCAGCCCGGCGCGATGACTGCGATCATCGGGCCGAACGGGGCCGGCAAGTCCACGCTGCTGAAGGCCGCGCTGGGGATCGTGAAACCGCTGTCCGGGCAGGTGACCGTGTTTGGTGCGCCGCTAGAGCAGCAACGCGCGCGGATCGCCTATGTGCCGCAACGGTCGAGCGTTGACTGGGACTTCCCAACCCGCGTTCTGGACGTGGTGCTGATGGGCCTGTCACGCGAGCTGGGCCTGCTGGGCCGCATCCGCGCCCGCCACACCGCGCGGGCGATGGATTGCCTGCACCGGGTGGGTATGCGCGATTTTGCGGATCGTCAGATTGGGCAGCTTTCGGGCGGTCAGCAACAACGGGTGTTTCTGGCCCGCGCATTGGCGCAGGATGCTGACCTGTATCTGCTGGACGAACCCTTTGCCGGGGTGGATGCAGCCACGGAAAAGGCGATCATCGCGGTTCTGAAATCGCTGAAAGAGGCCGGAAAGACTGTCATCACCGTGCATCACGATCTTGCCACGGTGACGGATTATTTCGACCATGTCTTCCTGATCAACACCCGCAAGGTGGCCGAAGGCCCGGTGGCGCAAGCCTTCACCGCCGAGACGTTGCAATCGGCCTATGGCGGACGTCTGGCGACAGCGCAGATCGACCAGATTTCGCGCGCTTTGGGGTAATCCATGCTTTGGGACGCTCTGACCCTGCAGCTGGGCTATAACGCCACGCTGGTGGCTGTTGGTGCCACCTTGCTGGGCGTGTCCGCCGGTGTGACCGGCACCTTCCTGTTCCTGCGCAAACGCGCGCTGGTCAGTGATGCGATCAGTCACGCCACGCTGCCCGGAGTCTGTCTGGCCTTCATGGCGCTGGTCGCGCTGGGCGGGGACGGGCGCAACCTGATCGGCCTGCTGGCCGGGTCTGCCGTCTCGGCCTGGGTCGGGCTGCTGTGCATGAACTGGCTGACCCGCCACACCCGGCTGGCCGAGGACGCCGCGATTGGCGCGGTGCTGTCGGTCTTTTTCGGGCTGGGTATCGTTTTGCTGACCATGATCCAGACCATGGGCGTGGGCCGTCAGGCCGGGCTGGAGGGGTTCCTGCTGGGCTCGACCGCAGGCATGCTCTGGGCCGATGCGCTGATCATCGCGGGCGGAGGGGCGGCGACCCTGCTGCTGGTGCTGATCCTGCGGCGCCCGATGCTGCAGGTTGCGTTTGACCCCGAATACGCCGCCGCACGCGGCCTGCCGGTGAACCGGATCGATCTGGCGATGATGGGGCTGGTGATGGCGGTGACTGTGGTTGGCCTCAAGATCGTCGGCCTGATCCTGATCGTTGCCCTGCTGATCATCCCGCCCGTGACGGCCCGGTTTTGGTCGGACCGATCGGACCATGTTGTCCTGTTGGCTGGTCTGGCCGGAGGGGCGGCGGGTTATCTGGGTGCGGCCCTGTCGGCCTCGGCCCCGAACCTGCCGACTGGTCCGATCATTGTGCTTGTCAGTTTCGGCTTCTTCGCGCTGTCGATGCTGCTGGCGCCTGCGCGCGGCGTGATGGCCGCTGTGCTGCGCCACCTGCGGTTCCAGCGCCGGGTGCATATCCGGCAAGGCCTGCTGGCACTTGCGCAGGGGCAGAAGATCTATGAACCCCTGACCCTGCGCCTGTTGCGCCGCGCTGATATCGTGCGCGCCGATGGCGTCGCGACCGAGGCCGGAAAGGCCCGCGCCGCCAAGGCCCTACGTGACGAAAAACGCTGGGAAATCGTGCGTGCGGATCAGGCGCATGAGGCCACAGCCGCGCTCTATGACGGGTTGCGCGATATCGAGACCGTCCTGACCCGGGACCAAATCGCCGAGATCGACCGCCGCATCGGCGGCCCGCAGGGAGTATCGGCATGAGCGGTGAGGAATTCGTCCCCCTGTCCCTGACGCCGCTGCTGATCGGCACCTTCGCGGCTATCGCCTGTGCGCTGCCCGGAAACTTTCTGGTGCTGCGCAAACAGGCGCTGATCGGTGATGCGATCAGCCATGTGGTGTTGCCCGGTATCGTCGTGGCCTTTCTGCTGACCGGCGCGATCTCGACCTGGCCGATGATGCTGGGCGCAGCCGGGGCCGCCATCGTCGCCGTGATCCTGATCGAGGCGATCCGGCGGCTGGGCCAGATCGAACCGGGTGCCGCGATGGGTGTGGTCTTTACCACCATGTTCGCGGGCGGGGTGTTGCTGCTGGAGCAGACCGATACCTCGACCGTGCATCTGGACGTGGAACATGCGCTTTACGGCAATCTGGAGAGCCTGATCTGGCTGGACGCCGTAGGCTGGTCGTCCCTGTTGGATCTTGAAGCGCTGGCGGGCCTGCCGCCGGAATTGCCGCGTATTGCGCTGACGCTGCTGGGCGTGTGCCTGTTCACCGTACTGTTCTGGCGACCACTGAAAATTTCCACCTTCGACGAAGGCTTCGCCCGCACCATCGGCATCCGTACCGGCGCGCTGGGCATGGCGCTGGTGATCACCGCCGCGATTGCGGCCGTTGCTGCCTTTGACGCCGTCGGCTCAATCATCGTGATCGCCATGTTCATCTGTCCGCCCGCTGCCGCACGGATGATGACCAACCGGCTTGAGGCGCAGATCGGTTGGAGCGTTCTGTTCGCCACCCTCTCCGCCGTGTCCGGATATGTTCTGGCCGGGTACGGGCCGCTCTGGCTGGGCGGGGCGGACGCGGTTAGCGCGGCGGGCATGATCGCCACCATGTCCGGCCTGATTCTGGCGCTAAGTGCCGTGTTCGGCCCATGCCGCACCCGGGCAGGCGCGCCGATTTCCTCTTGACTCAGCGCCTTCCCGCCGGGCTGGCTCGCAGGTCATCGGCTGATATTTGCTTGATTGGAAACAATGATGGTCAATTGGGCGATTTGTTCTAGTTATTGTGTTAGGACATCACTGATTATCGGGCGAACACACCACTCACACCAGGATCGTCCGGCCTTGTTTGAACGCCGCCTGGCAATCTGAGGGCAGTGTCCAACCGGGCCGGACGATGCTCGTTTCAGCCCCTTTGGAATGCGCCGCAAACCGGTGGTAGAATCGCGCCGGATTGTGCTAGGTCTAGCGGTATGGCGCACGCACACCCCAATATCAGCCAGGAACGGCCCGTCATCCGGCAGCTTGACGACGCAGCAATCAACCGGATCGCTGCGGGTGAGGTTGTGGAGCGCCCGGCCTCGGCCGTCAAGGAGCTGGTGGAAAACGCGGTGGACGCAGGGGCCACGCGGATCTCCATCGACATCGCTGATGGCGGCAAGACCCTGATCCGCGTCACCGATGATGGCTGCGGCATCGCGGCGGAGGACCTGCCGCTGGCCTTGTCCCGCCATGCGACCTCGAAAATCGACGGCTCGGACCTGCTGAACATCCATACCTTTGGTTTCCGGGGCGAGGCGTTGCCGTCGCTGGGGGCCGTGGGACGCCTGACGATCACCAGCCGGGTCCGCGGGGCGGATGCGGCGCAGGTCCATGTCGCAGGTGGCAAGATGGAGGCGGTGAAACCCGCCGCCCTGCGCGCAGGCACAGTGGTCGAGCTGCGCGATCTGTTCTACGCCACGCCAGCCCGCCTGAAATTCATGCGCACCGACCGGGCCGAGGCGCAGGCGATCTCTGACACAGTCAAGCGTCTGGCGATGGCCGAACCGGCGGTGACCTTCACTCTGCGCGATGTCTCGGGCGGCGGAGAGGGTCGCGTGACCTTCCGCGCCGACCGTGAGAACGGTGATTTGTTCGACGCGCTGCACGCCCGTCTGGGGCGTGTGCTGGGGCGCGAGTTTGCCGAGAACGCCCTGCAGATCGACGCCACGCGCGAGGGGATCAGGCTCTATGGCTACGCCGCCTTGCCGACCTATTCCCGGGGCGCGGCGGTGGCGCAGTACCTGTTCGTCAACGGGCGACCCGTGCGCGACAAGATGCTGACCGGTGCGTTGCGGGCGGCCTATTTCGATTTCCTCAGCCGCGACCGGCACCCGGCGGCGGCGCTGTTCATCGACTGCGATCCGACGCTGGTCGATGTGAACGTCCACCCGGCGAAATCCGAGGTCCGGTTCCGTGACCCGGGCGTGGCGCGGGGGCTGATCGTCTCTGCCCTGCGCCATGCTCTGGCCGAGGCTGGGCACCGGGCGTCCTCGACCGTGGCCAATGCGACTTTGGGGGCGATGCGACCCGAACCGGCGCAGCCCGCCCCCGCGCGGGTCTATCAGATGGACCGCCCGTCGCCTGCCGCGCGGCAGGCCGCTTACCGGGCGCAAGCGCCGGGCTTTGCCGAGCTGTCGCAGGATTACAGCGGGCGGGTGGTTGA
>NZ_JALCBM010000024.1 GCF_028066395.1 Ruegeria sp.
CGCGGCCATGTCACCGGCACGTTCTTTCACCTGATTGCAGAGGCCTCGGCATGAGCGGTTTTGTCTCTTTCATCGGCTCCGGCCCGGGCGACCCGGAGCTGTTGACCCTGAAGGCTGTCAACCGGATGGGCAAAGCCGATGCGGTGCTGTTCGACGACCTTAGCAGCGGTCCGATCCTAAGCCATGCGCGTGAGGATGCCGATCTGGTGGGCGTGGGCAAGCGCGCCGGTCGACCGTCACCCAAGCAGGATCATGTCAGCCGGTTGCTGGTGGAATACGCGCAGACCGGCCAGCATGTGGTGCGCCTGAAATCGGGCGATGGCGGCATGTTCGGACGGCTTGAGGAGGAACTGGTGGCCCTGCGTGAGGCCGGGATCGACTATGAGATCATCCCCGGCATCCCCTCGGCCGTGGCAGCGGCGGCGGCGGCGGGTATCCCGCTGACCCGACGGCTGACGGCGCGGCGGGTGCAGTTTGTCACCGGCCATGATGTCAGCGGCAAGCTGCCCAAGGACCTCAACCTGCCCGCGCTGGCTGATGCGGGCGCGACCACCGTCGTGTTCATGGGCAAACGCACCTTCCCGCTGCTGGTCGAGGCGCTGAATGCCCATGGCCTGTCGCTGGATACGCCCGCGCTGATGGCCGAATCCGTCTCGACCCCCGACCAGGTGTTGCATCGGTCGACCATCGGTGCGCTGTCGGACCGACTGGCGGAAGAGATTGGAACCGCCCCCGCCCTGATCCTCTATGGCCCTTTGGCGGAGTTCGACGATGATTGAGCTGATCCTGATCGGCATCGGCACCGGCAACCCCGATCACGTGACCTTTCAGGGCGCGCAGGCGATCCGCGAGGCCGATCTGATCCTGATCCCGCGCAAGGGTGACAACAAGGCCGATCTGGCCGGAATTCGCGAGCAGATCATCGCGCAGGTCACCGAAACGCCGCCGCAGATCGCCTATTTCGACATCCCGCAGCGCCGGGCTGAGGACGGGTATCTGCGCGGCGTGGACGACTGGCATGACGCGATTGCGCTGCGCTGGCGTGCGGCGATGGATGCGCGTCCGCAGGCGCGCAAGGTGGCGCTGCTGATCTGGGGCGATCCGTCGCTTTACGACAGCTCTCTGCGGATTGCCTCGCGGCTGGACCCGCAGCCGAAAACACAGGTGATCCCCGGCATCACCGCGCTGCAGGCGCTGACGGCGGCGCATGCGATCCCGATCAACGATATCGGTGCGCCTTATATCGTCACCACAGGCCGCCGCCTGCGCGACGAAGGTTGGCCCGCAGAGGCGTCGAAAGTCGCCGTTATGCTGGACGGCGAATGCTCGTTCCAGAGTCTGGAGATGGCAGAGTATGACATCTGGTGGGGCGCCTATGTGGGTATGGCCGAGGAAATCCTGATCAAAGGCCCGCTGGATCAGGTGGCGGATGAAATTCTGCAAACCCGCGCCGCTGCCCGGTCGGAACACGGCTGGATCATGGATATCTATCTGCTGAAAAAGCGCGGGGGCTGACCGGAATTCTGACCCGCGCGCCCATGCGTGACAAACTGCGTGCGCTCATTAGCGATTTCTGGCAACACTCAGGCATCCGACGTCAAAGGAAGGTGCCCCGCGATGAAAGCGTTCCTGTCCGCCCTGTGCCTGCTGGCCCTGCCCGCCTGGGCGACCGAGCCCCTTGCCGGATGGGCCATCTATCCGACCAGCAAAAGCTATGACCAACTGGTCGATGCCACTAAGACGGCGATCAAGGAAAACGGGCTGATCGTAGTGACGCAGGCCGGCCCGACCAAAGCGGCGGCTGCGCGCGGGATCACCATTCCCGGCAATCGGGTGATCGGAGCGTTCAACAATGATTATGCGGTGCGGGTGCTGGAAACCTCGACCGCCGCGATGATCGAGGCGCCAATCCGCTTCTACGTGACCGAAGATGAGGATGGCACCGCCACCCTGTCTTACAAGACGCCCAGCTTTGTCTTTGCCCCCTATCTGCCCGAAGGCAGTGCAGCTTTGGCCGAAATTGCCGAAGAATTGGACAACAGGTTTCAGGATATCGCTGAATCCGCAGTCAAATAGTCACACTGGTGTGATCCGCCTTGCGTCCCGCGCTGTCCTCCGCAATCTGCAATGCAACGCAAATACCCGGAGCATGACTGATGCAGGACCCCTCACCCCGCGCTGCGGATCTTCTGGCCCAACGCCTGTATGAGGCCGGATGCCGCCACGCCTTTGGAATGCCGGGGGGTGAGGTTCTGACGCTGGTCGATGCGCTGGAAAAGGCGGGCATCACCTTTCACCTGACCAAACACGAAAACGCCGCCGGTTTCATGGCCGAGGCCGTGCATCACCGCGACCGCGCGCCTGCCATTCTGGTGGCGACGCTGGGTCCCGGCGCGATGAACGGGATCAATGTGGTGGCCAATGCGCTGCAGGACCGGGTGCCGATGATCGTGCTGACCGGCTGCGTCGATGCGGATGAGGCGCTGACCTATACCCATCAGGTAATGGATCATGCGCAGGTCTACCGCTCGATCACCAAGGGCACCTTCATGCTGACCGCCGATGGGGCCGATATCATCGCCGACAAGGCCGTGTCGCTGGCCAATCAGCCGCGCCCCGGTCCGGTGCATATCGATGTGCCGATCTCGGTTGCCGACATGCGGGTGACGGGCGTGAAAACGCGACGGCTGGCCAAGGCTGCCCCGGTGGCGCCGGGTGGTGAATGTCTGGAACAGGCCCGCCGCTGGGTGGCGCAGGCGGAACGGCCCATCGCCATTGTTGGTCTGGACGTGCTTTATGACGATTCACACTGCATCGTGCAGGCCTTTCTGGAACATTTCGGCATTCCCTTCGTGACCACCTACAAGGCCAAGGGTGTTGTGCCCGAGGATCATCCCTTGTGTCTGGGTGGCGCGGGCCTGTCGCCGCTGGCGGACAAACATCTGTTGCCGCTGGTGGAACAATCCGATCTGGTGCTGTGTCTGGGCTATGACCCGATCGAGATGCGCCCCGGCTGGCGCGAGGTCTGGGACCCCAAAGACAAGCGTGTCATCGACATTTCCGCCGTGGTCAACGACCACTACATGCATCAGGCCGGGCTTAATCTGGTGGCCGATACCGGCACCACGCTGGAGGCCATCGCCAAGGGCAACCCCGCGCGCGATACCTGGGTGGGTGGCGAACCGGCGCAGGTCAAGGCGGCACTGGCGCTGGCCTTTCCCACGGATGAAGACTGGGGCCCGGCAGCGGTGATCGCCGAAACCCGCGCCGCCCTGCCGCCCGAGACGCTGGCCACCGCCGACAGCGGCGCGCATCGCATCCTGCTGAGCCAGATGTGGACCTGCCACGAGGAACGCGGGCTGATCCAGTCCTCGGCACTGTGTACCATGGGCTGCGCGGTGCCGATGGCAATCGGTCTGCAACTGGCCGAACCCGACCGCCCCGTCATCAGCTTTTCCGGCGATGCCGGGTTCCTGATGGTTGCCGGAGAACTGTCGACCGCCGCCGAAATGGGCGGCAACCCGATCTTTCTGGTCTTTGTCGATGCCAGCCTCGCACTGATCGAGCTGAAACAGCGCCAGCGCCAGATGGGCAACCGGGGTGTCGATTTCGACCGCCACGACTTTGCCGCCATGGGCCGCGCCTTTGGCGGCAACGGCCACACCGTGCGCAACCGGGCCGAACTGCGCGCCGCGTTGCAAGAGGCCTTGAACGCCGACCGCTTCACCGTTATCGCGGCTGAGATTGACCGAGGAGGATATGATGGCCGCATCTGAAGGACCCCTGAAGGGCGTCAAGGTTCTGGACCTCAGCCGTATTCTGGCCGGACCCACCAGCACGCAGTTGCTGGGCGATCTGGGCGCAACTGTCATCAAGATCGAAAACCCCGCAACCGGGGGTGACGACACACGGCAATGGGGCCCTCCTTACGTCGAGGATGCAGACGGCAATCGCTCGGACCTGAGCGCCTATTTCATGTCCTCGAACCGGAACAAAAAATCGGTCGCGCTGGATATCGCCACGCCCGAAGGTCAGGCCGAGATCCGGCGGCTGGCGTCCCATGCGGATATCCTGATCGAGAATTTCAAACCCGGCGGGCTGGCCAAATACGGGCTGGACTATGCGACCCTGTCGCAGGAGTTCCCGGATTTGGTCTATTGCTCGATCTCGGGCTACGGCCAGACCGGGCCGAATGCGTCGAAACCGGGCTATGACCTGATGGCGCAGGGATATGGCGGGATCATGTCGCTGACGGGCGACCCGCAGGGCGCGCCGATGAAGGTTGGCGTGGGCATCGCGGATGTGATGTGCGGCATGTACGCCACCGTCGGCATTCTGGCCGCCCTGCGTCACCGTGACCTGACCGGCGAGGGCCAGCAGATCGATCTGGCGCTGGTCGATGCGCAGATCGCCTGGCTGATCAATGAGGGCGTGAATTACCTGACCTCGGGCAATGTCCCGCAGCGGCGCGGCAACGGGCACCCCAATATCGTGCCTTATGATGTTTATGAAACCTCGGACGGGCATGTGATCCTTGCGGTCGGCAATGACAGCCAGTTCCAGCGGTTCTGCGGCTTTATCGGCCATCCCGAACTGGCCGAGGACGCAAGATTTGCCACCAACCCCGCCCGTCTGGAACATCGCGACGCGCTGAATGCCATCCTGCGCCCGGCGGTGCAGACACTGGACACACGCGCCGTGATCGACGGGCTTGAGGCGCTGAAAGTGCCGGTCGGGCCGGTGCAGACGCTGGATCAGGTTTTCGACACCGATCAGGTCGCCGCACGGCAGATGCAGATCGACCTGCAGGCCGCCCCCGGACCGGTGCAATTGATCGGGAATCCCCTGCATCTGTCACGCACGCCTGTAACATATCGCAGCGCGCCACCGGTCTGCGGGGCCGACACTCAGGCCGTGTTGAGCGCCGAAAACCCCTTTGATGATTGAAACACATTGCCTATTTCGGCGGCATGTTGCTGAAACATGCCGTTGAATCGGCGGTTTTTTTCACCTTTCACACACACAGCTTTTCACCAATTCGAGAGCAGGGTCGATACTGTTACGACGCGCCTGCACACTCTGCTAAATCGAACAATGTAGAATTTCGCAATCAGATTGGACCCGAGCATGAAACAAGACGTTTTTGGACAGATGAACACTCTGACCCAGCCCGCAAGTGTCGAGGCGTGGGATGGTGTTCTGCTCGGGTTCATGGCGCATGCGGCGGTCACCCCGCAACATTTGGGCAAAGTGCTGGAGCTTGAGCCGGACTTTGCGCTGGGTCACGCGATCAAGGGTCTGTTCATGGTTCTGCTGGGCCGTCGCGAAATGCTGCCGGTTGCGGTCGAAGCGCTGAACGCGGCCAATGCGGCGATGGCGCGTCAGCCGGTTTCCGCCCGCGAACAGCTCTATGTCGAGGCGCTGTCCCTGTATCTGGCCGGGCATCTGGTGCAGGCCGTGCAGAAATTCGAAGACATCCTGCGCGATCATCCGCAGGACACGCTGGCGATGAAGCTCAGCCATGCGACCCGCTTTGTACTGGGCGATGCGCAGGGGATGCGCCGGTCGATCGAACGAGTGATGCCCACCTATGCGCCGGATCACGCGGGCCGTGGATATCTGCTGGGCTGTCAGGCCTTCGCGCTTGAGGAAACCGGCGCCTATGACAAGGCCGAGATTGCCGGGCGTCAGGCTCTGTGGATGGTGTCGGACGATGCCTGGGGCCTGCATGCGGTTGCGCATGTGCACGACATGACCGGCAATGCCGCACAGGGTCTGGACTGGCTGGCCGGGCGCGAGGACGCCTGGGCCCACTGCCACAACTTCCGCTATCACGTCTGGTGGCACAAGGCGCTGATGCATCTGGATCTGGGTCAGGTCGATCAGGTGATGGAGCTTTATGACACCCATATCCGTCAGGACAAGACCGACGATTACCGTGACATCTCGAACGCAACCTCGCTGCTGTCTCGGTTGGAGCTTGAGGGCGTCAATGTCGGCAATCGCTGGGAAGAGCTGGCCGATCTCAGCGCCGCCCGCACCGAGGATGGCTGCCTGATCTTCGCCGATCTGCACTATCTGCTGGCCCTGACCGGCGACAACCGCACCGATGCAACCGCCAAGATGCTGGGCCGCATCCGCAAGGACGCCGAACAGCCCAAGGACGACACCGCCCGGCGCATGGCCAATCCCGGTCTTTCGGCGGCGATGGGGCTTGAGGCCTTTGGTGACGGGCAATACGAGATCGCCTTCGACCACCTGTCGCATGCGCGCGGATCAATGCAACTGGCTGGTGGCAGTCACGCGCAACGTGATGTATTCGAGCGCATCACAATTGATTCCGGCCTGCGCGCCGGGCGTCTGGACGCGGTTGAGCGCATTCTGGACGACCGTCGCGCCAAACGGGCCGGGGGCGAGGATAACTACGCATTGGCGCGCCGCGCATTGATCGAAACGGCCCGCGACCGCGGCGACGCCCAAAGCGTCCCCGCCGAATAAGACAAAGACCAAGAAGGACAGAAAACGTATGGCGACCATATCGCCCGCTTCTGATTTTGCACCCGCTGCGGCCTCGGCTGCAACCCCTGCCCGCACGCGCGACCCGCGACTGGATTTCTATCGCGGCATCGCGATGTTCATCATCCTGATCGCCCATATCCCCAACGATCCATGGGCGCGCTGGATACCGGCCCGCTTCGGTTATTCCGACGCGACCGAGATTTTCGTGTTCTGCTCGGGCATGGCCTCGGCCATCGCCTTTGGCGGCGCGTTCTTGAAAAAGGGCTGGTGGATGGGCACCGCGCGCGTCGCCTTCCGCATCTGGCAGGTCTATTGGGCGCATATCGCGCTGTTCTTCTTTGTCGCCATGACCATGGCTGCGCTGAACGAGACGGGGTTGTTTGAAAAGAACTATATCTCGTCCCTGAACCTGCAGCATTTCTTCAACGATCCAGCGCCGCAACTGGTTGGGATTTTCACCCTGACCTATGTGCCCAACTACTTTGACATCCTGCCGATGTATCTGGTGGTTCTGGCGCTGATGCCACTTTACATGGCGCTCTACCGCGTCAGCTTCTGGCTGATGGCAGCGGTGTCGGTCGCCATCTGGTTCATCGCCCAGACCGGCGCGCTGGCCCTTCCGGCCGAGCCCTGGTCCGAGCGTCAGTGGTTCTTCAACCCGTTCGGCTGGCAATTGCTGTTCTTCACCGGCTTTGCCTTCATGCGCGGCTGGATACCGGCCCCGCCAGTGTCGAAAACCCTGATCTGGCTGGCGATTGCCTTCGTGGTTCTGTCCGCCCCCTTCGGGTCGTGGAAAGTCTTTACCTGGATCAACACTGCAGCGCCCGATCTGGGTGCGGTGCTCCGCAAGGGCTGGCCCCTGACCGAAGAGCTGCGCGGCAAGACCGAGTTTGGCTTGCTGCGCTATGTCCATTTCCTGTCGCTGGCCTATCTGGGCTGGGTCGCTGCCGGTGAACACGGCCACCGCCTGATCGCCACCGGCCACGGAACGGCGGCGCGCATCTGGCAAGGGCTGCTGGCCGTCATCACCAAGGTCGGGCAGCAATCGCTGGCGGTCTTCGTGTTCTCGATGGCAGCGGCACGCCTGATCGGGGTCGCCCTGGATCAGAGCGGGCGGGATGTTGCCAGCGTCTTTGCCGCCAACATGATTGGCTTTGCCATGATCATCGGCGTGGCCTATCTGGCCGCGTGGTTCAAGTCACAACCATGGAAGTCGAAGAAATGAACTTTACCCGTCGCGCATTCCTGGCCTCGACGACTGCCCTGGCCTTTGCCCCCTCCGCCTATGCGACGGGGGGTGAGGTGCCCTTTGACCGTCAGGACGTGATCGATCTGGCCCGCGATCTGGCCAGCCGTCCTTATGCGGAACGCGAGATGGTGCCGCAGGAATGGCAGGACCTGACATATCAGCAGTACCGCTCCATCCGGTTCCGGCTGGACCGCGCGTTGTGGTATGAGACCGAGACGCCTTTCAACGTCGATTTCTTCACGCCCGGCCTGTACTTCCCGCGCACAGTCAAAGTCTCGACCGTCGAGGATGGCATGACCACGCCGGTCACCTTCGATCTGGCGATGTTCGACAAATCCGAGGACGTGCCCGACCTGCCCATCGACGACACGCTGGGCTTTTCCGGCCTGCGCCTGCGCACCGAAATGCACCGTCCGGGCAAAACCGACGAGTTCTGCGTCTTTCAGGGGGCCAGCTATTTCCGCGCCATCGGGCTGCACGAGGTCTATGGCCTCTCGGCCCGGGGTCTGGCGCTGAAGACCGGCGACCCGGATGGCGAGGAATTCCCCGAATTCATCCGCTTCTGGCTGGAACGGCCCAAGCCCGGGCAGCGAGACATGGTAGTGCATGCGCTAATGGACAGCCCCAGCGTCACCGGGGCCTATCGCTTCACCGTCACCGCCGGGGCCGATTGCGTGATGGATGTCGAGGCGACCCTGTTCCCGCGCACCGAACTGCCCCATGTGGGCATCGCGCCGGGCACCTCGATGTTCCTGTATGATCAGACCAATCACAGCCGGTTCGATGATTTCCGCCCCGCCGTGCATGACAGCGACGGGCTGCTGGTGCGCAATGGCAATGGCGAGGTGCTGTGGCGCCCGCTGGCTAACCCAACCCGGTTGCAGATTTCTTCGTTCGTCGACACAAACCCGCGCGGGTTCGGCCTGATGCAGCGCAAGCGCAAGTTCTCGGATTATGCTGACCTCGAGGCCAAGTATCACAAACGCCCCGGCCTGTGGGTCGAACCCAAGGGTGATTGGGGCAAGGGCTCGGTCACTCTGGTCGAGATCCCCGCCGATCAGGAGATTTACGACAATATTGTCGCCTATTGGCGCCCCGCGACCCCCTATGCCGCAGGGCAGCAGGTCGATCTGTCCTATCGCCTGATCTGGGGCGAGGAGCCGCAGCGCACCCCGATGCCGCGCGTGATCAACACCGCAATGGGCGAAAACACCTTTGGCGAGGGCCGTCTGGCCGTTATCGACTTTGAGCCCAGCGATCTGTTTGAAGACCCCGAAGCGATGACGATCTTCGTCAACTCGCCCCATGCCGAAACCTCGGACGGGGTGTTGCAACGCAACCCCGACACTGGCGGGCTGCGGCTGGCGTTTTCCTTCCAACCGGCTGAGCGTAACCATGTCGAGCTGCGCGCGCAGTTGCTGCTGGACGGACAGGCCGCCTCGGAAGTGTGGCTTTATCGTTGGACCACATGAGCCGCGATCTGCATATCATGCCGCCCGAGGCGTCGCTGGCCATGCCCGCGCAGGATTTCGACCGCGATTTCCGTGACGCGCAGGTGCCTGCGGGGCGTCGCGCCTCGGCGGGGTTCTGGCGGGCACTGGCGTTTTCCCCGGCAATGGCGGCCACGGTGGGCCTGTTCTGGGTCATGACCGACTGGTTCGGCTCTGAAGGGATCAACCTGATCGAGGCCATCCTGCTGGCGTTGATCTCGTTCAACTTTTTCTGGATTTCCTTCACGGTCTGCACCGTTCTGCTGGGCATGGTCTCACTGTCGCGGCAGAACCAACCCAAGCGTGAGGCGCGCCCCCAGCCCCTGCGCGTGGCGCTGTTGATGCCGGTTTACAATGAGGTGCCGTGGAACGTGCTGGGCAATGCCCGCACGATGCTAGAGGATCTGCGGGCGCGTGGTGGTCAGCACCACTATGCCATGTTCATCCTGTCCGACACCCGCGACCCGGACATTGCCGCGCAGGAACAGGCCAGTATCGAGGCGCTGCGCACCACACTCGCCCCCGGGCTGGAGCTGTATTACCGCCGCCGCGAACAGAATACCGACCGCAAGGTGGGCAATATCGCTGATTGGGTCAGCCGCTGGGGTGCTGAGTGGGATGCGATGCTGGTGCTGGACGCCGACAGCCTGATGACGGGCCGCGCCATCTATCGCCTGACCGACGCTTTGGCGCGCGATCCGGGCGCGGGGCTGATCCAGAGCTATCCGCAACTGATCGGCGCGCAATCGGTTTTTGCCCGGATGCAGCAATTCGCCAACGGTGTCTACGGCATCGCCTTTGCCGAAGGTCTGGCCCGCTGGTGCGGGCAGGAAGGCAACTATTGGGGCCATAACGCCATCATCCGCACCAAGGCTTTCGCCTCCAGCGCCGGGCTGCCCAAGCTGCGGTCGTTCGGCGGGCAGGACAAGCTGATCATGAGTCACGATTTTGTCGAGGCCGGTCTGCTGCGCCGCGCCGGATGGGCGGTGCGGTTCCTGCCGCGCATTCGTGGGTCATATGAGGAAACACCCCCCACCCTCATCGACCACGCCCTGCGGGATCGCCGCTGGTGTCAGGGCAATCTGCAACATCTGAAACTGCTGGGCTCGACCGGGTTCCGCGCGGTCTCGCGGTTCCATATGTTCCATGGCGCGGTGGGCTATCTGATGTCGCCCTTGTGGTTTGCCCTGCTGGTGATGTGGGCGCTGATCGGACAGGGCAAGGACTCCTCGGTCCTGCATTACTTCAGCCCCGACAACCCGCTGTTCCCGCAATGGCCCGAGATGTCGGAGACCCGCCATGTGCTGATCATTCTGGTCATGTACGCGATGCTGCTGGCCCCCAAGGTTCTGGGCGTTCTGGCCCTGCCCCTCAGCGGCGTGCGCTATTCCGATTTCGGTGGCGCGGGGCGGTTTGTAACCTCGTTTCTGGCCGAAGTAGTGCTGTCGATCCTCTACGCGCCGATCCTGATGGTGCAGCAGATGATTGCCGTATTCCGCACCGCGCTTGGCCTGCAAAAAGGCTGGTCACCTCAGGCCCGTGACGGCGGCACCTATGGGCTGCGCACGCTGATCCTGTGCCACGCGCTGGAAACCGTCAGTGGAGTGGCGCTGAGCGTGGGTATCCTGGCCGGGCTGGTCTCGGTCTGGCTGGCTCCGATTGCCGTCAGCCTGGCGCTGGCAATCCCGCTTTCGGCGCTTAGCGGCGTGTCCGCTGGTCCGGCCCGCCGCATGGTTGGAATGCGCGAGGACTACCGCGAACCCGCCATCACCCGCTCGGCCCGCCGCTATCGCGGCGAACTGAAGCGGCTGGTCGAGGGCAAAGGCGTTGTGACCCCGGCAGAGTAATCAGCTGCCGGGCAGACCTTCGTACCAATCCACCATCATATCCGCCCAGCCCGTGGGCACGGAATGCCCGCCGGGGAATAGGGCAAACTCCAAAGCGCTGCCCTCGGCGCAGTTTGCCCATTTGCGGCGCATGAACTGGTCGGTGGTGCTGAACCCGGTGGGCTTGGTGTCGGGGCATTCATTGGCCACGCGCCAGATCTCCAACCCTGCGAAGATATCGCCCTGATGGAACCGGCCTCCGCCCAGAATGCGCCCTTCCAGCGGCACCACATTGTCGGTCCAGCCATGAGTGTGGAACATCCGTATCGGCCCCTCGCAGGCCTCGGGGTGCGGTCGCCAGAACCCGCCCGAGACCGGGACATAGGCCGAGAACGTCTCGGGCGCGGCGCAGGCCAGATAGTTCACCATGAACCCGCCTGCCGAGAAGCCGCCCAGAACCACGCGATCGCTGTCGATGCCGAACCGGTCCGCCGCGTCCTCGACCACTTCGGTCAGAAAGGCGGTCTCGTCTCGACCCTCCCATCCGGGGTAGAAGTTCCAGCTTTTGCGCCCGTTGCGCAGCGCCCCTTCGGGTGCCATCACCGCATAGCCGCGATCCAGCAACGGATCGACCATGCCGCGATTGCGCATCGTGCCCGCGCCGCTGCCGCCATAGCCGTGCAGAAACACGACCAACGGTGGGTTTTCTTCGTCGGGCAGCTCGATATGGTATTCGCCGGACGGGGTTTCACACACCCCTTCGTCCGCGCCACAGGCGGCAAAGGCCGATTGCGCCGTCAGGGCCAGGCCAAGCGCCAGCCAATGTTTCACTGTCATCCTATGTCCCCTGTGTAACGATCCACCGGCAGCCCCGCGCGCACCCAGCCCGGCCCGGCAGCCGAGCCCAGCATGCCCTCAGGCACGTCGATGATATTGGAAAACCCCGCTTCGGTCAGGTGATTGCTCAACCGGGCCGAGCGTACCCCCCGCGCGCAGATCAACGCCACCGGGGTGGCGGTATCGCCACCCACCAGTTGCGTCAGCGCCTGCACGAAATCGTCGCGGCGCATGTCCAGCGGTGTGGCGGCCTGCCCGACGCCGGTGCTTTTCCATTCGCGCGGCGTTCGGATATCGACCAGCAGGATATCGCCTGCCAGCGCCTGCGCATGCGCCTCAGCCACGCTCAGCTGCCCACCCGCGTAATCCTGCGGGATCAGACGGTATTCGCGAATGGCAAACCCGGCGGCCGCGGCAGCGCCACCGCCCAAAAGGACCCATCTGCGGGTTCGTTTCGCTGTTTCCGGCACGCCGTCCTCATCTCGCTTTGTTGACCGCTTTTACCATAGCTAGGTCACATATGCCGCGCCGAAATCCCGGGGGCGGATCAAGTTCACGTCATTATCGCCGGGAAAAAATACATCCACCCGATGCGTTTAGACTCGGCTGTTCACCTTGCAATTTCCGGCCAGCCAATAAATTATCGCTAGAAATTCGTTCCAAACGACCGCCCAGACCGGAGTATCGCAATTGTCCCTATTCCTTATCGCGGCCCTTCCCTTTCTCGGCGCTGTCTTTCCCGCCCTGCTGATCCGCGCAGGCCGCAATGCGGCGGCCTCGGCGGCGGGGCTGACCAGCTTTCTGGCCTTTGCCGGGCTGCTGATCCACGCGCCCGCCGTGATGCGGGGCGAGGTTGTGACCGCGCGCTTTGACTGGATACCGGGGCTGGGGCTGAACGCCAATTTCATGCTGGACGGGTTGGGCTTTCTGTTTGCGTTGCTGATCCTGGGCATCGGTCTGCTGATCATCCTTTACGCGCGGTTCTACCTGTCGCGCGAGGACCCGATGGGGCAGTTCTACACTTATCTGCTGCTGTTTCAGGGCGCGATGGTGGGGATCGTGCTGTCCGACAATATCCTGCTTCTGCTTATTTTCTGGGAGCTTACGTCGCTTAGCTCATTCCTGCTGATCGGCTATTGGAAACACCTGCCCGAGGGGCGGCAGGGCGCGCGCATGGCGCTGGCCGTGACCGGATCGGGCGGGCTGGCGATGATCGCGGGGATGCTGATTCTGGGCAATATCGTGGGCTCATACGACCTGAGCGTCATTTTGCAGAACAAAGAGCTGATCCAGTCCTCACCCCATTACCTGCCCGCGCTGATCCTGATCCTGCTGGGCTGTTTCACCAAATCGGCGCAGTTTCCGTTCCACTTCTGGCTGCCGCACGCGATGGCCGCGCCGACGCCGGTTTCGGCCTATCTGCACTCGGCCACCATGGTGAAGGCGGGGCTGTTCCTGATGGCGCGGATGTGGCCGGTGCTGGCGGGGACGGATGCGTGGTTCTATATCGTCGCCACCACCGGGCTGGTGACCATGCTGATTGGCGCGGTGATCGCGCTGTTCAAGGATGACCTGAAGGCGCTGCTGGCGTTCTCCACGGTGTCGCATCTGGGACTGGTGACCATGCTGCTGGGCTTTGGCACCAAGATCGCCGTGGTCGCGGCCATCTTTCACATCATCAACCACGCGACCTTCAAGGCGGCGCTGTTCATGACCGCCGGGATCATCGACCACGAAACCGGCACGCGCGACATCAAGCGGCTGGGCGGGCTGCGCCACCTGATGCCGATCACCTTTACCATTGGCATCATTGCCGCCCTGTCGATGGCGGGCCTGCCGCCGTTGAACGGGTTCCTGTCCAAGGAAATGATGCTGGAAGAGACGGTTCATACCACGTGGCTGAACTCGCATTATCTGGTGCCGGGTCTGGCGCTGGTGGCGGCGCTGTTCTCGGCCGCGTATTCCTTCCGCTTTGTGGGTCATGTCTTCTTTGGCCCCGAGCGTGAGGATTACGCCGCGCACCCGCACGATCCGCCCGTTGGCCTGTGGCTGGCCCCGGCGTTTCTGGTGGTGCTGGTGGTGCTGATCGGCCTGAACTCTGCCGTGCTGGTGGGGCCGCTGGTGGCCACCGTGTCCAGCGCGGTGATCGGGGGCGAGAAGCTGCCCTATTACTCGCTGAAACTGTGGCATGGCTTTACGCCCGCGCTGTACATGTCGGTTGTGGCGACGCTGGGCGGTCTGTTCCTGCTGTCGCTGCACCGCCGGGCCGACCATGTCTGGAACGCCCTGCCCCGGCCCGAGGCCAAGGTGATCTTTGACGCCGTCATCGCCGCCCTGACCCGGTTCAGCCGCTGGATCACGGATGAGCTGCATAATGGCGTCATCAGCCGCTATGCCATCATCCTGATCGCCTTCACCGTGGGGCTGGGATATTACGCCTATGCCACCGGCACCATCGGGCTGGAAACCCGCGTGCCGCTGCCCGCGCAGACCATCCCGATCATCGGCTGGATCTGCCTGGTGGGCGCGACGTTGGCGATCATGTGGTTCCACCGCAACCGTCTGTTGTCACTGGTGCTGATCGGCGTTGTGGGCCTGATCGTGTCGATGGCGTTCAACTATCTCTCGGCCCCCGATCTGGCGCTGACCCAGATCTCGGTCGAGGTGGTGACGATGATCCTGCTGCTGCTGTCGCTGAACTTCCTGCCGACCGAAACCCCGTGGGACAGCACAGCCCCGCGCCGGTGGCGGGATGCGGCGATCTCGGTCGTGGCGGGCCTTGGCACCGGCGGGCTGATCTATGCCTTGATGCTGCGCGATTTCGCTTTCCCGACGATTTCCGAATTCCATCTGGCGAATTCCTACAAGGGCGGCGGCGGCACCAATGTGGTCAACGTGATCCTCGTGGATTTCCGGGGCTTTGATACCTTTGGCGAGATCATCGTGCTGGGCATCGCCGCGCTGATCATCTTTGCCCTGACCGAGTCCGTGCTGGGCACCAATGTCCGCAGCTATCTGCTGAACCGCAAACCGCACTGGCCACAATCGGGCGACGCGCATCCGCTGATGATGGTGGTCGCAACCCGGGTGATGATGCCGATTGCCTTGATGGTCGGCGCCTATATCTTCTTCCGCGGCCACAACCAGCCCGGCGGCGGTTTCATCGCCGGTCTGATCGTCGCCATCGCCTATCTGATGCAATACATGGCCAGCGGTTATACTTGGGCGATCGAGAGGCAGCGGTTCTATTACCACGGCACCATCGGCTGGGGCGTGCTGATCGCCGCCGCCACCGGATTGGGCGCATGGTTCAATGACCGCCCCTTCCTGACCAGCGATTTCGGCTATATTCACTGGCCCCCGCTGGAGGAATTCGAATGGGCCACCGCCATCCTGTTTGACACCGGCGTGTTCCTTGCCGTTCTGGGCGCGGTGATGCTGGCGCTCGACAGCCTGTCGCGGTTTGCATGGCAGCCGGGTATGGCGCAGGAACATCCGATGGATATCAACCCGTTGCGGGACGCTCCGCCAGACGAAGACCAAGACGAAAAGGAGCACGCCTGATGGAAGCGCTGGTAGCCTCTGCCGTAGGCGTTCTGACCGCCGCCGGGATTTTCCTGATCCTGCGCCGCCGGACATTTCCGGTCATTCTGGGCCTGTCCCTGCTGACCTATGCGGTGAACGTGTTCCTGTTTGCCACCGGACGGCTGGCCCTGGATGCGCCCGCCGTTCTGAACAAATACAAGGACGTGCCCTATACCGACCCACTGCCGCAGGCGCTGGTGCTGACGGCCATCGTGATCTCGTTCGGGATGACGGCGGTGATCGTGATGATTGCACTGTCTGCCTATCTATCCTCGAAGGATGACCATATCGACATGACCGCGCAGGACAGCGTGGACGCGCCGGGAGAAGACGCATGAACCATTGGATCGTTGCGCCGATCGTCCTGCCCGCGATTCTGGCCCCCTTCATCATCATGGTCCTGCGCTATCATCTGGACCTGCAGCGCATCTTCTCGGTGGCCGGCGTTGTCGGGTTGCTGGGCATCGCCCTGACCGTCACCGCGCAGGCCATGGGCGGGGATATTCAGGTCTATGAGCTGGGCAACTGGCCCGCGCCTTTCGGCATCGTGCTGGTGCTGGACCGGCTGTCGGCAATGATGGTGCTGCTGACCGCGCTGCTGGCCTTGCCCATTGTGCTATACGCGATTGCATCGGGCTGGGATGACCGGGGCAAGCATTTCCACGCCCTGTTCCATTTCCAGCTGATGGGCGTCTGTGGAGCCTTCCTGACCGGCGACGCCTTTAACCTGTTCGTGTTCTTCGAGGTCCTGCTGATCGCTTCTTACGGTCTGATGACCCATGGCGGCGGTGCGGTGCGGCTGAAGGCCGGGGTGCAATATGTCACCTATAACCTGCTGGGCTCGACCCTGTTCCTGTTTGCACTGGGGACGATCTATTCGGTGACCGGCACGCTGAATATGGCCGATCTGGCCGTCCGCGTGGCCGATATCCCGCCCGAGGACACCGCCCTGCTGCGGGTTGGCGCCGTGCTGTTGCTGCTGGTCTTCTGCATCAAGGCCGCCGTGCTACCGCTGCATTTCTGGCTGCCCGCCAGTTATGCTAATGCGCCGCTTCCGGTGGCGGCGCTGTTTGCGATCATGACCAAGGTCGGGGCCTATTCGATCCTGCGCGTCTATACGCTGGCCTTCGGGCCGGATGTGGCGGTGACCGAGGGGCTGATCGGCGACTGGCTGCAACCGGCGGCCCTGCTGACTCTGGCCATCGGCGCAATCGGCATTCTGGGCACGCAGCATATCGCCCGGATGGTGGCCTTCTGCGCCATCGCCTCGATGGGGACGTTGCTGATCGCAATCTCACTGTTCACACCGGGCGCGACGGCGGCGGCGCTGTATTACATCTACCATTCGACCCTTGCGACCGCGCTGCTGTTCCTTGTGGCCGATCTGGTGATGCAGCGTCAGAGCGGTGCGATTGCGCCAAAACCGCCGATGCCGCAAAGCGGGCTGATCTCGGCCCTGTTCTTTGTCGGCGCAATCGCGCTGGCCGGGATGCCGCCGCTGTCGGGGTTCATCGGCAAGCTGCTGGTGCTGGACGCGGCGCGCGATGCGCCGGATGCCAATGCAATCTGGGCGGTGATCCTGATCGGCTCGTTCGTCACCATCGTGGGTCTGGCCCGCGCTGGCACGATGATCTTCTGGAAAAGCCACGACGCGCAGGTGCCACCGCCCGAAGACGAGGCTGAACCGGCCCCCGCACCCGCGCCCGAGCCGCAACCGGGCCTTGCCTTCACCTCGATCTTTGGCGCGGTTCTGGGCCTTGTGCTGCTGACCATCTTTGCCGGACCCGCTTTGGGATATGCCCGCAAAACGGCCGAGCAACTGTTCTCGCCAGACGCCTACATCACCGCCGTATTGGGAAGGGATGAGTAATGAAGCTGCTGCACCGGATATTCCCCCATCCCCATCTGACGATCCTGCTGACGCTGGTCTGGATGCTGCTGGCCAACAAACCCTCGCTGAACTCGCTGGTCTTCGGGCTGATCCTGGGGATCATCATCCCGTTTATCACTCAGCCCTATTGGCCCGACCGCCCCAAGCTGCGCAACTGGCCGATGATCGTGGAATACATGCTGGTCGTGCTGTGGGACATCGTCATGGCCAACATCACCGTCGCCCGGATCATCCTGTTCAAACGCGACGCGGACCGGCAGCCCAACTGGGTCTGCATCCCGCTTGAACTGCGCACGCCCGAGGCGATCACGGTTCTGGCCGGCACCATCACCATGACCCCCGGCACGGTCAGCTGCGATCTGTCAGCGCAGGGACATAACCTGCTGGTCCATTGCCTGGACGCCCCCGACCCGGATGCGGTGCGTGACGAGATCAAGCAGCGCTATGAACGCCGCCTGAAGGAGATTTTCGAATGATCATGTATGCCATTTACTTCGCCTTCGCCTGTTTCGGTGCCGCAATCATGATGTGCCTGTGGCGGATCATCACCGCCGAAGGGGTCGGCACCCGCGTTCTGGCGCTGGACACGATGGTGATCAACACCATCGCCCTGATGATCCTTTACGGGCTGGATCAGGGCACCGAGATCTTCTTCGAGGCCGCCATGATCATCGCCATGCTCGGCTTTGTCTCAACCGTGGCCTATGCGCGCTTCATGCTGCGCGGCAATATTATCGAGTGAGGGCGGCATGACAGTCATATTCGAACTGCTGATCACCGTCTTCCTGATCGTTTCGGGCATCTTCGGCTTTGTCGGATCGTTCGGCATGATCAAGCTGAAGGACCCGATGTCACGGCTGCACGCGCCCACCAAAGCAACGACGCTGGGCGTGGGCGGCGTGCTGTTGGCTTCGATCTGCCATTCGGTCCTGATCGAGGGGCACCTGTCCCTGCACGAGCTGCTGATCACCCTGTTCCTGTTCCTGACCGCCCCGATCACGGCGCTGTTCATTGCCAAATGGCACATTCACCGCCATGAAAAGCCCGAAGACCTGCCGGACGCGGGCGAGGATGAGCTTTGGGCCACCCACGCGGTCGAACAGGTCGAGGACGTCCCCGACCACAGCACGAACTGAGCGCCATGCACATATCTCCGCTGCCCCTGACCCGCGATCTGGTTCTGATTGGCGGCGGGCACACCCACGCGCTGCTGCTGCGCAAATGGGGCATGAACCCCCTGCCCGGCGCACGCGTCACCGTCATCAACCCCGGCCCCACCGCGCCTTATTCCGGGATGCTGCCCGGTTTCGTGGCAGGCCATTACGCGCGGGAGGAACTGGATATCGATCTGGTCCGCCTGGCGCGCTTTGCCGGTGCGCGGGTGGTGCTGGGCGCCGTGAACGGCATCGACACCGACAAGCGCGAGGTTCATGTACCGGGCCGCCCGCCGGTGGCGTTCGATGTGGCCTCGGTCAATATCGGCATCACCTCTGACATGCCCACCCTGCCGGGTTTTGCGGATCATGCGGTTCCGGCCAAGCCTCTGGGCCTGTTCGCAGCCCGCTGGGGGGACTATCTGAACGGCGCAGGCCCGGCGGCGGTCGCGGTCATCGGCGGCGGTGTCGCGGGGGCCGAACTGGTCATGGCCATGGCCCACGCCCTGCGCGCCAAGGGCCGCATAGCGCAGGTTACCCTGATCGACAGCGCCTCTGCCCTGACCGCGACCGGGGCCAAAACCGCTGCCACCATCCGGCAGGCGATGCAGGCGCTTGGCATCACGGTGATCGAAAACGCTACCATCGCCCGGATCACCTCCGATCATGTCGCGCTGGATGATGGGCGTCAGATCACCGCCGATTTCGTCACCGGTGCCGCAGGCGCACGCGCCTATGACTGGGTGACCAAGACGGGTCTGGACCTGCAGGACGGCTACATCCGCGTCAACGGTTGCCTGCAATCCAGCGACCCGGCCATATTTGCCGCCGGGGATTGCGCGCATCTGATCGAGGACCCGCGCCCCAAGGCGGGCGTTTATGCGGTGCGCGAGGCTCCGATCCTGTTCGACAACCTGCGCGCCGCCTTGGGCGCGGGCCGGATGCGGCGGTACAAGCCCCAAAAGGACTATCTGAAGCTGATCTCTCTGGGTGGGAAATCGGCGCTGGCCGAGCGGTTGGGAACCTCGTTCAGCGGCCCTTTGATGTGGCAATGGAAAAACCACATCGACCAGACATTCATGAACAAGTTCCGCGACCTGCCACAAATGCCAGCGCCCGCCCTGCCCCGCCACCACGCCGCTGGTCTGGCCGAGGCACTGGGGGACAAACCCATGTGCGGCGGCTGCGGGGCCAAGGTCGGGCGTGGAGCCCTGCGGGCTGCGCTGCGCGACCTGCCGCCACCCGAACGCGCGGACGTGACCCCTCTGCCCGGCGACGATGCGGCGCTGCTGCATACAGGTGGGGCGCGGCAGGTCATGACCTCGGACCACCTGCGCAGTTTCACGCTGGACCACGTCCAGATGACCCGCATCGCGGCCGTGCATGCGTTGGGCGACATCTGGGCGATGGGTGCCGCACCGCAAGCCGCCACAGCCACAATCATCCTGCCCCGCATGTCCGCTGAATTGCAGCACCGCACCATGGCCGAAATCATGACCACCGCGCAGGATGTCATGCGACAGGCCGGGGCCGAGATCGTCGGCGGCCACAGTTCGATGGGCGATGAGATGACCATCGGCTTTACCCTGACGGGCCTCTGCGACGGTGACCCCATCACCCTGTCCGACGGTCAGGCAGGGGACGCGCTGATCCTGACCAAACCGCTGGGCAGCGGTGTCCTGATGGCCGCCGAAATGGCCGGTCAGGCAAAGGGGGCGTGGATCGCCGAGGCTCTATCCCTCATGACGCAGCCCCAAAGTGCGGCCGCGCGTCTTCTGGCGGGCGCGCATGCGATGACAGACGTGACCGGCTTTGGTCTGGCAGGACATCTGAATGGCCTGTGCGAGGCTTCAGATTGCGGCGCGGAAATTGATCTGGATGCAATCCCAGTAATGACCGGCGCATTGGAGTTGAGCGCCCAAGGCGTGCGGTCAACGATTTTCGACGAAAATCGTTCCACCGCTCCGGAACTGCCCGAGGGTGGCAAAGCCGACCTGCTGTTTGATCCGCAGACCGCGGGCGGATTGCTGGCCGCAGTCGCGGCTGATCAGGCCGATAGATTGTGCTTGGACCTGCAACAGGCGGGCTACAAGGCAGTTGTGATCGGGCACCTGACCGAAGCGCCCGGGTTGCGGCTTCAAAGCTGATCCAAGACCTGTTCAACCTGCGTGGCGACATCCGACAGTCTCGCAGCATCCAATGTCACGGCTTGGATCTGCGCAATCACTTCTACATTCTGTGCCCGGCGGGATTTGGTGTAGGCCGGGTCGTAATGCTGCTCCATCAAAGCCTGCGTCAACGCGCGCTTGTCGCCCGCATCGATCAGCGCCAACCAACCCTCGACCACCTCATGCCCGCGATGCAAACGCAATGGTGACAGCCGATCCCGCAGCCGCTCGGTGTCGGACAGGATGTCGTCATAGGCCGAAACCAGATAGGCCGCGCGCGCCTTGATCGGGGCAGCGATTGTGATGCGCGGCGCCGCGCGCAGGGCCGACCAGAGGCTGGGCGGCAGGATCAGCGATCCGATCTTGGACGATTCCGCCTCGACCACCACCGGACGGGCCGGGTCCAGACGGCATAAAGCAGCGGCCAGAGCGGATTCGAAGGCTTTCTGACTGGGCTGGCCGCCCGGCATTTCGCCCAGCAATGACCCGCGATGGTTCGCCAGCCCCTCAAGATCCAGCACCTGCACTCCGCGCGCCTGCAACAGCGCCAAAAGATCCGTCTTGGCCGTGCCGGTATACCCGTCCAGCGCCACCAGACGATGCGGCAGCGGATCATCATATAGATATCGGTTCACCAGACGGCGGTAAGTTCGATAACCGCCCTCGACCACCTCGGCCCGCCAGCCGATCTGCTGCAACATCCAGGTGAACGAACCCGATCTCTGCCCACCCCGCCAGCAATAGACCAGTGGCCGCCAGTTGCCCTCATGATGGCTGAGATGGGTTTCGATGTGGTTGGCGGCATTGCGAAACACCAGCGCCGCGCCCAGTTTACGGGCCAGAAACGGGCTTTGCTGGACATAGATCGTGCCAACCCGCGCCCGTTCCTCATTGTCCAGAACCGGCAGGTTGATGGCGCCGGGCAAGTGATCCTCGGCATGTTCCGCTGGGCTGCGGACATCGATGACGGTGTCGAACGGATGCTCGTAAAGCTGCGGCAAGCTGGAGAATTTCAGAACCATATCGGTGGATTAACCCGCATGCAGTGGAAAGGAAAGACGCCGCTCAGCCCTGTGACACCGCTTCGATCAGTTCGGGCCCGCTGGCGCGGTTGGAGTTCACGGCCCGACCGACGCGGTGAAATTCCAGCATATCCTCAGGACCCGGTTTCATCAGTCGTGCCGCACCTTTGCCCGCCTCGCCCAGCCACAGTGGCCAGTCGTCAGGGTTCAGGATCAGCGGCATGCGATGATGGATCACGCTGAGCGATTGGTTCGCAGCCGTGGTCACGATCGCGCAGGTGCCCTGCCGCGCCTCTTCAGGCCCCCAATCCTGCCAGACACCTGCGAAGGCGATAGGTGCGCCATCACGGCGCTGGATGTACCAGGGCTGGCGTTGCCCGTCTTCGGTCTTGGTCCATTCGTAAAACCCGGTCGCGGCAATCAGGCAGCGGCGTTCCCGGCAGGCCGCGCGAAAAGCGGGTTTTTCCGCAATCGTCTCGGCCCGTGCGTTGATCAGCAGCGGTCCGGCATTTTCGGCCTTGTACCAATGCGGCAGGAACCCCCAACGCAGCGCGCCCAGCTTGCGCCCGCCCTCATCGCTGCGCACCACATGCACCTGATTGGTCGGGCAGACATTGTAGTTCGGTGTCTGAGGCGTGTCATTGGCCGGTTGCGCAGCAAACAGCTGCGCCATCGCATCGTTTGGAAGAGTTATTGCAAACCGTCCGCACATCGGTAATGAACTTTCAATAATTGTTTCACACAGGCACAGGGTTCCACGCGGGCATATGGCACAACAAACAGCGAATTCCCTCAAAAGCAAAGCTCTGGGCGATCTGGATGCGGGCAAACTGCCACAGGCGTTGAAGAAAGCCCAGTTGGGGGTCAAGAAATTCCCCAAGGATTCCGACTATCACGCCATTGCCGGTTTCGTGCTGACCGAGATGAAGCGCTACAAGCAGTCGATCCCGCATTTCATCGAGGCTGCGCGGATGAAGCCGGATGATCCGCAATTCGTGGAAAACCTGGCCAATGCCCTGATGCAAACCGGCCAGATCCCGCGCGCGCTGACCTATGCGGAACAGAAGCTGGAGCAGTTTCCCAACAACAAGGAACTGGTCCGTGTCATCGATGAAATCCAGTTGAAGGGTCAGAACTGGCGTCTGATCATCGATCACGCCTCGCAGAGGCTGCAAAGCGATCCCGACAATGCCAAGCTACTGTCAACTCGCGCACGCGCCTATGGCAAGATCGGCTTTGTGGAACACAGCAGCCGCGATATCACACGCGCTTATGAGATTGCGCCCGAGGACATCAGCATTGCGTTTCAGAGGGCTGTCGATCTGCATCAGGCGGGCGATAAAGAGGGCAGCGCAGGTATTCTGCAGGATATTCGGACGCAAGAGCCCCTGCACGCCACGACATTGCTTCAACTGGCCAGCATAGCCTCGAAAGATCAGGTGGATGAGTTGTTCGACGCCACCGAACAGGCGATCTTTGAAAGCGAGCATACAAATTCCGTTCTGGAATTCGCCCAGGCGCACCTGATCTCGAAACGCGACGGGTTGGAGGCGGCCCTGCCGCAATTTGCCATCGCCAACGCAGCGCAACATGACACCAACCCCTATGATTTTGCGGTGGAAGAGAAAAAGCAGCGCCAGATTTGCGACATGTTCCCGGCTGCGGCTGCAAATGTCTCGTCAGGCCATGTCGAAGGGCCGGTGCCGATCTTCGTAATCGGCCAGCCGCGTTCCGGCACGACGTTGATGGAGATGATGCTCAGCTCGGCCCCCGACATTGCCGGGTGCGGAGAGCTGACGCTGGGCGCGGACCTGTCACAGCAACTGGTCGAGGACGGCAACGCCTTCGACACCGATGCCGCCCGGGCGTTCGCCGAAGAGTTCAGGAAACTGATGCCACCGATCCCCGACGGCTCGACCGCCTTTGTGGACAAGATGCCGCATAACTATCAGCGGGTCGGGTTCTTGCTGGCCGCCTTCCCCAACGCCAAAATCATCAACATGCTGCGCGATCCGCGCGATGTTGGTTTGTCGAAATGGATCAGACGCTTCCCCGCGCCGGGTATGCGCTATGCCTCGAACCTGTCGTCCATCGCGCATTCGGCCAATATGTACCGCACATACATGGCGCATTGGGATCAGGTCTTTGGCGACCGTATCCTGACTGTTCCTTACGAGGATCTGGTGGCCGACCCGGAAACCCACAGCCGCAAGGTCGCTGAGTTCTGCGGCATCACCTGGCATGAACAGATGATGCACCCGGAGGAAAACACCAAACAGGTGCGCACGGCGAGTATCGATCAGGTGCGCAACAAGATCTCGACCAAATCCATTGGCGGCTGGCGCAAGGTGGCGGATCAGATTCAGCCGATGCTGGACGGGATCGATCCGCAACTGTGGCCGGAATACGATTTCAGCTGAGACCACGCCGACAAAACCAAACAACGAAAAAGGCCGCCCGGACGGGGCGGCCTTTCTTGTCAGGTGCAGCAGCTTATTTCTGCTTGATCCGCCCGTCCAGATAGGGCTGATACGGTGCGTTCTCGGCCAGATACTCTGCCGTCACATCCGCCAGGTCGGGGCCGAAATCATAGGCGTTCTTGTCATCGCCTTCGAACATCTTGTAACCATCGCCGCCATTGCGGACATAGTTGTTGGTCACCACCAGATAGGTTGCCGCCGGATCGATTGGCACGAAACCGTCACCCTCGGCCACCATGACCTCGGTGATGCGGCCTTCGTTCGGGGCCACGGACGGGTCCCAGACAAAGGTCATGCCGGCAACCTGCGGGAAGCGGCCCTTGACCTCTTCCACCTGGCTGACACCGTTTTCCAGCGCGTCAATGACGCCTTGACCGCTGATCTCGAAGGTCGACAGCGTGTTCTGGAACGGCAGAACCGTCAGCACCTCGCCCATGGTCACTTCGCCCGGATCGATCGAGGCCCGCAGCCCGCCCGCATTGGCGATGGCAAGCTGTGCGCCCTGATCGGCAACACGCGCCAGCATGGCGTCGGCCACCAGATTGCCCATCTCGCATTCCTGCACCCGGCAAACCGCACGGTCGCCTTCGATTGCAGCGGCCGAATTGGCAACCACGCGCTTCTTCATCTCTTCAATCGGGGCGCCCATTTCGGCAACCCGCGCCGCGACATCCGGGTCCGGCGTGACCGAGGCGTCCAGCAGAATCGGCTCGCCTTCGGCAGAGATCAGATTGCCGTCGTCATCGAAGGTCAGAGTGATCTCGCCCAGGAATTTCGAATAGGCATAAGCCTGAACCACCGGCACATCCCCGACCATGGTCGGATAGGGACCTGCCGCGCGCTCTTGCGTGTTGGACAGCAGGGTGTGCGAATGGCCGCCCACCACCAGATCAAGCCCGGGGACCTGTTCGGCAATCTCAAGGTCCTTGGCCAGACCCACATGGTTCAGCGCGATGATGATGTTCACGCCTTCATCCTGCAACGCCGCAACATCAGCCTTCAGACTTTCGATTTCATCCTGAAACACCACATCCTTGCCGGGGCTCGACGTATCCACCGTATCGGTCGCCAGCGCCGAGATGATGCCGATCTTCTGGCCGCCGACCTCAAGCACCACATGGTTTTCTACCTTGTCCTTCAACTCGGCGGACGAGGACAAATCCAGATTGCCCGAAATCACCGGAAAACTGACCGCTTCGATGAAATCCGCCAGACCCTGTGGGCCGTCGTCGAATTCGTGGTTGCCTACAGCCATCACGTCATAGCCGATGGCCTCCATGAATTCAGCCTCAGCCGCGCCTTTGTAGGTGGTGTAGAACAGCGACCCCTGAAACGGATCGCCCGCATCCAGCAGCAGCACATTCTGGTCGGCCAACTCGTCGCGTTTGGTATCCACGATGGTTTTCAGACGCGCGACACCGCCAAAACACTTGCCTTCGGCCTCATCTTCGGCGCCGCAGGTGGAATCGTATTTGTTGATGGATTCGATACGGCTGTGAATGTCATTTGTGTGCAGAATCGTCAGCTTGTACTCGGCCGCGGCCATGCCTGCGGTCAGGCCCAGAACGGCTGCTGACGCGAGAAAACGGGTAAACATGTAGAACTCCCTTATTTGTGATTGCGCAGATCGTGCGCCGAGTATTGCAAAGAGTCAAAGGGGTAAATCCGGCTTGATTCTACCTGCCGCGCGGGGCATCACGGCGCCATGCTGATCTACAAGATTTTCCGGGCCGAGGAATGGGCCACCCTGCAAGCCAATGGCGCATCCGATGGCGCGCCGATTGATGTGTCGGATGGGTTTGTTCATTTCTCGACCGCCGAACAGGCGGCTGAAACCGCGGCCAAACATTTCGCCGGGGCGCAAGGGCTGGTTCTGCTGGCCTGCGAGGCGGATGCGATGGGCGATGAGCTGAAATGGGAAGTGTCACGCGGCGGCGCCCTGTTCCCGCATCTTTACCGTCAGATACACATGACGGATGTGATCTGGTCACGCCCCCTGCCCTTTGAAGGCACCGCGCACGTCTTCCCGGCAGAGATGCAATGACCGGCCACATCGACCCCGACCGCGCCCAGTTCGAGGCCTTCAAGGGGCTGGACCGCGATCACCCGATCGAGATGCTGAACCTCGTCCGATTTCGTGACACCGCCTCTTACCCCGAGGGTCACGCGTTGGCCAATGCCGGGCTCAGCGGGGCTGAGGCCTATGGCCACTACGGGGCCGAGACTGCGCCGATCATTGCCCGCCTTGGGGCGTCGATCCTGTGGCGCGGAACATTTCAGACACTGCTGATCGGGCCCGAGGATGAAGAATGGGATGAGGTGTTCATCGCCCGCTACCCCTCGGCCCATGCGTTTTTGGAAATGGTCACCGACCCGGCCTATCAACAGGCGGTCGTGCATCGGCAGGCGGCGGTTAGGACCTCGCGCCTGATCCGCTGTGCGCCTGCGACAACCGGAGCTTCATTCGGATGAAACTGACCGAAAGACTGGGCCTTGCCGCCCTGCACAAACTGGACCCCGAAACCGCCCATGGGTTGTCGATAAAGGCGCTGAAGGCGGGGCTTGCGCCTGCGCCGGGGCCGGTGACCTCGGCTCGGTTGAAAACCCGGGTTGCCGGGCTGGACCTGCCCAACCCGGTGGGGCTGGCCGCAGGGTTTGACAAGAACGGCGAGGTTCTCGGCCCCCTGTCCCGCGCGGGCTTCGGGATCATTGAGGTCGGCGCAGTGACACCGCGCCCGCAGCCGGGCAACCCCAAGCCGCGCCTGTTTCGCCTGACCGAGGACCGCGCCGCCATCAACCGCTTTGGCTTCAACAATGAAGGGATGGAGGTCATGGCGGCGCGTCTGGCCAACCGCCCCAAGGATGCGGTGATCGGGCTGAATCTGGGCGCCAACAAGGACAGCAACGACCGGCCCGGCGATTTCGCCAAGGTGCTGGCCCATTGCGCCGCGCATCTGGATTTCGCCACGGTCAATGTGTCCTCGCCCAATACCGAGAAACTGCGCGATCTGCAGGGCAAGGCCGCGCTGGGGGCTCTGCTGGCCGGTGTGATCGAAACGCGCGACGCGCTGCCGCGTCCGCTGCCGGTGTTCCTGAAAATCGCACCCGATCTGACCGAGACCGAGTTGCAGGACATCGCCGAGGTTGCCGTGGAAACCGGCGTGGACGCAGTGATTGCCACCAACACCACCCTGTCGCGGGACGGGCTGCAAAGCTCGCATCGGGATCAGGCGGGCGGGTTGTCCGGCGCGCCTTTGTTTGAAAAATCCACCCGCGTGCTGGCACAGTTGAGCCAGTTGCTAGACGGTAAGGTGCCTTTGATTGGTGTCGGCGGCATCAGCACCGCCGAACAGGCCTATGCGAAGATTTGCGCCGGAGCTTCTGCGGTGCAGTTCTATACCGCGATGGTTTATGGTGGCCTGTCGCTGGCCGCCGAGATCGCGCAGGGTCTGGATGGTCTGCTGGCACGGGACGGGTTTGAGACCGTAACGCAGGCCGTGGGCAGCAAACGAGAGGACTGGCTATGATCGAATACTGGCACAACCCCCGCTGTTCCAAATCCCGCGCAGGTCTGGCCTTGCTGGAGGAAAACGGGGCCGAGGTTCAAGTGCGCAAATATCTGGACGATGCGCCCTCGGCGGACGAATTGCGCGCGGCGCTGGCGCTGTTGGGCGGATCGGCGATCGACATGATGCGTACCGGTGAAAAGCAGTTCAAAGAGCTTGGGCTGACCGAGACCTCGCCCGAGGATGCATTGATCAAGGCCATGGCGGAACATCCGATCCTGATCGAGCGCCCGCTGGCCATCGCAGGCGACAAGACCGCCATCGGACGCCCGCCCGAGAAGCTGCTGAACCTCCTCTAGGCCACCTGCGCCTCAAGCCTTGGATAGCGCCAGCCCATGGTCAGGGCGCGAGCGATGTTCAAGACCATCAGCGCCGCCCAGAGACCGTGATTGCCGAAGGCCGGAACCAGCAGGAACAGCGCCACCACATAGATCGCGACCGACTGGATCATCGCGTTGCGCATGGCGCGTGTCCAGGTGGCACCGATGTAGATACCGTCGAACATCCAGCTGGCCACCCCGATGACGGGTGCGAGCGCCGCCCAGAACAGGAAGTCGCGCGCCGCCGCACGGACCTCGGGCGAGGTTGTCATCACGTCGATCAGCGCGGGTCCGGCCAAGAAAAAAACCAACCCCAACACCAGCGCGCCGCCGACGCCCCATTGCATGGTGATCACCGAAGCACGCCGCACGCGCTCCCGGTTGCCTGCGCCGACAGCGCCGCCCACCAGCGCCTCGGCGGAAAAGGCGATGCCGTCCAAGGCCGAGGCGGTGATTTCCAGAAACTGCACCAGCACCTGATTGGCCGCCAGATTCACGTCCCCTAGGTCCGAGCCCACGAACAGGAAGGTGGTGAACGCCCCGGTCAGCAGAACGGACCGCACCATGATATCGCCATTGACCTGCATCATACGGCGCAGACGGGCTCCGTCAAAGATGCGCGGCCAATCGCGCCACTGGTTCCCGGTAAACGCCGCGCGGCACAGCCAGAGGCCCAGCGCCAGACCGGACCATTCGGCGATCAAGGTGGCGATGGCGACCCCTTCGACGCCCCAGCCCAACCCCAGCACAAACCACAGATCCAGCAGGATATTCAGCCCGTTCATCCAGATTTGCAGAAGGAATATGCCACGTGTCCGCTCGATGGCGATCAGCCAGCCGGTTATGGCATAAAGCGCGATCGTCGCGGGGGCGCCCCAGATGCGTATCTGTAAATAGTCCCGCGTCAGCGCCTCGACCTCGGGGCTGGCGGGGGACAGGGCGAAGGCACCCCAGAACAGGCCGACCTGCGCGATGATGAAGATCAGCCCGGCAGTGCCGCCCAGCAGCAGGCCGCGCATCAGCAGCGCCCCGGTCTCGGCCGTATCTCCGGCCCCGCGCGCCTGCGCCACGAGGCCGGTTGTGCCCATGCGCAGGAAGCCGAAAATCCAGTAAATAGCGGTCAAGATCACCGCGCCCATGCCGACCGCCCCGATCGGGGCCGCCTGCCCCATCTGACCGACAACACCGGTATCGACCAGACCCAGAATGGGCACGGTCGCGTTGGACAGCACAATCGGCAGCGCGATTTTCAGCACGCGCCGGTGGGTGATGGGCGCGGCCTCGGGCGGCATGATCAGCTCTGGCCTGCGCGCGCCTGCGGCATCAGGAAATGCCCGGTGCCCTGCGCGAACAGCCGGGCGTGATTGTCCTGCCACGCCTCAACCCGGACCGAGGCGTAGCGCCGCCCGGCGCGGTTGATGAACGCCCGCGCATAGGCGTCACGCGGCAGGCCCGAGCGCAGATAGTCGACGGTAAAGTCGATGGTCTTGGGAAAGCGGATGTTTTCGTCGGTCAGGATATCCTCGGCCCCGATCTCTCCGCTTTCGATGCGGGGGAACAGGTGTTCCCAACTCAGGGTGATCACAGCGGTAACCTCTAAGAAGGCCGCCGTGACGCCGCCATGAAGGGCGGGCAGGAACGGGTTGCCGATCAGCTTTTCGTCAAAATTCAGCACGCCGGTCAGTTCATCGCCGCGGCGGTCGAAATGGATGTTCAGGAACCGGATATAGGGCACCCCTTCGACCAGAGCCGTCAGGGCCGCATCGCGGCGTTGCTTGACCACCTGCATGGGTTCAGGACGAGGACGTGCCATCTATGCGCCCTCCACCGTAAACGCACCGGATGCGGTGGCGACGGGGCGATCCGTGTCCTCATCCGTGGCAGTAGCCCGCACAAAAGCCACGTTGCGGGTGATGTGATAGCAGGTGGCGCGAGTGTGGATGCTCTGACCCGGGGTCGCCGCGCGCATATAGTCGATGCGCAGGTCGATGGTCGCGGTGCCGCCGGGTGCCGAAGGGTGGCTCATGACCGCAGCACCGCAACAGGTGTCCAGCATGGCCGAAACCGCGCCGCCATGGATCACCCCGGTTCTGGGATCACCAATCAGTTGCTCATTGTAGGGCATCGAAATCTCGGCCTCGCCCTCGCCGATATGGGTCAGCTCCAGCCCCAGCGCCTTGGCGTGTGGAATGGCCTCGATGAACTGGCGGGCTAAAACTGTCTTGTCGACCATTGGGTTGGGTCCTGTCCTTGTGCCTGCCCCTATATGCGCCCGCGCCCGGGCAAAGGGCAAGCCCGCCTGTTGCGCTTGACCCCACGACGCCCTAGGTTGCAGCCCAAGGAGATCAGGAATGTCCGGCAACCGTTTGTCATTCAAAGAGATGTGCGCCGAGTTCGACGTGACCCCGCGCACGCTGCGGTATTACGAGTATATCGAACTGCTGCAACCCGACCGCGAAGGTCGGTCCCGGTTTTATGGCCCGCGCGAGGTTGCCCGGATGAAACTGATCCTGCGGGGCCGCAAGTTCGGCTTTGCGCTGGAAGAAATCCGCCAATGGCTGCTGATTTACGAAGATCAGGGCGATCAGGCGCAAATGGCCGCGTTCATCGAAATGGCCGACCGCCAGATGGAGGAACTGCGCCAGCAACGCCAGCAGTTGGACGAGGCGATGGACGCCCTGCAACAGCTGCGTGACCAGACGGTTGGTTTGCTGAAATAGACCCTCCCCACCCTTGACGCAGGGTAAGAAAATTGCGCCCCGCGTGATTTACGTGTTCGGATGTTACGTCAACTTAATTGTGACGCAGCGTCCGCATTACGTAAACGTCATTCATGTGTTGTAAAACGTCCATCGACTGCGCAACTCAACCCGAACGACGCCAGTGATGAGAGTTTGAAACATGACCGAAGACCTGATGACCATCCGCGATATGTGCGAGACATATGACGTCACGCCGCGCACCTTGCGGTTCTACGAGGCCAAGGAGCTTTTGTTCCCGATCCGCGAAGGCCAGAAGCGTCTGTTCACCAAACGCGACCGCGCGCGCCTGAAGCTGATCCTGCGCGGCAAGCGCTTTGGCTTCAGCCTTGAGGAAATCCGCCAGCTTCTGGACCTTTACCATGTGGGCGACCAGCAGGTGACCCAGATGACCCGCACCTATGAGATTGCGTGCGAACGTCTGGCCGACATGGAATCACGCCGCGAAGAGCTGACCCAGGCCATCGACGATCTGAAAGAGCAGTTGCGCTGGGGCGAAAAGGTCATCGCCTCGATGAAACAGGAAAAGAAAGCGGCTGAATAAGCCCTGCCACCCGGACATCTGAATTAAGGGAGCTTCACATGCCCGTCTACAACGCGCCGACCAAAGACACACAGTTCATTCTGCACGACGTCCTGAACATCTCGACCTGGGATGTTCCGGGATATAGCGAACTTGAGCCCGAATTTACCGGCGCGGTTCTGGATGAGGCAGGCAAGGTTGCCACCAATGTCCTGCACCCGCTGAACGTGGTGGGTGATACCGAAGGCTGCCGTCTGGAAAACGGTGTGGTCTATACCCCCACCGGCTTCAAGGACGCGTTCGAGCAGATGAAAGAAGGCGGCTGGACCGGCCTCGACATGCCCGAGGAATATGGCGGCCAGAACATGCCCTATGTGCTGGGCACCGCGGTGGGTGAGATGTTTTCCGCGGCAAATCAGGCCTTTGTGATGTATCAGGGCCTGACCCACGGCGCGGCCTCGGCCATTCTGGCGCATGGGACCGACGCGCAGAAGAACACGTACCTGCCCAACATGGTCAGCTGCGAATGGACCGGCACCATGAACCTGACCGAGCCCCATTGCGGCACCGATCTGGGCCTGATGCGCACCAAAGCAGAACCGCAGGGTGATGGCAGCTACAAGATCTCGGGCCAGAAGATTTTCATCTCGTCCGGCGATCACGACATGGCCGACAACATCATCCATCTGGTGCTGGCCAAAATCCCCGGCGGCCCTGAAGGCATCAAGGGCGTGTCACTGTTCATCGTGCCCAAGTTTATCGTCAACGAGGACGGCTCGCTGGGTGAGCGCAACGGCGTGTCGGTCGGCAAGATCGAAGAGAAGATGGGCATCCACGGCAACTCGACCTGCGTCATGAACTATGACGAGGCCACCGGCTGGCTGCTGGGTGAAGAACACAAAGGCATGCGCGCCATGTTCACCATGATGAACGAAGCGCGTTTGGGTGTGGGGATGCAGGGCCTGGCACAGGCCGAGGCCGCGTTCCAGAACGCTCTGGAATACGCCAAGGACCGCCTGCAGGGCCGCGACGTGACCGGTGTGAAAAACCCGGACGGACCCGCCGATCCGCTGATCGTGCATCCGGATATTCGCCGGAACCTGATGGATCAGAAAAGCTTCACCGAGGGCGCACGGGCCTTCATCCTGTGGGGCGCGACCATGATCGACAAGGCGCATCGCGCGGGTGATAATGACGCGGATGGTCTGATCTCGCTGTTGACCCCGGTCATCAAGGGCTTCCTGACCGATCAGGGCTATGACATGACCGTTCAGGCGCAGCAGGTCTATGGCGGCCACGGCTACATCGAGGAATGGGGCATGTCGCAATACACCCGCGACGCCCGTATCGCGATGATCTACGAAGGCGCCAACGGCGTTCAGGCGTTGGACCTTGTGGGCCGTAAACTGGCGCAGGATGGCGGCAAACACGTCATGGCCTTCTTCGAGATGGTTAAATCCTTCTGTAAGGAAAACGGCGGTAAGGATGAAGCCTATGACAAGGCCTTCATTGAACCGCTGAAAGCAGCGTCCAAGGATCTGCAGGCCGCAGGCATGTATTTCATGCAGGAAGGCATGAAAAATCCCAACAACGCGCTGTCCGGCTCTTATGACTTCATGCACATGTTCGGCCATGTCTGCCTGGGCCTGATGTGGGCGCAGATGGCCAAAGCCGCGCAAGAGGCGCTGGACGGAGGGGCCTCGGACAAGGACTTCTACGAGACCAAGATCAATACCGGCCGTTTCTACATGGCCCGCCGCCTGCCCGCCACCGGCATGCATCTGGCGCGCATCCAAACCGGCGCGGACACGGTGATGGCACTGGATGCAGCGAATTTCTAAACTCACTTTGGGTTCGGGCAACTCTGCCCGGCCCCTTGAAAGGACATCGCATGCCAAAACGCTTTCGCCTGACCCGCCGCTTCCCGGTCGCCATGACCGAAGACGGCTACCGCAAACTGCGCGGTTTCGCCCGCGAGGCTGGTTTGGACGAAGGCGAAGCGCTTTCCTTTCTGTTCGAAAACTTCAACAGCGTGATCAATGAGGAGAACCTGATCCATCGCCTGCGCATCTTCAATTCTGAGCTTGAGGCGCGCAAGCGGTGAGGGTTGAGCAGAACTCGGCAGCCAGCGCGGGCGTCGCGGTTGGATGCCTCCGGCGGGAGTATTTTTGAAAAGATGAAGACGAGATGCGCCCCTGCCATCGGGCAATTGCCGTCAGGACAGGAGCGACTTCACCTTTTACGGTCATCAGCTCTCCAGCCTGTACCGCAAAGCCATCAAAACAGAAGAAAGTTAATTGAAGGTTACGACATCAACTTCATCTTTTCACAAATACTCAATTCCGACCTAACCACGCACACCACGGGAGGGGTGATCGCATGACCATCAAGCTGCACTGTTTCGGAGAGAGCGGAAACTCCTACAAAGCCGCGCTGGCGCTGGAGATGTCCGGGCTGGAGTGGGAACCGGTCTTTGTCGATTTCTTCAAGGGCGTCACCCGCACCCCGAAATACCGCGCCACGGTCAACGAACTGGGTGAGGCGCCGGTTCTGGTCGATGGCGATTTTCGCACCAGCCAGTCCGGGGCCATTCAGGCCTATGTAACCGAGAAATCCGGCAAGTTCGGCGGCAAGGACCGCGACGAAAATTACGAGATTTTCCGCTGGGTGCTGTGGGACAACCACAAGCTCAGTTCAACGGCTGGCATGACGCGGTTTCTGATGAACTTCTTGCCCGAAGAACACCGCAACCCGGATGTGATCGCCTTTAATCAGGGCCGCCTGAAGGCCGCCTATGACATCCTGAACACTCATCTGGACGGTCGCGACTGGATCGTGGGTAACGGCGTGACCAATGCCGATCTCAGCTGCTGCGGCTACCTTTATTACCCCGAACCATTCGGCTTTGATCGTGCCGACTGGCCCCATATTGACGCCTGGCTGACGCGCCTCAGCGAACAGCCCGGCTGGAAACACCCCTATGACCTGATGCCCGGCAACCCGTCGGATCGAGCTTGAGGAGAAGACCCATGACCGAAGCCTATATCTATGACGCCCTGCGCACCCCGCGCGGCAAGGGTCGCAAGGATGGCAGCCTGCACGAGGTGACCTCGGTGCGCCTGTCCGCGCTGACCCTGAACGCGATGAAAGAGCGGAACAATCTGGAAGGCCACGCCGTCGAGGATGTGATCTGGGGCAACGTCACGCAGGTGATGGAACAGGGCGGCTGTCTGGCGCGCTCGGCGGTTCTGGCATCCGATCTGGACCAGTCGATCCCCGGCTTGGCGATCAACCGGTTCTGCGCCTCGGGCATGGAGGCCGTGAACCTTGCGGCCAATCAGGTCAGGGGCGGCGCAGGTGAGGCGTATATCGCCGGTGGGGTCGAGATGATGGGTCGCGTACCTATGGGCAGCGACGGCGCGGCGATTGCCGTTGATCCCAGCCTCGCGATGGAGACCTATTTCGTGCCGCAGGGGATCTCGGCAGACATCATTGCCACCGAGTACGGGTTCAGCCGAGACGACGCCGACGCGCTGGCGGTTGAATCTCAGAAACGGGCCGCCAAGGCGTGGGAAGAGAACCGGTTCGAGAAATCGGTGATCTCGGTCAAGGATCAGAACGGATTGACCATTCTGGACCGCGACGAATACATGCGCCCGGGCACCGATATGCAGTCGCTTGGCGCGCTGAACCCCTCCTTCCAGATGATGGGTGAGCAGATGCCCGGTTTCGACAAGGTGGCGATGCTGAAATACCCGCACCTTGAGCGCGTTAATCACATCCACCACGCGGGCAACAGCTCGGGCATCGTGGACGGTGCGGCGGCTGTGCTGATCGGCAACAAGGAATTCGGTGAGAAGTATGGGCTGAAGCCCCGCGCCCGCATCAAGGCGACCGCCAAGATCGGCACCGATCCGACCATCATGTTGACCGGTCCGGTTCCGGTGACCGAGAAAATCCTCGCCGACAACGGCATGAAGATCAGCGATCTGGACCTGTTTGAGGTGAACGAAGCCTTTGCCTCGGTCGTGCTGCGGTTCCAGCAGGCGTTCGACGTCGACCCCGCGCTGGTCAACGTCAACGGCGGTTCCATCGCGATGGGCCACCCGCTGGGCGCGACCGGAGCGATGATCATCGGTACCCTGCTGGACGAGTTGGAGCGGCAGGACAAGGAAACCGGTCTGGCAACGCTCTGCATTGCATCCGGCATGGGTGCGGCAACGATTATCGAGCGCGTCTGATGCCCAAGCTGGACCTTTCACAAATCCCCATTCGGAGCGGCTCGGGCTATCCGGGCAAGCTGGCCCGCGCTGGCGATGGCCGCTTTGTCCAAGGTGTTGGCGATGCGGGCGGGTTGACCCAGTACGGCGTTAACATCGTTCGGCTGGAACCGGGTGGGCTGTCGTCACTGCGTCACTACCATATGGAGCAGGACGAGTTCGCCATCATCCTCAGCGGCACTTGCACGCTGATCGACGATGAAGGCGAGCATGAGATGCTGCCCGGTGACTGTGCTGCCTGGCCCGCAGGTGAGGCCAATGGCCATCACCTTGTGAACAACACCGATGCGCCCGCGACCTTTTTGGTGGTGGGCACGCGGACCCCGACCGAGACCGGCTATTACAGCGACATAGACATGATGGTGAAGTTTGATGCCGATGGCTTTCGCTTCACCCGCAAGGATGGCAGCCCGCTGACGGCTGACCAGATTGGAGATGACGATGACTGATTTCACTCTGACAAAAGACGCGGACGGCGTCGCGCTGATCACCTGGGACGTGCCCGGGAAAACCATGAACGTGATGTCCTTTGACGGGCTGGCGCTGCTGAGCGATCTGATCGATCAGGCGCTGGCGGATGATGAGGTCAAGGGGATCGTTCTGACCAGCGGCAAGGAAGGCTCGTTTGCCGGTGGCATGGACCTGAACCTGCTGGCGGTGATGAAGGAACAGGCGGGCGACAACCCGGCCAAGGGCCTGTTCGAGGGCACGATGCAGATGCACGCCCTGCTGCGCAAGATCGAGATGGCGGGGATGGACCCCAAGACCAAGAAGGGCGGCAAGCCGATCGCCACCGCCCTGCCCGGCACCGCCGCCGGGATCGGTATGGAACTGCCGTTGTCCACGCACCGCATCTTCGCGGCCGAGAACCCCAAAGCGAAATATGGCCTGCCCGAGATCATGGTCGGCATCTTCCCCGGCGCGGGCGGCACCACGCGGATGGTGCGCAAGGTCGGCGCGATTGCGGCGGCTCCGCTGCTGCTGGAAGGCAAGATGCTGGACGTCAAAAAGGCCAAGGGCGCGGGTTACATTGATGAGATCGCCGCCGATCCTGTGGCTGCCGCCAAGGACTGGGTGCTGAACGCCAAGGATGCCGATCTGGTCAAGCCGTGGGATGCCAAGGGCTATAAGATGCCCGGCGGCGCGCCCTACCACCCCGCAGGCTTCATGAACTTCGTCGGAGCCTCGGCGATGGTGAACGGCAAGACCCAAGGCGCGTTCCCTGCGGCCAAAGCGCTGCTGAGCGCGGTTTACGAGGGGGCTCTGGTCGATTTCGACACCGCGCTGAAGATCGAGGCGCGCTGGTTTACATCCGTGCTGATGAACCCCTCCTCTGGTGCGATGATCCGGTCGCTGTTCCTGAACAAGGAAGCGCTGGAGAAAGGCGCTGTGCGCCCCGCAGGTGTGCCGGATCAATCGGTCAAGAAGATCGGTGTGCTGGGTGCGGGCATGATGGGCGCGGGCATCGCGCTGGTCAGCGCGCAGGCCGGAATGGAGGTTGTGCTGATCGACCGCGATCAGGAGGCCGCCGACAAGGGCAAAGCCTATACCGAGGCCTATCTGGACAAGGGCATCAAGCGCGGCAAATCCACGCCGGAAAAGAAGGATGCCATGCTGGCGCGCATTACTGCGACGCCTGATCTGGACGCTCTGAAAGGCTGCGATCTGATCATCGAGGCCGTCTTTGAAGACCCCGGCGTCAAGGCCGAGATGACCAAAAAGGTCGAGGCGCTCATCCCTGAGGATTGCATCTTTGCCTCGAACACCTCGACCCTGCCGATCAGTGATCTGGCGAAGGCCAGCGTGCGGCCCGAGCAGTTTATCGGCATTCACTTCTTCTCACCGGTTGAGAAGATGTTCCTGGTCGAGATCATCAAGGGCAAGGAAACCGGTGATCGCGCGGTGGCCAAGGCGCTGGACTATGTCCGTCAGATCCGCAAGACGCCCATCGTGGTCAATGACGCGCGGTTCTTCTACGCCAACCGTTGCATTATCCCGTATATCAACGAAGGCGTGCGGATGATTGCCGAGGGTATCAGCCCGGTTCTGATCGACAATGCCGCGCGACAGTTGGGCTTCCCCGTCGGGCCGATCCAACTGACCGATGAGACCTCGATTGATCTGGGTGCCAAAATCGCGCGGGCGACCAAAGCGGCGATGGGGAATGCTTATCCCGAAAGCCCCTCGGACGATCTGATCTTCTGGATGGAGGAACAGGGTCGTCTGGGCCGAAAGGCCAATGCCGGGTTCTTCGACTACGACGACAAGGGCAAGCGCGTCGAATACTGGAAAGGACTGGCCGAGAAATACCCGCTGGCCGAGGATCAGCCCGATCTGATCGAGGTGCAGGAACGCCTGATGTTCGCACAGGTTCTGGAAGCGGTCCGCGCGCTGGAAGAAGGCGTGCTGGAAGACATCCGCGAAGGCGATGTCGGCGCCATTCTGGGCTGGGGCTTTGCGCCGTGGTCCGGTGGCCCGCTCAGCTGGTTGGACATCATCGGCACGCCCTATGCCGCCGAACGCTGTGACCAATTGGCCGAAGCTTATGGCGAACGTTTCACCTGCCCGCCGCTGCTGCGCGACATGGCTGAAAAGGGCCAAAGCTTCTACGGTCGCTTCGATCCCGAAGCCAAGGCGGCGTAACGAGAAAAGCTGGCGCATAATACCCCCTCATGCGCCAGCTTCCCCACCATAGGACCGTCGGTCCTATTCCTGGTGGGTAATCATCATCCATTCAGGCCGCAGAAACAGCGTCGGCATCGGGGGCCGTCCCGGACGCCCCGGTCGCCGGATGCCAGATGGCGGGCGGATCGGGAAGATCGGGTCCTGTGGGATGGGTGCAGGCAGCGCGCCCAGCGGGTTGGCAATCGCCGTGACGCTGCCCTTGCTTGCAATCGCATCAATCAGCGGCGCCGCGCTTTCGTCATCGGCCACCTGATAGGCCCGTTGCCCCGAGGCAGTGCCCATCCCGAACCGGGCCGCCGGGCAATAGGCCTGCAACCCGCCTTCGATAAAGACCACCTGATCCTGATCGAAAAACAGCGTACTGACCTCAAAACAGGTCCCCGGCGCGCGTGAATTGAGATGGCAGATACCGCTCAGCAACCGCGCGGGCACGACCGAGACACCATCATCCGAAGGATCAACCTTGCTGTGGTCCAGCGCCATCCCCTGTTCGGGCATCAGCCAGACCGCGCGCCCGTTATAGGCAGCCCGGGCGGGCACCTGAACCGGCAGATTCTCGGGCCGGATTTCGCCGGCGGGTATGGTGATCACATCTGTCGACACCCGGCGGATTTCCTTGAACCCGTTATCCCGCGTCCGCACCAGATCGCCGGTTTTCAGATGCTCCACCCGTTTCCACCCGGCGGTCGTGGCGACCTTGGTCCCGTGAACCAGTCCACCCCGTCGGCATGACAACCCCTGATGCAGATGCGTCGGACCGGCCTCTGGCCTGCGGTCCGAAAAACTCGAAATACTCACAACTTCCAACACGTGCCGAACCCCCTTTGGCACAAACAAAACACTCCGTCAGGGCTAGCATGGAAATTTCAGGGAGGGCTTAGTTTTGACACATTTGGCTCAAATTGAGGCGATTTCAGGTCATGTTAACCAGTATTGCGCATACAATACTGGTTCAATGCAAGGCTTTGAACCTTTGGTGGAAACTATGGGATCGTGACGGGATCAAAGCTATAGCCGAATCTCTGAATATCCTCGGCGCAGGCCTGTGCAATCGCGGCGCGAGACCGGGCCGAATAGTATGGCCGGTAATCCGCGCGCCGGTCCGAGGGGTTCAAATGCGGCAATTCCACCCGAAACCCGAGGTGATCAAACAGCGGCCTTGTATCCTCGTCGAACCGTTCCAGCCGGATATAGGCATTGCATTGCTCGACCCCATCGGCGCGGGTCATGTAGCTGCGCGCCGGGGTTTGCCGGAAAGATCGCAATGTGGCGGGGTGCAGGATGAACGGCTCGAACGCCAAGGTCTTGGCCAACGACACGGCAGGGTGATCAAAGCTTTGATCGCGCAGCCAGTGGTAATAGCTGACGGCCCTGTCCCACGGGTTGCGCACCAGGGTAAAGGTGAACATGGCCTGTATCTGATCCGCAGAAACCAGCCCGTCGATATCACTCAACGTGGCGTGTTTCCACAACCGCCCTCGGGCCTTCAGCGCCTTGACGCGCTTGCGCCGCCGCTGCGCTTTTGGGGTATCACCCAACAGGATGTCATCTTTCATCGCCCGCTGTTCCAATGCACTGGCCAGCGACGTGCCCCCGGTTTTCGGGATATGCACAAAGATATAGGACCGGCCGGTCGAGATGATCACGACGCCGCCACTTCTGCGCGTCCGGCCCGCCATCCCAGCACCGCGCCCGCGGTGGCGATCAGCCCGATCCCGGTGATCTGCATCACGCCGATGGTCTGCCCAAAGGCCACCCATGCAAACAGGGGGCCAAAGATCATCACGGAATATTCGAACACCGCCACATATGACGGCTCACCCAGTTGATATGCCTTGATCAGCATGAAGACCGCAGCGGTGGACCCCACCGCCTGTATCACGATCCAGGGCAGTGCGGGTTGCATCGCCCAGACCCAGCCTCGGGTAGCAAAGCCACCCTCTGTGGGCATGAATGTAAAGAGTGTCACGCCAATCGCCCCGGCCAGGGCCAGCATCAGGATCATCCCGGTCAACAGGGCAAGCGTGCTTTCTTCGGCGCAATGGCTGCGGGTAATGATTGCGCTGAGCGCATAAAAAAACCCGCCCGCGACAGGCAGCAGGGTGCGGAAGTCAAACTCTGCCGGGTTGGGTTGCAACACACATAAGGTCCCGAGGAACCCGATCAGCACCGCCGCGATACGCCATGGGCCAATCGGTTGCCTCATCGCCAGCGCCGAGATCAGCAGAACAAAGATGGGCGAGGTGAACAGCCCTGCCAGCGCCTGTGCAATCGGCAAAATGGCCAAGGCGGTAAAATAGAACAGCAAGGCCACCGTGATCAGCACACTGCGCAAAACAACCGGACCCGGACGTTTGGGCCACATCCCCCCCAGCCCCAGCAGCGACAAGCCAACAACCAGCGGCAGCATCAGCGCGGCGCGGCTCAGATGGAATTGCCACAGGCCGATCGTGTCGGCCAGCAGGATGACGAAATTGTCGATCACCCCGATGATGGCCATGGACCCGACCATCAGAAATGACGCCAGTGTCGGAGAAGTGGGTTTGCCTGCCTGCATGTCCGCGAATTAGTCCTGATCCACAGCCCGGCAACCCCGAACCTTGGCGCCATCCAGCACCAAAGTGATTGGTGATGCAACAGGTTTGCGCCCCGGGAATTCACCATGCTATGCTTCCATAAAACGATAACGAGTAGCATTTCCCGATGACGATGACGGCCCTGAAACAGTATCAGCGGATCGAGGCGACCGGATTGTGGCGCCCCTCGCCCGACGAACAACGGCGCGAGGTTGTGGTGTCTATCGGTGAGGCGACGTTGACGATCTCGGATTTCAACGACCGGGCGCTGACGCATTGGTCACTTGCCGCGTTAGAGCGGCAGAACCCGGGCGCGTTTCCGGCGGTGTTCAACCCCGATGGCGATCCGGGTGAGACGCTGGAACTGGCGCAGTCTGAGACCACCATGCTGGACGCCATCGACCGCCTGCAACGCGCCATCGACCGCGCCCGCCCGCATCCCGGGCGGCTGCGCTGGTTGTCGGTTGCGGGCGTGGTGCTGGCTGTGCTCGCGGTGCTGCTGCTGTGGCTGCCGGGGGCGTTGCAACGCCATGTGGTCTCGGTGGTGCCCGAGATCAAACGGCAAGAGATCGGCGCCACCATCCTGCAACGGATCGAGCGTGTGTCGGGCCGTGCCTGTACCTCAGCCGATGCGCAGGCCTCATTGGATCAACTGGCGCGGCGCACCGGTGTGGACCGGGTTGTCATCCTTCCTGCGGGTGTGCCCGACAGCCTCAACCTGCCGGGGGGTACGGTCCTGTTGAACCGGGCCTTGGTCGAGGATCACGAGGACCCCGCCGTTGCCGCCGGATACATCATCGCCGCCCGCGCGCGGGCCGATCAGAAAGACCCGCTGGACGATCTGCTGGACCGGACCGGGCCTGCCTCGGCCTTCCGCTTGCTGACCACCGGTCAACTGACATCCGAGAATATCGACAGCTATACCGAGCAGGTCCTGTCCGAACCCCGCCCCGCCATCGCTGATGGCGATCTGCTGGCAGTCTTTGCACAGGCCGCCCTGCCCTCGACCCCCTACGCCTATGCGCGCGACATCACGGGCGAGACGGTGCTGGGCCTGATTGAGGCCGACCCGATGGCAGGTCGCACGCTGGAACAGGTGCTGCCGGACCGCGATTGGGTCCGGCTGCAGAATATCTGTGGTGAATAAGTCCGGTTACTTGGTCCCGAACATCCGGTCGCCTGCGTCCCCCAGACCGGGCATGATGTAACCCTTGGAGTTCAGCTCCCGATCCAGCGCGGCGGTGACGATCTTGACGTCCGGGTGCGCCTCTTTCATCCGCGCGACGCCTTCGGGCGCGGCCAGCAGGCAGAGGAAACGGATATCGGTCGCGCCGGCCTCTTTCAGCAGATCAATCGCGGCGGCCGAGCTATTCCCCGTCGCCAGCATCGGGTCAACGGCGATAACCAGGCGGTCCTTCAGCCCCTCAGGGGCCTTGAAGTAATACTGCACCGGCTTCAGCGTTTCCTCATCGCGGTACAGGCCAACAAACCCAACACGCGCCGAGGGGATCAGCTCCAGCACCCCGTCCAGCATCCCGTTGCCCGCCCGCAGGATCGAGACCAGCGCCAGTTTCTTGCCCGCGAGGATGGGGGCGTCCATCTCCTCCATCGGGGTTTCGATATGGCGGGTGGTCAGCGACATCTCGCGCGTGACCTCATAGGCCAGCAGCAGCGTGATCTCGCGCAACAACTGCCGGAACACGGCGGTCGAGGTGCCCTTGTCCCGCATAAGCGTCAGCTTGTGCTGCACCAGCGGGTGATCGACGACGGTCAGATGGTCGCTCATGTTCTCTCCAGTCTTGTCTTGACCCGCGCGCGGGTGTCTTCATCGCAAAAGGCCGCATTCAGGGCGGTTTCGTTCAGGGCGGCGAAATCCTCGGCATCCCAGCCGAAGGCCTGGTTCAGCATCTCATATTCGCGGCGCATGGTGGTATGGAAAAACGGCGGGTCGTCAGTGGACACGGTGACCTTGACGCCCGCGTCGCGCAGCCGCGCGATCGGGTGGGCCGCGAAATCGGGGAACAGGCCCAGCACCACGTTCGACCCCGGGCAGACCTCAAGCGTCACATCCCGGTCAACGAGTTCGCGCAGCAGATCGGGGTCTTCGATGGCGCGCACACCGTGGCCGATGCGTTCGACGCCTAGGTCACGCACCGCGTCGCGCACGCTGTTGGGACCGCCAAATTCCCCCGCATGAGTGGTCAGGCGCAAACCAGCCTCGCGCGCGCAATCAAAGGCCCATTTGAAATCACCCTGAGCGCCAATGGATTCGTTGCCGCCCATGCCGAACCCGGTGATCCAGTCGCCCGCGGTTTCCGCCGCGCAAAAGGCGCTGGCCTTGGCCTGTTCGGCGCCGAAATGGCGCACGCAGGTGACGACACCGCGCAGGGTGATGCCGAATTTGTCTTCGGCCTCATCAGCAGCGTCCTGAATGGCGGTCAGGTAGTCGCGCCACGCATGCAAATCGCCGCCGCCGCAGAAATCGGGGCTGAGGAAGGTCTCGGAATAGACTACTCCATTCGCCGCGCTTTCTTCCAGAATGGCCAGCGTCAGGCGGCGGAAATCCTCGGGCGACTTCAACACTTCGCAGGCGGCCTCATAGACCGACAGGAAATGGGCAAAGTCGCGAAAATCATAGGACCCGTCCGGCTTGAAGATGCCACTCAAGTCGATGCGCTTTTCGTGGGCCAGTTGGCGGATGAACGCGGGCGGGGCCGCGCCTTCGTGATGCAGGTGCAGTTCGATTTTCGGCAGGTCTGCGACGGTCATAAAAAGGTCCTTCCCGGCCCTTGCGCCGGTATGTTGAGGTGTTTGGCAATGCTGGCGGCGATGTCGGCAAAATCGACCTTGCCGATCTGCCCTGCGCCCTGCCCGGCGATCAGCACCGGCACCTGTTCGCGGGTGTGGTCGGTGCCGGTCCAACTTGGATCATTGCCGTGATCGGCGGTCAACAGCAACAGATCGTCCGGGCGCAGCTTTTGCAGGATCGCGCCGATTTCGCGGTCAAACCACTCCAGCGCCCTTGCATAGCCACTGATATCGCGGCGGTGGCCATAGAGGCTGTCGAATTCGACGAAATTGGCGAAGGTCAGGCTGTCCTCTTCCGCCTCATCCACTAGATCTGAGAGATGCCCCATCAACTCGGCATCCGAGCCTTTACGCAGCGTGTCGATCCCCTGCATCGAGAAGATGTCGCCGATCTTGCCCACCGCATGCACGCGACGGCCTGCGTCCTGCGCCCAGTTGGTCAGCACCGGCGCGGGCGGCAGGATGGCGAAATCCTTGCGGTTGGTGGTGCGGGTGAACCCCTGTTCGGGCGAGCCGATGAAAGGCCGCGCGATGACCCGGCCCACCTTCATCTCATGCAGGCGCGGGGCCAGCGTTTTGCACATGTCCAGCAGGCGGTCGAGGCCAAAGCTGTCCTCATGCGCGGCGATCTGGAACACGCTGTCGGCAGAGGTATAGCAGATCGGCCAGCCGGTCCGCATATGCTCGGCCCCCAGTTCGGCGATGATTGCGGTGCCCGAGGCGTGGCAATCGCCGAGAATACCCTCCGTCCCGGCGGCCTGAGCAGCGGCGCGGCTGAGGTCATCCGGGAAGGACGGCGTGGTATCAGGGAAATAATGCCAGTCCCACGGCACCGGCAATCCGGCCAGTTCCCAATGGCCCGAGGGCGTGTCCTTGCCCGGCGAATGCTCCCGCGCGCAGCCCCAGAGGCCGGTCGGTTCAGCCGTAAGCCCCGGCGTCGCCGCGCCCGAGGCCAGACGGGCGGCCGCCCCCAGCCCCAACGCATCCAGATGCGGCAGGTGCAGGGGGCCGGAGCGTCCATCCTCGGCCCGCCCCTCGGCACAGGCCTGCGCGATATGGGCCAGCGTGTTGGCACCGGTATCGGGGGTGTTGCCGTTGAAAAACTGATCGGCATCCGGCGCGCCGCCGATGCCAACGGAATCCATCACCACCAGAAACGCGCGGGTCATGGGGTGATCCTTTCATGGACCAGATTGGGCGCATCCACCGGGGTTTCGCTGAGCGTCACCGCCTGCAAGACGGTTGCCGCCGCCTGACTCGCAGCCTCTTCCCGCGCGGCGTGAACCACCGCCAAAGGCTCGCCTTTCGAGACGCGCGTGCCCAAAGTCAGCAGGTTCGACAGGCCGACCGCCGGGTCGATCTCATCACTCTCAACCTGCCGCCCGCCGCCCAGCGCGACAACGGCCAGACCCAACGCCTCGCCATCTATGGCGGCGACGTACCCGTCATAAGGGGCCGGAATCTCGCGAATGACATTCGCCTCGGGCAGGAACCGTGCCCAATTGTCGGTGAAATGGACCGGCCCGCCGACGGCTGCCATCATGCGGCCAAAACGCTCAGCGGCCCGCCCGTCGCGGATAATCTCGGCGATTTGGGAATACCCGGCCTCGAATGTGTCGCACATGCCCGCGTCGACCAGCAAAGTGCCACCCAGTTCCGCTGCAATCTCGGCCAGAGGCGACACACCGCCGCCGGTCAGAACCTTCATCACCTCGGCCACTTCCAGCGCATTGCCCAGTGCCAGGGCCAGCGGTTGGTTCATGTCGGTGATCACGGCAGAGGTCCGGCACCCGGCGGCATTGGCCGTCTCGGACAGAGCCTGCGCCAGCTTGTGGGCCTCGTCATGGGTTTTCATGAACGCACCGCTGCCGACCTTGACGTCCAGAACCAGCGCATCCGGGCTGGCCGCCAGTTTCTTGGACAGGATCGAGGCGGTGATCAGATCGAGGCTTTCCACCGTCGCCGTCACATCGCGCACCGCGTAAAGCCGCTTGTCGGCAGGGGCGATCTGCCCCGTCGCGCCGACAATGGCCGCACCGGTATCCTGCAATATCTGCGTCAGACGCGCCTGCCCGATCTGCGTTGTCACGCCCGGGATCGCCTCCAACTTGTCCAGCGTCCCGCCGGTATGACCCAAGCCGCGCCCCGAGATCATCGGCACATAGGCCCCGCATTCCGCCAGCGCCGGGGCCAGTACCAGGCTGACACAATCCCCGACGCCACCGGTCGAGTGTTTGTCGATCACCGGACCGTCCAGATCCCAGGTCAGCACCTCTCCGCTGTCGCGCATAGCGATGGTCAGATCGGCCCGTCCCTGCGCGCCCAGCCCACCCATGCAGACGGCCATGGCAAAGGCCCCGGCCTGCGCATCGCTGACCCCACCATCGGCGAGGCCTTGCGCGAACCAGATCAGTTCTTCGCGGCTGGGCACGTCACCCCGACGCAGCTTGGCAATGATCGAGCGGGCGTCCATCCGGTCAGGTGCCTTCCATATGCGCGGCCCCAAAGGCGCCGGGCAGCAATTGGCCAATGGTGGTTTCCTGTTCCTTGCCGTCCGCAGTGGCCAGCGTCACCTTGACATCAGCCCGGCCGAACTCGGCCAGTTTCTGACGGCACCCGCCACAGGGCGGCACCGGCTGCGGGCTGGAGGCAACCACATAGACCTCGGTCAAATCCCGTTCCCCCGCCGCGACCATGGCGGCAATTGCCCCTGCCTCGGCACAGGTGCCTTCGGGATAGGCCACGTTTTCCACATTGCATCCGGAATAGACCACGCCCGAGCCCGACCGGATCGCCGCGCCGACCTTGAAATTCGAATAGGGCGCATAGGCATTTTCCCGCACGGACAGGGCGGCATCTTTAAGCGACATGGCGATTCCCCAATTTTTGATCATCTGGTCAGAAACACATACCCTAAATGAAACCGAAGGGGGAGTTGAAGCCCCAAAAGGCCCGGATTTTTAACCCAAGGTCGTGTTGAAAACCCCGGGCAACGTGACCTCAAGCAGTTCGACATCCTGCGAAGGGTCGGCCAGCCGCGTGCGCATGCCGGGCGGGATGACAAAGGCGTCGCCCTGTTCCAGCCGGTAAGGCTCGCGCCCGTCGCCTTCCAGTGTGACCTGCCCGTTCATGACGAAGGTAAAGTGGATATCGGTGTCATGGCTGGCCCAGACCGGATCACTCTGCCCCCTGCGCACCACCTGAACCCCGGCCACGCCCTTGGTGTTTTCCGCAATCGTGGTGTCACGGCAGATATACCCCGGCAAACGGAACGGGGCCCAGTCAGCACCCTCGGCCCGGTTGAAGACAAACCGCTGGCCCTGCCATTCGCGATCGGGGCGCAGATGCGGGGTGGGCAGTTCCATCTCATGGTCGATTTCGGTGACATGTTCGGCGGGTACGCCAATCTCGATCACCTGAACGTTGTCGGACGCCTCAAGCACGCGGTGACGGATTTCAGGGGGCTGGATGAAACAGTCGCCCGCGGTCAGGCGCATCTTGTCGCCCTGATCCTCATAGACCACGTCGACCCAACCGTGGATGCAAAAGATCAGCTGAAACCCGACCTTGTGGAAATGCACCATATCGGGCACCGGCCCGCCATCGGGAATGCGGATATGGCTGGCGATGATCGACCCGCCCAACCGGTCCGGCACCAGATCACGATAATGCATCCCGGCCCGCCCGATGATCCACGGCGCCTGATCCTTGAGCCTGCGGACAACAAAGGAATGCACCGTCTCTGGCATGACCATCGGCGGGTTCAATTCGTCAATCTCGATCCGGGTGCCGTTGGGGGCCACCAGATGGCGCTGACCATTGGCAAAGCCGTCCGGGTCCTCGGTCAGGATGCGCAGGGTGCCGGGGCTTTCCGGCGCGTCCTTTTCCACCCGCACCCGCAACCCGTGACCCGAAAACACCGCAACACGCGGGTCATCTGCCGGATAGATCATGTCCATCCGCATGCCCAGCACCTTGGTGTAAAAGGGAATATCGTCGCGCAGCTCTTGTGTCGGCAGACGGATTTCAGCGCGGGTCTGGGCGTGGGGTGATGTCATTCACTGTCTCTTCGATACCGGGTTTTGACCATCCGATCAGAACAGAGGCCAAGATACCAACCGAAAAGAACATTTCCAGCGTTTCTTCCAACGCAAACAGCCGCGCCCACATCATGGTCGACAGGCTTGTGGCATAAGCACTGCTGAATTCCTCCAGCACCTGCGCCGTGACCGCGCAGGCACCAGCCAGCAGAAAGATCATCAGGAACGGCTCTCTTTGACGGAATGCCCGCAGGCCATTCGGTACGCCATGCCATATCAACCCGCCAAAGACGATCACGGCCAGAACAACCCGTACCGCTGTTACGTCAAGCACATCATCAAGGCCGCTGAGGATCATGAAACCCGGGCTGCCTTCGGGATACACCTGGGCCTCCAACTCACGCTCGGTCAAAAGCAGGCAGACAACCGCGATGTAAAGGCGTGTTATCCCGGTGTAGCGTTTCAGGGCGATCAGACCCGCGACAAGCAGCGCAACCGCCGCAATCGTTTCGATCGGCCCGCCTTCGTGGCTCAACGCCATCGCCCGCAATGGCCAGATGGCAGTGAAACATACGACCGAGACCGCTGCTATGGCAGCCGTCAAGGTTACGAGGCAGACACCCCCGCCGCCACCAAAAGGGGCAGAGATCGCGTCTCTGGCCGAAATATCTGCCTTGAATGCCATCTGATGCTTGCTTGAACCTGAATTTGACTGTGCAATGGATGTGTAGGGAAACGCTGCCACTTCAAACACGCACCGATCACGATTTGGCGACCGACAGCTCGCACGCGGCGTAGCCAAGCCCGGAAAAGTGGTTTAATGCTAAATCAAATTCGCGAAGGGAGCTGAAACGCTGATGTCCGACACACCCAACCTGCGACAGGCCGCACTTGACTATCACGCGCATCCCAAGCCCGGAAAGCTGGAAATCAAGGCCACCAAACCGATGGCAAACGGGCGCGATCTGGCACGGGCCTATTCCCCGGGCGTGGCCGAGGCGAGCCTTGAGATCAAGGCAGATGCGGACAATGCCGAGAAATACACCGCGCGCGGCAATCTGGTGGCCGTGGTCTCCAACGGGACGGCGGTGCTGGGGTTGGGCAATATCGGCGCGCTGGCCTCGAAACCGGTGATGGAGGGCAAAGCGGTCCTGTTCAAGAAATTCGCCGGCATCGACTGTTTCGATATCGAGGTGGATCAGCCGGACCCCGAAAAGCTGGCCGATATCGTCTGCGCGCTAGAGCCGACCTTTGGCGCCATCAACCTTGAGGATATCAAGGCTCCGGACTGTTTCATCGTCGAAAAACTGTGCCGCGAGCGGATGAACATCCCCGTGTTTCACGACGACCAGCACGGCACCGCCATTGTCGTGGGGGCTGCGGCCAAGAACGCCCTGCATGTGGCGGGCAAAAAATTCGAAGATATCAAGATCGTCTCGACCGGCGGCGGGGCGGCAGGGATTGCCTGCCTGAGCATGCTGGTCAAGCTGGGCGTCAAGCGCGAGAATATCTGGCTGTGTGACATTCACGGGCTGGTCTATGAAGGCCGGGCTGAGGATATGAACCCGCACAAGGATCAGTTCGCGCAGAAAACCGACCTGCGCACGCTGGACGATGTGATCGGCGGCGCGGATTTGTTTCTGGGTCTCAGCGGCCCCAATGTGCTGAAGCCCGAAATGGTCGAGAAAATGGCCAAGCGCCCGATCATCTTCGCGCTGGCCAATCCAACGCCGGAAATCCTGCCCGATGACGCCCGCGCGGTTGCCCCCGATGCGATCATCGCTACCGGACGCAGCGATTTTCCCAATCAGGTCAACAACGTATTGTGTTTCCCCTTCATCTTCCGCGGCGCGCTGGACGTCGGCGCGACCGAGATCAATGACGCCATGCAGATCGCCTGCGTCGACGGCATTGCCGAGATGGCCCGCGCCACCACCAGCGCCGAGGCCGCAGCGGCCTATAAGGGCGAGCAACTGACGTTCGGCCCCGAATATCTGATCCCCAAACCCTTTGACCCGCGTCTTGTGGGCGTGGTGTCCTCCTCGGTGGCCAAGGCGGCGATGGACAGCGGGGTGGCGAAACGGCCCATCGAAGATATCGAGGCCTATAAGGAAAAGCTGAACCAGACCGTGTTCAAATCCGCCCTGCTGATGCGCCCGGTGTTCGAGGCCGCAGCCGTCGCCTCGCGCCGGATCGTCTTTGCCGAGGGCGAGGATGAGCGCGTGCTGCGCGCCGCGCAGGCGATTTTGGAAGAAACCACCGAAACACCTATTCTGATCGGTCGCCCGGACGTGATCGACGCGCGCTGCGAACGGCTGGGCCTGACGGTGCGCCCGGGTGAAGACTTTCAGATCGTGAACCCGCAGGACGACCCGCGCTATTACGACTATTGGACCTCGTATCACGAGATCATGCAGCGCCGCGGCGTGACCCCCGATCTGGCCAAGGCGATCATGCGCACGAACAACACGGCGATTGCGGCGATCATGGTGCATCGGGGCGAGGCTGACAGCATGATCTGCGGCACGTTCGGCGAATATCGCTGGCATCTGAACTATGTTGAACAGGTTCTGGACAATGGCAGCCTGCGTCCGCATGGCGCGCTGTCGCTGATGATCCTGGAAGACGGCCCGCTGTTCATCGCCGACACCCATGTGCGGCAACTGCCCTCGCCCGAGGAACTGGCCGAAAGCACCATAGGCGCCGCCCGTCACGTGCGCCGCTTCGGGATCGAGCCCAAGATCGCCTTCTGCTCACAATCGCAATTTGGCAATCAGGCCGAAGGGTCCGGCAAACGCCTGCGCGCCGCGATCGAGATTCTGGACAGCGCGCCCCGGGATTTTGTCTACGAGGGCGAAATGAATCTGGATGCCGCGCTGGACCCGGTGCTGCGTGACCGCATTTTCCCGAACTCGCGGCTGCAGGGCGCGGCGAATGTGTTGATCTTCGCCCATGCGGATGCGGCCAGCGGTGTCCGCAACATTCTGAAGATGAAGGCCGACGGGCTTGAGGTCGGTCCGATCCTGATGGGCATGGGCAACAAGGCGCATATCGTGACGCCCTCGATCACGGCGCGGGGCCTTCTGAATATGGCGGCCATCGCCGGGACGCCGGTGGCGCATTACGGATAGATCGGGCTGATTCTTGTGGTCACGGCTTTTGCACGCAGAACTTTGCAGATTTGCAAAAGCCTTGACCATTTGATGCAAAACCCCGCCTCACCAGATGGTTTGCAAAAATTTGCAGGGTGCCCTGCAACATTCTGCAAAGATTTTGCGATAAACTGACGCGCCGTCCGGCGTGTCGCTTGCTCGGTGTTCGGGGAATGATAACAGATTGCCCCAAGGGCATGAGGAGGAGAACGCCATGACATATCAGGACGTTTATGAAAGCTGGAAATCCGACCCCGAGGCGTTCTGGATGCAGGCCGCAAAAGGGATCGACTGGGTTCAGCCCCCCAGCAAGGCGCTGTTTGACGACAACGCGCCGCTTTATGAATGGTTCTGTGACGCCAAGGTGAACACCTGCTGGAACGCCGTCGACCGCCATGTGGAAAACGGACGGGGTGAGCAGACTGCGATCATCTATGACAGCCCGATCACCCAGACCAAGCGCGAAATCTCATACGTCGAGCTGCGCAACCGCGTGGCCACTCTGGCCGGTGCCCTGCGCGCCAAGGGGATTGAGAAAGGCGACCGTGTGATCATCTACATGCCGATGATCCCCGAAGCGCTTGAGGCGATGCTGGCCTGCGCGCGGCTGGGTGCGGTTCATTCGGTGGTGTTCGGCGGCTTTGCCAGTAACGAATTGGCCGTGCGGATCGACGATGCCAAGCCCAAGGCGATCATCGCGGCGTCCTGCGGGATGGAGCCGGGCCGCGTGGTGCATTACAAACCCCTGCTGGACGGTGCCATCGACATGGCCGACCACAAGCCCGATTTCTGCGTGATTTTCCAGCGTGAACAAGAGGTTGCGGAACTGATCCCCGGTCGCGATGTCAACTGGCACGGGTTCCAGTACGGGGTCGAGCCTGCGGAATGTGTTCCGGTGGACGGCAACGATCCGGCCTATATCCTCTATACCTCGGGCACAACCGGAGCACCCAAGGGCGTCGTGCGCCCGACCGCCGGGCATCTGGTGGCGCTGAACTGGACCATGAAGAACATCTACAACGTCGATCCGGGCGATGTGTTCTGGGCGGCCTCGGATGTGGGCTGGGTCGTGGGCCATTCCTATATCTGCTACGCCCCGCTGATCCACGGCAACACCACCATCGTGTTCGAGGGCAAGCCGGTCGGCACCCCCGACGCGGGCACCTTCTGGCGGGTGATCTCGGAACATAAGGTCAAAAGCTTCTTCACCGCCCCGACCGCCATCCGCGCCGTCAAACGCGAAGACCCCAAAGGTGAGCTGATCGCCAAATACGACCTGTCGCACCTCAAGGCGCTGTATCTGGCCGGGGAACGGGCCGACCCGGACACGATCATCTGGGCGCAGGACGCGCTGAAGGTGCCGGTCATCGACCATTGGTGGCAGACCGAAACCGGCTGGACCATCGCGGGTAACCCGCTGGGGATTGAGGAGTTGCCGGTCAAGCTGGGCTCACCCGCGAAACCGATGCCGGGTTATGACGTGCAAATCCTTGATGAAGGTGGCCACCCGATGAAACCGGGGGAGTTGGGGGCCATCGCGGTGAAACTGCCCCTGCCTCCGGGCACTCTGCCAACCCTGTGGAATGCCGAGGACCGGTTCCACAAATCCTATCTGACCCACTTCCCCGGCTATTACGAAACCGGCGATGCCGGCATGATCGACGAGGACGGGTACCTCTATATCATGGCGCGCACCGATGACGTGATCAACGTGGCCGGGCACCGTCTGTCCACCGGCGGGATGGAGGAGGTTCTGGCCGCCCACCCCGACGTCGCCGAATGCGCCGTGATCGGCGTGTCGGATCAGTTGAAAGGTCAGATGCCGGTCGGGTTCCTGTGTCTGAACGCGGGTGCAGGCCGCGATCACGGCGAGGTCACGCAAGAAGTGGTCAAAATGGTGCGGGACAAGATTGGCCCGGTGGCCGCCTTCAAACTGGCCGTGGTGGTGGACCGGCTGCCCAAGACCCGCTCCGGCAAAATCCTGCGCGGCACGATGGTGTCTATTGCCGACGGTAAGGACTACAAAATGCCTGCCACCATCGACGATCCCGCCATTCTGGACGAGATCACCCAAGCCCTACAAACCATCGGCTACGCGCAATAACGTAGGTCGGGCGGCCTTGCGCCGCCCGCCACTCACGTCACGCTTGCAACCTGCCGCAAGCCCCCTACTGTCATCCCGAGACAGTGAGGGCCCATGACACACACCAATATCTGGCGTCTGAGCGCCACGGACCTGACAGCGCTGACCCGCACCGGCGACCTGAGCGTCGAAGACGCCGTCCAAAGCACGCTGGACCGGATGGATCAGGCCAATCCTGCCCTGAACGCGGTGGTCGAGGATTTGCGTGTCGAAGCGCAGGAACGTGCGCGGCAACTGGATCAGGCCCGCGCCAACGGTGCTGAGACCGGGCCGCTGCACGGGGTGCCGGTGACCATCAAGATCAATGTTGACCAGAAGGGGCACGCCACCTCAAACGGCGTTATCGCCCTGAAAGAGGCGATTGCCCCTGATGACGCCCCGATTGTCACCAACCTGCTGAACGCGGGTGCCGTGGTGATCGGGCGGACCAATACGCCCGAGTTTTCTTTCCGCGCCGATACCGACAACCCACTGCACGGGCGCACGCATAATCCATGGGGTCGGCATATCTCGCCCGGAGGGTCCTCGGGCGGTGCCGGGGCGGCGGTGATGGCGGGGATCGGTGCGCTAGGGCATGGCAACGATATCGGCGGCAGTCTGCGGTTTCCAGCAGCGGCCAACGGGGCGGTGACGGTCAAGCCCGGCCTCGGTCGGGTTCCGGCCTGGAACCCGGGGCAAAAAGCCGAACGCGGGCTGCTGGCGCAATCCATGTCGGTGCAGGGGCTGCTGGCTCGCTCTGCCGCCGATCTGCACCTGTCCATGCCCAGCCTGATCGCCCCCGACCCGCGCGACCCGTTCCACGTCCCCCTACCCTGGCGCAGCAAGGATATCGATGCTCCGATCCGGGTCGCCTTTACCAAGAACACCTTTGGCTATGCCCTGCACGCGGACGTCGAAGCGGCGCTCGACACCGCCCGCGATGCGCTGACCGATGCCGGATATCTGGTCGAGGAGATCGATCCGCCCGATGTGTTCGAATGTGGCCGCAACGGATATCGCGCCCTGATGGGTGAGGTGCTGACCCTGATGCGCGGCGATATCGAGGCAGCAGGCTCCCAAACGATCCGCGATATCTTCGAGGTCTATTTTCAGGAATTCCCCCCGATCCTCGAAACCGATCTGCTGCGGATGATGGCCAAGCGCAGCCACTATGCGCGCGAATGGTCGCTGTTCATGCAGACCTACCCTCTGGTCCTGTCCCCCTTCCTGCCGCAGCCCTTTTTTAAACCCGACCGCGACACCGAAGGCGCCGAGGGCGTGCATGAGGTTCTGGGCTGCGCGGTTTATTCCTATGCGATGAACTTCCTCGGCCTGCCCGCCGCCTGCGTGCCCGCGCGACTGGCGGAACTGCCCACGGGGCCGCAACCGATCAACGTACAGATCGCTGCCCGGCGATGGCGCGAGGATCTGGCCGTGGACGCCGCCGCAGCCATCGAATCGCGCGTGGGGCAGATGGCCCCAATTCTGTGGGACAGGATGGCCACAGGCACCTGAGGCCGCCAAGCTATCGATATGCCAGACAAAATTGACCCCGGGTTTTGACGCCCGGGGTCCGCGTTCTAAAATAGCCCGGATTTCTGATGACGAGCGTAGCACCACCCACCCTCGCCAGCGCGAAAACTGCGCAATCATTCGAAAACACCGTTGGATGGCCACTCACTTCCATCCTGGCGTGTCCTCCAGGCAAGATCACATTAACAAACGGTTTCTTTAACGCCTGTGAACTGGTTCACATAAGCCGTCAGAAATTTTCCGCCGGGTGAGAATTCAGGTGAATTGCTCGGAAATCAGGCGCTCTTCCAACCCGTGGCCGGGGTCGAACAGAATGCGGTGCTGCACGGCGGGTTCCGAGCTGATTTCCACCCAGTCGATATCGGGGAAGGAAATCGAATCGGCCGCCACGATGACCGGTCGTTTGTCGGCCTCGATCACATCGAATCTGACCTGCGCCACCTTGGGCAGCAAGGCCCCGCGCCAGCGCCGGGGTCGAAACGCCGCGATCGGCGTCAGCGCCAGAACATCCGCCCCGATCGGCACGATCGGCCCATGGGCAGAGTAGTTATAGGCCGTCGATCCGGCAGGCGTGGACAGAAGCGCGCCGTCGCAAACCAGTTCATCCATACGCACACGCCCGTCGATACTGATCCTCAGGCGCGCGGCTTGTGGCCCGGCGCGCAGCAACGAGACCTCGTTGATCGCCAGCGCCTTGTGCGTTTTGCCCGCCTGATCCATCGCCGTCATGGTCAGGGGGTTGATGACCTCTTCCTCGGCCTCGGCAAGGCGCGTCATCAGGTCAGTTTCGGCATATTCGTTCATCAGGAACCCGATGGTGCCGCGATTCATGCCGTAGACTGGCGTGTTCAGGTGCTGAATCCCTTGCAGCGTGTGCAGCATGAACCCGTCACCACCCAACGCCACCACAACATCCGCATCCCGCGGTGCCGCGTTTCCATAACGGGCCACCAGCGCATCGCGGGCGGTTTGCGCCACTTTCGCATCGCTGGCGAGAAAAGCGATTCTCTTAGTCATCAATTCCGGTTTCCGGTGCTGCACATTTGGTTCCGAAACAAACACACCTTTCCGCAATAGGCCAGAGTTGACGCCCCTGCGGGCCAATTCGTCGCTTTACAACCTTTCTCGTCCGTTCAGTTTCCGATAGGAAATCCGCCAAAGACACACCCCAGCCCTGTGGAGCCATTATGAACGCCAATCTTCGTGACACCGGTTTCTTCACCCAACCCCTGTCTGATCGCGACCCCGAGCTGTTCGGCTCGATCACGTCCGAACTGGGCCGCCAGCGCGACG
>NZ_JALCBM010000115.1:0-1839 GCF_028066395.1 Ruegeria sp.
TATATTTTTTCATCCCGATTGAAAAATTATGATCACACTTGGATGGACACTTTGTGTCTTTCGGGTTCAACTGCCTGGGGAAGATTTAGAGTTCCAAAAAATAATGGAAGCAAAAAATCTTCTCCGATAAAAACAACGCCGATCACAATTGTGAAAAGAACTAATTTAGATATATGGAAAAATATCGTCAGTGCTCCAGAAAATAATTTTGAAGATTTATCAAACAACGCAAAAAAAGTTTTTGATTTTATCTCTTCAAAAGGAGCGTCGTTTTTTGAGGAAATTATTTCCGGATCAAAATGTCTCAAGGCAGAAACAGAAATTGCTTTAGCCGAACTTGTTGCAAAAGGTCTGATCACCTCTGACAGCTACACAGGTTTGAGAGCTCTTCTTGTCAGATCAAAATATAAAACACAAAGAGGTCAAAGAAGAAAAAGAATTAGCTTCAACATGGAAGGCGCAGGCAGGTGGTCGCTCATAAAAAAATCAGAAGAGCAAGAAGAAGAGAGCAAAAATTTATCCGAAGAAATGCGAGCACTCGCTCGTATTTTTTTAAATAGATACGGTGTAGTGTTTAGAAAGTTACTCGAACGTGAGAGTTTTTCACCACCTTGGAGAGACCTTGTGAGAGCGCTCAGGTTGCTTGAGCTCAGAGGAGAGGTTAGGGGAGGAAGGTTTGTTGAAGGTGTGACCGGGGAGCAATTTGCGCTACCCGAAGCAGTGGCTTCGCTTAGGGATATGAGGAGAAAAAAAACTACAGGCCGCCTTGTCTCTTTGAGTGCTTCAGACCCGCTTAATTTGATGGGAATAATTACACCCGGAAAAAAGATTTCTTCTCATTATAAAAATAGAGTTTTGTATAGAGACGGGGTGCCCGCTGCCTACAAAGAAGGAGAGCAAATCAGGCTTCTTTCAGAGTTTGATAACTCAGAAGAATGGAGCATAAAACAGACACTTATAAAGAGAAATTTTTCACCCAAATTAAAACCCTATTTAGGCAAAGGAGCAGCTTAATAGCTCAATTAGACGCTAAAAATCTACGTCCGATAATGTTCAATTATGTTAACTTTCATTTTCAATATTATCCAATAATTACAGCAGCTTAGAATGATTGTTGTGAAGTGCTGTAAAAACTCTATTTTCTCAGAAATAATATATGTAAGAATTACAGTTAGTTATATGTAATACTTAAAGTGGGAATTAGGTCTATCTTTTACAATCTTTTAGTAGTACAAATATTCCGGTGAACTTCCGATGAACTAACTGTTCATTTTTAGTGTATCTGAGTAATAAAAATATTAGTGATTATAGTATAGTATTTCGATTTTGTATCTAAGCTTGTTTGAACCGTCTATTGGAAGTATTCCCCACATCTTAAAGTCTGATATTAGATATTGAATCTTTATCCCCACTTTTTGATATCGTGGTTTAAAATCTTTATTTAACTCCCTGATATTAGTTAAAATGATTGACCCAAAATAGACCTGGATTGATTATTTCAAGATGGATCCTAGGATACCTCTTATTAGTTTGTTGCCAATCTGTCTTCCCACGGTTCGAGCCGCACTTTTTGCCATTGTTTCAACAATTCCTTGACGAGGCCTACCTCGTTTTTTCTTTGCTTTGGGAGTTTCTTTAGGGGCTTGCTTTGCTCGCTTTTTTAGCATCTCGTAGGCCGATTCACGATCGACAGTTTTCTCATAAAATCCATAAACAAGAGAGCTCTTGATTATCCGTTTTCTCTCCTTGGATTCTATGGGTCCAATCCGGCTAAAGGGGGGCCTTATCAAAGCTTGTTCAACAATATTCAACAACGGCTGTTCTGATGACTCTGATATC
>NZ_JALCBM010000115.1:1849-6016 GCF_028066395.1 Ruegeria sp.
ACAATATTAGGACGCCCTTTTTCATCTAGAAACGATATCAGCGCTTCTCCAACTCCAAGCTCAGTAATTGCAGTTTCGGTATCAAGTTTTGGGTTCGTTCTAAAAGTTTGGGCTGCAGATCTAACCGCTTTTTGGTCGCGTGGAGTATAGGCACGAAGTGCATGTTGAATACGATTTCCTAATTGCCCTAAAACCTCATCAGGAATATCGAGCGGGTTCTGACTTACAAAATATACTCCTACTCCTTTTGATCGGATGAGTCTTGCAACTTGTTCAATTTTTTCTTGAAGTGCTTCCGGAGCATTATCAAAAAGAAGATGTGCTTCATCAAAAAAGAAAACTAGTTTTGGTTTTTCGGGATCTCCTGCTTCAGGAAGTTGTTCAAATAATTCTGACAAAAGCCAGAGTAACAATGTTGCATAAATTCTTGGTGACTTCATTAATTTGTTGGCAGCCAAAACATTTATAATTCCGTTTCCATTTTCATCTGTTTGTAAAAAATCATTCAAATCGAGTGCTGGCTCGCCAAAGAAAATATCTCCTCCCTGATCTTCAAGTGCAAGAAGTTTTCTCTGAATTGCTCCAACGCTAGCTCTAGAAATTCTTCCATACTCGGTTGTAAATTCCGATGCATTTTCTCCTGCGTATTGTAAAATTGAACGAAGATCTTTTATGTCTAAAAGTAAAAGACCATCATCGTCGGCGATTCTAAAAATTAAACTTAGCACTCCAGACTGAGTGTCATTTAAATTTAGAAGGCGACTTAAAAGCAGAGGGCCCATCTCTGAAATTGTAGTTCGAATAGGGTGTCCTTGCTCTCCAAAAACGTCCCAAAAAGTAACAGGGTTTCCGCTGAAACTAAAATCTGAAATACCAATTGCGTTTGCTCGTTCTGAGATTTTTGGATGTTCTTTTCCGGGCTTACTAATTCCTGATAGATCTCCTTTCACATCTGATAAAAAAACCGGAACTCCAATTCTGCTAAAATTTTCTGCCAGTACTTGAAGGGTTACAGTTTTGCCTGTACCGGTTGCACCTGCGATGAGGCCATGGCGGTTTGCCATTTTTGGAAGAATAAAAAGTTCGTTTTTACCTTTTCCAACGACTAAATTTTGAGTCATGAGTTTATAGTTCCCATTTTGTTTTGAATTGTAAAGAGCGTTATTTGTCTCGGAGTTTTTTTAAAGTTTTTATATCTTCATCAACTTTATCCGGAGGAGTTTCTACTATCATATTTATATTTTCAAAAGACAGATCATCAATAATATTTTTGAACCCTTCCAAACCAATTTTGCCTTTACCTATATGTTCATGTCTGTCTTTCCTTTCTCCAAGTCCGACTTTTGAATCATTGCCATGAAAGAGTTTTATTTTTTCAATTCCAACTGTATCAGAAATTATATTTAATGTCTCCTTAAACCCTTTTTTCTGCTTAATATCATAGCCAGCAGCAAATGTATGAGCTGTATCAAGACAAATACCAATATCTAGCTCTTTGAGCTCATCTAAAATTATGGATAGCTCTTCAAAGCTATCACCTACCGTAGCGCCTTGACCTGCAGTATTTTCTAGCAGTAATTTGGTTGAGAAGTCAGAGTTATACATAATCTTCTTTACACCTTCTATAATCAAATTTAATGCTTTTTCTCTACTTATATCTTTTGAGCTTCCTAGATGAGTCATAATATATTTAACTCCAAGCAGGCTTCCTCTTTGAAGCTCTTCTCTAATAATAGCTATTGATGATTCTCTTAACTCTTTTTTCTCAGAGCAAAGGTTTATGTAGTAGGGAGTATGGATATAGTAATCGGTGATATTATATTTGCTGCATTCATTTAAAAATGATTCTACCAATTCGTCTTTTAACTCGGGAGCTTTACCGCCTCTGGGAGATCTGGAGAAGAACTGAAAACATTCACAGCCCAGCTTGTGAGCTCTCCCGGGGGCTTTGTTTATGCCGCCGGCAATAGATACATGCGCACCGAATTTCATAGTTAGAATAATTTACCGTATTTTAGCTTTATTAATAATAAATTTTTAATACCGCTATTGCACATCGATCAAGAAAATAACAAATAAAAACTAAACAACTATAAAAATTTTTTTATTTTGGGGGACAAAAAACAAAAAAAGAAGAAAAACCTTAGCAATAGCGGTATTAGGAAGCATGATACAACTCATTTTTAACTTCTGATAAGCTATCTTATGTCTACTTTGCAAAATATTAGAAAAAATTTCACTTGTATATAGCCCATAAAACTATAAATTTTCCTAGGGAGAAAAATTAATGCTCTTGCCTTATTGATATAGTGACCTATCACGTGATAGAATAGAAAAGTCTTTCTTGTTTTCATTGAATGGCGTCATCAAAACTCTAAACTAAAGGAAACTATATTGCCCACAGAGAACTTGAATCTTCACCCACGAACAATTGTTTCCGAATACGCTGAATTATTAGCTGAAATAAACGAAAACAATAAAATTAAACCATTAAAACTTATACCCTTGGCTCTTCCAGAATCTATACTGCCTTATCCAATTAAGACTATAAGGCATGCCTTAGCAATTTACTTGCTTCACCATGACTATGTTAAACAAAGAGAAGCAATAGAAGATGCCTATTTATATTTAGATAACTTCATACCTGACGAAGATTATAATCTTTTATATGCTCTCCAATCCTCAATGAGCAGGAAGGATCTAGTAGGAGAAGATTCTGATAATAATGTGATTCATATGTTAGATATTATGAAGAAGTTAAGAGCAAGAACGGACAATATCAAATCTCGAAGAGAAGAATCCATAGAAGAGTTAAATGCTTTAAGACGTATAATGGACCTTCCTGATAATATAATGGACTTTAATAGCGAAGAAGAGATCTCAAGCTATGGAGAAGTGCAGGAACTCGGATTAAATCTTTAAAAATTACCTCTCTCTCGCTTTCACCTTTTATAACTTTAAACATAAAAAAAGAGCAGAGCTCCCGTAAGGAAGCCCTGCTCTCGTTTTTTAAATCTTTGTTTCTTAATTGAAACAGTATTCCACTTAACCTTGTGAGTACTGTGGAACCATGAAACGATGACGCATTGTATATTTGAACGGTGTTGAGTAAAGAAGTGGTCCAAAATCGTCTTCGGTTCTTGTTACTGTTTTTGTCCATAGGGTCTGAGCCGGTGGAATAATGAGGTTAAATGTGAAGGAAATAAGTCCTACAACCTCTGTTGCCGGAATCTGACCACCCATGTAATCATATGGGGTTCCAGACATGTACCAGGAGCGAATATCATCGCCTGTAGCGGTTCTGATACTTTCAGGGTTTAGCTGGAAGCGATGTCCTGTACCAAATCCTGGTGGTAGCTCTGATGGTAGATATGTAACCTCATGAATACTTGTGGTTACGTCTGGTCTTGTTGTGATTCTGTAGTTCATACGGCCCCAATCTGTCTTTCCATAAAATGTCGGTCTTGTGGAAAGAGGTTTGTCGGAATAACGACCGTTAGCTGTGTGAAGAATGTATCCTCTTCTTTCCATAAGCATGTTGAAATAGTTGTTATTTGTTCCATGCTCAAAAGCAGCGATGTAAGCAGCTTTTTTAGGGAAACCAAAAGGCTCTTTACCAGCAAAAATTGGGGAATCGTTAGAAAGATACATATATGGATAGTAACCAGCTTTGTAGATAGCGCCGTCGCCGGTGTCTACTGTAGCTGAGAATGTTACACCAAACTCCATGTATGGTCCTAACATTGTGTTTCTGTGAATTACATACCAGAACTCAATAACGTCATCTTGGATAACGATTGGCTCAGGTGTGATTCCCTGCATTGCAGAGTGATCAGCGCGGATAACATAAGCCATCCAGCGGCTTTCTGTATATGTTAGTGGAACAATATCATAGTCAAATACTGGGTCAGCCACACCTTGTGAAATGATGTGGATTCTGTCTCTATCCAGCGGTAAAGGTGGTACTTCACCTTCAGCTAGCCATGGATAGCTATATTCATTTGCTTGTAAACCCATTGCTAATACCTCCTAATTAAATTTATGTTCGTTTTCTTCTTTAATGCGTAAAACAATAAGGCTTTAAATTTAATTCAGCCTTATGATCCCTGTGAAATTGGGAACTGCTGACGAAGTCCATATTTATATGGAGTCGCATAGCCCCTGTAA
>NZ_JALCBM010000116.1 GCF_028066395.1 Ruegeria sp.
CAATCGTGCCGATGTTGACGTGCGGTTTTGTACGCTCAAACTTTTCCTTTGCCATTCCTCAGGCGCCCTTTTTGCGATTGGGGGACCCTTGGTCCCGTGGTTACATCTGCGCGCGCGAGATATTTGGTTCAAAGGGGAAAATCAAGCACATCCTGCGTGAAAAGCAGGTTAAGACGCCGGATTTTGCGTAACCTCACCGGATTCCAGCGGTTGGATCAGATCAGGGCGCTTGTCGAACCAGCCATTGTCCTTGTGTTCCTCGGCCAGCCATTCCTCGACCCGGTCGGCAACTTTCAGGGCAAGCCCGCTCATCTGCTCTTCTCTGGTGCGTTCATGCCCCGATCCTTTAAGGGCGCTGCCACCGGTCGTATCTTCCAGAACCTGAAACTGCTTTCCCTTGGCAAGGAACTCTTTCTTGTTCACGTCATAGACGTTCACCAGAACAATTGCCGTACTTTTGGGATTGTAGATCACGGGAATCCCCGGAGGCGCCAGCATGTACCCTTCAAGGCTGATGCCGATATCGATATCCTGCGCGCCCTCATACCGCCCCAAACGAATGTTCACGGCGTTCTGAATGGCGTCTTCCCATTCCTTGGGAGTCGCATCTCGGGACACCGGGCCCTGCTTGGCTTTCTCGGCAAAGGCGTAGTTCACGCGCAGTTTGAATTCACCCAGCGATTCAGGTTCTTCATAAACCTGTGTCTGCGTACAGGCGCCCATCAGGGCCAGTCCGGTGATCAGGGTCAGAATGCGCAACATGTCTCGTCTCGATAGGCCTGTTTTTATTGGGTGTAGCCCACCGATACGGTTTGTGCCAAGCCGTATCGGCAGAAATTCAGCACCGTTGCGCCCGGATCACGAGAACTTATAGTCGCGCGGGAAGCCATAGGGCGCTTTCTTGCCCACGCCGGCGCGCTTGGCGAGCCATTGGGACATATCCGCCTCGTGCCTTGTCTTGTCGCCGCCCATGGACCATTTCAGGCCCTCTTCCCAGTTGAAGGTGGTGATGTCGGACAACCCTCCATCCAGTTCCAGCGTGCCCTGACGCCCACGAGCCATATTGTATTTCTGCAGGCGCACGCCTTTGCCACGGGTCATTTCGGGCAACTCCTCGGTCGGGAAGACCAGGAACTTGCCGTTCTGAGATACGACGGCCACGTGATCGCCCTCGACCGGTTTGCAGATCATTGCGGTCTCATCACTTTTGACGTTCAGCACCTGCTTGCCGTTGCGGGTCTGGGCCAGCACGTCATCCTCGGGCACCATGAACCCGTTGCCCGCATCCGAGGCTACCAGCAACTTCCGCCCCGGCTTGTGGATCAGGATGTCGATGATCCGCGCCTCGTTCGGCAGGTCGACCATCAGGCGCAGCGGTTCGCCCATGCCCCGCCCGCCGGGCAGGTTGGCAGCGCTGACGGTGTAGAACCGCCCATTCGAGGCGAAGACCAGCAGTCGGTCGGTGGTTTCCGCATGAAAGATGAAACGCGGGCCGTCGCCGTCCTTGAATTTCAGCTCGCGCTTCAGGTCGATATGGCCGGTCATGGCGCGTATCCAGCCCATCTGAGAGCAGACGACCGTGATCGGCTCTTTGTCGATCATCGCCTCAAGCGGGACCTCTTCAATCTGTCCGGCTTCGGCAAATTGGGTACGCCGTGCGCCGCCTTCGTAGTCCTTGCCGAAGGTCTTCTTTGTCTCTTTCAGCTGCTCGGCGATCTTAGCCCACTGCAGGGCAGGATCGGCCAGCAGGTCTTCCAGATTAGCGCGTTCCAGCATCAGCTCATCGCGCTCGCGGACCAGTTCCATCTCTTCCAGACGGCGCAGACTGCGCAGGCGCATGTTGAGGATGGCGTCGACCTGAACCTCGGACAGTTCGCCCTCGCCCGGTTTGGGTGAGACATAGTCGGATTCGTCGGTCGCACGCACATGGTCGATGCCCCAATCCTCGCGCATCAGCGCGGCTTTGGGGTCGTCGTCGTAACGGATGATGTCGATCACCCGGTCGAGGTTCAGGAAGGCGACGATAAAGCCCTCCAGCACCTCCAGCCGGTGGTCGATCTTGGCCATACGGTGACGCGAGCGACGGATCAGCACCTCTTGCCGGTGATCAAGGAAGGCGCGCAGCACTTCCTTCATCGAGCAGACCTTGGGCGTCACCCCGTCGATCAACACGTTCATATTCAGGCTGAACCGCACCTCAAGGTCCGAGTTGCGGTAGAGCATGCCCATCAACACCTCGGGGTCCACGTTCTTGGAGCGTGGTTCAAGGATCAGGCGGATGTCATCGGCGGATTCGTCGCGGACATCGGCAAGGATCGGGATTTTCTTGGTCTGGATCAGCTCGGCGATCTTTTCGATCAGCTTGGATTTCTGAACCTGATAGGGGATCTCGGTGACCACGATCTGCCATTGGCCGCGACCGAGGTCTTCAACCTCGAACTTACAGCGCAGGCGGAAACTGCCGCGCCCGGTGCGATAAGCCTGCGCGATATTCTCGGGCGGCTCGACGATGACGCCTCCGGTCGGGAAATCGGGGCCCGGTACGTAGTTCAGCAGCGTGTCATCGCGCGCATCGGGCGTCTTGATCAGATGCAGGCAGGCGTCGCACAGCTCGGAAATATTATGCGGCGGGATATTCGTCGCCATGCCCACCGCGATACCGCTGGCACCATTGGCCAGAAGGTTCGGAAACTGCGCGGGCAGCACTGCTGGCTCTTCCAAGCGCCCATCGTAGTTGGGACGAAAGTCAACGGCATCCTCGGCCATACCCTCCAGCAATGCCTCAGCGGCTTCGGTCATGCGCGCTTCGGTGTAACGTTCGGCCGCCGGGTTATCACCGTCGATATTGCCGAAATTCCCCTGCCCGTCGACTAGTGGGTAGCGGACGTTGAAATCCTGTGCCAGACGCGCCATCGCGTCATAGATGGCCTGGTTCCCGTGGGGGTGGAAGTCACCCATCGTGTCGCCGCTGATTTTCGCGGACTTCAGGAAGCCACCTGTCGGCGAAAGCCGAAGCCTATGCATCGCGTAAAGGATTCGCCGATGCACCGGCTTCAGACCATCGCGTGCGTCGGGCAACGCGCGGTGCATGATGGTGGACAGCGCATAGGTCAGATAGCGTTCGCCAATGGCGCGGCGCAGCGGTTCGGCTACCTCGCCCCCGTTCTCGGGGGCCTCCATATTGGGGTCGTCGATCGTATCGTTCATATATGATGTGATACGCCGCAAGCGCGCCTTGGTAAAGCAATCCGCTCGCATTTTGCTGGGGACAAGTCGCGCTTTTTGCAACAGGGGGAGGTAAGCTGCCGTTTTCCCCGCATTTTCGACTCGGACGGCAGAATATGGTAACCTCTACGCAATTAGAAAGCTGCCAATTTCTAGTAACGATTGCCTTGGGGGAAGCGCCATGACGCGCCTTATTCTTGTTACATTCGCCGCGCTCGGCTGGAGTTTTTACGTCATGAGCGGCGGCCCGGATTTCGAACCGCGCGGGCTGCGCAGCGAACAGCCCGTTCAGGTGGCTGCTGTTGCGAAACCTGTCACCGTCGCAAAACCCAAAGCCGAAGAGCTGGTGACCAATGTCGCCACGCGCGCAACCCCGATTCGGGTGCAGCCGAAGCCCACGGACACGATTGTGGCGGCTGATGTCGCCGCGGACCCCGCCAACCTGTCGGGCTTTTCCCGCATCTCTACCTTTGATGGTCAGGGCGCCAGCTTTACGCTGGCCTCGCTGGAAGACGGGGCCGCCGGGTTGCAGCAAGTCGCCCCAACCGAACCCGCAGAACAAACCGCAGAACCCGAACCCGTTCGGGACATCCGCGAAATTTCGGGCACCCGTGTGAACCTGCGCGACGGGCCGGGTACGATCTATCCGATCATCGGCAAGGCGCAACTGGGTCAACAGGTCGAGGTGCTGGGCGATTCAGGCACCGGCTGGCTGCGCCTGCGCGTGTTGCCCGTGCAACAGGTCGGATGGATTTCCGAGTCTCTGATCCGCAAAACCACAAACTGACGCATCGCTGTCATTGCCCTGCCTCAAAGCGGACCATAGCTATGGTCTGATTCAGGTTCGGGAATGACATGCAGAAATCCATCCTCATCACAGGTTGCTCATCCGGTATTGGCCAGGACGCGGCACATGGCATGCGCGCGCGCGGCTGGCGCGTCTTCGCCTCCTGCCGCCAGCAGCGCGATTGCGACCGGCTGCGCGCGCAGGGATTCGAAAGCCCTTTGATCGATTACACCGACGCGGACAGCATCAAATCGGGGCTGGCCGAGGTCTTGCAGACCACCGGCGGCACGCTAGACGCGCTGTTCAACAACGGCGCGCACGGTCTGCCCGGCGCGGTCGAGGATGTGCCCACCGAGGGCCTGCGCCAGATATTCGAGGCCAATGTCTTTGGTTGGCACGACCTGACCCGGCAGGTCATCCCGGTCATGCGGGCGCAGGGGCATGGGCGAATCGTCCAGAACTCATCCGTGCTGGGGCTGGTGGCCATGCCGTGGCGCGGGGCCTATGTGGCCACGAAATACGCCATCGAGGGGCTGACCGACACGCTGCGGCTGGAACTGCGCGACACCGATATCAAGGTCATCCTGATCGAACCCGGGCCGGTTACGTCGAAGATTCGCGTGAACTCGATTCCGATGTTCGAACGGTTCATCGATTGGGAAAACTCGGCCCTGCGCAAACGGTACGAGGCATCCTTGCTGAAACGCCTTTACGAATCCTCCGGCCCGGACCGGTTCGAACTGCCCGCCTCGGCCGTGACCGAAAAACTGGCCCACGCGGTGCAGGCCAAGCGCCCGCGCCCCCGATATTACGTGACCACGCCGACCTATATCGCGGGTTACCTGCGCCGAATCCTGCCCACCCGGACCATTGACCGCATCCTGTCGGACATCTGAGACGATATTACCCGTTCGCTTTTGCGCCCATCAGGTCTAGACAGAGCCCAGGGAAACAAACGCGGACTGTTAAATCATGGACCTTTTGATGGTCGTCCTGCTTCTGGCCATGGCGGCGGTAGTCGTCGTGCTGGTTCTTGGCATCGCAAATTTTGGTAAAAGCGGCATGAACGCTGCGATGAAAAGCAACAAGATGATGCGCCTGCGCATCCTGTTTCAGTTCATTGCCGTGGTGCTGATCGTGCTCTACGTCTGGCTGCGCGGACAAGGAGTGCAATAGATGGTCGTTCTTAACAAGATTTACACGCGCACCGGCGATGATGGCAAAACCGCCCTTGGCAATGGCGAGCGTGTGGCCAAGTACTCCGGCCGCGTGGCCGCCTATGGCACGGTGGATGAACTGAACGCCTTTGTCGGCGTCGCAAGGACCGAGGCCGAGGGTGACGTCGACACCGCCCTGTCGCGCATCCAGAACGACCTGTTCGATCTGGGCGCCGATTTCTGCCGTCCCGACATGGAAAAGGATGCCGAGGCCGACTACCCACCGCTGCGCATCGTCGCCGCACAGATCGACCGGCTTGAGGCCGAAATCGATATGATGAACGAAACGCTGGAACCGCTGCGCAGCTTCATCCTGCCCGGCGGCTCGCGTCTTGCGGCGCATCTGCATGTCTGCCGCACCGTCTCGCGCCGGGCCGAACGGCTGGCGGTCGAGCTGACCAATATGGAGCCGGTGAACGCGGTCGCGGTCAAATACCTCAACCGTCTGAGCGACTGGTTCTTCGTTGCCGCGCGCTGCGCCAATAACGACGGTCGCGATGACGTACTGTGGATTCCGGGCGCGAACCGCTGAAAACACGTCTTACCGCGCCGCCTGCGACAGAAAATGACGAAACGCGACGTCTCAACGACATGACGTGACGATTTTGCTCTGTTGCGGGGGCGTTCAAGACGCTATCAAGCCCGACGAGAGCATTGGTGGAGTCGCGCCGCGGCTTGCCGTTTTTGTTAAGGAGAAAACGCAAAAATGAAGGTGTTAGTGCCTGTCAAGCGCGTGATTGACTACAATGTGAAGGTTCGCG
>NZ_JALCBM010000117.1 GCF_028066395.1 Ruegeria sp.
AAAGGCCGGTCATACACTAACAATCAAATTGGACCACTCAAGTGGGGCTGATCAGCTCATTCTGAGGCTCGCAGAACAGTTATTGATCAGGGGGTTGAGGGTGCCTGGGAGCGATATTGGGGACCACTGTTGGAGGGTGAAGATACTGCTGGCATCGCTCAATGGGCTAAAGAAATCGCGTTGGACCAGTCCCCAGAAGCTCTGACACGAGGTCTCGATGCCTTCTACACACGTAGCAGTTGCGAACATCTAGTGATGGAAAGCACCATTCCAATACATGTCGTAACAGGCGACCGCGACGAGCTACCGGGTTTGAGCTATTCACGCCGACTTGCAGAACTATCGGTCAATGCCCGCCTACATGTGATCAAAGACTGCGGTCACTACGTACCGATGATGCAACCCATGGCCCTAAACAATCTGATCGCCGATGTTGTCGGAGATGCCGACATAAACTGTGTTTTCTAGGTCAAGCCCAAGCAGGCTGTGTTAGCGTTCCCGCGCCTGCGTCGATCTGCGTATGAGTGCCAATCAGGACGGACCGCGCATCTGGATCGTGACCAATCGGGAGACCGCCGAGGATAGGAACGCCAAACCCCTCAAGATATTCACGCAGCAACCCGACTGCATCAATCGGCGGATTCGATGGCGTTCCGCTGATGTGGCCGATTGCAACGCCCGCAATGCCTTCAAGATGACCCGCTCTCACTAACATGGTCAGGTCCCGTTCAAACTGGCCGATGGCGACCCCATCAGACTCGATCAAAAGGATTGCCCCCCGCAGGGAAGGTAACGCCCACCCGGCGGCAGTAGCCAATATCGTAAGGCTGCCGCCGATCAGCGGGCCACTTGCTTTGCCTTTTGTTGTCAGCGCCCCGGATTCAATAGCAGGATCGGATGTGACCGTGATCGGTTCACTCTCCATCAAGACGGCGTGTAAGGAATGCGCTGCAATATCGCTGAGCTGGTCGTCGTCATTGCCGGTCAACGCGCCGTGGACGCTGGGAGCCGCGCTGTTTCGCAAAAGGGCCATTTGAAGGGCTGTGATGTCACTGAATCCGATCAGCGGTTTGAGGTCTCGGTTGATCGCACCAAAAGGTAGTCGGTGGGCAATACGATAGGACCCCTTGCCGCCCCGCGTCGCAAAAACCGCGCGCACCTCTGGATCAAGAAACGCGTTGGTGAGGTCGGCAAGGCGTACCTCATCTGAGCCTGCGAGATAGCCCATCTTGTCGAACGCGTGCGGCCCAATTTCAACCCGCAAGCCCCATGACCGCAAAACTTCGGCACGTCGTTCAATTGCCCGCGGTTCCGCGCGGCTGGCTGGCGAAACGAAGCGCACGAGATCATCTGGTTGCAGCAGGGGCATGATTCAGTCTCCGCCTGAGGGTCGGCTATGCGGGACAAGGACGAATGGAGGATACTTGACATCAAGCAATGCCGGGAATTCGCTCCGCTTAGAAAGAGTTACGACCGGAACGTTTGGGCCAAAGCGATCAATGGCACTCGCTAAGCGAGGCGCAACTCTCGTCTCAAATGTCCAGATATAGGTCAGGAACTCGCGATCTGGTAACTGCTCTGGGCATCCCTCTGCCATATCGATCCGGACTTTGCCGTAGTTTGCAAGAACTCTTCGCGCGACGCCGCCCAATGCGACGCGTCTTGGAACTCGAACCCATATCAACAGATCGGTGCGAGGAAGACGCAAATCGAATGTAGATACAGTTGTGCCGTCCATTACCCATCGATCTCTTCTCACCAAGTCTGCAACAATTTGGCGTTGCGCGTCGCGGTCGCGAACTTGCCAGCCGGGCAACCAACGGACGTCACGGTCATACGATAGATACTCCAGGTTGAAGCGCTCAGATATTTTGAGTGAAAGCGTGCTTTTTCCGCCCCCTGAGCACCCCACCACGAGCACACGTTTCGCCGTTCTAAGCAAACTGGCTGCGTGAGATGTGGGTACATTGTTCGGCATGTCAGCGGGTCCATTCTGGAATGACACTTCCATATACCAGTCATCCGTGACGGATGCAGCATTCGGCAAGTTGGGCTCTCAGTTGGAATTCGCCGCTTGTGGTGCGAACATCGGCTCATGAAGAGCGAACGGCCATACATAGAACAAGACAATAAAAGATCAGATATTTGGGTTAAAGCACCAATGGCCGGTTCGGTTCCGCCCGTTGCAAAAGCCATGCTGCACATGTGTTGGGCAGGTGTGAGGCCATTCCGCTTGATACTGCGTCACTAACGAACGACCGAGTCTAGCCGCGCCAAAATGATGCGGTTGCCGCCCAAAGCGGACCTTCGCAACCGAGCTTTGCATATACCTATAACCGCGACTTCATAAACTTCTCAGCCTTGGGCGTACTGCGCATGTGATGGTTTTCTACGACACCACATACTGCACCTGCAAAGGGCAGCTCTTTTGTGCAAGTCAACATACAGAAACCAATACATATTATTGAATATTGCTATTGACTGAATTCTACCTGTAGCGGAAGGTGTGTGAAGAACAAAAAGATAACATCAGGGAGGACACGTTGAGCGCTGCGGCGCTTGTGTCCTCTTTTTTATTCAAGGATTGCAGAATGGCAAAAACACAAAATATCTTCATTAGCCACATCCACGAGGATGACGCTGGCTTAAAAAAGGTCAAGGACCTGTGCCGCAAGCATGGTTTGACCGTCCGCGATGGGTCAATAAACAAAGAAAAACCAAACAAGGCCAAAAATGCGGACTACATTCTCAACAAGATAATAGGCCCTCGCATCAAATGGTGCAGCACTATGGTTGTGTATATCACGCCACAGACAAAAAATAGCGAATGGGTGAACAAAGAGATTTTGAGAGCCGAACGCCTAGGCAAACGCATAGTAGGCGTTTGGGCTCACGGCCATGCGGGGTGTGAACCACCAGCAGCGCTAAAACATATGTCGGATGCCATGGTTGGTTGGGACGGTGGAAGAATAGTTGACGCCGTGACTGGTAACTTTGAAGGCAAAGAAAATACCGACGGGTCCATCGCATCACCAGCAACGTATAAGAGGGTCGCCTGCCAGTGACCAAGTTGTACTGCTACAAAGTCGCCCGTGACTACGGGTTTGCTCCGAACCCGTTCTGGGGTGTTTGTTCACTTGCCTGTTGTAAGCCAGATATCCGCCGAAGCGCTCAAATTGGAGATTGGGTCATTGGTGGCGGTTCCGCGCAAAATAAGATGCGTCATCGCGTCGTTTTTGCGATGCGCGTGACAGAAACCATGTCATTCGACGAGTACTGGAACGATCCCCGCTTCCAATGCAAAAAACCGGTTCTGACAAAGTCAGCAAAGCACTTTTTTGGCGACAACATCTATCACGAAGTCATTGAAGGGCAGTCTGCAACCCAAGCCGATTCACACCACAGTCATGCTGGGGGAAAGACGAACTACTTGAATTTGCATCGCGACATTGGCAGCAACCGCATCCTTTTGAGCGATGACTACATCTACTTTGGAAAAGACGCGCAAGAACCTCCGAAAGACATTCAAAATTTCGAAGGAACAGATTTTCCGACAGATGTACGAAACTATCAAAATTCCTACAAACCCGAACACATAGACAAAATAATTTCATGGCTTCGCAGTTACCCCGAATGGGGTCTACGTGGTTTGCCCGAAGCTTGGAAAAACCCATTTAATTAGGATTTGGAATGACCCTTTCAATTGAAGAATACCAAGAAATCGCGACCATTACTGATCGATTTGAAGACCATGAAATTTCACCCATACTGCTAGGTTTATTTGGCGAAGCAGGAAGCGTGATGTCTGCAGTGAAGAAACTCAAGAGGGAGCGCATCGCCTTCATCGGATTTGAAAACTCGGTTGTTGACGAGCTAGGCGATGCCTTTTGGTATTTTACCGCGTTGGTTCGACGGCTTGATGTTTCGCTCGAACAGCTTTTAGCAAAGGTACTCGCGGAAGGACCTAACAGCAGGGGATTTCAACCCACTGACGACCCTACACGCCCTTTTGCATCCGTTAGAGAAACCAACGTTGACTCATGTGATATGACAGAGGCCCTTCTGTGCCTTGGAAAGGCGACAACTTCGCTTTTTTCGGCATCTGAATCGGATTCGAAGATCGGTGAAAAAGAGTTGATTGTCTTCCTAGAGGCCTATTTTCAGGTCATCGCATCCGCAGAGATTTCTTTCAATCGCGTGTTATCTGCCAATGCGGAGAAAATTAGTGACCGGTTCGTTCTTCCCAAACCTGATGAGTTGCCGGACTTTGACAAAAGTTTTCCGGAGGTTGAGCAACTCCCCCGTCAGTTTGAGATCGAGATGATGGAGCGCGAGAACGGAAAAGTTTATCTCAGATGGAATGGTGTTTTTATAGGTGACCCGCTGACCGACAACATAAGAGAGGAAGACGGGTTTCGATACCACGATGTCATACACTTTGCTCATGCAGCAATTCTACATTGGTCGCCCACAATGCGCGCTCTGTTGAAGCAAAAACGAAAGAGCAAAGCCGATTTTGACGAGGGTGAGGACAGTGGCCGTGGCAGTGTGGTTGAAGAAGGCCTGGCCGCTTGGGTGTTCTCTAAAGCAAAGGATCTCGATTACTTTGAAGGCCACGACAAAATTTCAATTGATATCCTGAATGGCATTAAGGACTTTGTACGAGGCTACGAGGTGGAAGCTTGCCCAGCGTCACTTTGGGAGAAGGCACTTCTTGATGGGTACGCAGTCTTTCGGAAAATGAGAGAAAATCGGGGAGGCGTAATAGTAGGAGACCGAAAAACACGCACCATTGAATATCGCCCAATAGAAGATTGAAATGACGACTGCATCTCCAGAACCCGCACCGCTGCTCGATTTTGAAGTGGCCTCTGACTTGAGTGTGAAGCTCGAGATCGGAGGGTACACTATTATCGGTATTTTGACAGTTACCCTGTTGGGCGTTGCATGGTGGTTTTGGGGCCGAAAATTTCTACTCCGAGACCTAGAGTTTGACGCCGCTGAATTTGGCTTCGGCAGTTCGAAATTCCAGTTTACGCCAAATGCTATGGATCGACAGATTGCCTACGCGATCTGGGTGGAGTTGAGTACACGCAAAATCGGCCTTGAAATCGACCTCGAACATGATGTCATCACCGAGGTTTACAACTCTTGGTACGAGTTCTTTGGCGTCACTCGAAATCTCATAAAAGAAGTCCCCGCGCACAAACTGAAACAAAAAGGTACGCGTGCAATCGTCAAAACCTCTGTCCATGTACTAAACGACGGATTGCGGCCGCATCTCACCCGTTGGCAGGCAAGGTTCCGGCGCTGGTTTGAGGCTCAAGAAATCAATGAGAGAGAACCCCAGGTTGTTCAAACGGAGTTTCCGGCTTTCAAAGACTTAAGCGACGATTTGCTAGCTATCAATGCAAAGCTCATCGTTTATCGAAAGACGATGTACGAACTTGCTACTGGTGAAAAAGAGATTGTCATTGATATCGAGAACGAGTCCAAATGACGAAATTTCGGAATTCTACTCGGGCAACCAAGCAAATAGTTGCTCGTTGCCGGAGTTTCAAATGTCATGCTGCGTCCGGATAAGGGCCGTCCACTCAACTTTGTAAAATCCGCCTCATTGCATCGTCTACGCTGGAACTTAACCCGACTAGGCGAAAGACCATCAATCCTCTTGAGCGCCTGCCGCTGCGATACCGATATTGTACTCTCGCAAGAGCAAAGAACTTTCGGTCTCAATCCGTCTGTATCGTAAGCGGTGCGCTGGTCACACGGTTTTGGGATAGTTCCAGGGCAGCAACTCG
>NZ_JALCBM010000118.1 GCF_028066395.1 Ruegeria sp.
AAGACCCGCAAGTGGGTTCTGGAATACGCCCCTGCATCTGCGCGCGAAGTTGATCCGCTGATGGGCTGGACCTCGTCCAAGGACACGCAGACTCAGGTGCGCCTGAAGTTCGACACCAAGGAAGAGGCGCTGGATTACGCCAAGGACAACGGCATCGACGCGCAGGTCAGCGAGCCGCATAAACGCAAGCCGAACCTGCGTGCCCGCGGTTATGGTGAGAACTTCGCCACTGACCGGCGTGGTCCCTGGACCCACTGAGTGATCGAGATCCGCCAAGCCGATCCCGGATCTGAGGATTTGCGCCCGATTATTCTGGCCCATCTGGCACATAGCTGGGACGCGACCCCGCAGACCTCGAACCACACGCTGGATGTCGACGCCCTGCGCGCGCCGGGTATTCGTTTCTGGGCGCTTTATGAGGGGGAACGGGCGCTGGGCTGCGGCGCCTTGAAGGCTTTGCCGGACGGAACAGCCGAAGTGAAATCGGTGCACGTGCTGGAAGCGGCGCGCGGGCGGGGTCTGGCGCGGGTCATGATGACCCATCTGGCCGATCTGGCGCAGGCCGAAGGCGTGACCGCGCTGGTTCTGGAAACCGGGGCCGCGCATCTGTCCGAATATGAGGCCGCGCGCAAACTCTATGAAGCGCTGGGATATTCCTATTGCGGTCCGATCCATGGCTACGCGCCCGATCCAAACAGCGCCTTCATGCGCTTGGCCCTTGAACCTGCAGGCTAAGCGGCACATCGGATCGTCGGCTTAACAGGATCAGGTGCGTATTGCCCCCTGAAACCAACCATATGCATGTGACCTTTGAAACGTTTTGGTATTTTCGGGGTGACCATCCCCGGGACGCTACCAAGTTGACAAGGTAGGGAATTTGACTGATACAGCCGGAAGAAGAGCGGGCCGTTAGCTCAGCTGGATTAGAGCAGGGAACTTCTAATTCTCAGGTCGGGGGTTCGAGTCCTCCACGGCTCGCCAAATACCCAATATCTTTGAAAAATCTCCAGAAGGAATAAGTCGGGCGATAGCCGGACACCCATCACCAGGTGATCCGTATCGGCGACATTGCCCAGACCATTGTGGCCTCAGCCTCTGTTCGGTTTCGAAACCGGTGCGCGATCATCGAGGGGTAGGAGAAACTGTCGCCCTCACGAAGGACGATGATTTCATCACCAAGGCGCAGTTCGACTTCGCCGCTCAAGACGATCGCATGTTGTTCGCCCTCGAAGGAATAGCCCTCAAGGGGTTCGGGCGGTGTACCCGCACCCGGGCGAAAGCGGGACAGGATCAGATAGCATTGGCCGGATAGCGTGCTGGACAGCAGCTCATCCTCAAAGCCCAACTCTTCGGTCGTTCGTGTGTACATGCCAGATAGCGCGCGACGGTTTTCCGCACGGACAACGTGTTTGCGTTCCAATGGTCCATCGCCCGATTGTTTGGGAAAGAACCAGTTGGGATCGACCGAGAGCGCCTTGCTGATCTCGTGCAAAAGCCCGGCAGAGACTTTTGCGGCGCCCAGTTCGATCCGGCTTAGATACGCCATCGAGCATGACACTGTTTTCGACAGGTCTTTTAACGTCAGGCCACGCGCTTTGCGGACCTCGCGAATCTCGCTGCCCAGTTGCTGGGGGTCGGTCTGAGGAAAATTGTCATTCATGCATTTGGGATAGATGATTTTTGTTGATTTTCCGAGGAAAATTCAACTTAGTTGAAAAGGGCAAGGAAATTCAACTGCCCGCGAGTGTTTGGGAGGACATCATGCGCTTTGATTTGATTGCCAATTTCAGCCCTGGTGAGACGATTCCCTGGACACGGACGCTGGAGATGATCCTTGAACAATGCTCGTTGGCCGAACAGGCAGGCTTTACGACTGCGTGGTTCACCGAGCATCATTTTGCCCATAACGGCTATATGAACGCGCCGCCCAATCCGATCCAGATGTGCACCCATGTGGCGGCGCATTGCAAAAAGCTGCGGGTTGGCACGGCCCCCATCATCCTGCCCGACTGGCACCCGCTGCGCGTGGCCGAGGATGCCGCGATGCTGGATAACATGACGCTGGGCCGGTTCGATTTTGGCGTCGCCAAGGGGATCAACGAACGCTCGACCCTGCAGTTCAACAAGGACGCCGACCGACGTGACAACGCCAAGGTGATGCGCCTGTATCAGGAAAGTCTTGAGATCATCCTGAAGGCCTGGACCAACGACGCCTTCACCCATCAGGGCGAGTTCTATCAGTTCCCGGTTCCGGGCTGGAAAGAAACCAACCGCTTTTTCGATCCCCTGGACCCGCGCTATCACGCCGAGGATGGTGAGTACAAAGCGATGTACGTGCACCCGCGCCCCTATTCGAACCCGCACCCGCCGGTCTGGCTGATGTCGAACGCGCCGCCCACGTTCAAGCTGGCCGGTGAACAGGGCTGGGGCGTGATCTCGATGTCAGCCGGTCCCAAAGCCACGCTTGCCTGTTGGGAGCCGTATCGCGACGCTTTGGCGAAACGCGAAGGGCGCGAGGTGGAGCTGGGCGAAGGGGTTGGTGTCTGCACCGCCTTTTACGTTGGTGAAAGCATGGAAGAGGCGGTCAACACCATCCGCGGCCCCATCAACGCCTACTACGAGTTTCTTGGCGGCTCGCGCCCCAAGGGCGAATGGACCAAGCACGGCTATCTTGATATCGGCGAAGAGATGACACCCGAAGACGAGGCGATGGACTGGTTCGATTTCCTCAACAAACGCGGGATCATCGTTGTGGGTGATGCCGCCTATGTGGCCGAGCGCTTTGCCGAGAAGCAGGAAACCATCGGTCTCGACCACCTTATGTTGATGCAGCAATACACGGGCGTGCCCTACGAAAAGATCCTGGCCAGTTGGCATCGCCTGTTCGAGCATGTCGTTCCCAAATTTGGCACTCAATCCATCGCGCAGAAAAGGACTTTGGAACATGCTTGAGATTTGGGGGCGTCCGTATTCATCAAACGTCATCCCGGTGATCTGGACGGCCAACGAGTTGGGTCTGGATTACACGCTGCAACTGGCCGGGGGCAGTTTTGGCAAGCTCGACACCGAGAGCTATGCGCAGATCAATCCCAACCGGATGATCCCGGCGATCCGTGACGGGGATTTCACGCTGTGGGAAAGCCTCGCCATCGTGCGGTACTTGTGCGACCGATATGGCGCGGGCACGCTCAGCCCTTCGGACATCCAGACCCGCGCCGTTGCCGATCAGTGGATGGAATGGTCGGCCAGCCGTGCCTTTGGGCCGGTGATTTATCTGTTCTTCGCCACCGTCCGCACCCAGCCCGACCAGCGCGATCCGGAAAAAATCGCCAAACTGCGCGACGAAGCGCATGAGGCGCTGACCCTTCTGGATCAACACCTTGCGGATAAGTCCTATGTCTGCGGTGAGGTGTTCACCATGGCGGATATCCCGCTGGGCTGCGTGGCCTATCGCTATTTCAATGTCGAGGTTAACCGCCTCCCTCTGCCCAATGTCGAAGCCTGGTATCAGCGACTGGCAGAACGCCCGGCTTACAAAGACCATGTCATGCGCCATTTCGGCACAAACCCGGATGAATGGGCGGCGCTGGAAAAGGCTTGCGCCAGCGAAGGTGTGCTGTGATGGATCAGCGCGACTACCGCCGCGCGTTGGGGTCCTTTCCGACCGGTGTCACCATCGTAACGGCGTTTGACCCCGACCGGGAGCCTTGGGGGCTGACCGCGAACTCCTTCACCTCGGTCTCGCTGCAGCCGCCGGTGATCTCGGTCTGCATTGCCAAGGCGGGCCGGGTCTTTCCGACCCTGTCGGGTTCTGACCATTTCGCGGTCAATATTCTGTCCGCCGCCCAGCGGGACCTTGCCCTGCATTTTGCCAGCGATGTCGAAAACCGGTTCACCGATACGGATTGGACAGCCGGGTCCGCAGCGCCGCTTTTGCCAGGGGCTTCGGCGCATCTGGAATGCACTGTGCATGACCGGGTCGATGCCGGTGATCATGAAATCCTTCTGGGCCGCGTTCTGGACTATACCCACAGACCTGACCCACCCCTTGTCTTTTGCCGCGGCAGTTTCTTTGCGGCACCGCAACCGGAGGCTTCGCCATGAGCGATCATCTGACCTATCACACCCGCTTCAGCCCGGCAGAGTTCGACGCGCAATACAACCTGCGCGCCGGAAGACCCGACTATGAAGAGACAGTCATCCCCGGTTGGAGCCGCGATAGTGAAACCGCACGGACCACATCCGATTGCAGCCTCGATATCCGCTATGGAGATGGCGACGAGCAAAAGCTGGACGTCTTTCGATGTGCAGACAGTGCCGCACCGACATTGGTCTATTTCCACGGCGGGTATTGGCAGCGTGGCGACAAGTCGATCTACAGCTTCATCGCACCCCCCTTTGTCGCGGCGGGGGTCAATGTCGTCATCGTGGGCTATGACCTTTGCCCATCGGTGACCATCACGCGCATCTCAGAAGAAGCGCGCGAAGCGATGGCCTATATCTGGCGCAATGCAAGGGATCTTGGCGTCAACCGGGACCGCATCACCGTGATTGGCCATTCCGCAGGCGGTCATATCACCCAGATGATGATGGCCACGGATTGGCCTGCATTTGGTGACGATCTTCCTGCAGACCTGATCAAGGCGGGCATCCCGGTGTCTCCCCTCAGCTACCTCGAACCGGTTCGCCTGACCGAGGCTTTGAACGCGGGCATTCGCATGGACCCCGCAGAGGCCGAGGCAGAAAGCCCGATGACCCATCACCCGCCAGCAACCAACGCGCCGCAACTGGTTGTGGTTGGCGGTGCCGAAACGGATGAGTTTCACCGGCAGGCGCGTATGTATGTTGAAAAATATGCGACCGGTGATCGGGCGATCGGGTTTTATATCGTGCCGGACGTGGATCACTTTGACGAGTTGAACGTGCTTGCCGACCCCGCGAGCCCGTTCTTCGAACACACCTGCACCATGCTTCAAGGAAAAGGACCAAAATCATGACCGCCGTGACCCGAGACCTTGTCGACTCTGTCGGCGACGCCTTCAATGCCAATGATATCGACGCTGTGATGAAACATTTCGCGGATGACGCAACCTTCGACCACGCCGTCGGCCCGCAGGAACATGGCGTGCGGTTTGAGGGGGCCGAGACCATCCGGGGCGTCTTTGCCGGGCTGTTCGACAAAGTCGAAAACGTGCATTGGGAAACGCTCGACTGCGCCATTTCCGGCAACAAAGCCTATTGCGAATACCGCCGTACTGCCACGCACAAGGACGGCACAAAAGAAGAATTCCTGAGCGTCGACATCTTGACCTATCGCGACGGGCTGATCGTGCATAAAGACACGTATTACAAGCAACGCACCGGCTGAGCCGTTCGCCTGTGCCGAAGTTGGTCAAGCAGCAGTTTTGTCGGACGCCTCGATTGTCGCTCTGACAAAATGCTGTGCTGCCCACCAAGGTCCGCTCTGCACAAGC
>NZ_JALCBM010000119.1 GCF_028066395.1 Ruegeria sp.
GAGATGGACGCGCTGCGCAAGGCGGGGCGGCAAAAAACCTATCGGGATACGGTGCTGTATACCTCGCTATCGCCCTGCATGATGTGCGCGGGAACCATCGTGCAATTCGGCATCCCGCGCGTGGTGATTGGTGATACGCAGAATTTCGGCGGCAACGAAGAGTTCCTGCGCCAGCGCGGGGTCGAGGTCATCCTGGCCGAAGACCCCGATTGCATCGCGCTGATGCAGCGATTCATCACGGAAAAGCCCGAGCTTTGGGCCGAAGATATCGCCGAGTGACGGGGCTTAGGCCCCTTGCAGCGCGTCGATGATCCCGGCGAAATCCTGCGCCTTCAGGCTGGCCCCGCCCACCAGCGCGCCATCCACATTCGACACCGCAAAGATATCCGCCGCATTGCCCGGCTTGACCGAGCCACCATAAAGCAAGCGGACCGAGCGGCCCACGCCTTCGCCAAAACGACGCTCCAGCCGCGCGCGGATGAAATCATGGACCTCTCCGATCTGCTCCAGCGTTGGGACTTTGCCGGTGCCGATGGCCCAGATCGGCTCATAGGCGACGACGAGGTTCTGGCCGGTCGACTGGTCGGGGATCGAACCCGAGAGCTGCCCGCCGATGATATCCAGCGTATTCGCCGCCTCACGCTGTGCCAGGCTTTCGCCGACGCAGATGATGGCGGTCAGCCCCGCATCCATCGCCGTACGGGCCTTGGCGCGCACATCCTCGTTGCCTTCGTCATGATCCTCGCGCCGTTCCGAATGGCCCAGAATCACCGCTGATGCACCGGCATCCACCAGCATATCCGCGCTCAGATCGCCGGTATGGGCGCCGGATGACGCGGCGTGGCAATCTTGGCCGCCGATCCCAACACTGGACCCCTGCGCGGCCCCGGCGGCGCGGTGCAGCAAGGTGGCGGGCGGACAGATCAGGATATCGACGGAGGGGTCGGGGTACATATCGGCAAGGCCCGTGATCTCGGCCAGTGCGGCCCCGGTGCCGTTCATCTTCCAGTTCCCTGCCGCCAGTTTGCGCCGCATCCCGTGCCCCTTTTCTGATGTCATCGGTTTTGACCCCGATAACATCCGCGGTAACAGGTGACAATTCCAGTTGCGGCACCGGCCAAAGCGCGGCTTACTGCCGGTGCAAAGGATGAGGCCAGCATGATTGACAATCTAGACCTTGAGAAACTGGACCAGCGCGACCGGTTCGAACTTGATCGTCTGAAAACCGCGGTGGGTGAGATCGGGTTTCTGACTGTGTCGAACACCGGGCTGGATGCGCAGCGCATCCATCAGGTGATCACCGCCTATCGGGACTTTTTTCATCTGCCCGAAACGGTCAAGCAAACGGTGAACATGGCCACGACCGGCTCGAACCGGGGGTGGGGTGCGCCGCAATCGGAACAGGTCGATCCGCAGGCCAACCCCGATTTCAAAGAGGTTTTCGATTGCGGTTATGAACTGCCCGCAGGTGATCCCTATGCCGGTCGGGACCTCAGTGTTTACGCCCCCAACCTCTGGCCCGAGGGGGAAGAGGCGTTCCGCGAGGCGATCCAGTCCTATTACACCGATGCCTGTGGCGTGGCGATGCGGGTGCTGCGGGCGATTGCGGCGGCTCTGGGCCGGGACGCAAACAGCTTTGATGCGGATTTCGGCACCCCCATGGCCCTGTTGCGGGGAAATTTCTATCCGCAGCGACCGGATTGGGCGGGTGCGCAGGATTTCGGCATTGCCGCGCATACGGATTATGGCTGCCTGACCCTGCTGGCCACCGATGGCGCGCCGGGGTTGGAGGTGCGCATGCCCGATGGGCAATGGCAGGCCGTTGCCGCGCAACCCGGCACGTTCATCATCAATTTTGGCGAAATGCTGGAGTTCTGGTCCGCCGGTCAGATCAAAGCCACGCAGCACCGGGTCATGGGCGGCGCGCAGGAAAGGATCTCGATCCCGATGTTCTTCAACCCGTCCTTTGACACCAATGTGGCACCGCCGGGATCAACACAAATGATCCGCGCAGGCGAGCATCTGACCCGCCGGTTCAACGAAACCTATGTGCATTTGCAGGGGGCGGATTAGCGCTGCGCGGTCAGCGTCTCATCGAATTTGATGGATTCGCCACAGCCGCAGGCATCGACCACGTTGGGGTTGCGGAACTTGAAACCGGATTCCAGCAGCGAGACCTCATAGTCGATCTCGGTCCCGAACAGGAACATCTGCGCCATCGGGGCAATCATCACCCGAGCACCGTCCTGTTCGACGACCTCGTCATTGGCGTCAGCCTGATCGACATAGTCCATCGTGTATTCCATGCCCGCGCAGCCGCCCTTTTTCACGCCGATGCGCAGCCCGGCATGGCCGCCCGAATCCATCAGGCGCCGAATCTGCTCGGCCGCTTTTGGCGTCATGGTTACGGCCTGTTTGCCGGGAATGCCAAACATGAGGTGCTCCGTTCTCGCGTGTTGGGTCTAATCTAGGGCCAGGTGGCCGCAGGCTCAAGAGAGTGTGGATGACAATTCCCGCAGGACAGTTCCGACTTGTCACATGGTTGGTCAAGCGCATAGCGTGGTGGGTGGGGCCGATTGGCCAGTGGGGAATTTTCAGGAAAGGCAATTATTTATGGATAAAACTTCATTTTCCAGACCTGCGTGGGGTCTTGTGGTGGGGCTGTGTCTGGGCGTTCTGGCCCATCCTGCAATGGCCGAAACCCAGCGCCATCCGGTCAATTGTGCAACCGCGCAGGGCGATTTGCGGGCGATTGCCGCCGAAAAGAAACATGCCGAGAACCAGCAGGCCGAAAGCGTTCTGTCCATCACCCCCGCCGGTGCGCTGTTGGGTCTGGTGACCGGAACCGAGAACAAGCATCTGAAAATGTTGTCCGGGGATTATATCAAGCAGCTTGACGCCCGCACGGCCGAGATCAAATCGACCTGTAATATCAAGTAAATGCCTGACAAAAAAGGACCGCCCTTGGGCAAGAGCGGTCCAGAGATGGGCCAGCTTCCGGGGGACGGCAGACTGAGGGTCGGCCCAGAGGGCCGGGTTGGGCATTGCCCGCTCCGGTCTGCTGTAAATCTCGGCTGCGGGCATGAAGAATTGTTATCGAATTTGTGACAATCCGATTAAAGTTTCATGACAATTGCTTGAATTGCGAAGATAAAACCCGGCTTACATAAAGCCGAGTTCCAGTCGGGCTTCGTCCGACATCATCTCCATCCCCCAGGGCGGTTCCCATGTCAGTTCGACATCAACCTCTTTGACACCGGCAACGGGTTCGATGGCCTCGACGATCCAGCCGGGCATGTCACCGGCCACGGGGCAGCCGGGGGCGGTCAGGGTCATGATGACTTTGACCGCGTTTTCTGTAGTGATATCAATCGTATAGATCAGGCCCAGATCATAGATGTTGACCGGGATTTCCGGGTCATAGACCGACCGGCAGGCTTCGACCACGGATTCATACAAGGGATGTTCGATGGTTGACGGCGCAATCAGCGGGGTGCCTTCGAACTGTTCGCTGGGGTGGGTCATTGATGCCTCGGGTCTGTTACCTGAGAAATTATATAGGGAAACTGCGGGGCAGCGTCCAGAGGTGCAGTGGCGCCCGCTTGGGGCGCCACACCATGTCAGTCATTGATGTCGTGGTTGAAGGTTTTCACCTGACCATGGGGCAGGGCGAACATCCGGCGCAGCACCAGCCAGGCCACCAGCGACAGCACTGCAAAGATCAGCAGCAGCACCGGCAGGCCGGGGGTCAGCCCGGGGATCAGCAGAATGATCCCGGTGATTGCGGCCCCAACGGCGAAGCCCAGAAAGATGAAGCCGGGCAACAGGATTTCGAGGATGCCCAGAACCAGAGCCCCGGCCAGCCAGAGCCACCAGGTCAGCCAGAAGGGATCGGCCATTACTTGCCTCCTTTCAGCATGTTAAAGGCGTTTCCGAAGGCTTCCAGCGCATTGGCAGGCACCACGATGGTTTGCGAGCCGGTGCCGTTGCCCAGCGCGTTCAGCGCCTCGACCTGTTTCAGGGCCACCTGATACTGCGCAGCCTCAATACCATTGTCCTGAATGGCCGCAGCAACCACGCCGGTGGCGTAAGCCTCGGCCTCGGCCTGAATGCGGCGGGCTTTGGCGGTTTGCTCGGCAGCGTAAAGCTCGGCATCGGCCTGCAATTCGACGGCGCGTTTCTGGCCCTCGGCCTCGGTCACCTGCGCGCGGCGGGCGCGTTCGGCGTTCAGCTGCTGCAACATCGCGTCGCGGGTGGCCTGATCCAGATTCACGTCCAGAATCTCGGCCCGGGTCACTTCGATGCCCCAGTCATCCACAGCGGTTTCGACGCTTTCCTGAATGCGGGTGATCAGCTGGGCGCGGTTCGACTGGACCTCATCCAGATCCATTTTACCGATCTCGGCCCGCACAATCCCGGCCACGGTGGTGGCAATCGCGCCATCCACGTCGCGGATGCGGTAAACGGTCTTTTCCGGTTCGAGAATGCGGTAGAACACCGAGGTGTCGATCTGCACAAGCACGTTGTCCTTGGTGATCGCGTCCTGCGTCGCATTCGGCAACTGGCGCTCCAGAATGGATATCTTGTGACGTGCAACATCCAAAAACGGCACGATAAAGTTGATCCCCGGGCCAAGCACCGAGTGCAGTCGGCCGAACCGTTCAACCACATATTTTTCCGATTGCGGAACGATCTTGATCCCCTTCAGGATCACGAGAATGACAAAGGCCGCAGCCAGCAAATAAATGATGTTCGATGTCAGCAGCCCGATAATCTGGTCTTCGGTCATATCTGTCCTCTATTATTGTGTACTATGGTATACATATGGGGATTGAGTCACCCGATTTCAACTCTGGTATGGAGTGTGGGGGCGAGGATGCAAATCTCTGAAAGTGATGATGAGGGGTGGAAATTCTGTCCTGTGACCGCTTTGCATCCTGTGATGATTGCGCTATCGGGGCGGGATGAAACTGATCATTGACACAGACCCCGGCATCGATGACGCGCTGGCAATTGCCTATGCCGCAGCCGCGCCCGAGATTGACCTGATCGGGCTGACCACCGTTTTCGGCAACACCCATGTGAGCCAATCCAGCCGCAATGCGCGGTTTTTGCTGGATAAACTGGGCCTGCCTGCCCCGGTGGCCGAAGGCGCGGCGCTGGCGCGGGGGGCGGATGACCATCGCCCATCGGAACATGTGCACGGGCCCGAGGGGTTTGGCGATCTGACCGAAATCCCTCAGATCGGGGAAAATCACCCCCTTTCAGCGCCCGAGTTTCTGGTCGAAATGGCCCGCGAACATCGCGGCGAATTGGTCGTCTGCGCCGTTGGGCCGCTGACCAATATTGCTGATGCCATGCGTCTGGACCCGGAGTTTGCCGGAAACCTCAACAAGCTGGTGATCATGGGCGGCGCCGTCTTCTGCCCCGGCAATATCACCG
>NZ_JALCBM010000025.1:0-10008 GCF_028066395.1 Ruegeria sp.
GGTTGCGGTGCTGGGATTTCTCGGAACTGGTCACCACGATGCCGCTGGGCAAGTGAGTGATCCGCACCGCCGAGTCGGTGGTGTTCACGTGCTGCCCACCCGCGCCCGAGCTTCGCATCGTGTCGATACGGATGTCATTCGCATCGATCTGGATGTCCACATCCTCGGCCTCGGGCAGAACCGCCACAGTCGCCGCCGAGGTATGGATACGCCCGCCGCTTTCGGTTTCGGGCACGCGCTGCACCCGGTGGACGCCGGATTCGTATTTCATCCGCGCAAAGACATTGTCGCCCTTGATATGGGCCACGACCTCTTTGATGCCGCCGAGATCAGACGCCTGTTCCTCGATGATCTCGAACTGCCAGCCACGCGCCTCGGAATAGCGTTGATACATGCGCAGCAGATCGCCCGCGAACAGCGCAGCCTCATCCCCGCCGGTGCCGGGTCGGATTTCCAGCATCGCCGGGCGTGCATCGGCGGCGTCCTTGGGCAGCAGCGCCAGTTGCAGCGCATGTTCGGCCTGCGGGATCTGCGCTTGCAGTTGCGGGATCTCTTCCTCGGCCAGTTCCTTCATGTCCGGGTCGGCCAGCATCGCCTCGGCCTCATCCAGATCGGCCACCAACTGCCGCCACGCCGTGATCTGATCGACCACCGGCTTGAGGTCGGAGTATTCCTTGGCCAAAGCCGCAATATCCCCGCCCGAGGCGCCATCGGCCATGGCAGCTTCGAGGTACTGGAAACGCTGGGTGATCTGTTCAAGTCGTTCTTCGGGGATCATGCGGGCGGTGTCTCTCATCCCGGGGCGTTGGTCAAGGCCCCGCCTTGTGCTAGGTTTATCCCCATGAAACGGTTTGTGCTGGTATTTGCCCTGTTTGCCCCCCCTGTTCTGGCCGATGTGACCGGCCCCGGCGGCAAGGTTCAGGACTGTTATTGCACCGACAAATCCGGCAGCCGCGTGGAACTGGGTGAGATGATCTGCCTGCAGGTCGATGGCCGCATGTTCATGGCGCAATGCCAGATGTCGCTGAACGTGCCCATGTGGCGTGAGGTTCAGGAAGGGTGCCTGTCGTCAGGGTTGCAGTCTGACTGGCCGAAAATCCAACAATCATCAAATCCAGAAAAAGCTCTCTAAGCTTCTAAAGATCGTCCCATCTGCTCAAATTGTACTTACGCCTTTGGTGCTTCCTATGAAAAATGGACATAACAGTAAGAGTAAAAGCAGCCAAAACAGAGCTTCCGACTACGTCCGAAAAAATGAGCGCTTCGCCCAATATAACCGTAACCGGGATATCCACCAACCCAATTACTCCGACCAAACAAAGGAACAAACATATGTTAGGAAGCGCCGACTCCCAGTATAGAAACGGCCTTGCCTTGATACCGAACTTCCCGAGCCGCCGCAGGTCTGCGTCGATGTTAACTCCCTTGGTAAGACCAGAGGCTTCTATTTCAGCTAAAGCGCACCTGAACTTTCGATCATATTCAGTCATACTATTTATATGAGTATTTTATCGCTCAACTTCAATAACCTAGATGGCATTCAACCACCCTTCGACCCGCGCCTTGTTGACCCCGAAATCCTTGCGTCCGAACCGCAGACGAGCGTGAATGCGCAGCGTATCGCCATCCTGTTGCACGGTGGTGTAGTCCGGAAAACCGATTGCAGCCGTGCGGGTGATATAGGTCACCATCCCCTCACCCACCGATCCGGCCAGAACTTGGGTGCGGGGCCAGGTACGGGCGATGGCATCCAGACGGGCCAGACCATCAGGGCCAGAGTCGATCACGCGCAGGACGCCGCCCGGCAAATCGCGGTCGGCCTCGGCCACCGGGGGCACATGCCAGCGCGCCGGGTCCGAGGGGGCCAGCCGGATATAGGCCCCAAGCAGAACCACCGCTGTGATCACCAGCCAAAAGATCATCTTTCTCATCCCGCGCCCGTCCTTTGTGGACACCCTAACCCGGTCTTCCGCACGTACAAGTCCGCGCCGGGTTTATCGTGACGTCACGCCGGGCAGAATGCACAACATCTCGAACAGCAGGTTCGCCGCCGTCAGCGCCGTATTGCCCGAAGGATCATAGGGCGGAGAGACCTCGACCAGATCGACACCCACCACATTCATGCCCTGCAGTGCGTGAATCAGTTGCAACGCCTGCGGGGTGGTCAGCCCGCCGATCTCGGGCGTGCCGGTGCCGGGTGCATAGGCCGGGTCCAGCGCGTCGATGTCAAAGGAGATGTAAACCGGGTGATCCGCCACGCTCTTGCGGATCAGCGAGCCGATCTCGGTCAGGTTCTGTTGCCACAGATCCCACGCCGGGTATTGGCGAAAACCCCAGCCCTGCGCCTCGGTAAAGTCACTGGCCGCATAGCCCGAGCCGCGAATGCCGATCTGAAAGGTCTTGTCGGCGGCGATCAGCCCTTCCTCATAGGCGCGGCGGAACACGGTGCCGTGGGTTTCCCGTTCACCAAACATCTCATCATTCACATCCGCATGGGCGTCCACATGAACCAGAGCCACCGGCCCGTGTTTGGCCGCCATTGCCCGCAGGATCGGCAGGGTGATCGAATGATCCCCGCCCATCGCCACAGGGATCACACCCTGCGCCAGAATGCCGTCATAGCTGTCCTTGATGATCCGAAGGCTGTCGGCCAGCGAGAAAGTATTGATCGCCAGATCGCCGATATCGGCAACCTGCAGATGATCAAACGGAGCCGCCCCATTGGCCATGTTATAGGGACGGATCATCGCGCTTTCGCTGCGGATTTGCTTGGGCCCGAACCGGGTGCCCGACCGCCACGAGGTGCCGATATCCATCGGAACCCCCAAAATCGCCACATCCAGCCCGGCCAGAGAGCCCGCCTGCGGCAGCCGCATGAACGTGTTCGGCCCGGAAAACCGCGCCAGATCATTGCCGCCGATCGGTTGGTTGAATTGGGTCATGGCTTTTGTCTCTCCCATCCGGTGTACCCGCCTTTCCAAGCAAATACCGGAAGGTTGGCTAACCAAAGGTTAAAGCCCCGCCAGAATACCCAATATCCTCAACAATATCCGGTGCCGCCCCACCGCGTCACATCAGCTTGTTCCACCCCAACAGGCAGATCAATTGCGTCGCCACATGCGCCCCGGCAATCGCTGTTGCCCCGCTTGTGTCATAGGGCGGAGAGACCTCGACCACGTCGCCGCCCTTGATGTTGATCCCTGCCAGATCACGCAGGATGATCGACGCCTGCATCGATGTCAGCCCACCCCAGACCGGCGTGCCGGTGCCCGGGGCAAAGGCCGGGTCCAGCCCGTCGATATCAAAGCTCAGATAGACCGGGCGGTCGCCGACGATCTCTTTGGCTTTCTGCGCCACAGCGGCGGGTCCGGCCTCGTACACTTCGCGCGCGTCGATGATGTTGACGCCCAGCGTGTCGTCATTGCTGGTGCGAATGCCGATCTGCACGGATGTTTTCGGATCGACGATCCCGGTTTTCACCGCCTTGTAGAACATGGTGCCGTGATCGACCCGCTCCATATTGTCATCGGCCCAGGTGTCGGTATGGGCATCGACCTGGATCAGCGACATCGGCCCGTATTTCTCGGCATAAGCCTTAAGGATCGGAAAGCTGACATAGTGATCACCCCCCAGCGCGACCGAGGCCACATCCGCCGCCAGAATGGTGCGGATATGATCGGTCAGCGTGGCCGGGAAGGTCGGGATATTGGCGTAGTCAAAGGCCAGATCGCCATAGTCGATGATCGCCAGCTCGCTGAAGGCCCGGAACGGCCAGCCATAGGGTTCATCGGGCGATTGCAGGGTGCTGGCCTCACGAATGGCACGCGGGCCCAGACGGGTCCCGGGGCGATTGGTCACCGCCTGATCGAAGGGGATGCCGGTAACCGCGATATCCACACCGGTCAGGTCTTTGGTGTAGAGGCGACGCAGGAATGACGTCGCCCCGCCAAAGGTGTTCTCATGCGAGACGCCCTTCAACTCGCGATTGGTAAACGCCTCATCCACGTAGTTCTTGGAATCTTCCAGTGCCATTTACATTTCGTCCTTCCAAAATCCCCGGGGGTCAGCCCAGCGGCTGTGCCTTTTCCACGATCCGGGCGAAAAAGGATGCCCCGACCGGCGCAACATCGTCGTTGAAATTGTATTTCGGATGGTGCAACCCGGCACCCTCGCCCTGCCCCATGAACAGATAGGCACCGGGGCGCGCCTGCAGCATGTATGAGAAATCCTCGGCCCCCATGTCGCGGCTCATGTTCTCGACCACACGCTCGGGACCGGCGATTTCGCGGGCGACATCGGCGGCAAACGCGGTTTTGTCGGCATCGTTGATCGTGGCCGGGTAACCCACCTGATACTCCAGCCGCGCTTCGACCCCGTACGAGGCCGCCTGCCCCGCCACAATCTGCTCCATCCGTTCCCTCACCATTTTTTGCACGGACGGGTCAAAGGTGCGGACCGTGCCGTTCAAATAGGCGGTGTCGGGGATCACGTTGTTCACCGTCCCGGCATGAATCTGCGTGACCGAAACCACCAGATCCTCGACCGCATAATGGTTCCGGCTGACGATGGTCTGGATCGCCTGCGCAATCCCGCAGGCCGCCATCACCGGGTCTTTGGTCTGATGCGGCATCGCGCCATGCCCGCCGACGCCCTGAATGTGGATTTCAAACGTATCCACCGCCGCCATGATCGGCCCCGGCGTGGTGTTGAACGCGCCCTCGGGGTTGCCCGGATCATTATGGATGCCGTAAACCTGAGAGATATCGAACCGCTCCATAATGCCCTCGTCGACCATCACGCCCGCGCCGCCGCCCTCTTCCTCGGCCGGTTGAAAGATCAGCGCCACCCGGCCCGCAAAATTCCGGGTCTCGGCCAGATAGCGCGCCGCACCCAGCAACATCGTGGTGTGCCCGTCATGCCCACAGGCGTGCATCTTGCCGGGGTGTTTCGAGGCGTACTCGACCCCCGTTTCCTCAGAGATCGGCAGCGCATCCATATCCGCGCGCAAACCGATGGTCGGTCCGTCGCCCTGCCCGTTGATGATCGCGACCATACCGGTTTTGGCGATGCCTTCATGCAGCTCATCCACGCCGAATTCGCGCAGTCGCTCGGCCACAAAGGCGGCGGTCTCATAGCATTCGAATTCCAGTTCGGGGATGGTGTGCAGGTACTGCCGCCACTGGGCCATATCGGCGGCGTAATCGGCAATTCGGTTGACGACGGGCATCTGGGGTGGACTCCTGTTCGCGACTACGGGATGGATGCATCTGACACCGGAACGAAAGGGTTCGCAATGGCCGAAAATCCTCTGATCCATGACAGCGAGGCGGGGATCGAGCGCCTGCTGGAAATCATGCGCCGCCTGCGGGACCCCGAAACCGGCTGCCCGTGGGATATCGAACAGGATTTTTCGACCATCGCCCCCTACACAATCGAAGAGGCCTATGAGGTCGCCGACGCCATCGAACGGCAGGCTTATGATGAATTGAAGGGAGAGCTGGGCGATCTGCTGTTCCAATCGGTCTTTCACGCGCAAATGGCCGAGGAAGCCGGGCATTTCACCTTTCAGGACGTGGTGCGCACCATGTCCGACAAGATGGTTTCGCGCCACCCGCATGTGTTCGGTGACGAATCCCGCGATAAATCGGCGGAGCAGCAGACCCGCGACTGGGAGGCGATCAAGGCGGCGGAACGCGCGGGCAAGGAACAGAAAGGCGCGCTGGACGGGGTCGCAGCCAACCTGCCCGCCCTGCTGCGCGCGCATAAGCTGCAAAAACGCGCCGCCCGTGTCGGCTTCGACTGGCCCGATGCCAGCCACGTGCTGGCCAAGATCACCGAAGAAGCCGCCGAGCTGGAAGAGGCCCGCGACAGTATGGATGCGGACGCGCTAGAGGATGAATTCGGCGATCTGCTGTTCGTCATGGTCAATCTGGGCCGCCATCTGGGGATCGAACCCGAAGCCGCCCTGCGCCGCACCAACGCCAAGTTCACCCGCCGGTTCGAACAGGTCGAGGCCCGGCTGGCTGCACGTGGAAAGACTCCGTCGCAAAGCGATCTGGCCGAGATGGATGCGCTGTGGGACGAGGTGAAGATCGAGGAACACCGCGCCAATGGCAAACTCCCGCCGGTGGGGGCGACGACCGGAGCCTGAAACCGCTGGACAAGTGCGGTAACACTTGCCAGTGTCCGCCCTTCAATACCCCGGAGGGCAGCCATGGCACCGCGCAAGATCATCATCGACACCGACCCCGGTCAGGACGACGCCGTCGCCATCCTGCTGGCGCTGGCCAGCCCCGAAGAAATCGAAATGCTGGGCATCACCGCCGTCGCCGGTAACGTGCCGCTAGAGCTGACCGCCAAGAATGCCCGCATCGTCTGCGAACTGGCCGGTCATACGGATATTCCGGTCTATGCCGGGTGCGACCGACCGCTGAACCGCACTCTGGTCACCGCCGAACATGTGCATGGCAAAACCGGTCTGGACGGCCCGGTTCTGCCCGACCCGAAGATGCCGCTGGCCGAGGGCCACGCGGTCGATTTCATCATCGACACCCTGCGCACGCAGGAGCCCGGTACGGTGACGCTGTGTCCGCTGGGGCCGCTGACCAATATCGCCACCGCCTTTACCAAAGCCCCCGATATCGTCGATCGCGTGCAGGAAATCGTACTGATGGGCGGTGCGTATTTCGAGGTTGGCAACATCACGCCCACTGCGGAATTCAACATTCATGTCGATCCCGATGCTGCTGATATCGTTTTCAAATCCGGGCGACCAATCGTGGTGATGTCTTTGGACGTGACCCATAAGGCGCTGGTGACGAAACCCCGCAACGACGCCTTCCGTGCCCTTGGCAACAAGGTCGGCATCGCCGTGGCCCAGATGACCGATTTCTTCGAACGGTTCGACAAGAACAAATATGGCAGCGAAGGTGCCCCTCTGCACGATCCCTGCGTAACCGCCTATCTGATCCGGCCGGACCTGTTCTCGGGCCGTCACGTCAATGTCGAAATCGAAACGCAATCCGAGCTGACCATGGGGATGACCGTCGCCGACTGGTGGGGTGTCACCGACCGAACACCCAACGCACTGTTCATCGGTGACCTTGATGCCGATGGCTTCTTTGCTCTGCTGACCGAACGGCTGGCCCGGCTATGACCGCCGCGCTCCGCCTTGCCCGCCCGCAGGATCTGGACCGGCTGATGGGTCTGGTCGCCGCCTTCCACGCCGAGGCCGGCATCGAACAGGACGCCGATCAGCGGCGCGAAGCCTTGCTGCCGCTGCTTGAGGGTATCCCCCATGGCTGCGTCTATCTGATCGGCCCGGGCCGCGCGCCGCTGGGTTATATCATCCTGACCTTCGGCTGGTCGGTGGAATTCGGCGGCATGGACGGGTTCGTGGACGAGATTTATATACGCCCCGCTGTCCGCGGGCGCGGCATCGCCTCGGAAGTGCTGCTGGAACTGCCCAAGGCGCTGGCCGATGCGGGACTGACCGCCCTGCATCTGGAAGTCGACCGCACCAATGAGGCCGCACAGAAGCTGTATTTACGCACGGGGTTCAGGCCCCGCGACCGCTACATGCTGATGAGCAGACAGCTTTAGCGGGATTCCCCCCGGAAAATCAGGTCGGGATTGTACATCTCTTTCACCGGATCGTCCTGCGACACCTCCATCCCGGTGATGGGATAGGTGTCGGGGCCTGCACAGGCGGCCAGAATTCCGACGGATAGCATTGAGATTACGAGAAAGACCTTGGAAGCAGACATGATGTCCCCCTTTCTGCAATGGCTTCAAGGTAAAGGGGGCGCGGTCATGCTAAAAGTAATTAGTTCACACATATGCGATTATTTGAACGATTTTCGCAGATTTATTGCTGAAATCGACGTCTATCGGGTGATGTTGCAGTTCTTTCTCATGGTCCGTTCCATGGTCTTGAACTGCTTGTTGATGCGTTTGGGATTGGGCAGCGCCTTCATCTTTTCGGTGTTGTTGTTGCCCGTGTACCAGGCATCGAACAACAGCGCCTTGATGTCATCGTCCAGAACAGTGTCGGCCACCTGGTAGGTACATAGGCATTCCTCCATGACAATATCGCCGCTGCGGTCTTCCTCGATCATCTTCTGGCAGACCTCTTGCGGCGTTGGCTCGGCAAAGGCGACTGAGGGAACCAGCAGCGCCACAATGGACGCGGCGCGTTTGACAATGTTCATGACTATGCTCCTATCAACCAACAGCGGAAAAGCTGTCGCCAGCTTAAACTGCTGGAGACACAGGCATAGCAAAAAAATCGGCCCCGGTTTTGCAACCGAGGCCGATAAGTTCTCATCAGGCCATGTCGTTCAGCGCAGGATCGACGCCCCGGCATATTCTGCCACTTCGCCCAGCGATTCCTCGATGCGGATCAACTGGTTGTATTTCGCCAACCGGTCTGACCGCGCCAGCGAGCCGGTCTTGATCTGACCACAGTTCGTTGCCACAGCCAGATCGGCAATCGTGGCATCCTCGGTTTCGCCCGAGCGGTGCGACATCACGTTGGTGTACCGCGCGCGGTGGGCCATATCGACGGCGCGCAGGGTCTCGGTCAGCGAGCCGATCTGGTTCACCTTCACCAGCATCGAGTTGGCGCAGCCCCGTTCGATCCCTTCGGCCAGACGCGCCGGATTGGTCACGAACAGGTCGTCGCCCACCAGTTGTACCTTGTCGCCAATGGCATCGGTCAGGGCCTTCCAGCCGTCCCAGTCATCCTCGGACATGCCGTCTTCGATCGAGATGATCGGGTAATCATTCACCAGCGCCGCCAGATAGGCCGCGTTTTCCTCGGAACTCAGCGAGATACCCTCGCCCGACAGCACATATTTGCCGTCCTTGTAGTATTCGGTCGCTGCGCAATCCAGCGCCAGATGGATGTCATCGCCCGGCTTGTAGCCCGCTTTTTCGATGGATTTCAGGATGAAATCCAGCGCCTCGCGCGTGCTGGCGATGTTCGGGGCAAAGCCGCCCTCGTCACCCACACCCGTGGCCAGACCCGCCGCTGACAGTTCCTTTTTCAGCGTGTGGAACACCTCCGACCCCATGCGCACCGCCTCGCGGATATTGCTGGCCGAGACCGGCATGATCATGAATTCCTGAATGTCGATCGGGTTGTCGGCGTGCTCACCGCCATTGATGATGTTCATCATCGGCACCGGCAGCACACGGGCCGAGGTGCCGCCCACATAGCGGTACAGAGGCTGCGTGGTGAAATCTGCCGCTGCCTTGGCGGTCGCCAGCGAGACACCAAGGATGGCGTTCGCGCCCAGACGGCCCTTGTTGTCGGTGCCATCCAGTTCGATCATCGCCTGATCGATGGCGACCTGCTCGGTCGCGTCGAACCCCACCAGTTCCTCGGCGATCTCTCCATTCACGGCTGCGACCGCTTCCAGAACGCCCTTGCCCAGGTAGCGTGCATTGTCACCGTCACGCTTTTCCACCGCCTCATAGGCGCCAGTCGAGGCACCCGAGGGCACGGCCGCGCGGCCCATGGTGCCGTCTTCCAGAATCACGTCCACCTCGACCGTGGGGTTGCCCCGGCTGTCCAGAATTTCGCGTGCGTGGATGTCGATGATGGTGCTCATGATGCCGGTTCCCGTGGCTGCAATCAGTTGCACGCCTCATAGCATCACGCGGCGAAAAGTAAACCGCCTCCGTTATCGCTAACACGCATATTTTCCTGCCTTTAGGGCTAACAGTTCGCTGTTTGCGCCAACAGAGGTCAGGCCGGAACCACCTGTTGCGACAGACGACGTTCGCGGAAAAAGGTGTAGAGGCCGGACAGGATGATCAGCGCCGCCCCGGCCAGCGTCATCGCGTCGGGGCGTTCGTTGAACATCAGCATCCCCGCGATCATCGAGAACACAAGCCGCGTATAGCGGAAGGGCATCATCGCCGACGCCTCACCCACCCGCATCGCCGCAACGATGCCGTAATAGCCCAGCATGCTGAACACACATACCGCCAGATACGGCCCAA
>NZ_JALCBM010000025.1:10108-52241 GCF_028066395.1 Ruegeria sp.
GCATCGCAACCACCGTGGACGCCACCCGCGCATCCAGCTTGCGGGTGATCAGGTCACGCGCGGCAATCAGAACAACGGTCGCGACAACCAGAAGCGTTTCGGGTTGGAACCCCTCCAACCCCGGGCGGATGATCATCAGGACGCCTATGAAGCCAACGCCAATGGCGCTCCACCGTCGCCAGCCGACTTTCTCGCCCAGAAACAGCGCGGCCCCCATGGCCACGGCCAGTGGCAGGGCCTGAAACACCGCCGCGACCGTGGACAGATCGATCAGAGACAGCGCGGTCACGAACATCACCGCGCCCAGCCCCTCGCACGCGGCGCGCGCGACCGGCAACAGCGTCCACGCGGCGGGGTCGAAAACCCGTTTGCGCGTCGCAACCGACAGAAGTGCAAAGCTCAGACCGCTGACAACACCCAGCGCAATCAGAATCTGCCCGGTCGGCACGGTGACCGACAGGTGTTTGATAAACATATCCTCGATTGCAAAAGCCGCCATCGATCCGACAAGCAGCAGGATGCCGTTGATGTTGTTCATAAGCTCTTCCGAAAATCCCGGCAGCCTGCGCAGGACTGCCCCTTGCACAGCAAAACCGCAAGCGGCGCAGTCTGGCAAGAATAATCACCCGGCGATGTATGAATTGATTTGCGATGACCAATCGCGTTTCGTGATAGGTCAGTCCTTGTCGAGCGGCACCCCGTACAGCTCCAGCCGGTGGCCTTTCAGCTTGTAACCTAGCTTGGCGGCGATCTTTTCCTGAAGGGCTTCGATCTCGGGGTCGACGAATTCGATCACCTCGCCCGATTGCATGTCGATCAGGTGATCATGGTGATCGCGTTCGGCATCCTCATAGCGCGCGCGCCCGTCACCGAATTCCAGCCGTTCGAGTATCCCGGCCTCTTCGAACAGTTTCACGGTGCGATAGACGGTGGCGATAGAGATACCCGCATCCTCGGCCGAGGCGCGGGCATACAGCTCCTCGACATCCGGGTGATCGTCGCTTTGTTGCAGCACATGCGCGATGGTTCGGCGCTGGCCTGTCATGCGCAGGCCCTTGGCTTCGCAACGGGCGATGATCGTGTCGGACATGAAGTTGCCCCCTCAAGGATAGTTCGGGTGTCTGTCTTAATACGGATGGGCGGGCGGCGCCACCGGGGAATCGCGGCTCAGGCCGCGCGCTGCAGATCAGCCCAGACCGGCAGATGGTCCGAGGCGATATGCGCAGGCCGCGCGTCATGCACCCCGTGTGCCATCGCCTGCAACCCCTGCCCCAGCGCGATCCGGTCCAGCGCGCCCAACGGCTGCGCCGCCGGAAAGCTGGGCACCGGCGGCAGGAACCGCATATCGGGCGCCAGATGGTCCAACACCGGCTGCCGGGACCATTCGTTGAAATCCCCGGCCCAGACGGTGGGCATCTGCACCAGGTCAGAATCAAAGCGGCGCAAATGAGTGATCTGCTGGCGACGCGATGCGGACAGCAGGCCCAGATGCATCCCCATCACCCGCAGTGGCCCTATCTGGGTTTCGAACTCGACCCGCACAGCGCCGCGCGGCTCCAGCCCCGGCAGATCGTGATGTGCGGTGTGGTGCACCTGTATCGCGTCTCCGCGCCAGATCACGGCATTGCCATGCCAGCCCAGACTACCCGCGCCACCCAGATCAACCACCTGCCAGCCCGATTCTTCCAGCATGAAGTGGGGTAGCGCCGCAGGGCGTGGCGGCAGGCGCTTGTCGGCCTCTTGCAGGACAACGATATCGGCCTGCATCCCGTCCAAAACCTGCAGGATGCGCTGCGGCTGCCTGCGAAAGTCCAGCCCGACGCATTTCTGAATGTTGTAACTGGCGATACGCAGGGTTCGGGTCATCGGCATGCGTACCATTTTGCACCGTTGGGCCGCAGATTGACCAATGTTTTGTGCAACCCCCAACGCCGTTTGGTTTTGACGCCTGTGATCATGTCCCGCAGAACGTGGCACTGACCACTTCGTCGGAGGCCGGAGGGTTCATCAACTCTGCCGCGTCGGGCTGGTCCGTATAGGGCTGCGCCAGCACCGCGTTCAGACGATGGAAAGGCGCGTAGTCACCCTGCACTGCTGCCTGAATCATCTGTTCAACCCGGTGATTTCGCGGGATGAAAGCCGGGTTGGCGGATTGCATTGTGGCCTTGGGGTCAGCCTCGCGCTGCAACCGGGCCTGCCAGCCTTCGGCCCAGCCGTCAAACGCCTCGGGGTCGGTGAACTGGTCGCGGGGAGCACTACCGCCCAGCGCGCGGAAGGTGTTGGTGAAATCCGCCTGATTCTGCGCCATGCGGGTCAACAGGTCCGAGATCAGTTGCAGGTCGCCATCCTCGGCGCGGGTCAGACCGATCTTGGCGCGGAAGCGGCGCAGCCAGTTGTCCTGCAACAGGTCGGGCATGGCGTGGACGATCTCGGTCGCCTCTTCCACGGCGGCCTCCTTGTCCTCAGCCTGCTGGATCAAAGCGGTGGCCAGTTGCGCCAGGTTCCACACGGCGATATCGGGCTGGTTGGAATAGGCATAGCGCCCCATCCGGTCGATCGAACTGTAGACCGTGTTGGGGTGATAAGTGTCCATGAAGGCACAGGGACCATAGTCGATGGTCTCGCCGGAAATGGCGCAATTGTCGGTATTCATCACCCCGTGGATAAAGCCCACACTCATCCATCCGGCAATCAGGCGCGCCTGCGCATCGCGCACGGCCCGCAACAGGCCCATCGGACCGTCGGCCTGCGGGTAATGCCGCGCGATGGCGTAATCGATCAACTGTCGCAGGTGGTCCAACTGCCCGCGCGCCGCGAAGACCTGAAATGTGCCCACACGCAGATGGCTGTGCGCCACGCGGGTCAGCACCGCACCGGGCATCGGGCCTTCACGCAGAACGATCTCGCCGGTTTCCACGGCGGCCAGAGCCCGCGTGGTCGGGATGCCCAGCGCATGCATCGCTTCGGACACGACATATTCACGCAGCACCGGACCCAGCCACGCCCTCCCGTCCCCCTGCCGCGAGAACGGCGTACGGCCCGAACCCTTGAGCTGAATGTCGCGCCGGATGCCATCCGTGCCAACGGTTTCGCCCAGCAAAACCGCGCGTCCATCGCCAAGCTGCGGGTTGTAATGGCCGAACTGATGCCCGGAATAAAGCTGCGCCAGCGGCTCGGCCCCTTCCGGCAGGGTGTTGCCCGCAAACGCCTCGGCCATGTCCTGCAGATCGCCGGATGAGACGTTCAGGATGCGTGCCAGCGGTTCATTGAAGGCAATCATCTTCGGCGCACGCACCGGTTCCGGCGCTTGCCGGGCGAAAAAGCCATCCGGCAGTCGGGCATAGCTGTTGTCGAACGGGATCGTCAGGGTCATGCGGCAAACATAAGCAACCGGCCCGCGATTGCCATAGCGGATCGCCCTGCCCCATGCTTAACTGAGCCTGAATGCCAGAGGGACCGCCATGACCGCCGATCAGATCATCGCCCACCTGAACCTGCAGCCCCACCCCGAGGGCGGCTGGTATCGCGAGACATGGAAGGCCGACAATCCGGGCCGCGCCACCGGCACCTGCATCTATTTCCTGCTGCGCGCCGGTGAAAGCAGCCACTGGCACCGCGTCGATGCCACCGAGATCTGGCTGTATCACGCAGGCGCCCCCCTGATTCTGTCGATCAGCGCCACCGATGAAGGCCCGGCAACCGATCATCTGCTGACATCGAACCTGACCGAAGGCGCGCCGCAACTGATCGTGCCCGAAGGCCATTGGCAGGCCGCGCGCAGCACCGGAGAGTACACTCTTGTCAGTTGTACAGTGTCCCCGGGCTTTCAATTCGAGGGGTTCGAGCTGGCCGCACCGGGGTTCGATATCCGTCGAAACTGACCTCACAACCTATGGCAGAGATGTCACAGGCCACAGTTTTTCCCCGGGTTCTGCCATAATGAGACCACCAAAACCTGCAGCTTGGGTAAAATTCATTATTTTAAGCGTATTGGGATAGTTGGTTATGAGTGATCCGGAACAGAGTGAAAATCCATTGGATTACCCCAGATTGCGTCTGGATCGACAAATGGCGAAGATCCTTATGTGGTTGAAGCTGGGGATCGGTGCGGCCGGTTTTACCATCGTCATTGGATATCTGGTTCTAAGCAAGGCTGAGTTCGGCAGCAGTTTGGGTGGCTATGTTCTCGTGTCATTCGTCCTGCTGATGATCCTGATCCTGGGCGTGCGCGATATGCTGTCCCTTGGTCTGGCCAAGCAGTCCGAACGGAAGACACGCAAGAAGTAACGGCGCAGTGTTTCAGTACATGGTGTCCTGACCCTAGCCCCGCACTGCCACATCGCGTGCCGGGGCGGACACGACTCCGCCGCCCACCAGCGCCGCCACCCCGGTGGTTCCGGGACCCGAGGTCGGCAACCCGCGCGCCACCCGCACGGCGAGATAGGCAAAAGCCTGCGCTTCCAGCATGTCCCCGTCAAGATCAACGACCTCAACCGGATCGACGGGGCAATCGAGCGACACGCGCAGCATCTCCATCAGCACCGGATTGTGACGGCCACCACCGGTGACCAGAACCCGGGCGGGCGGTTTCGGGCAATGCTCCATCCCCTGCGCCACCCCGGCGGCGCACATGGCGGTCAGGGTGGCCACCGCATCGGCATCGCCCAATTGCTGTACCAGTTGGATCATCTGGGCAAAGTCGTTGCGATCCAGTGACTTGGGCGGCATGCGGGCAAAGAACGGCTCGGCCAGAAACAACTCCAGCGCGCCGGGTTCCACGGTGCCACGGCGCGCCACCGCACCGTCACGATCCATCGGCTGGCCCAGCCGCGCCTGCATCAGGTCATCGACCGGAGCGTTGGCCGGGCCAGTGTCAAAGGCCAGCAACGCGCCGGGGGCCTCGGGGCCGTCAAAAGACGGATCAACATAGGTCAGGTTGCCCACCCCACCGAGGTTCAGGAAGCACAAGGGCTGACCCGCGCCGATCCATTTGGCGCAGGCAAAGTGGAAGAACGGCGCCAGCGGCGCGCCCTCGCCCCCCATGGCCACATCATCGCTGCGGAAATCCCAGACCACCGGCAGGCCCAGCGCCTGTGACAGCCCGTTGCCATCGCCCACCTGCAGGGTGCCGCGCCCGCGCGGCTCATGCGCCAGGGTCTGGCCGTGAAAGCCGATCAGGTCGACCTCTTCGAACTCCGACAGGGCCTCGGCATGGGCTTGGGTGACCAACTCTGCGGCCGCTTCGACCTGCGGCCCGTGCCATTGCCCCAGCGCATCGCGCAGCACCGCGCGTTCCTCAGCGGAATAAGCGCGATACCCGGTGGGCCCGAAACCCAGGATCGCCTGCCCGTCGGTTTCCACCACAGCGGCATCCACCCCGTCCAGCGAAGTGCCCGACATCGCCCCCAGCGCCCGCACCGCCCCATGTTTTGCAATGGCCTTATTCATGGCCTTTTCCTTCTGTCCCTCGGCCCCTATAAGTTGCCCCGCAATTCAACCCTGAGGCAAGACATGACCTACCATCCCAAATCGGATTTCATCGCAGTGATGATGGAGCGTGGCTTTTTGGCCGACTGCACCGATTATCAGGGCCTTGACGAGGCGCTGATCAGCGGGGTGCAGACAGCCTATATCGGCTATGACGCCACAGCTCAGTCGCTGCATGTGGGTCATCTGATGAACATCATGGTCTTGCGCTGGCTGCAAAAGACCGGCCACAAACCGATCACCCTGATGGGCGGCGGCACCACCAAGGTGGGCGATCCTTCGTTCCGGTCGGACGAACGCCCCTTGCTGGGCCCCGAGCAAATCGACGCCAATATCGCGGGCATGCAACAGGTTTTTGCCAAATACTTGTCGTATGACGACAGCGAAACCGGCGCGCTGATGCTGAACAACGCCGAATGGCTGGACGGGCTGAACTATCTCGATTTCCTGCGCGATATCGGGCGACATTTCTCGGTCAACCGGATGCTGTCCTTCGAGTCGGTGAAATCACGGCTGGATCGGGAACAATCGCTGAGCTTCCTCGAATTCAACTACATGATCCTGCAGGCCTATGACTTTCTGGAACTGAACCGCCGCTATAGCTGCGTTCTGCAGATGGGCGGATCGGACCAGTGGGGCAATATCGTCAACGGCATCGACCTGACCCGCCGCGTACTGGATCACGAGATTTACGGCCTAACCACCCCGCTGCTGACCACCAGCGACGGGCGCAAGATGGGTAAATCTCAGGGCGGCGCAGTCTGGTTGAATGGCGATATGCTGAGCCCGTATGAGTTCTGGCAATTCTGGCGCAACACCACCGACGCCGATGTTGGCCGGTTCCTGAAAATCTTCACCGAACTGCCGGTAGACGAATGCGACCGTCTGGGTGCGCTGGAAGGGTCCGAGATCAACGAAGCCAAGGTGCGTCTGGCCAACGAAGTCACCGCCCTGCTGCACGGGGCCCCGGCCGCAGCAACAGCCGAGGCCACCGCGCGCGAGGTGTTCGAAAAAGGCGGCGTTGGGGACGACCTGCCGACCCTGACCCTGGCCGAAGCGGATGTGCCGATTTCCATCGTGCAATTGATCGTCAAATCGGGCCTTGCCAAATCGGGGAAAGAGGCCAAGCGCCTGATCGCCGAAAACGGCGCCAAGATGGACGATGCGCCGCTGACCGATGCCGGGCTGATGATCGACGCGGGCGCTCTGTCCTCGCCGATCAAGCTGAGCGCGGGCAAGAAGCGGCACGCGCTGGTGCAACTGGGCTAAGCGGCCCTATCCCACAAAAGGAAACGGCCACCCCAACTGGGTGGCCGTTTTTCTTTCAGTCGATAGGGGCGTTAGCCGCGGCCCTTGCCGCCTTTACCACCACCTTTACCGGAGCCATCATTTCCCTTTCCACCGCCTTTTCCGGGTCCGTCATGGCCCTTGCCGCCACCGTGGCCACCTTTACCGCCACCTTTTCCGGGCCCGTCCTTGCCCTTACCTCCGCCTTTGCCGGGACCGTCCTTCCCTTTCCCGCCGCCTTTACCGGGACCATCACTGCCACCACCGTCGCCGGGACCGTCATTACCACCACCGTCGCCGGGACCGTCATTACCACCGCCATCGCCGGGACCGTCATTACCACCACCGTCGCCGGGGCCGTCATTACCGCCGCCATTACCGGGGCCATCATTACCACCGCCGTCACCGGGTCCATCATTGCCACCATTGCCCGGACCATCAGCTTGTGCCCGGTCCGAGGAACGATCCTCACCCCGGTTGGTTTCCCCGATCGATGCCGTCGGCAGATCGGTCAGCAATGCAGCAAGCCCTGGGCACTGCGCCCCGGTCACCTGCAATGTCGTCTCGAAATCCGAGCGTTGCTGCAAACGCTCCAGAAAACTAGGCGTGACCTGCGTGCAGTCGCACAGCGCCGTATAGTAACCCGCATTTGCCAGATCGCGGGCCGTGCGCCAGTTGCAGGTCTCTGACGCCGCCGCGGCACTGCTTGCCGCCATCAGCCCCATGACAGGCACGGCAACCACCGCACCCAATCCGTGTTTCGTTAACTTTCGCATACCAGTTACCTCCTTCCCCGCAAACACGCCAACGTGTCCGGTTCTCTGTTCCCGAATTGGGCACTGATCGTGAAGCACAGCTTAAGATTTGCTGAGAATCGCTTCAGGACGGCCCAGCCATCGCGGTGGACTTCGGGCCTTAGACGCGGTAAATGAACAACTGTTCATATCCCCGGAAGGAGGCCCCAATGCAGCTGACCACAACCGCCGCTCTCGTCACCGGAGGCGCCTCGGGCCTGGGTGAGGCAACCGCCCGCCATTTCGCCGAAAACGGCGCGCAGGTCACGATTGTGGATCGCGACAGCGAACGCGGCCCACAGGTCGCAGCCGAAATCGGCGGGCATTTCGTGGAAACGGACGTGACCGATGAAGCTTCGGTCGCGGCAGCGGTTGCGCAGGCCGTGGACCGGATGGGCAAGATCACGGCAACGGTGAATTGCGCGGGCATCGCCTATGGCATCAAGACTGTTGGCCGGGACGGCCCCCACCCTCTGGACGCCTTCCAGCGCACCATCGACATCAATCTGGTGGGCACCTTCAACGTCTCGCGCCTTGCGGCCGAGGCGATGGCCGGGAATGACCCCGAACCCGATGGCGCGCGCGGGGTGATCATCAACACCGCCTCAATTGCGGCCTTTGACGGACAAAAGGGTCAGGCGGCCTACGCGGCCTCAAAGGGGGGCGTGGTTGGCATGACCCTGCCCATGGCGCGCGATCTGGCCGCAAGCGGTATCCGGGTGATGACCATCGCACCGGGCATCTTCATGACCCCGATGCTGGCCAGCCTGCCGCAAGAGGTTCAGGCCCAACTGGCCGCAGACGTCCCCAACCCCGCCCGCCTGGGCGACCCGCGCGAATACGCCCGTCTGGCCGGATTCATCGTCGAAATGGGCTATCTGAACGGAGAGGTCATCCGCATCGACGGCGCGCTAAGGATGCGCTAGCAAGACCCATGACCGAGCGAGAAAAGATGGAGGCGGGAGAGTGGTACTGCTGCCTCGACCCCGAACTGGACGCGCTGCGGGCTCAGGCGCGCCGTGCGGTGCATGTGCATAATCACAGCGACCCCGACACGCGTGGCGCTATGGCCCCTGCGCTGCACGCCCTCTTGGCGCGGGTCGGGCAGGATTGTCTGATCGAGGCCCCGTTTCACTGCGCCTATGGCATCAACATCCATCTCGGCAACCGGGTCTATTTCAACGCAGGCTGCACCATTCTGGATACGGCGCGGGTTCAGATCGGGGATGGCACCATGCTCGGCCCAAACGTGCAGATTTATTGCGCGCAACATGCGAAAGACCCCGAACAGCGCGCGCAAGGGCTGGAAATCGCCCACGCCGTCGCCATCGGGCGCAATGTCTGGGTCGGCGGCGGCGCGATCATCTTGCCCGGCGTGACCGTCGGCGACAATGCCATCATCGGCGCGGGCAGCGTGGTCACCAAAGACCTACCATCGGGCCAGACCGTCGTGGGCAATCCGGCGCGCGCCCGGACCTAGCCGCCCTCGGCCTTCTCTTCCAGCAACAACCACTCTTCCTCAGCAGCCGACAGCTTCTCCTGCCGTTCCACCAGTGCTTCGGTGGCTTTCTGGAACTTGACCGGCTCACGCGTGAACAGCTCAGGATCGGACATCAACTCTTCCAGCTTGGCGATCTCGGCCTCCAGCCGGGCAATCTCGGTTGGCAGCTTCTCCAACCGGTGCTTTTCCGAGAAGGAAAGCCCGGATTTAGGCTTACTCTCCTGCTTCACCTTCGGCTTCGAGGGTTTTGATTTTTCTTCCGTTTTCCCGATCTCATCGCCCCGCTGCGCGATGTAATCCGACCAGCCGCCCGCATAAACGGTGGCCCGCCCATTGCCCTCCATCGCGATGGTGGTGGTGGCGACGCGGTCCAGAAAATCCCGGTCGTGGCTGACCAGCAGCACAGTGCCGTCATAGTCGTCCAGCAACTCCTGCAGCAGGTCCAGCGTTTCCACGTCCAGATCATTGGTCGGTTCGTCCAGCACCAAAAGATTCGAGGATTTCGCCATCAGCTTGGCCAGCAACAGCCGCGCCTTCTCCCCACCGGACAGAGATTTAACCGCCGCCCTCGCCTGCGCGTCGTCGAACAGAAACTCCTTGAGGTAACCCACCACATGTTTGGGCTGCCCGCGCACCATCACCTGATCGGCCTTGCCGGACACGCGCATCTCGGGATCGCCGGTCAGGCTGTCCCACAGGGTCATTTCGGGGTCCAGCTGCGCGCGGGCCTGATCGAACACTGCGATCTCAAGATTGGTGCCCAGCGTGACCGAACCCTGATCCGCGGCCTCCTGCCCCAGAAGCATTTTCAACAGCGTGGTCTTGCCCACCCCGTTGGGTCCGACAAAGGCCACCCGGTCACCGCGCTGCACCAGCAGGTCGAAACCCCGCACGATCTGTTTGTCGCCGAAACCTTTAGCCAGCCCGTGCGCCTCAATCACTTTGCGCCCGGATTTGGGACCGGCCTCCAAGGACATCGCGGCCGAGCCCTGACGTTTGATCTGCGCCGCCCGCTCGGCCCGCAGCGCCTGCAATGCGCGCACCCGGCCCTGATTGCGCTTGCGTCGCGCACTGATGCCTTCGACGGCCCAACGCGCCTCGGCCTTGATCTTGCGGTTCAGCTTGTGGCGCTGCTGATCTTCCTCATCCCAGACCTTGTCGCGCCAGGCCTCGAATCCTTCGAACCCCTGCTCCTGCCGCCGCACCGCGCCCCGGTCGATCCACAATGTTGCCCGCGTCAGCGCCCGCAGAAAGGCGCGGTCATGCGAGATCAGAACGTAAGCCGCCCGCGTCGCCCCAAGCTCGCGCTCCAGCCAAGCAATGGCTTCGATATCCAAATGGTTGGTCGGCTCGTCCAGCAACATCAAGTCCGGCGCTTCAGCCATAAGCTTGGCCAATGCCGCGCGCCGCCTTTCCCCGCCCGAGGCGGTCTCGACCGCGCGTGACGGGTCAAACTTCAACCCCTCCCCGGCACGCTCGACCTTATAGAGCTCCCCCGGCTCCAGCCCACTGGCGGCATAGTCGCCCAGCGTGGCAAAGCCCTGCATGCCCGGGTCCTGTTCCATGTAGCCGACGGATTTGCCCGGGGGCACCACGATCTCACCCCGATCAGCCTCGACCAGACCCGCCATCACCTTCATCAGAGTGGATTTGCCCGACCCGTTGCGCCCCACCAGCGCCACGCGGTCGCCGGGCTGCACCACCAGATCAAGATCGGAAAACACCGGATCACCCCCGAAGGTCAGGGAAATGCCGGACATCTGCAACAAAGGAATTCTCGCCATGCCCGCCAGCTAAACCGGCTGACAAAGGGCGTCAACGCCCCGGCTTCACCTTTTCAAAAATACTCAAATCACCCGACCACGGCCCGCAGCAAACGTTTGCGGGCCGGGGGAATCGCCCCAATCTCAAGCCCCGTGAACACGTGCAGCGTGTTCATATGCCGATCCACCACCGCATGATCGCTGACCCAACCGCCCATCAGCAGATAGGTCCGCAACAAAGGCGGCATCCGCAGCATCGCCTTTTTCGCATCCGGCCTGCGCCGCAGACGCGCGGCAAAGCGGAACACATCCGGTGCCTTGACCCGTGGCAGCCAGCGTTTCGGCCCCAGATGCCGATGCTTGAGCATGGCAAAAGCGTCCAGATACTGCGCCGTCTCGGTCCCCGCGAAAGAGGAACAGCCAAACAACATGCTGACCCCGTTCCGATCCACAAAAGCCGTCATCGCCCCCCAGGCGATGCGCAGGATGTCCGGGTCAGTGCAATCGGGATCAACACAGAACCGGCCCATTTCCACCATACGGCCCCGAAAATCCTGCAAAGCGGACAGATCGTAAAACTGCGCCGAATAGCTGTTCGCGATCTCGGACCCGTCCTGCATCTGCAACATGCGGAAACAGCAAACCAGTTGTCCTGTGCGCACATCCTCGACCAGAACATGCGCGCAGAGATCGTCATACGCATCACAATCAGCCTGACCGGTTCCAAAGGCGCGGGTGCGCAGCGCCTGTGCGGCGGCGATATCCTCGCCGCCATGCGCTAGCCGGGCACGATAGCGGCCTTTCTTCAACAAAACGGTCCGGGTCATGGTCGCATCCTCCGGGGTTGCCGACCTGAATTGCGTTAGCGCCCTCTTAGCACAGGATGTGTAATCATCCCGTGACAAAATCAGGTCCCGTCAGCGCCCGGGATATTGGCCGGGTTGAAGTTGCCGATATTGCCCAGCAGCTGCCGCAGGAAGCCTTTGTTCTGGATGCTGGACTCAGTCACGCGACGATCCAGGACGATGATATAGCCATCCTCAAGCCCGAACCGTTCGATATTGCTGACCACCCCGCGCTGATCGAAACTGACCGCCACCAGCTCGCGAGAGACGACCTCGGGCCGTTTCGCGCCGCGATAGCGGACGCGCGAGGCGACATAATAGAAACCGGAATCGCGCAGCACCCCGGACGAGCTTGGCGCGCCCAGTGATTCCAGCACGGTATCGCGGGTATCGACGCCCACTTTGACCTCGGCCAGTTCTTCGGGCGTCGGCACATAGCCGTGATTCTTGAAAATCGGTGTACAGGCCATCACGGCCAAACAGGCACCAAAGGCCAGTGATTTAAACACTGGTTGCATGTTCTTCGTTACCTTCACCATTCAGACCCTCTTGCCTTGGCACCGTGCGGCTTCTATCCGATTACAGAAACCGTTGCCTTGGTTCAACACAGGAAAGGGTCGCGAATGACCGGACCGAAACCGCTGCGCGTGGCCGACCTGCCGCAAAACGCCCCCACCCCGTTCGATCTGCGCCCCGGCGCGGCGCAATTGGAGACCCTGAAACAAGAGCTTGGCCTGCTGGGTCTGCGCAAGCTGTCCTTCACCGGCACGGTGCAGGCGCAAGGCAAGCGCGACTGGCTGCTGACCGGCAAACTGGGCGCGACCGTCATTCAACCCTGCGTGATCACGCTCGAACCGGTGACCACACGGATCGACACGCCAGTGCGCCGGGTGTTTCTGGCCGACTGGGATGAACCCGATGAGCCCGAGTTTGAAATGCCCGAAGATGACGAAACCGAAGCCCTGGGCCCCGAGATCGACCCCGCCCAGATCATGGCCGAGGCGCTGTCGCTGGCCCTGCCCCAATACCCGCGCAAGGAAGATGCCGAGATCGGCACCGCCAGCTTTACCGAGCCGGGCAAACGGGCGATGACCGATGAGGATGCGAAACCCTTTGCCGGGCTGGCGGATTTGCGCGAGGCGCTGAAAAAAGACGAGTGACAGGGGCCCGATTTCCTGTCATAGCAGGCGGTCAGAAAAATCGCTTGAACATGACGAGAATCGCAGTATTTTCGCGCGCTCATCGGATTTAGGGTTGGACATTGCGGGGCTCGTCCCCTAAACGCGCGTCAAACCACGATAAAACGAAATACGAAACCCGGCTGGCGGCGAATCTGCTGGCCCTTAGTCAGACAAAGGTTGAGACCATGGCCGTCCAACAGAACAAAGTTTCCAAGTCGCGCCGCAACAATCGCCGCGCACATGACGCTCTGGTTGCTGCTAACCCGAACGAATGCCCCAACTGTGGTGAGCTGAAGCGCCCGCACCACGTCTGCGCATCCTGCGGCCACTATGACGATCGTGAAGTCGTCGCACAGGCCGATGAAATCGACCTGGACGAAGACGCGGCCTAAGCCTGATCGCACGCAGGCCACGGCATGACGGATCAGCCCTCGCAAACCGAACGGATCATCATCTCGGTTGATGCCATGGGCGGAGATTCGGGCCCCGCAGTTGTTGTTGCGGGGATTGCCAAGTCGGCGGACAAGAACCCCAAGATCGGGTTCATCCTGCACGGCCGGGAAAGCGAGCTGAAAAAACTGGTTGCCAAACGGCGCGTCCTTGAAGGGCGCGTCGTTTTTCGTGATTGCCCGGATGTGGTCACGATGGAGGACAAGCCCAGTCAGGTGGTGCGCAACGGCAAGCAGACCTCGATGTGGTCGGCGCTGGAATCGGTACGTCAGGGCGAGGCGCATGGCGCCGTGTCCTGCGGCAATACCGGCGCGCTGATGGCACTGTCGATGATGCGCCTGCGCAAACTGCCGGGCGTGAACCGCCCTGCCATCGCCATCCTGTGGCCCTCGCGCAATCCGCAGGGTTTTAACGTGATGCTGGATGTGGGCGCCGATGTGCGCGCCGACGCCAAGGACCTGCTGCAATTCGCGCTGATGGGCGCGTCCTATGCCCGCAACGGCATGGCGCTGGCCCGGCCTCGGATCGGGTTGCTGAATGTGGGCACCGAAGAACACAAGGGCCGCGCCGAGCTGAAAGAAGCACACATGATGATCTCGGATTTTGCCGATCAGGCGAATTTCGATTTCGTGGGCTTTGTCGAAGGCAGTGACATTCCGGGCAACAAGGCCGATGTCATCATCACCGATGGCTTTACCGGCAATGTCGCGATCAAGACCGGCGAAGGCACCGCCGGGCTGATCGGCGATCTGCTGCGCGAAGCGTTCAAATATTCGCCCCTGTCGCGGCTGGCCTCGATTCTGGCCATCACCTCTCTGAACCGGCTGAAAAAGCGTATCGACCCGCGGCGCGTCAATGGTGGCGTGTTTCTGGGCCTGAACGGCACGGTGATCAAATCCCATGGCGGCGCGGATGCCACCGGTGTGTCGGCGGCGGTCAAGCTGGCCTTCACGCTGGCCGAATCCGGTTTTTCGGAAAAACTGGCCGCACGGGTTGCATCCACGGCCGAGCTTCAACAAGATGCCGCGCATTCCGCGCCGCAGTCGGAATAATAACAAAAAAGGCAGTACCCCAACATGGCAGGCCGCTCAGTTGTTGTAGGTGTCGGGCATTATCTACCGGAACGCGTCGTCCCGAATGCCGAGTTCGAAAAGACGCTGGACACCTCGGATGAATGGATTCGCACCCGGTCGGGCATCGAACGCCGTCACTTTGCCGCCGAGGACGAGACGACCTCGGATCTGGCCACCCGTGCCGCCGAGGCCGCGCTGGCCGATGCCGGGCTAACTGGCGAAGATATCGACGCAATTGTGCTGGCGACCTCGACCGCGGACCTGACCTTTCCGTCCGCCGCCACCATGGTGCAGGCCCGGCTGGGCATGACCAAGGGGTTCGCCTTTGACGTCCAGGCCGTCTGCGCGGGATTCGTTTTTGCGCTCAGCAACGCCAACGCGCTGATTCTGTCGGGTCAGGCCAAACGGGTGCTGGTGATCGGGGCCGAAACATTCTCGCGAATCATGGACTGGACCGACCGTTCGACTTGCGTGTTGTTCGGCGACGGCGCCGGCGCGCTGGTGCTAGAGCTGCAGGAAGGCGAAGGCACCCCGCAGGATCGCGGCATTCTGGCAACCGATCTGAACTCGGACGGGCGCTACAAGGACCTGCTCTATGTGGATGGTGGCGTGTCGACTCACACCACCGGGCACCTGCGCATGCAGGGCAATCAGGTCTTCCGCCATGCCGTTGAAAAGCTTGCGAAAACCGCCGAAATCGCGCTGGATCGCGCGGGTCTTGGCGCCGATGATGTGGACTGGATCGTGCCGCATCAGGCCAATATCCGCATCATTCAGGGCACCGCCAAGAAGATGGGCCTGCCCATGGACCGGGTGGTGGTGACCGTTCAGGATCATGGCAATACCTCGGCCGCTTCGATCCCGCTGGCGCTGTCGGTGGGCAAGGAACGCGGCCAGATCAAGCCGGGTGATCTGATCGTGACCGAGGCCATCGGCGGCGGTCTGGCCTGGGGCGCGGTGGCGCTGCGCTGGTAACCGGCGCAAACCGGCTTAACCGCACTCTTGCAATTCGTTGATATTGACAGCGAATTTGCCCTGACCATATGCTTTGCTATCAACAGGGGGAATAGCATGGGCGACAAAACACTGACCCGAATGGATCTGAGCGAGGCCGTCTTTCGTGAGGTTGGCCTGTCACGCAATGAAAGCGCGCAACTGGTCGAGAGCGTTCTGAACCACATGTCCGACGCGCTGGTGCGCGGCGAACAGGTCAAGATCTCGTCTTTTGGCACCTTCAGCGTTCGGGACAAAACCGCCCGTATCGGTCGCAACCCCAAGACCGGCGAAGAGGTTCCGATCAAACCCCGCCGCGTTCTGACCTTCCGCCCGTCGCATCTGATGAAAGATCGCGTCGCCGCCGGGAACCGCAAGTAACGCCCGGGGCCAGCAGAGATGAGCAAGTCCCCCGACGCCTTTCGCACCATCAGTGAAGTTGCGGATTGGCTGGGTGTTCAGGCCCATGTGCTGCGATTCTGGGAAAGCCGCTTCACACAGGTCAAACCGGTCAAACGCGCCGGAGGCCGCCGGTACTACCGGCCCAACGACATGCGTCTGCTGGGCGGTATCAAGAAATTGCTGCATGACGATGGCGTCACCATAAAGGGCGTCCAGCGCATCCTGCGGGAACAGGGCGTGGCGCATGTCTCGGCCCTGTCGCCGGGGCTGGATGACGAAGCGCCACAGGTCGTGGCAGAGACCCCCGTGGAAGCCCCTGTGGTCGACAGCACTGTCGTGCCCTTCACCGCAAAACCGGCTGAGGATCGCCAGATCGGCATGGATCTGCAGGCCCCTGCCGCGCCTGCTCAGGACGCCCCGGAACCGCAGGCCCTGACCGAACCTGCGGGGGAAGCGGCGCTGGATACCGCGCCGTTGCTGGGCGGCATCGCCTCGCGCACATGGCAGGTCTCAGATTTCGATCCGCAGGTTCTGCGCCGCATTGCCCCCATCGCCAGGGACCTGCGCGCCTGGCTGGACCGGGTCGAAACGCAACCGGCGGGATAAGACAAAAAGGCGATGATTTCCTCTTGCCCCTGCCGGGAAAGTCTTTATGAACACCTCAACGTCGGGCTATGGCGCAGCCTGGTAGCGCGTCCGTCTGGGGGACGGAAGGTCGCAGGTTCGAGTCCTGCTAGCCCGACCAAATCACACCGACGTTTATGGCAGACAGGCCAGATCCCGCTCTGTCGCAAGGGGGGATCGGAATGACAGGCGTGTGCCCGAACCAGCAACTGGAAGCGATGATCGCCCGTGGTGAGATCACCGCCGATCCGGCAATCATCCCCGCTCAAGTCCAACCGGCCAGTCTGGATTTACGTCTTGGAACAGTGGCTTACCGCGTCCGTGCCTCGTTCCTTGCGGGCGAAACCCGCAGCGTCGCCGACCGTCTGGCCGAGTTCGAGATGCATCGCATCGACATCTCGGACGGCGCGGTTCTGGAAAAAGGCTGCGTCTATCTGGTGCCGCTGATGGAATCGCTGACCCTGCCCGCCGACACCAACGCGGTGGCCAATGCCAAAAGCTCGACCGGGCGGCTGGACCTGCTGACCCGCACCATCACCGATGGCGGGACCGAGTTCGACCGGGTGCCCGCAGGCTATACTGGCCCGCTTTACGCTGAGATTTGCCCACGTTCTTTCTCGGTTCTGGTGCGCCCCGGAATGCGGCTGAACCAGATCCGGTTCCGTCAGGGTCAGGCGGTGCTGAGCGATCCGGAACTGGCCACCCTGCACGCCGAATCGCCCTTGGTCGATGGTCCGGCGGTGATACAGGACGGGCTGGGCTTTTCGGTCGATCTGCAATTGCCCGATACCGATCTGGTCGGCTATCGCGCCAAACCCCATACCGGCGTGATCGATCTGGACCGCATCGGCGGCTATGCGCCGCAGGATTACTGGGAGGAGGTGCGCACCACCGATGGCCGCATCATCCTGGACCCCGGCGCGTTCTATATCCTCGTCAGCCGCGAGGCGGTGCATATCCCGCCGCTTTATGCCGCTGAAATGGCGCCCTATCTGGCCATGGTCGGCGAATTCCGCGTGCATTACGCCGGGTTCTTCGATCCCGGTTTCGGCCATGCCGCCGCTGGCGGCGCCGGGTCGCGCGGGGTGCTTGAGGTGCGCTGCCACGAGGCACCTTTCGTGCTGGAACACGGTCAGGTCGTCGGGCGGCTGGTCTATGAGAAGATGGCCGAGATGCCCACGCAGCTATACGGGGCGGGCATCGCTTCGAACTATCAGGGACAGGGGCTGAAACTGTCCAAACATTTCAAGGCGGTATAGGGTCAGGCCCTTATTTGATGTCGCGGTCCTGCTCGTCCGGGACCTGACGGGCGGGTTTCGCGGTGCCGCCCTGCCCGGACTTGCGCCCCAACTGGCCCGCCATATCAAACCCCTTGCTTACGCCCTGATTCACAATCCGGCGCATCACCTGGCGCACGATCATGTTGATGATCTGATTTGCGTTCATGTCTCAACTCCGTTTCGCGGCCCTAACATAGGCGTTTCCTGCGGCAACAAAAGGGCCGTTCGATCACTCTTCTTCGAACAGCTCGGTCTGGTCGTCATCCAACTCGTCCTCACGCCCTTCGCCCAATGGCACGGCCCCGGGCGGCGGGCGGTTTTCCAACAGCCCGGCGGCGCGCAATTCCTTGAGGCCGGGCAGATCGCGGGCGTTTTCCAGACCGAAATGATCCAGAAACTCGGGTGTGACGACAAAAGTCACCGGGCGGCCCGGCGTCATGCGGCGGCGGCCCAGCCTGATCCACTCCATCTCCAACAACTGGTCGATGGTCCCGCGTGAGACGGAAACGCCGCGAATCTCCTCAATCTCGGCCCTTGTACAGGGTTGGTGATAGGCCACGATGGCCAGCGTCTCGATGGCCGCACGGCTGAGCTTGCGGGTTTCGACCGTTTCCTTCTGCATCAGGAAGCCCAGATCGGGGGCGGTGCGGATCGCCCAGGCCTCCCCTACGCGCACCACGCGCACGCCGCGCCCCTCATAGCGTTTCTGCAGCATTTCAACAGCTTGCGCGGCGTTGCTGCCATGGGGCATGCGGGCCTCAAGATCGGCGATGGTGACCGGCTCGGCGCTGGCGAACAGCACGGCCTCGACCATGCGTTCCTGCTCGGCCAGGGGCGGCGCCTCGAACAGCATGCCGGTCTCTTCGGGGGCGTCAGTCACGGGTCTCGGTCCTCTTGCGCAGTTGGATCGGAGCAAAACTGTCGCTCTGCTTCATCTCCATATGTCCTTCCTTCACCAACTCAAGCGAGGCCGCAAAGGTCGCCGCCGTGGCTGAGCGTCGGCGTACCGGATCATTGTCCCAGCCCTCGGGCAGATAGGTCTCCATATCCGTCCAGGTGCCGGCAAAGCCGATCAGCGGGCGCATGCGTTCCAGCGCCTGTTCCATGGTGAACACCGCGTCGCGATCCATGACAAAGGGGCGAAATTCGTCACGGGTGCGGATGCGGGCGTAACCCTGCATCAGGTCCAGCAGCGTGGCGGAATAGGTCACGGTGCGAAGGCGGGTGACGTCCTCACCCTGCCCCCGTTTAAAGAAATCGCGGCCCAGTTGATCCCGCGCCATCAACCGTGCAGCGGCATCGCGCATGGCCTGCAGGCGTTCCAGTTGAAAGGCCAGATGCGCGGCCAGTTCCTCGCCCGATGGCCCCTCGTCATCCGGGTCGGGCGGCAGCAGCAGGCGGGATTTCAGGAAGGCCAGCCAGGCGGCCATGACCAGATAGTCGGCGGCCAGTTCAATGCGCAGCGCGCGGGCCTTTTCGACAAAGGCCAGATATTGCTGTGCCAGCGCCAAAACCGAGATTTTGCGCAGGTCCACCTTCTGCGTGCGCGACAGGGTCAGCAGCACGTCCAGCGGGCCTTCGAACCCATCCACATCGACAATCAGCGCCTCGGCGGCCAGCCGATCGGCGACCGACACCGGGTCTTCGCTGAAAAGACTATCGTTCATATACCTGCCCGCCCATTAGGGCAGATAGTTCCGCCTCGGCGGCCTTGATGTCAAGTTCCTGCGGCGGTTTGCGCATCGCCAGCGCCCGCTCTGCGCGGGTCTGTGCCGCTTGCGTCATCTGTCCTGCGGCCTCCAGCACCTGCGTGCGGGCCTCAAGGCTGCCATTGCAGTGCAGAACCACGTCACAGCCTGCCGCCAGCGCCTGCTGGGCGACCTCCTCCGGTGCGCCGCTGAGCGCCTTCATCGAGATATCGTCGGTCATGATCAGACCGTCAAAGCCGATCTTCTCGCGGATCAACTGGATCATCGTCTTCGAAATCGTCGCCGGTTGCGGGTCGATCCGGTCATAAACCAAGTGCGCCGTCATCCCCATGGGCAGATCGTTCAGGGCCCGGAACGGGGCGAAATCTGCGTTCTCCAACTCCTCCAGCGGCAAATCCACATGCGGCAGGTCATGGTGGCTGTCCAGCGTCGACAGCCCGTGACCGGGCATGTGCTTTATCACCGGCAAAACGCCGCCATCCAGATGGCCCTGCGCGACCGCTTTCCCGATCAGGGAAATCTGTTTGGCGTCAGAGCCATAGCAGCGGTTTCTAAGGAATTTATGCGTGTCATCCCGCGCCAGATCGACCATCGGCGCGCAGTTGCTGTCGATACCCAGCGAGAACAGCTCATCCGCGATCAGACGATATCGCAGATACATCGCGCGGTCCGCCTGATCCCCGGCGCGGGCGGTGTGGTCCAGCGGCGGCACCCATTCGCGAGCCAAGGGCGCGCGCAGACGCTGCACGCGGCCGCCTTCCTGATCGATGGTGATGGGGCAATTGCGGCCCACAGCCTCACGAAAATCATCGCACAGGGCGCGCACCTGATCGGCGCTGTCGATATTGCGGGCAAACAGAATGAACCCGAACGGGTTCATGTCACGAAACAGGGCGCGTTCTTCGGCTGTCAGGCGCAGCCCTTCGGCATCGCTGATAACTGCGCCAAAACTCACCGCGCGGCGACCGGGATACAGTCCGCGCCTTGCGCCACAAGGGCGGCACAGAACTGACGCGAGTCGCTTACGTCCTCAAACCCCATCACCCGCAGGCGGTAAAAGGTGCGTCCACCGCTTGAGGTTTTCTGGATAACACGCTGTTTTCCGTCCATATACTCACCAAATCGACCATTCAGACGCGCCCATTCGGCCTGTGCCACATCAGCGCTTTCATACGCGCCAAGCTGCGCCAGACGGGTGCCCTTGGGCAGCGTATCGGGGTCAATGTCCAAGCCGACGGCGGCCTTGACGGCGGCGTTAATTGCGTCCTCAGTGCTGGCGTTGGTGGAGGCGCTGGGAACGGCCCGCGCCGGTCGGGTTTGCGGGCGCAGCGAGCGTCGCACGCCGGGCAGCGCCACCAGCGCCGGATCGGGCTGTTGCGCGGCAAAATCGGCGGGATCGATTGCCGGTTCTTCCTCGGGCGTGACCAGCGAGGCCAGCTGCACATCTGCCTGCGGACTTTCCTCGGCCAATCCGGCGACCACCGAATCCACCGCGCTCTGCCGGGTCTCTTCCTCGACCACATGCACCGCCGGGGTTGGCTCCAGTTGTGCCACCGGCACGTCTTCGTCGGTCAGAGAGACCGGACGCGGGGCAAGGATCAGACGATCCGCCGGGGCCTCGGCCGTGCCGACAGCGGCCACCGCGTTCACGGCCAGCCCCTGATGATCGGCGAGTGTCCCGCCGGGATTTTCGGGCTGGATACGCATCGGACCTTCGGCGGCACGCACCACCGGCACCCCGCTGACATCGCGCATGATCAGTTGATAGCCCCAGACAGCCACCCCTGCGACCAGCGCCAGCGAGGCCACAGCACCCAGCATGTTGACCACACGACCCACGCCGCCCCCGGCATGCGGGGCCGCATCATCATACATATCCTCGGGGTAATCATAGCCATCCTGAGGATGCGCCTGATTCGGGTAATGCATCTGCTCGGGGCGCGTTTGCCCCGAGTAATCGTAACTCGCCATATCCGCCTCACCGCCCGATTGCGCCTTAAAACGTGGCGCGCGGGTCATTTCTTGTCTGCCTCAGACCGGCGGTTCGGGCGGTATTGGTTACCGCATCTCCTGCGCCGGAGTAACGCCAAGAATACCCAAGCCCGCTGAAATCACAACAGAAACGGCCCGGGCCAGTGCAATTTTTGATTGGCTTGTGGCAACATCGCCATCCTGAATGAAGCGCACAGATTCGTCGTCAAAGCCCAAATTGTACAGATAGCTAAAGTCATTCACCAACTCGATGAGGTAGAAGACCACTCGATGAGGCTCATTAGCTTTCGCAGCAGCCTCAACCAAACGAGGCCATTCTGCAATTTTCTTGGTTAACGTCAGTTCAGCATCATGGGACAAACGACTGAGGTCAGCGGACGCCAAGGTAGCATCATCCGCAGGAATTGATGCTGATTCAGCTTTTCTCAAAACACTCATGACACGCGCGTGTGCGTATTGCACGTAGTAAACTGGGTTTTCGTTGTTGCCTGCTAAAACCTGGTCAAAATCGAAATCCAGAGGCGCGTCATTCTTGCGAGTCAGCATGACAAAGCGGGTAACGTCTGGTCCGACCGCATCAACCACATCGCGCAGGGTGACAAAGTTCCCGGCCCGTTTGGACATCTTGAACGGCTCGCCATTCTTCCACAGCTTCACCAACTGGGTCAGCTTGATATCCAGCGACACCTTGCCATCGGACAGCGCCGACACCGCCGCCTTCATCCGTTTGACATAGCCGCCATGATCCGCGCCGAACACGTCGATCAGCGCGTCATAGCCGCGGCTCACCTTGTCATAGTGATAAGCGATGTCCGGGGCGAAATAGGTCCAGCTGCCATCCGATTTCTTCACCGGACGGTCGACATCATCGCCATGCTCGGTGGACTTGAACAGGGTCTGCTCACGCGGCTCCCAATCCTCGGGCTTTTTGCCCTTGGGCGGTTCCAGCACGCCCTCATAGATCAGGCCCTTGTCGGTCAGCGACTGCAAGGCGGCCTCGATCCGGCCCGTGCCATAGAGCGATTTTTCCGAGAAGAACACGTCCATCTCAACGCCCAACGCCTTCAGGTCGGCGCGGATCAGGTCCATCATCGCGTCGGTGGAGAAGTTGCGCAGCTCTTCCAGCCATTCGCTTTCGGGCTTGTCGATCAGGCTGTCGCCATATTTCTCTTTCAGCGCCTCACCGATCGGGATCAGGTAGTCGCCGGGATATAGACCCTCGGCAATCTCGGGGCTGAGGCCATTGGCCTCGCGATACCGCTCATAGGCGGACCGCGCCAGCACATCCACCTGCGCGCCGCCATCGTTGATGTAATATTCCCGGGTCACGTCATGGCCCGAATAGTCCAGCAGGCTTGCCAGCGCGTCCCCGAACACCGCGCCCCGCGTATGGCCCACATGCAGCGGCCCGGTCGGGTTGGCCGAGACGTACTCGACGTTCACCTTCTGCCCCTGCCCCATGGTCGAGCGGCCATAATCGGTGCCCTGTTCCAGAACGGCGGCCAGCACGCCTTGCCACACGCCTGGCGCCAGACGCAGGTTCAGAAAGCCCGGGCCTGCCACCTCGGCGCTGGTGATCCGATCATCGGCAGCCAGTTTCCCGGCCAGCGCATCGGCAATGTCGCGCGGCTTCATCTTGGCCGGTTTCGCCAGCACCATCGCCGCGTTGGTCGCCATATCGCCATGCGCAGCATCGCGCGGCGGTTCAACCGCCACGTTGTCAAAGCTCAGCCCCTCGGGCAGTGCGCCTTCGGACTGCATCTGCGCCAGCGCGTCCAGTACCAGGGCGCGGATCTCGGAAAACAGGTTCATTTCGGATGTCCTTTTGCTTGCCCGGCGGTTTATCACGCGCGGCGGCAAGGTCAATGGAAGGCTAAGTTTTGGCTTGGTTTGGCGGCGGGACGGGATAGTGTCGATGCACAGCTTTCAACCGGAGATGACCCGATGCGCCTCGCCCTTCCCCTGTCTTTGCTGCTGACCACCGCCCTGCCCGCCTGGTCCGAGATACCCACACCGCAAGGTCATGTGTTGCTGACCCTTGGCGGCGCGGTCACGGAAACCAACCTGCCCGCGCGGGGTGAAGGTGATGGCGGGTTGCTGGGATATCTGGAGGTTCAGCATGATGGAGCGGCCGGCTTTGACGCGGCCACGCTGGACGGGTTGCCCCAGACCCAGATCACTATTCTTTATGGCCCCGAGGGCAATCAGCGCAACATCACCTTTTCCGGCCCGCTTTTGTCGGACCTCATGGCGCTGGCGGGGGCCGAGGGCAAAACCGCCAAGCCGATGGCCATGGACGGGTATCAGGCCGAAATCCCATGGGACAGCATCGCCGCGCATCAGCCGATTGTTGCGACCCATGCGGACGGCGCTCCGATGGGGATCGGCGGCTATGGCCCGACGATGATTGTGTTCCCACCGACCGATGACGCCGATCTGGCGCAGGAACAGGCCGGGCAGCAGGTCTGGGCGCTGGCCTATATCGGGATCAAGTGATCAGCTGGTCAGTCTTGCGTGATCCTGCAGGGCAAACCGGTCCGTCATCCCGGCGATATAATCCGAGACGATGCGGGCCAACGCTGTCTCATCCGCTGCGGCCTCAATATCCGCATGCCAGCGCGCGGGCATCTGGCGCGGGTCGTTCAGATAGATCGGAAACAGGTCCTCGACCACTTTGCTGACCTCGGCCCGCACCTTCATCACACTGGGCGCGCGGTACATCTGCGCGAACAGAAAGGCACGGATCTGTTTCAGCTGCCCCCAAAGCCCGTCCGAGAACCGAATGACCGGATGCCCCAGATGCCGGATATCCTCAACCGTCCGCGCGCCGGATTGTGAAATCAGATCGCGCGAGGTTTCGATCACGTCGCCCACCATGACGCCAAACACCCGCCGCAGCGCCTCATGCCGTCGGCGATAGGGGTCGAGATCGGGATATTTCCGGTTCACCTCGGCATAGCAGTCGCCGACAATGGGCAATTGCGTGATTTCGTCATCCGAGAACAACCCGGCCCTTAGCCCGTCCAGCAGGTCGTGATTGTTATAGGCGATGTCATCGGAAAGCGCCGCCACCTGCGCCTCCGCACTGGCATGGGTGTGCAGTTCCAGATCAAAGCCATGGTTGCATTCAGCCAGTGCCCAGGGCAATTCGCCCGTAACCGGGCCATTGTGTTTCGCAATGCCTTCCAGACATTCCCAGGTCAGGTTACAACCATCGAATTCGGCATAGTGCCGCTCCAGTTTGGTGACGATCCGAATGGCCTGCGCGTTATGGTCGAACCCGCCATAGGGTGCCATCAGCGCATGCAGCGCATCCTCGCCTGTGTGCCCAAAGGGCGTATGCCCGAGGTCATGCGCCAAAGCCACCGCTTCGGTCAGTTCAGGGTTTAAACCCAAAGCACCCGCAATCGTGCGCGCCACCTGCGCCACTTCGATGGAATGAGTCAGCCGGGTGCGATAACTGTCGCCCTCATGCTCGACAAATACCTGCGTCTTGTGCTTGAGCCGCCGAAACGCGCTGGCGTGAATGATCCGGTCCCGGTCGCGCTGAAAGCATGACCGGAAACTGCTTTCCTCCTCTGGCACAAGCCGCCCCTTTGCGCGGCCCGGATCCGAGGCAAAACCCGCTCGTTTCAATGGTCTTGTCCTTGTCGCCTGTCCTTGGGTTTTCTATATTGTATGGCGTAAGGGATTTAAACCTCTGGAGTCCGGCATGAATCTGCCCCCCACAGTCACGGAACGCGCCTTTGAACGTCTGGCCGAAATCGGCGCGGCGGATCAGGGTCAGGCCCTGCGTATCGCGGTGGAAGGCGGCGGATGTTCCGGTTTTCAATACGAAATCGCGCTGGACGCCCCGAAAGAGGATGACCTTGTGCTGGAAGGCAAAGGCCAGAAGGTCATCGTGGACGCGATATCCCTGCCATTTCTGGAAAACGCGGTGATTGATTTCACACAAGAATTGATTGGCGCGCGGTTTGTGATCGAAAATCCCAACGCCACCTCTTCCTGCGGCTGCGGGACATCATTTTCGATGTGATCGCAGGTGGGGGCTTTGCCCCCACACCCCCAGGATATTTTCAGCCAGATGAAGCAGGGATCCGCTCTCTGACATATCCACCAGAGAGCTTCACCTGGCGCGGTCATCGGCGTCCCCGCCTGTACCGCAGTACCGTTCTCGAACAAATTGGTTAATGATCCGTTTCTTCATCTGGCCAAAAATATCCCGGAGCGCGAGGCAGAGCCTCGCCCCACCTCTCGACCTTGCCGCTGGGTCTATTCTGCGCGATAGGTTGCATCACAGCATCGGAGGGCCGCGCATGAAAATCGCCACGTTCAACATCAACGGCATCAAGGCCCGGGCCGAGGCCCTGCCCCGCTGGCTGGATGAGGCGCAGCCGGATGTGGTGCTGTTGCAAGAAATCAAATCAGTCGACGAAAACTTCCCCCGCGAGATCTTTGAAGAGCGGGGTTACAACGTGGAAACCCATGGGCAGAAGAGTTTCAACGGCGTGGCAATCCTGTCGAAACTGCCGCTGGAGGATGTAACGCGGGGATTGCCCGGGGACGATGAGGACGAACAGGCGCGCTGGATCGAGGCTACGGTCATCGGCAAGCAGGCGCTGCGGGTTTGCGGGCTGTATCTGCCCAACGGCAATCCGGTTCCCGGTCCGAAATACGAATACAAGCTGGCCTGGATGGAACGTTTGCACATTCGCGCGCGTGATTTGCTGGCGAGCGAAGAACCAGCGCTGATGGCGGGGGATTACAACATCATCCCGCAAGCCGAGGATGCCAAGCGCCCTGATGCCTGGCGCGAGGATGCGTTGTTTCGCCCTGAAAGCCGGGCCGCTTTCCGCAAGATTTTGAATCTGGGCTTCACCGAGGCGTTTCGCGCACGCACTCAGGGACCCGGGTATTATTCATTCTGGGATTATCAGGCCGGGGCGTGGAACAAGAATGACGGCATTCGCATCGACCATTTCCTGCTGACCCCGCAGGCCGCCGATCTGATGCGCGATTGCCGGATTGACGCTGAAATTCGCGGACACGAGAAGCCGTCAGATCACGTACCGGTCTGGGTGGACCTCGATCTGTGATGGCCTAGGCCGTGGGATCGTAGCTGTAAATCCATTCGTATTTCCGCGCCAACCTCGACCCCACCGCCATAAGTGCGGCTTGCGCCGCCAGCCGCATCGGGCCGCGCAGGTGGAAATTGCGCGCGTTTGATCCGGCCGCAGCCACAACACGGGATGCGCGGGGGCGACGTGCGGCCTCATAGGCGGCAAGGGCGCTGGCAATCCCGGGTTGTTCGAAAAAGGCGCGGCGCAGAACCCATGCGTCCTCGAGCGCCAAACAGGCGCCTTGCGCCATGAAGGGCAGTGTCGGGTGGGCCGCGTCGCCCAGCAGGGCCAGACGACCATTCTGCCAATTCTGCGCCACCGGCCGCAGGAACAGGGCCCAAAGATGGGCCTGATCGACCTTGGCCAGATAGTCGCGCACCGGCCCGCCGAAATCGGCGAAGCGGGCGCGCAGGTCGGTCGGGTCGCCTTCGCGCCGCCAGCCTTCCTCTTGCCAGTCCGAGCGTTCCTCGATTGCCACGATATTCATCAGGCGCTGGTCGCGCAGAGGATAGGTGACCACGTGCCGCCCCGGCCCCATCGTTAAAGACGCACAAGGTTTTTGGTCCCGCTGTGACCATGGGATTGTCGCCCTCCATGCGATCTGATGCGTAAAGGCAGGCGTTTCGTCCCCGTTCAGCGCCGGACGGATCACGCTGCGCCCGCCATCGGCGGCGATGGCGCAATCGGCGCGCAGGCTCTCGCCGGTCTGTAGGACAATCTCAGCCTCGGTCGGGTGTGTGTGAACTTCGGCAACACGGGCGTTCTGACGGATGTCGACCCCGGCGCGCTGCGCAGCCTCATGCAGCAAACCCAGCAGGTCAGCGCGGTGATAATAATAGGTCGGCCCGGCCTGCGGCGGAGGCATACGGCTGATGACCCGGCCCTTGCGATAATCCCGCAGGATCGTGCCATAGGATCGCTGCGCCATGGCGGGGTCCTCATCCACCACCCCGAGCGCCCGCAACACGCGCAGGCCATTGGCGCTGATTTGCAGCCCGGCGCCGACCTCAGTCAGTTCCGCAGCCTGTTCCAACACGGTCACCTGCGCCCCGCATTGCCGCAGGGCAAGGGCCGCGGCCAACCCGCCAATGCCCCCACCGATGACGCAGAATGTCAGACCGTTGATATCCATGGCACCGGCTTAACGCAAAAACGCCGGAGCGACAGGCCCCGGCGTTCGGAATTTTACCATGATCCGTAGCGATCAATCGTCGCGGTGAACTTTCTCGCGCCGCTCGTGACGTTCCTGCGCCTCAAGCGTCATGGTCGCAATCGGACGCGCGTCCAGACGTTTCAGCGAGATCGGATCGCCGGTCTTTTCGCAATACCCGTATTCGCCCTCGTCAATCCGGCGCAGGGCCGAATCGATCTTGGCCACCAGTTTGCGCTGCCGATCCCGTGTGCGCAGTTCCAGCGCGCGGTCGGTTTCCTCGCTCGCGCGGTCGGCGACATCGGGAATGTTGCGGGTGTTGTCCTGCAGCCCTTCGATCGTATCGCGGCTGCCTGCCAAAAGTTCATTTTTCCAATCCGTCAGCTTGCGGCGAAAATACTCCAACTGACGGTCATTCATGAAAGGTTCATCCTCAGCCGGACGGTAATCATCCGGCAGGAAAACTTCCTGCTTCATATTTGCTCCCTCGGTATTGCCAGAAACGTCGGTTGCGGTTGTTCTACCTGACATTTGGCACCCCTTTCTGCGGAGCGTTTATCCGACAGCGCGGGGAATGTCACTATGGAAACGTTGCCCCGACGCGCCGTTACGCTGCCCAGTCTAAATATGAGACATGTAACGGGAAAACCTTGAAATACTGTGGAAACAGCCGGGCATTTTCAGGGCAATCTTCGGCTTCACTTTCGCGCGAGGGTGGCGAATCGATTACAAGGGCTTGTAGTTGCGGCGCTTTCCGGCCCATCCGACGCAGCGGCGCGGCTTGTCAAAAAGGCATCCGCTTAGTACCCCAAGGGGCAGACAGTGCCCAAAAGGGCCGCGAATCCACCCGAGGACCCCATGACCGCACGTTTCCAAGGCACCGCTGAATATGTCGCCACCGACGACCTGACCATCGCCGTCAACGCCGCCGTGACGCTGGAACGCCCGCTGCTGGTCAAGGGCGAGCCCGGCACCGGCAAGACCGAGCTGGCCAAGCAGGTGGCGGGTGCGCTGGGGCTGCGGATGATCGAATGGAACGTGAAATCCACCACCCGCGCGCAGCAGGGCCTGTATGAATATGATGCGGTCAGCCGTCTGCGCGACAGTCAGTTGGGTGACGAGCGTGTGCATGACGTGTCGAACTACATTCGCAAGGGCAAGCTGTGGCAGGCCTTCGACGCGGACGAAAAGGTCGTTCTGCTGATCGATGAAATCGACAAGGCCGATATCGAGTTTCCAAACGATCTGCTGCAGGAACTCGACAAGATGGAGTTCCATGTCTACGAGACAGGCGAGACGATCCGGGCGCGTCACCGCCCCATCGTCATCATCACGTCGAACAACGAAAAGGAACTGCCGGACGCCTTTCTGCGCCGCTGTTTCTTCCACTATATCCGCTTTCCGGATGAGGCCACGATGCGCCGCATCGTCGAGGTGCATCACCCCGGCATCAAGGACGCGCTGCTGACCACCGCGCTGACCCAATTCTACGAAATCCGCGACACTCAGGGGCTGAAGAAAAAGCCCTCGACCTCGGAAGTGCTGGACTGGCTGAAACTGCTACTGGCCGAGGATCTGACGGCCGAGGACCTCAAGCGCGATGGCGCCAATGCGTTGCCGAAACTGCACGGGGCGCTGCTGAAGAACGAACAGGACGTGCATCTGTTCGAACGGCTGGCCTTCATGGCGCGCGGTCAGCGCTGATTGCCGCCGGTGGCGGTGACGTTCAGGTGATGACCGCTTGCACCCGCCAAGGCCGGATGGCAGCATGACCAAAACCGGGGCCAGCGATCTATAACCCCGGTTGCCGAGCAGGAAAGGACGCCAGAATTGCCCGACACAGTGTCGATCCGCCCTTTGCGCCCCCAAGATCGCGCCGCGTGGTCCGAGATGTGGCAGGACTATCTGGCCTTTTACGAAACCACTGTGCCGGATGACATCTACGACAGCACCTTTGCCCGGCTGCTGGGCGATGACCCGCAGGATTTCAACTGCTTCGTGGCCGAGGTTGACCGGCAGTTGGTCGGCCTGACCCATTACCTGTTTCACCGCCATGCCTGGAAGGCCGAGAATGTCTGCTACCTGCAAGACCTCTACGCCCGACCTCAGGCGCGCGGCACCGGGGTTGGCCGTGCCCTGATCGAGGCCGTCTATGCCGAGGCCGACCGTCAGGGCACGCCAACGGTCTATTGGCTGACGCAAGAGTTCAACACCACCGCGCGCAGGCTGTATGACCGGATCGCCAAGGTGACGCCCTTCATCAAGTATCAACGCCCATGAGGGGGCTGGCCGCATTCTGCCTGCTGGCCGCAATGGCAGGCTGCACCAGTGTTCCGCCGGTTGAACAGCCCACCCGCGTGCAGGCGATCGAGGCCGTTCTGCCGCCCACGAAATCCTTCACCGCCGCGCGTCCCCTGCCCCCGGCCCGGTCGAACACCAACATCGCCGCCGATTTTCTGGACCTGCATTTCGAGCTGGAAAGCGGCACACCGCTGCCCGTCTTCACCCGGTTCGAAGGCCCCGTCACCGTCCGTCTGACCGGCACCCCGACCGGAACCATGCAGACCGACCTGAACCGCCTGCTAAACCGCCTGCGGCGCGAGGCGGGTGTCGATATCCAGCAAATCTCTGAGGGTACAGCCAACATCACCATCGAGGCGGTCAGCCAGCAGGACATCCACCGCATCCTGCCGCAGGCCGCCTGTTTCGTGGTCCCCAACTCCTCAAGCCTTGAGGAATATCGTAGTGACCGGCGCAAACGCAAAAGCAGCTGGACCGAGCTGACCAGCCGCGAGCGTCTGGGCATCTTCATCCCCTATGACGTCAGCCCGCAGGAAATCCGCGACTGTTTGCACGAGGAACTGGCACAGGCGCTGGGGCCGCTGAACGACCTCTATCACCTGCCGGATTCGGTGTTTAACGATGACAATTTCCACACCGTCCTGACCGGGTTCGACATGCTGATCCTGCGCGCCACCTATGCGCCGGAATTGCGCACCGGCATGACCCGCGAACAGGTGGCGCAGGTGCTGCCCGGCGTGCTCAGCCGTCTGAACCCGCGCGGGGACCGTTTGCAGCCGCAACCTCTGACCGATACGCCACGCGCCTGGATCAGGTCCGTACAGCGGGCGGTGGGTTCGGGCGGCGCCACCGGTCGCCGCGTGCGCGCCGCGCAAGAGGCCGCCCGGATCGGACAGGAAGAGGGATGGACCGATCACCGCCGCGCCTATCCGCATTACCTGATGGGCCGGATGGGCCAGTTCGACAACCCCGAAGCGGCGCAGAGGCAGTTCGACATTGCCCTGCAATATCTGAACGCCACCCCGGGGACCGAGGTGCAGCGCGCCTATATCACCGCCCAGACCGCTGCCTTTGCGCTGGCCCGTGGGCAGGGTCCCGACGCCCTGCCCGATCTCGATCAGGCTATAGATGTGATGATGCGGGCCGAAAACGCCGCCCTTCTGGCCACGCTGATGCTGCTGAAATCCGAAGCGTTGCGTCAGGCCGGGCGTCTGGATCAGGCCCGCGCGGTCAGGCTGGACAGTATCGGATGGGCGCGTTACGGGTTCGGCTCGGACGTGGTGGTCCGCTCGGTCACGCAAGGTCTGCCGCAGCGCTCTGCCAGCAACACAAATGGGTAACGGCACATGTTAGTGGTACTGGGAATGGCGATCATCGGGGCGATTCTGGGGGCCCTGACCGCCCGCAAACGCAACGGCAGCGGCGCGGATATGGCGCAATATGCCGCCGGCTACGGGATCGCCTTCGCGCTGCTGGGGCTGGTGCTGTCGCTGATCCTGGTCCGGCTGGTCACCTGACGCGATGTTTCTGCCCTTCTTCGATAACCTGCGAAAGGCCGGCATCCCCGTATCCCTGCGGGAGTATCTGACCTTTCTGGAGGGCATGAAGAAGGGCCTCGCCACCTATGATATCGAGGCGTTCTACTACCTCGCCCGGGTGTCGATGGTGAAGGACGAACGCAACCTCGACAAGTTCGACCGCGCCTTTGCCGCCAGTTTCGAAGGGCTGGACGAGATCGGGTTCGAACAGGTGCTCGAGGCCGTCGATATCCCCGCCGACTGGCTGACCAGAATGGCCGAAAAACACCTGACCGACGCGGAAAAGGCCGAAATCGAGGCGCTTGGCGGTTTTGACAAGCTGATGGAGACTCTGCGCGAACGTCTGAAGGACCAACAGGGCCGCCATCAGGGGGGCAACAAGTGGATCGGCACCGCCGGGACTTCGCCATTCGGGGCCTATGGCTATAACCCCGAAGGCGTCCGCATCGGCCAGAAGGAAAGCCGCCATCAACGCGCGGCCAAGGTCTGGGACAAGCGCGAATTCAAGAACCTGGACGACACGGTCGAACTGGGCACCCGCAACATCAAGGTCGCCCTGAAACGCCTGCGCCGCTGGGCGCGCGAAGGGGCTGCCGAGGAACTGGACCTCGACGGCACCATCCGCGCCACCGCCGAGCATGGCTATCTGGACGTCAAAACTCGCCCCGAGCGTCACAACGCGGTCAAGGTGCTGCTGTTTCTGGATATCGGCGGCTCGATGGACCCGCATATCAAGGTGGTCGAGGAACTGTTCTCGGCCGCCCGGACCGAGTTCAAGCATCTGGAATATTTCTACTTCCACAATTGCCTCTATGAAGGCGTCTGGCGTGACAACCGCCGTCGCTGGGACCAGCAGACCCCAACGCATGAGGTGCTGCGCACCTATGGCGGCGATTACAAATGCATCTTCGTCGGCGACGCCTCGATGAGCCCCTACGAGATCGCCTATCCCGGCGGCGCCAACGAGCATTGGAACAAGGAGGCCGGTCAGGTCTGGCTGTCCCGCGCGCGCGAACAGTGGACGTCAAACCTGTGGATCAATCCGGTGCCCGAGAAATACTGGGACTACACCCAATCCATCGCCATGATCCGCGAGATTTTCGAGGACCGCATGGTGCCGATGACATTGGCCGGGCTGGAACAGGGTATGCGGGAATTGACGCGGTAAAGTGCTGACCAAGCTACCCAACCGGATTCCCGACCAAATCGAGATACATTTCCTTGATATGCAAGCGGATTTCAAAACCCCGCCACCGCATCTCCAACAGCCACTTCGAATAGTCTTTTTGCTCAACATTTTTTCGATTGCGATCCAGTTTCAACCTGCTCCTTTCGGCTTTCAGTTTCTCCCAACACAATGATGGGCGATACAGATGTACTGACCTGCCAAGATTTTCGGTGCCGCATACACAAGCCTCATGCTTTGGGTCATCTCATTGTTTGCCGCAATCTGATGCTGCAACGAGACACGGAATGCGCGAGCAGGCTTGAAACCGCTTCCACAGTTTCATAGCTCTCACTTCAATATGAGCAGTACATCCCCGACCATCGGCCCGATCCTGATCCTTGATGACATCCGCGACGGGCAGATGCATCTTGCGGCCCTCTTCATCACTCCCAAAGGCGCCCACCCGGCCCCGGTTGCTACGCCGGATGGCGTTGCCGAACCACAACTTCTGGCTGAATATTCCGCGCATGATGTGTTTCGCGCACGGTTTGTGCTGCCGGCTGACAGGGCCTCCTCGTATCGCTGGGACGGCACCGATTATGCGCTGGCCGGGTTGGGGGATGATCTGCGGCTGGCCTATGTGTCCTGCAATGGTGAAGAACATGGCGACATGGATCGCGACGGGGCCGAGCGGAATGCGATGTGGGCACGGATGGGGGCGCAGCATGACGAGGCCCCATTTTCCCTGCTGCTGCATGGCGGCGATCAGGTTTACGCAGATGAGGTGACCCGCGGCCACCCCTTGTGCGACGAGTGGCCCGACCACCTGCCACGCGACCCCGCGCGGGCTGATCTGCACGACATGCGCAACCACCTGCGCGAAGGCTTTCTGCGCCGCTATCTGGCCAATTACGCGGCCCCCGAGATGGCGTATCTCAAGGCCCGGGTGCCGTCGCTGATGCAATGGGACGATCACGATATCTGCGACGGCTGGGGTTCGCTGCGGCGCTCGCGCACCTATTCTCCGGTCGGTCAGGCCCTGTTCGATGTCGCGCGCGAGGCGGCGCTGCTGTTTCAGCACGGCACGGTTGAGGGCGATCTGCCCGCCCGGTTTGCGGACCCCTCGGGCCTGCATCTGGGCTGGTCGGTTCAGGCCCCCGGCCTGCGCCTGATCAGCCCAGATCTGCGGTCCGAACGCACCCGACGCGAGGTCATGGGCAAGCGCGGCTGGCAGATGATGGAGGATCTGGCAACACACCCCGCCCCGGGCCGTACTCTGGTGATGTCCAGCGTGCCTTTGCTGGGACCGCGCTTGTCGCTGCTGGAACTGCTGATGGTGCTGATCCCAAAAATGCAGAAATACGAGGATGACCTGCGCGACCAGTGGCAAAGCCGGGCGCATCGCGACAGCTGGGCGCATATGCTGGAACTGATGCAGCGCATCGCCGCCCGCCCGGATCAGGAGGTGACGGTTCTGTCCGGCGAGATTCATCTGGCCACACGGGGTGAGATGAAGCTGGATCAGGGTAAGGTTCTGCACCAACTGGTCGCCTCGGGCATCACGCACCGGGCGCCACCAAAGGCCTGGGCACGGGTGCTGGGCGCCCTGGCAACGGTGGGTGAGACGCCCCTGCCCGGCCACCCTATCCATATCCGCCCAATCCCCGGTCAGCGCCGCCGCTATGTGGCCGAGCGCAACTTTCTGGTGGTTCAACGCACACATGGGCACTGGTCGGCGCGATGGGATTTCGAGGATACGGGATCGTCAGGGGCATTGCCGCTCTGACCCCTTGCCTGCTTGCCCGCCCCGGCCCATATCTTACCCATGCTCCGTCTCACCCCGATCCTGCTGGCCGTACTGTATGCCCTTGCGATGTACCGGATTTCCGTCTGGCGCACCCATCGTGAGCTGGATGCGAAATCGACCGAACTGGCCGATCCCGCGCTGAAGCGTATGACTGACCGTCTGGCCGTCGCGTTGGAGATCGAGCGGGTGCCCGTCTATATCTACGAGATCGACCCGGTGAACGGTTTGGCCGCGCCGGACGGGCGGATTTTCATCACCCGTGGATTCTATCGCAAGTTTCGCAACGGCGAGGTTTCGGCCGAGGAAATGGCCAGTGTCATCGCGCATGAGTTGGGGCACGTGGCGCTGGGGCATGCCCGGCGGCGGATGATTGATTTTTCCGGCCAGAACGCGATGCGGGCGGCGCTGATGATGCTGTTGAACCGCTTCATCCCGTTCATTGGCGCTTGGATTGCGAATGCTTTGACAGCACTTCTGGCTTCGCGCCTGTCGCGAGGGGATGAGTATGAGGCGGATGAGTATGCCGCCGCGTTGCTGACCAAGGCCGGGATCGGGATCGGGCCGCAGAAATCGCTGTTTCACAAGCTGGAGGATCTGACGCAGCAGCGCGCGGGTGTGGTTCCGGCTTGGTTGATGAGTCACCCGAAGACGGATGAGCGCATTGCGGCGTTGGAGGTTTTGGAGCAGCGGTGGGCGCGGGATTGAGGGTTCGGTGCGAGGGGCGCTGCCCCTCGCGCTCCCCGGGATATTTTTGGCCAGATGAAGGGTGGACCCGTGTCAGGTGGTGAGGGCTTTGCCTAAGCGCGGCAGGCGGGCTTTTTTCATCAGGGCCCGCAAGGTCCATTGGGTGCCGGAGAGGCGGTTGGCCTCAGCCAGGACGCGGGTGGCGATGGTGGTCAGCCCCTCGGGGTCGGTTTGCCAGAAGGTGTGCAGTAGGCTGTCTGGGTCGTGGCGGGTGAGGTCTTCCTCGGCCAAGATGTTTTTGGGGAAATCCTTGGCGTTGAGCGTGACGATTGTATCTGCCGATGCTGCGACGGCGGTGGCGAGGACGTGGATATCGGCGCTGTCGGGCAGCCAGAGGCGCTGTTCCAGACCCGGCGCGGGTGGGCGTTCGGCTTTGGGCCAATGCGATTGGGTCAGGGCGATCTCGGCGCGGGCTTGTGCTTCGCCCTCTGGGCCCAGTTTGCGGGCGGCGCGGGCCCATTCTTCGAGGATGCGGGCGGACCAGATGGGGGTGAAATGCCCCAGCTCTGCCGCGCCGAGCAGCATTTCCCGCATCACCGTGGGGTAGATCACGCAGGTGTCCAGCACCGCTTTCATAGGCGGAAGAACACGGCTTTGAGGTAGCCGCTTTCGGCCAGTTGCGGCAGTTGCGGATGATCGGGGCCTGCAAAGCCGGTGTGGATCAGTTGTGCCTGCCGTCCGGCGCGACCTATGCCGCGTGCGGAGGCGTCGCGGAAGCGTCCGAGATCAGCCGCGTGCGAACAGGAGCAGAGGCCCAGATAGCCGCCAGGTTTTACTAGCGGCGCGGCCAGGCGCGCGATGCGTTCATAAGCACGCAGCCCGGCGTCGAGCGCCTGTTTCGACGGCGCAAAGGCGGGCGGGTCGCAGATGACCACGTCGAATTGCGCGCCCTCTTCGCCCAGTTGCGTCAGCACGTCAAAGGCGTCGCCTTGCCGAGTTTGGAAACGGTCTTCGAACCCAGATGCCTGCGCGCCCTTCGTGGCCAGCTCCAGCGCGGCGGCAGAGCCATCGACGCAGAGCGCCTGCCCGGCACCGCCCGCCAGCATGGCCAGCCCGAAGCCGCCCACATGGCTGAACACGTCCAGCACCTGCGCGCCGGGTTGCACGAGGCGGGCGGCAAAGGCGTGGTTGGGGCGTTGGTCGTAGAAAAGGCCGGTCTTTTGCCCGCCGGTCAGGTCGGCCATGTAGGTGGCGCCGTTCATCGGCACCGGCAGCGGGGCCTCGGGTGCCGCGCCGCGCAGAGTCTGGTTCACATCGTCCAACCCCTCAAGCCCCCGGGTGCGGCCCGAGGCGTTTTTCAACACCGTAGTGACCCCGGTGACCTTGACCAGCGCGGCGGTCAGGTGGTCCAGATGCGCCTCGGCCCAGGCGGCGTTGGGCTGGATCACGCAAGCGTCGCCGAACCGGTCGATGATGACGCCGGGAAAGCCGTCCGCCTCTGCATGGATCAGGCGATAGTACAGCGCGTCGAACAGGCGTTCGCGCATCTGCAGCGCACGGGTCAGGCGGGTTTCGAACCAGTCGGCATTCAGATCGGCGGAGATGTCTCGATCCAGCACCCGGCACATGATCTTTGACGCCGGATTGACCGCGACCAAAGCAATTGGCGACCGCTTGTCATCCTCAAGCACCGCCAAAGCGCCCGGGGCGATCTTGCGCGTCCGGCGGTCGGTGACGATGTCATTGGCGTAGACCCAAGGAAAACCATGACGCAGGCCGCGCGCATTGGCTTTGGGTTTCAGACGGATGCGGGGGCGGTCGGCGGGTTCAGTCATGCCCGCCCTCATAATCGCGAACGCGGCGCGGGGAAAGCCCCCGTCAGCGGTTGCGACTGCGCCAGCCGCCGCGCCGTTTCGGGGCCTGCGCGGTTTCCAGCCCGTCGCGCAGCACCTGCGTCATCGGGTGATCACCATCCTGCGCCGAATAGGCGCTGTGCAGTTCGACCAGCGCCTGTCTCTGATCGCACTCGGGCGGCAGGCCCAGCGCCCAGTCCAGAAAGATACTGCGGCATTCGGGCAAGGTGATGCCTTCGATGCGATAAGCTTCGAAAATAAGGCCCTTGGGGTCGTTGGGGTCGTTACTGCGCGCCATCTTTGCCCTCCTCAACCACGCTGCCGATCAGGGCGGCGGCGGTGGCGTAACTGTCCTGCAACGCGGCCTGCAGCTGTTCGATCTGCTCGAACCCGGTGGCGCGGCACAGAAAGGCCGCGCCGCCTTCGCCGATCCGGTCGACCTCGAGCCCTTTGACCGAGAGCAGCCGCGCCGCGCATTGCACCGACCAGCATAGATCGTAACCGGCCTTGAGCGTTTGTGCCTGCGCGACATCCAGCAATCCGGCGGCGACAGCGCCGTCGAGGCCCGCCTGCACATCGCGCTGTGCCGTGCCGGACAGCAGCGCCCCGGTTTCCGCGAGCAATTCGATATCCATCATCCGGCCCGGTCCGTTCTTGGCATCCCAGACACTGGCGGGCGCTTTTGCCGCTGCCAGACGGGTGCGCATCTCGGCCACCTCACGCAGGACCTTGTCGCGGTCGCGTGGCTGCGACAGGAAATCGGCGCGGAAGGTTTCGATATCGGCAGCCAGCCCGGCGTCGCCCGCAACCACATGGGCGCGGGTCAGCGCCAGATGTTCCCACACCCAGGCCTCGTTCTGCTGATAGCTGGTGAAGCTGGCCCAACTGGTCGCCACCGGCCCCTGATTGCCCGAGGGGCGCAGCCGCATGTCGACCTCATACAGCCGCCCCTGCGCCATCGGCGCGGTCAGCGCGGTGATCAGCGCTTGGGTGAAGCGCGCGTAATAGGTGCGCGTCGCCAGCGGGCGCGGGCCATCGGACATGTCCTGATCCAGCGGGTCGTAGATCACGATCATATCCAGATCGGATTGCGAATTGATCCGTCCCGCCCCCAGCGAGCCCATGCCCAGAACCGCCGCCCCACGCCCCGGAGGCGCCCCGTGTTTGGTCGCGAACTGCGCCGTCACGCACGGCAGGATGGCAGCGATCACGGCATTGGCGAGGTCCGCATATTGCTGCCCGGCCTGCGCGCCGTCGATCAGCCCGCGCAAGTGATGCACACCGATGCGGAAATGCCATTCCTTGCACCAGCGGCGGGTCAGATCGAGCTGCGTTTCATAGTCACTTTCATCGGTCAAGGCCTGCGTCAGCTCGGCCTTCAATGCCTCCTGCCCCGGCCAATCGGCAAAGAAACTGCCGCCGATCACCGCATCAAATACCGAGGCATTGCGTGACAGATGCGTGGCCAGCGCGTGCGAGGTGCCGACGATGTCGATCAGCAGGTCGATCAGTTGCGGATTGGCCTCGAACAGGGAAAACAGCTGCACCCCGGCGGGGAGTCCGGCCAGAAAGCCGTCAAGCGCCTGCAGCGCCTCATCCGGTTGCGCGGTTTTGGCCAGACGTGACAGGATTTCAGGCCGCAGCCGGTCGAATATCCGCGCCCCGCGTTGCGAGCGCAGCGCCGGATAGGTCGTCCAGCGGGCCAGTACGTTCTGGTCAAACGTGACCTCGGGCGCAGATGCGCGCGCGGGGGAAGGCCCCGGGGCAAAGAAGCCTTCGGTCAGTTCATGCACCTCAGTCAGGCGGCGGGTCAGGTCCTGGGTCAGCTCGGCACTGGTGATGCCCATCAGGCAGGCCACGCGGTCAATCCCGTCGGGCGTTTGCGGAACCTTGTGAGTCTGGGCGTCATGAACCATCTGAATGCGGTGTTCGACCTCGCGATGGGCGCGGTAATGGTCGGTCAGCCTGTCGGCCACGTCCTGCGGCACCCAGCCTTTGGTGGCCAGCGCGGCCAGCCCCGGCACAGTGCCGCGCACCCGCAGATCGGTGTCACGGCCTCCGGCGATCAACTGGCGGGTCTGGGTGAAGAACTCGATCTCACGTATCCCGCCCTGCCCCAGTTTCATGTCATGGCCGGGGATGGACAGGGCGCCGCCTGTGCCCTTGTTCTCACGTATGCGCAGGCGCATGTCATGGGCGTCTTGAATGGCGGCAAAATCCAGATGGCGCCGCCAGACAAAGGGGCGCAGGGTGTCCAGAAAGCGCTGCCCGGCCGCGATGTCTCCGGCACAGGGACGGGCCTTGATATAAGCTGCCCTCTCCCATGTGCGGCCGAGGCTTTCGTAATACCGCTCGGCCGCTTCGGTCGCCATACAGACGGGCGTGACCGCCGGGTCGGGACGCAAACGCAGGTCAGTGCGGAAGACATAGCCATCGGCGGTCTTGTCGCTGAGCGTGGCGCAGAAATTCCGCGTCGCCCGGACCATGCTTTGCCGCGCGTCAAGGAAGTCATCCGGGTCGAACCGGGTTTCATCAAACAACACGATCAGGTCGATATCCGAACTGTAGTTCAGCTCATGCGCGCCCATCTTGCCCATGGCGAGGATGATCAGCCCGGCAGCAGTGTCCGCATCATCCTCGACCATCCCCGGCAGCTTGCCGCGCCGGATCAGGGCCGCGATCTCGGCCTTGGCGGCCATATCTGCGGCCAGCGCACCGAAATCCGTCAGCGCTCCGGTCACCTTTTCCAACGGCCACGCGCCCGCCAGATCGGCCAGCGCCGTCAGCAGCGCCACCCGCCGCTTGGCCTGCCGCAGGCCGGGTTTCAACTGATCCGGCGGCAGGGTCTGCACGGCCTGCATCACATCCGACAACGCCTGATCCGGCTGCTGCAACGCCTGCGCCAGCCAGTCCTTTTCCTGATCGATCAGACCCTTCAGATAAGGGCTGGACCCGGCAGTTCCGGCGATCAACTCTCTCTGTTCGGGCGTTATATCCGGCACTGCGGCGCCTGTTTCTTCTCCCAAAGCGGAATCAAAGGCGCGCGGGCAGCGCTGCGGGATCAAAGGGGCGTTCATTTCGCCTCCAGCGGTGTGTCCTGACTGAAGCTGTTGACCCAGACGTTATGACGCCGCTCCCAGAGGGATGAGATCAACATCACCTCCCACCCCGGCGCGCCGGGGCGCTGATAATCAGCGCGGTAAGACAGCAGGACGATATCAGGGGTCAAAACCCGCAACTTCGCCTCGCTCAGCTTGTAGTCCGCCATAGTCGGCGCATCGGCGAACTGCCCCACATGATCGTCGCGATTGGCAAAGCCGGTTGGATAAACCCCCAGAAAATCCGGGCTCAGCAAAGCCCGATCCGCCTGCGCATTGCCTGCCACCAAAGCGGCCCAGACCTGCTGTTCCAGGCTCAGGATGTCATCAAGGGTCGGGGGCGTCGTGTTTTCAGTCATTTGCATATACGTGAACTCGGGCACAAGACACCAAAATAAGCCGAAATAGGCTGGAAGAAGACGGAAGAGCATTGAAAACGTAGGGGCAAAGACATCTCCTGAACTCGGTTCGAGGAAAGTTTACCGCCTTTCAATGGACGTTTAAACCGGCCTTTGCGGGCTTACGGCTAAATGCATGGTACCGAAGTTCTAGGACAACAATTGATCGAAAGCGGTTCAGTTGTGCATGAGTTTTCGCCAAACGGAACCGAAAGTCTGACCATCGAGATCGGCCGAGAAAAACGCTTGCGGCTGGTCCTAAAGCGCACGATTGCAGGGGACGAGGTGTTCCTAAGCACATCCCACAGGACAACACTTGCGAAGTGGCGCAAACTGCTTACAACTCGCAGTGTTTCATTAGTAAGGGAGTGAAGCACGTGGAGGGGCGGAAATTCCCTTGCGGCTCTGGACCGGCTTCCCAAGGCTCACGTGTTGGACCAAAACAATAGCAAAATGACTTTTGAACAAGAGAACTTACTTCATCGGCTTACCAAGTCTCAAAGTGTCGCGCGTAAGCTGCTAAACTCAGATCTAAAGACGATTAAGAGAGTTCTAGCGGCAGGACTTAAAATCTGGTTAGGCGCATTCGGTGCTTTCACCCTTGGTGTCATCTTATCCTTGCCTTGGAGTGTTTGGAGGCTTTTTGATAGCAATACCCTTGCTTTCCTAGCTGGAAACGTGACCATCCTCCTGTTTTTTTCCTACGTGGTATTTCGGTTGTCTGTTTTTCCTTTGATAATTTGCCTTTACCTTTGTGAGCATCTATTGAGCCGCATCAAGTTAGCCACAAGTCGGAAACGCAGCCCAAAAGTACGCGAACGGTATGTAAGGTTCCGAGTATGGCGGCTTGAAATGATAGATTTTAGTGACCCGCGCCTAATAATTTCTCAGTCTGTGGTTTCTATGGTCTTTGTATTTTTCGCACTTTATGGACCTCTCTTGCTGCACAATGCACCAAAAGAAAGAGGGTTTGCCTGGGTCGTCGCGCTAGGGGTTATTCTCGGAACAGTTGTCCCCACTGTCATTAGGCCACTTGTTCAAAGCCGTAGAAGAGGCACGCCGTTTGGAAAGGCATTTGTCCGCCATGTCTCTATGCCTGCGAACGTTGTTTTCTTTTCAGTTGTGATCTGTGTAGCTGGTTACTGGCGATCTGAAATGCTAATTTCTGCATACCCGTACGCGTATGAAACTGATCAAGGCGCATGCCTCCTATCTCCAATTTTTCCAGTTTTTAACGGCGTGCTATACTATGATCAGCTGTCCGAGACATTTATCGTACTCCACCCGTCCGGCGGCGGGATGTATCTTCTATCGGAAGTTGGAAAGGACCGACCTCATTGTTTGTCCCGGGCTTCCTGACAAACTTGAGACTAAGGTGAGGCTGTTCCTTCTTGAATACAGCTTACGCCACCAGGCCTGAACACCGAAGGGCTCGACCGGCGCAAGTGGCCTCTGTCCAAACTTGTCAAAACTTAAAAGAAACCGTGGCGCGCTACGATGCGGAACCTGCGCCGGTTCCTGCATGGCGTCAACCATTCAAGCATGAATGTAAATCTTTTTCACATCACCCCTTGCAACCACCCAAACGCCGCCCCATCTAGACAATGTGAAAACAATTTACATCAACCCGGAGAC
>NZ_JALCBM010000120.1:0-3191 GCF_028066395.1 Ruegeria sp.
GCCCCGCAAGCCACGTGCCGAATCCATCGTGCCGATGATCAACGTGGTGTTCCTGCTGCTGATCTTCTTTCTGATGACATCAAACCTGGCCCAACCCGACCCGTTCGAGGTGACCCCACCCAACGCCATGTCGGATATCGAGCCCGAGGTCGAACGCATTCTTTACGTTGATAAAACCGGCAGGACCGCGTTTGAAGAGGCCGAAGGCCCCGCCGCCCTGACCGCGATTGCAACCGCGGCGGAGACAGATCAGGTCATCCAGATCCGTGCTGATGCGGAACTGGAGGCGAAAGAACTGGCCCGGCTGTTGCAGGACCTGTCCGCAGCGGGCCTGTCCCGCGTCGAACTGATCGTGATCGCGCAATGAAACGGGGGCTGGAAATCGCCGTTTTTGTCCTCCTCGCCGGGGCAATCCACCTGCTGGCCTTTGCGCAGCGCCCCCTGTCCGGCGTTCGCGCGGGGGGCAGCGGAGGTGCGGCGGTGGTCTCGATCGAAGCCGCCGCCCAGACCGTTGTCGACATGGTGCAATCTTGGGAGCGTCCGCCCGAAGTGACGCAGGTCACCCAGCAAAACCTGACCGCGCCGTCAGCGCCGCCAGATATCCCCGCAGCGCCACAGATCGAACTGCCTCAGGCCCCGCGCGCCGCATTGAAACTGGCGCTTGCACAACCGCAAGAGGCGGACGCGTTGAACCTTGAGACCACCCCGCCCCCACCCCCTCCTGAACCAAAGGCCAAGACAGAGCCGCGCCCCGAACCCAAGCAGCAGGAAAAACAGCCGGAACAGGGGCAAAAGGCGCAGCAGACATCGGCCGCGCGGAATAAGGAGGTCGCGGCAGGAACCGGTGGGGCCGCGCATGCCGGTCAGGGCAGTGACAATGTCTCGGTCGGCGATGCAGGGCAAAAGGCCGAACTGCTGAGCGTTTGGGGTGCGCGAATCCGATCCCGCATCGAACGGAACAAGCGCTATCCCCGCGGGACGAACAGCAATGGAGACATCAAGATCGAATTGACAGTGGCTCGGGACGGGCGACTGCTGGGGTACCGGATGCGGAATTCATCGGGATATGCCGAGCTGGACCAGGCGGCAATGGATGCTGTCGCCCGGGCGAAACGCTTTCCCAAAGCCCCCAAGGCGCTGACGGGCAATAGCTTTTCCTTCTCTGTGGTGATCCGCATGGGGCCATCCGGGTGATGCCGTAAAGCCTGAAGAGCAAGGCGTTCAGGCCCTGAGCGTGGCCCCCCCATCGACCAAAAGATCGGCCATCGTGACATGCCCGGCCTGATCGGACAGCAGGAACATCGTCGCGGCGGCGATATCTTCGGGCCGGGCGAGTTTGCCCAAGGGGATGCCCGTCTTGTGGATGTCCAGATCGCCGCGAATAACCGTTGCGGCCCCGGTTGCATCCGCCCACATGCCTGTCTGCATCGGGGTTAGGGTCGAACCGGGTGCCACGATGTTGCAACGAATGCCCTTGTCGGCAACCTCAAGCCCCAGACAGCGCATGTGCATATGCAACGCCGCCTTGCTGGCCGGATAGGCCCCCATATTCAAGCGGGGGATATTTGCCGCGTTCGAGCCGATGGCAACAATCGCACCCCGTCGATGCGGCAGCATGGCCCGGGCCAGCGCGGTGGTCACGAAGAACCCGCCATGCAGGTTGACATCTACCACATGCCGCCAGTCCTCGGGCGATGTCTCGACCGTGGCCGCGCTGCCCAGAATGCCGGATGCAAAGACGCCATGGCGGATCGGGCCGATCTCGGCCCCGGCCTGTGCGACCTTGTCCGCAACCGCCTCCGGCTCGGTGACGTCCAGGGGTGCCCAGGTGACGTTCGGTTCGGAAGCGCATTCGGGAAGGGCTGCAGCCAGATCCGTTGCGAATACCCGCGCGCCTGCCTCGGCCAGTGCTGCGACGATGGCCCGACCGATGCCACCCCCGGCCCCAGCAACAAAGGCCCCCTGCCCTTGGAAACCCGTCAACCGCATGACGGAGCCGTCAGCGCAGTCAGGGCCTGATCCGTGGTCACGACACGTCCGGCGCAATTGGCCACCCATTCGACAGCCATGCTGTGCTTTTCCGGCGAAAAATCTGCCACGGCGTCAGCCACGAAGAACGGTTCGATATCGCGCTGAAAAGCCTCGGCCACGGTCGCAAGACAGCCGATATGGGCGTAGATGCCCGTGACGATCAACTGATCCCGGCCCCGCGCCCGCAGCAGATGTTCAAGATTGGATCGCTGGAACGCGCTGTAGCGATGCTTTACCAGCCGGATGTCGTCGGGTTGGGGCGCAAGTGGAGCGACAATATCCTCATGTTCCGGGATGGCCTGCATGCCCGGCCCCCAAAGCGCCCTTTGCAGGCCCCGGTCATTGGGCAACTGATTGCCCTTTTGCGCGGTGTAGAACACCGGAATCCCCGCGGCCCGAGCCTGCCGGGCCAGCGCCGCAATGTTCCCCGTGGCAGCCCGTAAAACCGACCCCTCCCGATCCAGCGCATCTGTCCCATAAGCCGCGCAAAAATAGCGCTGCATGTCATGGATCAGCAGTGCCGCGCGGCCCGGCTCCAGTTGAAATGGCGCGCGCGGCGCGGGCCAATCGCCGGGCTGCGGCAGCGGATAATCGGCAATCTTGGGCAAAGACATGGTTGATCCTTCTACGGCTATTGGGATGCGAGCGGAGGGTTGGGCCAAAGCCGGGCCGGTGCCATAGTCACGGCCCTGCCGTGGCAGGAAATCGTCGCAAATATGTGCTGGGGGCGCTCAACCAGAATGCGAATTCGCAGCCGGGTCGGCGGTGGCCTGTTTGTCTGACGTTCTTCTGACCAATTCCTTCCGGAATGGCAATCCCATTACCGGGGAATTAGGGTCGCAAGTGGTTGTGAAACTACCATGGCGTGTGCAGCCAATTGTTGATGAGCGTACCATTGCTGAAGCCGATTCCGCACATCCGTTTGACGGAATGCTGCTGATAAAAAAACGCAAAACCGCGAGATATCGCCGAAAATCCCTGTCGCTCTCAATTAATGAGATTGCCCCAAGATTTCCATGTTTCAATTGACACTTATGCATGCATCACATCGAAACGAATCAACCTTTAGATGAAAGACCGCTCACAATGCCCGATGGTACATTCACAGATTTCCTCTCGGCCTTGCTGGCCTTTGAATCCGGCTGGGACAGGGACAGATA
>NZ_JALCBM010000120.1:3291-5185 GCF_028066395.1 Ruegeria sp.
CCGAATTGTCTGCGGCGAATTTCACCATTCTGGACGACACGGCGGCGCAGGAAATCCTGAGCCTGATCGGCGGAGACACCCCGGAACCCGAGCCAGCGCCGGACCCTGATCCGACGCCTGAGCCTGATCCGGAACCAGCACCTGACCCGGCACCCGAACCCCTGCCCGACCCGGATCCGGCCCCGCAGGGCTCGGGCCATGCGTTCGACAATCCGCATATTACCAAGGAAAACGCGGATATCGTGGTGACCTGGGCCTGGGGATCAAACACGGTCGTGAACGACTTTACCCCCGCCACCGACACGATTTTCATCGACTGGATCAGGGCAGATGCGCTTGAGATTTCCGAAGTTGACGGCTCGGTCGTTATTGCGGTGCCGTCGAACAACCAGACGATCACCCTGCAAGGGGTAACGCTGGCCATGCTTGAGGGCAGCAATATCCACGCACTGGACACCACCGCGCGGAACGAATTGGCCACGCTGATTCATAGCGCGGATACAGAGGATCATGGCCCCGAGGGCGGCCACGATCATATGCATGTGCTCATCGGCTACGACAGTCCGGCGCAGGTCATCGACGGGTTCCGCCCCGCGATGGGGGATGTCATCGAAATCGACCCCTCCGTCTCGGCCAGTGATTTCGAGATTTTCGAGGAATCCGGCGATGCGCTTGGCCTGACCGTTCGGATCAGTATCACCGTTGATGGGGTCACCACTCAGACCGTCTTTACCGGCATCGGACTTGAGGATCTGAGCATCGGCAACTTCTCGGCCGACGACCAGGGCGTTCTGAATGAGATCGCCAGTGTGCTGGGCCAGGATACCTCCATCCCCACCACCGGCGGGTATACCCTGACCGATGACACAGACGGGTCACACCCGCCCGAGGTGACCGGCGACACCGATAGCGGTGGGCGGGTTTTCAAGGCCGATATCAACGCCGATGACATCACCGGGTTTGACCCGGCCACCGATCAGCTGGATTTCGGCAACGCCTCGGTCCACGGGTTGATTTTGACGAAATCCCCGGACGGAGAGATCGTGATCGACAGCCCCTGGTCGGACGCGGCACAGATCGTTCAGGGCATCAGCTACCGGGATGTGACAATCGACAGTTTCGGCGTGGTCGGCAACGAACACCTGCGGCAGGATCTGGGGGCGGTCGTCTCGTGGGAACAAGGCGTCGGGCCGCGTGAGACAGACACCGTCTATATCCGCAGTCATGAATATGGCCGATCCGAAGTCATCGACAATTTCGACCCGACCACGATGAAGATCAGCTTCCTCTATTTCGGCACGCGTGAGCGGTTGACGGTCGAAGATACGGATGCGGGCCTTGTCATCTCGACCCTGCCCAGCGGTCAGAGCTTTACTTTTACCGGCGTCACCACGGCGGATCTGGTGCCCGGGCTGGTCGAGTTCCATTTCGATCAGGTGATGGAGGACAATCTGGAAACACCGTTCGGTTTCGATCAGGACGATGTAACCCTGGTCGATCGGACGGTCCTGCTGACGCCCGAAGCGCCAGACGGGGCGACCACCGACGGGCATCAGACCCGCACGGGCGATCTGACGGGAAGTGCTTCGGCACCTGATGCTGGCGAGGGGGACGTTCCCGACGCTATGCCCAGCGACTCACCGTCGGACGGAACGGTGGTTCTGGGCGACGGGCCGGACACGGTCGAGATCAATTGGAACTGGGGCGCTCAAACCCGGATCGAAGGGTTCGATACCACTCAGGACAATTTTGATTTCAACGCGCTGAATGGTGCTCAGGTCGATATTCGCGAGGTGAATGGTGATCTAGAGATTGAGGTGTTTGGCAATGGCGGCAACATCACCACGCTGGTTGGCGTGCAGGCCGAAGATCTGAGCCGCGCGAATTTCCTGGC
>NZ_JALCBM010000121.1 GCF_028066395.1 Ruegeria sp.
AACCCCTCTTTCCAGGTTGAAAACCTGGCGTCCTAACCGATAGACGAACGGGCCACGCTGGCTTGTGGAGCGCCTTGTACGGATTACCACACAGCCCCGCAAGCCGAAAAACGCAAGGATGCGAAACTTTTTTGGCCCTTTTGAAGGTCCCGGTTGGGGCCGGTCAATGGGCCTCTGCCGCATCCTCCAGCCGCAGCTGTACGGACTGTCGGCCGCCCCATGAATTCACCTCAAGCCGCCCGGCGAAATGGAACCGTGCGCCGCCGTGATTGGACAGGCGATCCCCCATCGGGCCGTCAAAGGCGCCAAAGGCGATCGCGTCCAGAGTGCCGTTCAGACCGTCGGACAAAGACAGCTTCAGATGCGACTCGCCGACGCGTTTGGCAAAGCGTATCTGCAGGTCGGGCAGGGCGTATCGCGGGGCAGGGGCTCCGGCACCGAAAGGCCCGGCCTGTTCGATCTGTTCGATTAGATCGACGGTTGCAGCGCCCGGCATCAGGGCCCCGTCCAGCTTCATATCGGCAGGCCCACGGTCGCCCGCGCCCTGTTTGGCCAGTAGCTCGGACAGGCGTGCCATGGCGGGTTCCAGCTGATCGCGCATCACGGTCAGCCCGGCCGCCATCTTGTGGCCGCCCCCGCGCACCAGCAGCCCCTCGGCTGCCAGCCGCTGGATCGAGGCGCCAAGGTCCACGCCAGACACCGACCGGCCCGAGCCCTTGCCTTCGTCTCCGTCAAAGCCGATGACAATCGCGGGCCTATTGGCAGCGTCCTTCAGCCGCGAGGCGACGATACCCACCACGCCCGGGTGCCAGCCATCTGCTGCGGCCCAGACCAGCGGCGCATCCAGCCCGCGATCCTCGGCCTGTTTCAAGGCCGCCGCACGCACGGCGTTTTCGATATCGCGGCGTTCGGTGTTCAGCGCATCCAGCCGCTCGGACAGGGCCTGCGCCTCGTGCAGCGAATCGGTGCTCAGCAGCCGCGCCCCCAGATCGGCCTGCCCGATCCGCCCTCCGGCATTTACACGCGGTCCCAGCAGAAACCCGAGATGATAGCTATTGGGTGCGGTATCCATCCGCGCCACATCCGACAGCGCCACCAGCCCGGGCCGTTGCCGCTGCGCCATCACTTTCAGGCCTTGTCGTACCAGCGCGCGGTTGGCCTCGATCAGCGGCGCGACATCGGCCACGGTGGCCAATGCCACCAGATCCAGCAGAGCCATCAGATCAGGCCCTTTGGAGCCATCCTCACGCAATTGCCGCCCGGCTTCGACAAGCATCAGAAACACCACGCCTGCCGCACAGAGATAGCCCAGATCGCCGCTTTCATCCTGCCGGTTCGGGTTCACAACCGCGACGCAATCGGGCAGCGTCTCATCGCCAAGGTGATGGTCCAGAACAATGACATCCGCGCCCTTGGCCGCCGCAATCGGCTCATGGCTCAGCGTTCCGCAATCAACGCAGATGATCAAGTCATGGGACGCAGCCAAGTCCTGCATGGCGGGCACATTCGGGCCGTAACCCTCGTCAATCCGGTCTGGCACATAGAGGGTCGCCTGAACCCCCATTTGCCGCAGCCAGACCAGCAACAAGGCCGCCGAGCTGCCGCCATCCACGTCATAGTCAGCAAAAACCGCAATCCGCTGCCGCCCATGCACCGCCTGCAAGAAACGCGCAGCGGCAACCTCCATATCCTTCATCGCACGCGGATCGGGTAGCAACTCCTTCAGCTTCGGTTCCAGAAACCCGCGCGCCTCGGCCACCGGTACGCCGCGCCGGGCCAGAACCTGACACACGGCGCGGGGCAGGTCGGTCTGTTGCGCCATCATCTCAGCTGCGCGTTCCACCTCTGCCCCCGGCCCAACCCAGCGCCGCCCCGTCAGGGATTGTTCCACACCCAGAAAGCTCACGTTTCACCTCATGCGCGAAGGCCGCGCCCTTGCGGACCCGGCCTCTTCATCTTTTCACAAATACTCTCGCCGAAGGCAGCGGCGCAAGCCGCTATGCGTCGTTATGTGACCACATCGGCGTGCGGTAGGACATCCGCCGGACCGAGCCGGTCTTCGACCGCATCAGCAGCGTCGTGGTCTCAACCCAGCCCGGTTCCCGCTTGATGCGCGGCAGCAGAGAGCCTCCGGTCACGCCGGTCGCGGCAAAGATCACATCCGCTGTCACCATCTCATCCCGGGCATAGACACGATCCAGATCGGTGATGCCCGCCTTGGCGGCACGGCCCCGTTCGTCATCATTGCGGAACAGCAACCGGCCAAAGATCTGCCCGCCCATGCATTTCAGCGCCGCAGCAGCCAGAACGCCCTCGGGCGCGCCGCCTTGGCCCATATACATGTCGATGCCGGTGACTTCGCTTTCGGCGCAATGCATCACCCCGGCGACGTCGCCGTCGGTGATCAACCGGATCGAGGCGCCGGTTTCGCGTACCTCGGCAATCATCGCCTCATGGCGCGGGCGTTCCAGAATGCAGACGGTGATGTCGGCGGGCTCGCATCCCTTTGCCTTGGCCAGTGCTTCGACCCGTTCACGCGGAGTCATGTCCAGATTGACGACGCCTTCGGGAAAACCCGGACCAACGGCCAGCTTGTCCATATACACATCCGGCGCATGCAGCATCGAGCCGCGCGGGCCCATGGCGATCACGGTCAGCGCGTTGGGCATGTCCTTGGCGGTCAGCGTCGTGCCTTCCAGCGGGTCCAGCGCGATGTCCACGCCGGGGCCACTGCCGGTGCCGACCTCTTCGCCAATGTACAGCATCGGCGCCTCGTCCCTTTCACCTTCGCCGATGACAACCACACCGGCGATATCCAGCAGGTTCAACTGCTCGCGCATGGCGTTCACCGCAGCCTGATCGGCGGCTTTCTCATCACCCCGGCCCACCAGAGAGGCCGAGGCCAGCGCGGCCTGTTCCGCCACCCTTGCCAGCCCCAGAGACAGCAGGCGGTCGTTGAAATCGATCTTGGCAGCGCTCATGTTCGGTTATCCTTTGGTCAGCGAAGACATTTGTTCCGGCATAGCCTGCCGATGCGGCAGGCTGCAAGGGTTCAGACCTGTTCGATCCGCAGGGCGACGGGTTCTCCGGCGACCACATCGGTGTCGCGCAGCCCGTCCAGCGCGTGATCCAGCGTCGCGCGGGTGGTCTTGTGGGTCACGATCAGCACCGGCGCGGTGCTTTCGGAATGCGCATACTGGCGCATCCGGTCAATCGAGACACCGGCATCGCCCAGAATCGCCGCCACCTTGGCCAGCGCGCCGGGTTTGTCCAGCAGCCCGAGGCGCAGGTAATAGGGCGCGGGCAGGCCGGTCTGGGCCGCAGGCGCGTCCTGCAATGACGCCGCGGGGCGGCCAAAGGTCGGGATTTGCAAGCCGCGCGCCAGATCGCAGACATCGCCCATCACCGCGCTGGCGGTCGGGCCTTCGCCCGCGCCGGGGCCGCGCAGCACGATCTGTTCGACCGCGTCGCCTTCGATCACCACCATATTGGTGCCGCCTTCCAATTGACCCAGGGCCGAGTCACTGGGCACCAGACAAGGCTGCATCCGCTGCTCCAGCCCGCGCGCAGTGCGCTGCGCCACGCCCAGCAGTTTGATGCGATAGCCCATATCGGCAGCCTGATGAATGTCATCCAGACTGATCTGCTGAATGCCCTCGATCTCGATCCCATCGAAATTCGGTCTGGTGCCGAAGGCAATCGAGGACAGCAGCGCCAGTTTATGCGCCGCATCAATGCCGCCCACATCCAGATTGGGATCAGCTTCGAGATAGCCCAGTTGCGCGCATTCCTCGAACAGGGCGTTATAGCCCAGCTCCTGCGATTGCATCCGGGTCAGGATATAGTTGCAGGTGCCGTTCATCACCCCCATGACGCGGGTGATGTCATTGCCTGCCAGCCCTTCGGTCAGGGATTTGATCACGGGAATGCCCCCGGCGACGGCGGCCTCGAACCGGATCACGCGACCTGCGGCCTCGGCCTGTTCGGCCAGCGCCTGACCGTGAATGGCCAGCAATGCCTTGTTGGCGGTGACCACATCCTTGCCACTGGCCAGCGCCGCCTCGACCGAGGCTTTGGCCGGGCCGTTCTCGCCACCCATCAGTTCGACAAACACATCGATGTCATCGCGTTTGGCCAATGCAACCGGGTCGGTTTCCCACGCATAATCCGACAGGTTGACGCCCCGGTCCTTGCTGGCGTCGCGCGCCGACACAGCGGTAATTTCGACCGCGCGCCCGGTGCGGGCCTGCAGCAGATCGGCATGGCGGCGGACGATTTTGACCACGCCCACGCCCACGGTGCCCAAACCCGCAATTCCAAGCCGCAGCGCCTGTGTCATTCCGTGGGGTCCTTTCCGCTCGAAGCTGCCCATGCGGGCAAATTATCCTTTGCGCGCTGCCTTAGCGGGTTCGGGGGATGGGTGCAATGCGTCTCGGGCGTTAGTTCGTCGGCGCATTCTGCAACGCCTGCGCCTTTCGGGCCAGCGCTTCGCTGCGGGCCAACAGATCGTCTTCGACCTCAACGGCTTCGTTCACCGGGTCAACCGGCGGACCAAGGGTGTCCTGCAACGGGATCAGCCGGGGGTAGGGGGCCTTGCGCAGATCCGGGGCTTCGCGCCCGTCAAGCTCGGGGAAATCGGCGCAGGCGGCGCAGATCAGCATCAGGGGTATCAGGATCAGAGGCTTCATCGCGGGTCTTCGGGTTACAGGCTGTGGTCCCGTGATGCACCTTTTGCGGTTGCGGTTCAAGCGGGGTTCTATCTGAACACCCGTTCATATACAGTCGGGCTATGGCGCGTACTCAAGGTTCCCATTCCGACATCACCGGCCCCCGCATCCGCAAGGCTGCGCTGGCCTTGTTTGCCAAACAGGGCTACGCCGCTGTTTCGATGCGACAAATCGCCAGTGAGGTCGGCGTGCAGGCCGGGGCGTTGTACAATTACACGCCGGACAAGCAAAGCCTGCTGTTCCGCCTGATGCAGAACCATATGCAGGAATTGCTGGCCGC
>NZ_JALCBM010000122.1 GCF_028066395.1 Ruegeria sp.
GGCAAAGGGTGGCAACGCTGTGCCAAGGCGCCCGAAGTAAGCCGGCGTCCCCTTGTGGACCTCTTCGTTGATTGTGGTTCAACCCGCTGAGACGCATTTCGGCAAGGTCTGATTGATCTTGCCGAGCACATGTTAAGTGGGGTCTATCCGCAGCCTTGTCCGCAAAAGCACGCGGCGGACCATGGAGGCTCAACAGACTTGACCCTCAACAAGCCTTCCTAGGGAACAGTTGCGCGCACCGACAACTGGATCAAAAATCCAGATTCTCCACGCTCAGCGCATTCTGCTGGATGAATTCCCGGCGGGGTTCGACCACGTCGCCCATCAGTTTGGTGAACAGATCATCCGCTTCGACCATGTCGTCCACGCGCACTTGCAGCAGCGTCCGAGCATCGGGGTCCAGGGTGGTTTCCCATAGCTGATCGGGGTTCATTTCGCCCAGACCTTTGTAGCGTTGCAGGGACAGGCCCTTTTCGCCCTCTTCCAGAATGGCGCGTAGCAGGTCCAGCGGGCCGTGGATGGCCTGAGAGCGGTCGCGGCGGATCAGGGTGGCGGGGGTGTTGTAGATCTCTTGCAGGCTTTGGGTGAAGCTGCCGGTCTTGCGGGCCTCGCCCGAGCGTAGCATGGGGCCGTCCAGTGTGCGGACCTCTTCAACGCCGCGCAGGATGCGGGCAAGACGGATGCCGTGATCCTGAGTGATCCGGCCTTGCCAGCCGCGTTCGTATTCCAGCGCGATCAGGTCGAGGCGCGCGGCAACCTTGTCGGCAACGCCTTGCAGGTCGGCGTCGACCGCGCCCGGGACAAAGGCCCCGGCGACGGCGGCCTGTTCCAGAATGTGGCGCGGGTAATGGGTCGGGAAGGCGTCCAGCACGCGTTTCAGTTGACGCGCTTCATCGACCACGCGGGTCAGATCCTGACCGATGATCTCTTCGCCCGAGCCGAGTTTCAGCACTGCCCCTTCGACGCCCTGATTGATCAGATAGTCGTCCAGAGCAGCCTGATCTTTCAGGTAAACCTCTGATTTACCCCGCGAAACCTTATATAGCGGCGGCTGCGCGATATAGAGGTAACCGCCCTCAATCAGTTCCGGCATCTGCCGGTAGAAGAAGGTCAGCAACAGTGTACGGATATGCGCACCGTCCACGTCGGCATCGGTCATAATGACGATCTTGTGGTAGCGCAGCTTTTCGATGTTGAACTCATCGCGGCCAATGCCGGTGCCCAGCGCCATGACGAGGTTGCCGATCTCCTGCGACGACAGCATCCGGTCAAATCGCGCCCGTTCGACGTTCAGGATCTTCCCACGCAGAGGCAGGACGGCCTGAGTCAGGCGATCCCGACCCGTCTGGGCAGAACCTCCGGCCGAGTCCCCCTCGACCAGGAAGACTTCGGTCTTGGACGGGTCCTTTTCGGAGCAATCCTTCAGCTTACCGGCCAGATAGTTCACATCCATCGCCGTTTTGCGACGGGTCAGTTCGCGGGCTTTGCGGGCGGCCTCACGGGCCAGCGCGGCCTCGATGATCTTGCCGACGATGGTTTTGGCCTCGTTCGGGTTTTCCTCGAACCACTCGGCCAATTTTTCGTTCATCAGACCTTCGACCGCCGGGCGCACTTCGGAGCTGACCAGCTTATCCTTGGTCTGGGACGAGAATTTCGGGTCCGGCACTTTGACCGACAACACGCAGGTCAAACCTTCGCGCGCGTCATCGCCGGTAAAGCTGACCTTTTCCTTTTTCGCGATCCCGCTGGATTGCGCATAGTTGTTGATCGTCCGGGTCAGCGCGCCCCGGAATCCGGCCACGTGGGTGCCGCCATCGCGCTGCGGAATGTTGTTGGTGAAGGGCAGCACTGTCTCGTGATAGCTGTCATTCCACCACATCGCGATTTCCACACCGATATCGTCGCGCTCGCCCTTGATATAGATCGGCTCGGGCATTGCCGCTGTCTTGGAGCGGTCGAGGTACTTGACGAATTCCTTGACGCCGCCCTCATAGAACAGCTCAGTTTCCAGCCGTTCCGCCGGGCGTTCGTCGATCAGGATGATGCGTACGCCCGAGTTCAGGAAGGCCAGCTCGCGCAGGCGCTTTTCCAGCGTCTCAAAGGAATATTCGAGGTTCGAGAACGTGTCGGTCGAGGCCAGAAACCGCACCTCGGTCCCGGTACGATCCCCGCATTCGGCGACAACTTTCAGATGCTCGGTGGTCTCGCCACCCTCAAAGCGCGCAACGTGTTCCTTACCGTTGCGCCAGACGCGCAGTTCCAGCCAGTTCGACAGCGCGTTCACCACGGAAACGCCCACGCCGTGCAGGCCGCCAGATACCTTGTACGAGTTGCTGTCGAACTTCCCGCCCGCATGTAGCTGAGTCATGATGACCTCGGCGGCCGAGACGCCCTCTTCCGGGTGAATATCCACCGGAATTCCGCGCCCGTTATCGCTGACCGATACGCTGGAATCCGCGTGAATTTTCACAGTCACATGGTCGGCGTGACCGGCCAGAGCCTCATCAATGCCGTTGTCGACAACCTCATACACCATATGGTGCAGGCCCGAGCCATCATCCGTGTCCCCGATATACATGCCGGGGCGCTTGCGGACAGCCTCCAACCCTTTGAGAACCTTGATGGAATCAGCGCCGTATTCCTGGGGTGCCTGTGCGTCTTCGGACATTCGGGAAGTACCTATATTATTTTGGTAACTTATACGTTCTCTGGTGGGGAATGTCACGCGATCCCCCAAGATTTTGTGGGTAGCGGGGGTGTTTTCGCCCGACCCGGCACAAGGTCAAAGACGGTCGATATCCGCTGCGATATCCGCCGCCACCGCGCGGGCATCCACATTGCTGCGTTCAGCAGACAGACGCAGGCCCAGAAGGTCGGATTGATAGCGTGTCGCCAGCCGCTCGGGGTCGTGATCCGGGCTAATCTCTCCGGCCTCTTGCGCACGGCGGAACAGGTCTGCGAAACAGGCCTTCATCTCGGCCATATGCACGCCCGCCTGCCCGGCCAGTTCGTGATCCTTGGCCTGCAATTCGGCATAGGTCTTGGCCAGCATACAGGCCTTGGCAGGCGCGCCCGTGGCCTCGATCACCAGACGCGGCTGCTCCTGTAACGCGCCCTTGGCCCCCAACCTCTCCGCCAGCGCCGTCAGACGCGCCACGCCTTCCTGCGCATAGCGCTGCAAGGCCAGCGCATATAGCGCGTCTTTCGACCCGAACGCCGCATAGAAACTGCCCGGGTTCAGCTTCAGCTCCCGCTCCAGATCCTTCAGCGAGGTTCCGGCCCAGCCCTGCCGCCAGAACACATCCCGCGCCCGGTCGATCAGCGCGTCTCGGTCGTAGCTCGGTTTTCGGGGCATCCAGGTCACCATTTCTTGAACATTCGCTCAAATATATACTTGAGCGATCACTCAAGAAAGCATATTTCCGACATATCGCATCAAAAAAACAGGAGTTCCGACATGGCTGATTTCCCATCCCACGACCTGACCACCGCCCCCGAAGGATCGAAACCGCTGCTGGAAAAGTCACAAGCCGCCTTTGGCCGCCTGCCCGGCCTGCACAAGGTCATGGCGGAAAGCCCGCAGCACCTTGAGGGCTATCAGGTTCTGCACGGCCTCTTCATGCAGACCGATTTCGACAATGACGAGAAAACCGTGGTCTGGCAGACCATCAATGTGGAAAACGAATGCCACTATTGCGTGCCCGCCCATACCGGTATCGCCAAGATGATGAAGGTCTCGGACGAGATCACCGAGGCGCTGCGCAACGAAACCCCGCTGCCGTCGCCCAAGCTTGAGGCACTGCGCAGCTTCACCCTGCAGATGATGGAAACCCGCGGCAACGTGACCGAGGCGCAGATGCAGGCGTTCTTTGACGCGGGTTATGCCCACCGCGCGGTTCTGGACGTGGTTCTGGGTCTGGCACAGAAAACCATGTCGAACTACGTCAACCACATGGCGCAAACCCCGGTGGATGAGGTCATGCGCGGCTTCCTGTGGGAACGGAAGGTCAGCGAACCGGCCTAAGCCACGACGGACCCTTCGTCGCCCTCGCTGACCACCAGCGTCTGGGCCCGATCCCCCAGTTCCGCAAACAGCTCAGGCCCGGTGCCCGTCATCCAGGCCTGAGCACCCAGCGCGCAAATCTCGTCATAGAGCGCCGCGCGCCGCGCCGCATCCAGATGCGCGGCCACCTCATCCAGCAGCACTATCGGCGGAGCCCCCACCATCCCGGCCAGCGCGCGGGCATTGGACAGGATCAGCGAGACCAGCAAGGCCTTCTGCTCTCCGGTCGAACAATCCTTGGCCGGAACGCCCTTGGCCGCAAACACACCATACAGATCCGAGCGATGCGGCCCCACCAGCGTCCGCCCCGCCGCGAGATCGCGGAACCGGCTCTCAGCCAACGCCTCGCGCAAATCCTCTGCCGTCTCAGGCATAGCGCCTTCAGTCTGGACCAGTTCCAACTCGGCGGAGGGGAAAGCCGTCTCGGCCCGCTCCTGCGCCGCCCGCAAATGATCCAAAGCCGCCAACCGCGCAGCGTGTATCCGATGCCCCGTCTCGGCCATCTGCCCTTCCAACGCGGCGTACCAATGGGCGTCCCGGACCTGCTCTTTCAGCAGCCGGTTGCGTTCCCGCATGGCCTTTTCATAGGTCAATGAGGCCTCGGCATGGGCCGGATCGAAACTCAACGCCATACGGTCCAGAAACCGCCGTCGCCCCTCAGCGCCTTCGATCCACAACCGATCCATCGAAGGGATCAGCCAGACCACCCGCGCCAGTTTACCCAGATCAATCTGGCTTGCCGATTTATCGTCAATCCGAACTTGCCGCGCCGCGCCGCCCTCGGACCAGGTCTCGATCTCGAACCGCTGGCCCTGTGCTTGCAGCAACCCGGACAGCTTCCAGCCCAGCGCCTCGGGCCGCCGGGTCATCTCAGCCGCA
>NZ_JALCBM010000026.1:0-22400 GCF_028066395.1 Ruegeria sp.
AAGCTGCTGAGTGACAGGTTAACAACAAGCAAAAACCCCGCCCAAACAGGCGGGGGAAACTCACATTCCGGCAAGAACGCAGTCGCCCGCACCGATGGAGGAAGAATGAAACACTATGTCCTCAGTAAATACTCGCAGGAACTGCCCGAGGCCGCGGCTGTGGCGCGGATCAGAACACATCATATCGACGTCATTCTTGCCAATGGACACGCCGAGCCCTCGGTGGAGTTGATTGATGAATTTTACCGGGCCCTGAACGATCTGATCGAAGATCACGCCTATCGCGTCAAGCTTCATACCCTTGCGACAATGACAGCGGAAGGACCGTCCTACTGGACCGGTCGCACCGCCATATTCTGGGGGGATATATACAACGCCTGGTCCTGCACACCGCCCGAGAAAACTCGGGCCGTGCAAGTGCTACGACTGGCCCCGCGCTCGGTTCTGGTTGGGGGTGCGGTTCTGCTGTTGGCCCAGATCGGATGGCCTGACCAAACCAATGCGGCCATCCATCCGAACTTTGCCGCCGCCGCACGGGAAGGCGGCCTGAACGGTAAGATGTCGGGCACCCATATGGCAAAGGACGGTCGCGTTCACAGCGCCTCGACCCGGCTGAGTACACTGCGCTTGCTGGCCGAGTTCGTCTCGCGCGATCACGGGGATCATCTGGCGGACACATTGCGCGGCTATATCGGCCTGTCCGAGACACAATCCGAAAACCAAAGCCAGCTTGCCACCCGGCTGATCCAACGGTCCGGCGCTGATCCGGTTGTCCGGCAGGCCATCGAAGAGATGCTGCGCCATATAGAAGAGCCTTTGAAAATCACCGATCTGTCCAGCAATCTCGGCACATCGATCCGGCAGCTTCAGCGGCGGTTCCTGAGCAAGACGGGCAAGCGGCTTCTGACCACCTATCGTGAGCTCCGTCTGGAACGCGCCCTGAGCCTGCTGCGCTATACGGATATGTCCCCACGCGAGATTTCGGCGGCCACCGGGTTTTCGTCGCCGGTTGCGATGCGGCACAGCTTTCGCAACCATTGCGGCCTGTCGCTGGAAAAAATCCGCGCGCAGCGCTTTACCGGAGCACCTCCGATTAACTAGCAACTGTATTTCTCAGAAGGTTACCGGTTTTTTCGCGCGATCAGCCAGACCGGATGATAGGTCAACGGCAGGCCTTTGTCGCCGCCGAAGTTCCGGGTGAAATCCTGCGTGAACCGCAGCAGATCGGATTTGGTCCAGGCCTTCTGCGCCCGTCCGTTCACTCCGGTGCTGCGCAGGTGTTCAAGCACCTGTCGGGGGGATTGGAAATACATCTGCTCGGTGGTTTCGCCGATGCAGACGACCTCCAAGTCGTTGCGCACGGCAGCCGCCATATCCTCGGCCCGGCACAGGCCCGGCGCTTTGGCGGCAGAGCCGATTTGCACCAGTTCCCGATATTGCTCGGGTCCAAAGCCCGAGACCGCCAGCCATCCACCCGGAGCCAGCGCGCCCGCCGCCTTTCGCAGAAATTCCGCCGGATCGGGCAGCCACTGGATCATCGAGGCCGAGGCCACAAGATCGGGTTGCGTGTGCCAATCGACGGCCCTTGCGTCGCCGTGCAGGAAGGCGGCCCCGTGGGCCTCAGCCGTTTGCTGCGCTTCGGCTGACAGGTCGTTTAGGGTCATGTGACCCGGCTGGAAAACCGTTTGCACGCGCTGGGTCAGATGACCGGTGCCGCATCCAAGCTCCAACACCCGGTTGAACCGCTGGGGGGGACCGCCATCCAGCAACGCCTGCACCAGCCGTTCGGCGATCCGGGCCTGCTGATGGGCGGCGGCGTGGTAGGTGGCGAAGCTGCGGCTGAAGCTGCGCTGAACGCGGGCGGTCATCTGTGCGGTCATGTCAGCCACTCTGCCCAATTCTGACCATTACGAAACGGAATGTGGGGGCCGGGGATGGTGCGGACGGCCTGTGGATGCGTGGCCCACGCGGCCTCTTGCGCCTTGGTGGGGATGACCCGGTCGCGCTGCGGTATCCAGATACGGTCAAAACCGGGATCAGCGGCGGGGCCACGGTCAATTATGGCGTATAGCTCTTGCCGGGCGGCGGCGATGTCGATCTTCGGCGCGGGGTCATCCAGACCGGCGCGGCGGCAGAATTTTTCAAAGCTTGCCGCGCTTAACTGTTCGGCTGTGGCGCGGATCATCTCGGGGGCGATGCCACGGTCCGGGTCTGCAGGGAAAAGAGTACCGCTGACCGCGACCCGTCGGTGGGTTTGAAAGTCCGTCATCTGCAGCCAATGCGCCGCCGAGGCCACGCCGAAGGAAAAGGCAATCAGATCGACACGGTCGTATTGCGCCAGTTCCGGCAGCGGGTCATCCACTCGGGTATAGTCATCCACGAACAGGATATCCCCGGACCCCTCAACGCCCTTGAAAGGTGCGGGACCAACTGCCCATCCTCCGAAAATCAGGATCAGGTCGGGGGTTCCTTTGCGCGACAGCCAATGCCGGTTCATGCATCGCCTCTTACCAACGACAGCATGGCATCGGCCACCCGGCTAAGTTCGTCCGAAGAGATAACATAAGGCGGCATGCAATAGATGTTGCGACCGAAAGGGCGCAGCCAGACGCCGGTGTCCGGCGCGCGCGCGTGGGCGATGGACGGATCGACCCGATCGGTCATTTCGATCACCCCGATTGCGCCCAGCACACGTACATCGGCAACACCCGGCAGATCGCGCGCGGGTGACAGCTCCTGCTGCATTTGCTTTTCGATAGCACTGACTTCGCCGCGCCAGTCTCTGACCGAGAGCTGATCGAGACTGGCGCAGGCCGCCGCGCAGGCCAGCGGGTTGGCCATATAGGTGGGCCCATGCATCAGAACGCTGGCAGCGCTTTCGCCGATGCCACGCGCGACAGTCTCGGACGTGACAGTGGCCGCCAGAGTGATATGCCCACCGGTCAGCGCCTTGCCCAGACACAGGATATCCGGGACGACCCCGGCGTGATGCATCGCGAACAATTCTCCGGTGCGGCCAAAGCCGGTGGCGATCTCGTCAAAGACCACCAGCACGTCATGGGCGCGGCACATCTCATGCGCGCGTTGCAGCCAGGTCGGGTGATAGAAATACATCCCGCCCGCGCCCTGCACGACCGGCTCAAGGATCAGGGCCGCGATGCGGTGACCGTCCGAGGACAGCAACTGCTCCAGCGAGTCCAGACCGTTGATCTCTCCATCCTCGGACCAGTCCTGATCAAGGGCGATCTGCGGGCGCGGCAGGAAATGCTGGATCGAGAGCGCCCCGCTGAACAGCCCATGCATCCCGTTGACGGGATCGCAAACGCTCATCGCTTTCCAGGTATCGCCGTGATAGCCACCGCGAATGGTGGCGAATTGGGTCCGCTCGGTGCGGCCCATGGCCATTTGGTACTGCACCGCCATCTTCAGTGCGACCTCGATCGCGACCGAGCCGCTGTCGGAGTAGAAAATCCGGTCCATCCCTGCGGGCAGCAGCTCGATCAGTTTGCGCCCAAGATCGATCGCCGCTTCATGGGTCAGCCCACCGAACATCACATGCGGCATCTGCGCCAGCTGCGCCTGCATCGCGCCGGTGATGGCCGGGTGACCGTGCCCATGCACCGCGCACCACCAGGACGACATCGCATCGATCATCCGCACCCCGTCGTCGCGGGTCAGCCAGACCCCTTCGGCCTGCGTGATCAGGTGCATCGGGCCGGGGTCCAGCACGTTGGTATAAGGGTGCCACAGATGGCGGGCGTCAAATTCCAGCGGAGTCACAGCGCGCCTCGGATCGTGGCGACGTCGATGGCGTCGAACGCGGCGGTCAGGCCGTCACGGGTCAGATTGTCGATATGCGGTAGCCGACCCAGATGGCGAGTGTTGCACATCTGAGCGATGGTCTGTTCCACATCCGGCTCGGCCTCGCCGATGAACGCCACACCCACCACCTTGCAGCCTGCATTGCGCAGCGCCATCAGCGACAGGGCCGTGTGATTGATCGTACCCAGCGCCGTGCGGGCGACCAGTACAACCGGCGCCTGCCAGCGGGCAAAGAGATTAAGAAAGAAATGTTCCCGGTTCAGCGGCACCATCACGCCGCCTGCGCCTTCGACAACCAAGGGGCCTTCGACCTGCGGCAGCGCAAGGCGGGACAGGTCGATTTCCAGACCCATATCCTCGGCCGACAGATGGGGTGAGGCGGGCATGTTCAGCCGGTAAGCCTCGGGCAAGGTTTTGGCTCCGGAAAGATCGGTTACCGTTGCGGTGTCGGTTGCGTCTTCAAGGCCCGATTGGACGGGTTTCCAATAGGTTGCACCCAGCGCAGCAGTCAGGCCAGCGGCGAAAACGGTCTTGCCGACCCCTGTATCGGTGCCAGTGACGATCACGGCGCTCATGCGGCGTCCTTCCGGTGATCGGCGAGAATTTCGAACAAAGCAGAGATATCCGAATTGCTGACATTTCCGGTAATTGAGACCCGCAGCCGCGACGTGCCGCGCGGTACGGTTGGCGGGCGAATGCCGCGTATATCGAACCCCTGCGCCTGAAGGGTCGCGGCCATGGCCATGGTGCGCGCCTCGTCGCCCAGAACAACGGGGATGATCTGGCTGTTCAGCGCATTCTCAGGGATGCCATTGCGCCGCGCCTCGGCATGGGCGTGTTGCATGCGCGTGCAGGCAGCCTTGGTCAGGGTGCTGTCCGATTGCAGGTGGTGCAGAACGGCCCGCACAAGGGCAGCGCTGAACGGGGCCGGGGCGGTCGCGAAGATGAAGGGCCGAGCGCGGTTGATCAGCGTGTCGATCATCACCTGTGCCCCGCAGATCAGCCCGCCGGACACGCCCAACCCCTTGCCGCAAGTGTGCAGGGTCAGGACCTCGCAGTCCAACCCATGGGCAAGGCCCCGCCCGTGGGGGCCGAACACGCCGGTGGCATGCGCCTCATCCACGACCAGCACCGCGTCATGAGCGCGCGCCAGCCGGGCCAGTTCGCCCAGCGGTGCCAGATCGCCTTCCATGGAATAGACGCTTTCCACCGCGATCCAGACCTGCCCGGACCCGCCCGCCATCTGCCAATCGGCGATGGCGCGATGCGCGGCTGAGGCATCGTTGTGCGCAAACGAGCGCGTATCAGCGCGACCGAGGCGCATGCCTTCATGGGCGCTGGCATGGACAAGCTCGTCATGCAGGATCAGATCACCTGCCGCCGGAAGGGTCGAGAATATCGCCTGATTGGCCTGAAACCCGCCACCCATGAACAAAGCGGCCTCGGCGCCGAAAAAGGCTGCGGCCTCCCGCTCCAGTGCTTCATGTTCGGGATGGTTGCCCCGCAACAGCCGCGACCCGCCAGAGCCCAGCGGCACGCCGCGCTCCAGCGCCTGACGTGCGGCCTGCTCCAGCAGCGGCGATTGCGACAGGCCCAAGTAATCGTTGGACGCGAAATCCAACCCGGACTGAGGCGACAGCACACGCCGCCGATGCCGGGTGTCGAGCACACCCAGCATGGACCTCAGCCGGTCGAGGGCTTTCATTCGGCGGCGTCCTGACAACCTTGATCGGCTGCGGTTTCCGCCTGAATGCCCAGCTTGGCGAACAGGATCGCATCGGTATCCTGCTCCGGGTTTTCTGCGGTCAACAGGGTTTCACCCACAAAGATCGAGTTCGCCCCGGCCAGAAAACACATTGCCTGCATCTCATCGCTCATCTCGCTGCGGCCCGCCGAGAGACGCACGTAAGATGTCGGCATCATGATACGCGCGGTGGCGATCACACGCACGAAGTCGATCGGTTCAATGGGCTTGGCATCCGCCAGCGGCGTACCTTCCTGCGGCATCAGCATGTTGATCGGCACTGAATCCGGCGCGGGCGACATATTGGCCAGCGTCACCAGCATGTCGACCCGGTCCTGGGTTTCCTCACCCATGCCCAGAATACCACCCGAGCACACTTTGATCCCGGCTTCCTGCACGCGGTTCATCGTGTCGATCCGGTCGGCAAAAGTGCGGGTGGTGATGACCTCGGAATAATACCGCTCGGACGTGTCGATATTGTGGTTGTAGTAATCCAGACCCGCGTCGCGCAGACGGACGACCTGATTGTCGTCCAGCATGCCCAGCGTCATGCAGGTTTCCATCCCAAGGTCGCGCACCCCTTCGACCATAGCGACCAGCGCGTCCATGTCCCGGTCCTTGGGCTCACGCCAGGCAGCCCCCATGCAGAACCGAGTTGCCCCGCCATCACGTGCCTTACGCGCCTCGTTCAGAACGCGCTGCACCTCGATCAGTTTCGACGCCGACAGGGTCGAGCCGTTGCGCGCCGATTGCGAGCAATAGGCGCAATCCTCGGCGCAGCCACCGGTCTTGATCGACAGCAGTTTTGACGTCTGAACCTTGTTCGGGTCGAAATGTTCGCGATGCACGGTCTGTGCGCGGAACAACAGGTCCATCAGGGGAAGATCATGCAGGGCTAGCGCCGCGTCACGGGTCCAGGAAGAGGTGGTGGTTTTCATTTTATCGATAACTTACTGCCAGCGTCAGGTGTCCCGGGCTTTTTATCAATAAATGGGCAAACCACAACTGAATCCTGCCGTCATTGCCAATGATTTGATTGCGCGGGGCCAGTTTCAGGCAACCGGGCTGCCATATGACAAGGCCGGATCGTGGGGTTCCCCCAACTCTCGCCGGGCCCGTTCCGTGGCCTGATCGATATGTATTTTCATCTCATTGGTGGCGCTGACCACATCACCGGATTGGGCGGCGTCCAATATCAGCGCGTGTTCATCATGCAGTTTGCCAAGCTGATCCTTGTGGGTGATCACCCTGTACTGGGTCAAACGGGCAATGCCGTCATATTGGTCGGCGATGATATCCAACGAGCGTTTCAGGCGCGACGGACCCAGCAAGGCCAGATGAAACGCCTTGTTCAATTCGACCATCTCCCACGGGTCCTTGATACTTGCGGTCCGTTTCAGGATATCGTGACACTCCGCCAGTGTTTCCGGACTGTGTCGGGCAATGGCATCGGCCAGTATGATCGGCTCCAGCGCGCCACGGATCTGGTTCATTTCGACCAGATCCCGCACGTCCAGCCGGGCGATGATGGGGCTGCGGCGGGGGCGCAGTTCCACCAGTTTCTCGGCCGCCAGCATGCGGATAGCTTCGCGCAGGGGAACGATGGAGATATCCATCTCTTTCGCCAGAGGCATGATTTTCAGCTCCTGCCCGGCTTCGAGTTCGCCCGAGATGATCTGCCGTTTCAGAACCTCATAAATCGCCTTGGGACCGTCGCCGTAATTGAGAAACTCTTTCATATCCCTCGTTCCTTTCAGATGCCCGCTAGGCCGCTGAATGTGCTGGCGACGGCAAGCAGCATATCGTCGCTGCCGGATGCGCCGATCAGTTGCACGCCAACCGGCAGTCCGTCGATTCTGCCGATGGGCATGGTGCAGGCAGGCAGATACAGCAGACTGCCCAGCATATACAGCATGTGCAGTTTCAGAATGGGCATTTCCCCGCCGTTCACAGGCACCGTCCGGCCAGCAGCATCGTTGGCAAGGCGAAACGGTGGCGCGAGACCGGCGGCGGCTGGACATAGCAGGATGTCGGTTTCCCTGAAAAACGCGGCAACCGTCTGGCACAGCTCCAGCCGTTCCTCATGCAGGATCAGCCAGTCCCTGTGGCTGAGCGTCGTGCCCTTGGTGTTGAGGTCTGCGAATGTGTTCCGGGTGGCGGGTTCCATGTACTGGCGGGCGCGGAACTGAGCCACAAGTTCGGACTTGCGCGCGGTCTCGGCGCGCACCAGCAAGTTCATCAATTCGGTCGCGCGGTCAAAGTCGATGTCGGGTTGGGCGTGAACGACGGTTGCCCCGGCATGGGTCAGGCGTTCGGCAAACCCGTCCAGCGCCTTTTGATAGCGTGCAGCAATCGGACAACCCGGCAAGGGCGGAAGCTGAGCGACCCTGATCTTTGGCGGCAGGGTCGTTTTCCGCGGACCCGGATTGGTGCGCAATACCGAAAGGGCCAGCGCAACGTCGCGCGCCGACCGGGCCAGCGGCCCCGCCGCACCGATATCGGGTTCGCGCCTTTCGTTCAGCGGGCTATGACCCGCAAGCGAGATTTCGCCCCAGCTGGGCTTTAACCCGTAAACACCGCAACACTGCGCCGGATAGCGGATCGAGACACCCTGATCGCTGCCGATATCAATATAGGACATACCCGAGGCCACCGCCGCCGCCGATCCGCCCGAGGACCCGCCCGCGCTGTGGGCCGGGTCATGTGGATTGCGGGTGGAGCCAAACAGGGGATTGGCTGTTTCCCAATCCGACAGGTATGGCGGGATGTTGGTTTTGCCGAAAATGACCGCCCCGGCCTGTTTCAGGCGGGCTACAACTGCGGAATCCTCGGGCCGGATATCCTCTGCCCGCGCCGGATCGCCCCATGTGGTGGGGTGACCTGCCCAGTCAAAGCATTCCTTAACGGTGACCGGAACCCCGTGCAGCGGGCCGATGGGCCTGTCCGCCCGGTCGCAGGCATCGGCCCGTGCCCGGGCACCATCCCGATCCTGATAGACCACCGCGTTGATCACATCATTGCGGGTATCGATCTCGGCAAAACAGGCCTCAAGTGCTGCGCGGGCGGATATGTCTTTGCGGGTCAGGGCCGCGCGCAGCGCCACCGCATCGGGATAGAGGCCATGGGCCCTGTCTGGATGCGATGGTGCGACTTGCTTCATCCGGCCTCCAGCACCTTGGACAGGAATTGTTGCAGCCGCTGGTTCTGCGGATTGCCGAACAGGTCGTCGGGGCGGCCCTGCTCGACCATCTTGCCGCCGTCAAAGAAACAGACCCGGTCCGAGACCTCGCGGGCGAACCCCATCTGATGCGTCACCAGCAGGATGGTGTAATTCCCCGAATTGGCCAGATCGCGAATGACCTGCAGCACCTCACCAACCATTTCCGGATCCAGCGCCGAGGTCGGCTCATCAAACAGCAACACCTCGGGGTGCATGGCCAGGGTGCGGGCGATGGCCACCCGCTGTTGCTGACCGCCTGATAGCTGGCTGGGATAGTGACCCGCCTTGTCGGCCAGCCCGACCATGTCCAGCAGGCGCATCGCCTCGTCCGTGGCCTCGGCCTTGGATTTGCCTTGCGTATAGATCGGGCTTTCGATGCAGTTCTGCAGCGCCGTCATGTGCGGGAACAGGTTGAAGTTCTGAAACACCATCCCGAGTTTCGAACGGATGCGGCTGATATGGGCCTTGGACGCATCGACCAGTTGGCCATCCACATTCATCCGGTTCAGCGGCTCGCCATCCACATACATGGTTCCGCCCTGAATGGGCTCCAACGTCATCAGCACCCGCAACACGGTGGTCTTGCCCGAACCAGAAGGGCCGATGATCGACACCACTTCGCCCTTGTCGACCGAGAAATCCAGGTCTTCCAGAACCTTGAGCGCACCGTAAGCCTTGAGCACCTTGTCAAACTGGATCATGGGATGGGTCAATGCAGGATGCTCCTTTTGACGTAATTCTCGACGATGCGGATCAGGAATGCGGCGATCAGGCTCATCACCAGAAAGAACAGCCCGGCGATGGTGATGGCCTCGGTAAAGCGGTAATACTCGGCCCCGATCAGTTTCGACACCTGCATGATCTCGGCCACGGCGACAAAGGACAGCAGCGGCGTTTCCTTGAAGATCGCCACCAGATAATTGCCAAGCGCCGGGACGATGGGCGGCAGGGATTGCGGGATGATCACGTCCTTGAACGTCCGGTAGGTCGACATGTTCAGGGCAATGCACGCCTCCCACTGGCCCTTGGGAACGGCCTGAAACCCGGCGCGATACACCTCGGCGCATAGCGCGGAGTTATAAAGGCCGATGGCCAGAATGCCCGTGGTCAGCGGCGGCAGGGTGATGCCGATTTCGGGCAGCAGGAAGAACAGAAAGAAAATCTGCACCAGCAGGGGTGTCGCCCGGATCACCTCGATCACTTCGGTTGCGGGGCGGCTGACCCATTTTGAGCGGTGCGTTTTCAGCAACATCAGGATCAGCCCGCCGACCAGCGCAAGGGCAAAACTGGCCAGGGTGGCCCAGACGGTGACGCCTGCGGCCTCCCACATCTTGGGCAACACGACGTCGAAGGTAAAATCCCATCTCCAGTCCATGGCTCAGACCCTCTTGTTCAGGTGACGGGTGAAGTATTCTTCCAACGCCTCGCCGCCAAAGCGAACGAACTGGGCCAGACAGTAATAGAGCATCACGGTGATCAGAAAAATCTCGACCGTTCGGTAATGCAACTGGTTCTGTTGCACGGCGGCATAGGTGATATCGACCAGTGTCACCGCCGAGACCAGCGCCGTGCCCTTGATCAGTTCGATGGTCAGATTGCTGAGCCCCGGGATTGTGATCGCAATGGCCTGAGGCAGGATGATCCGGGTCATGCGCCGGTAGGGCGACATGTTCAGCGCGATGGTCGCTTCGGTCTGGCCTTTGTCAACCGCACCGATGGCTCCGCGCACCACCTCGGCCCCGTAAGCGCCGTAGTTCAGGCCAAAGGCCAGCACGGCGGCGGCCAGCGGTGACAGGGTCAGGCCAAATTCCGGCATCACGAAGAACATCCAGAACAGGATGACCAGCAATGAGGTGCCTCTGAACACCTCGATATAGATCGTCGCGATCCAGCGGATGGCGGTGTTCCCGCGCGACCGGCTGATGCCCGCGATCAGGGACAGGAACAGGAACAGGATGATGGACAGAACTGAAACCTGGACCGTCACCACCGCCCCTTTGAGGATTGCGGGCAGGAATATCCGCAACTCGGAAAAGGTGGCGGCCGTCAAGCCGACCAGAAAGGCGATCAGCGCGGATACGATGGCAATGCGATTCATGCACATACTCCGCCGGGCAGAATGTTAACCCGGCCCTTGAAAGGGCCGGGCTCAGGAAGGCTCAACCGCCGCACAGTTCCGAGGTCGAGCTGATCGGCAATTCATCTGCGGTCATACCATGCTTTTCCAGAATGGCGATGTGTTCCGGCGAACCGATGAACTCGTCCATGGCCTGATTGAAGGCAGCCACAAACTCCGCATCATCCTTGCGGAAGGCAAACGCCCCGTGGGACACCGCCCGTTCACCGGCAACGTCCGAAAACGCCGGGGTGGATTCAACACCGCCCGGATCGCTGGCGATGATCTGGCGCACACCCGGCGCGGACACCGCCCATGCGTCGATGCGCCCGGCCTTGAGCGCGGCAACACCTGTCGGGTTGTCGGGCAGTTGCGATATATTTGCCTCGTCAATTCCGGCGGTCTGGGCATACCCAACCTGCGCGGCACCGGCGACGGCACCCAGTTTCAGGCCCTTTTCCGCCACGGATTCAAAATTGCTGACCCCTTCTGGATTGCCTTCGAGAACCAGCATCGCCTGCTGAATGCCGAAAGTGGGTTCCGAGAACTGCACCTCGGCGCAGCGTTTCGGGGTCACGAACATGCCCGCGGCCACCACATCGAACCGGTCGGCCTTGACGCCGGGGATCAGCGCGCCCCATTCGGTCGAGTTCGCCTCGGCGATCTTGCCGCCCATCTTGTCCAGAACCGCGCTTAGGGTTTCCACATCGGTACCGACCAGAGTGTCGCTGTCATCCTTGTAGGCGTAAGGCGCGAAGTTATAGAACGCGACCCGCAGCCCGTCGCCCGTGGCACGGTCCATCAGACCGTCGGCAAAGGCTGTGCCAGCGGAAAGCGCCAGGGCCATCGTCGCGGGCAGCGCCAGCAGAGTTCTGCGTTTGATCATCATGTCATTCTCCCAATTGTAGCTTCAGTGTGTTGATTTTCCGGTGGTTTTTCCAGCCGGTTATTGTTGTACGTCCGCATTTTCTTATGCGCGGGGCCGTCAGGGGCGGCCCCACGCGGTTTTCAGGCCTCGACGACCGGGATGTCCCAATCCGCAACCGGGGCCGACAGCAAATCAGGCTCACCGTTTGTGACGGCCCAGTTGTCCTCGGCATTGATAAAGCCAAGATGGTTCGAGAAGTTCGGGTTGCAGGCAAAGACATTGCCGACCTCAAAGATGATCTCTTCGAACGCGGCCAGCGAAGGGTATTCGGTGGTCTCGATCCCGACCCCGTGGCCGACCCGACCGACCCCCATGGTTTTCAGCCCACGCTCGGCCAGATATTTGTCGACAACGCCGATCACATCGGCAGGTGTGTTGCCTGCGGTCAGCTGCATGTTGCAGTCATGGCGCAGCTGCATCATCCAGCCATAGAACTCCTTCAACTCATCCGAAGGTGCCCCGACCGAAGCCGTCCGCGCAAGGTCCGACCAGTAGCCTTTATAGCTGACCCCCACATCGAACCCCAGCGTTTCGCCCTTCTGGATCACCCGGTCGGTGGGCAGCAGAACGATACCCTTGTCATTCGCCCCCGACAGCACACATAGCAGCGAGATCTTTTCGGCCCCGTTTTCGATCAGGTTCTGACGCAGGACCTGCGCGACCTCGTTTTCGGTCATGCCCGCCCGCACCTGAGTGAACGTCTTTTTCTGCGCCTCGGCCGAGATGATCGCCGCGCGGCGCAGATATTCGATTTCCTGTGGCGACTTCACGTTGCGCACCTTCAGGATGATGTCGGCGGCATCTTCGAACGTCGCCTCGGGCAGGCCCTTCATCACCTCTTGCAGGCCCAGATAGGAAATGCCCAGATATTGCTCGCGGCCCAGTTCACACCCGATGCGGGCCTTGGACAAGCCAAGCTCTTTCAGCACGCCGATGATGAATTCAGGGTGCCCCATCAGACCGCCCGTGGTGCGGATATCGGTGATGTAAGAGGTCTGTTCGACCTGCGCGACCTCGAACGGCATGGTGATCAGCGTCGGGTCGCCGTCCTTGGGCAGGATGACCATGTAGGAACGGATCTTGTCCACGGCGCATTGCTCGGACCGGTGGCCGGAATAGTACTGATAGTTCAGCCGCTCGGTGATCAGCATCGCATCGAGGTTCTGTTCAGCCATCAGCGCGCGGGTTTTGGCATAGCGCTGCTCGAATTCCTCGCGAGTGAAATCTGCGTATTGGGGTGCCATGGAAGCCCTGTAATTCTGAGTTGACGTGAGGATGATACTAGATAATATATTATTTGACGCAAGGAATTTCTTTGGAGGGGCTGCGGCAGGTTAGCGCGTTGCCCGTCCGTATGACCGCCACATCCACGACCTGACTGGAAAACCCATGACCGAGTTCAGATTCGCCCGCCGATCCGCCATTCTTGGCAAATCGGTCTTTGATCATGCCCCGGGCACGATCGCGCTCAACTCTGGCGCGGCCTATCCGCCCTGCCTGCCCGATGTGGTGCGCGAGGCGACCGAGGCCGTTGGTCCCCTGCGCGAAGAAGCGATGCAATATGCGCCGCTGATGGGTCTGGACGACCTGCGCGACGAGATTTGCAATTTTGTGGCCGAAGACGGCATCAGGGCGTCCCGCGAAAACGTGCTGGTCACCTATGGGTCCAAAAGCGCGTTCGATCTGGCGCTGCGCACCTTTTGCGAACCGGGCGATACCGTGATCGTCACCCGCCCCACCTACATGACCGCCATCCACATCATGCGCACCCACAACGTGCGCTTTCTGGATATCGGTCAGGATGAAGAAGGCTTCTGTACCGACGAGTTGGCGCATAAGCTGGAGCGGATGGAAAGCAACGCCGAACAGATGCCCAAGCTTCTGTTCGACGTGCCGGATTTTCACAACCCGACCGGCGTCACCACCACCCTGCCCCGCCGTCAAAAACTGCTGGAACTGGCGCAGCGCTATAACTTCGTGATCTGCGAGGATGACCCCTATCGCCGAATCCGGTTCGAGGGCGAGGTTGTGCCCTCGATCAAGTCGATGGACACCACCGGCCATGTAATCAGCCTGGGGACCGTGTCGAAAATCCTCGCCCCCGGTTTGCGGGTCGGCTGGGCCATCGGCGATGCCGGTGTGATCCGGCGCATGGCGATGCAAAAGGCCGATGGCGGCTCGAACGCCTTTGCCCAGCGGATCGTGGTGCAGCTGATGCAATCGAACAAGATGGCCCATCATATCGACGAGATGATCCATCAGATGCGCATCCACCGCGATGCCATGATCGCAGCCTTTGCCGAACACATCCCCGAGGCCAGAATCCGCGCGCCCCAGGGCGGCTATTTCCTGTGGGCCGAACTGCCCGACGGCACCGATGCCGAGCGGCTGGTCGAACTGGGCATCGAAGAAGGGGTCGAGGTCTCGTCCGGTCGCCTGAGCTTTGCCAATGACGATCCCGGGAATTTCATCCGCATGGCCTACAGCTTCATCACCATCGACGAAATCAACGAAGGCATCGCCAAGCTGGGCGCGGCCTGGCGCAAACTTCAATCGCAAGCTCAAGCGGCATAAACAGAAGGATCACCCCAATGCCCTGCCCCAAAGTCTCCCTCGCCCCGTCCTGCGAGATCGATCTGGATGCGACCGGCAAACATCACGGTTATGTCCGTATCCAGTTCTCCTCGGATCGTTCGGCCTATGGCTGGCTGCCGATGCCGATCATGTCGATCAAGAATGGCGACGGCCCGGTCGCCGTTGTGATCGGTGCCAATCATGGCGACGAATACGAAGGCGTTTCGGTCACCAATGGCCTGTATCAGGAACTTGAGCCCGGCGATATCAACGGCCAGATCATCTTTCTGCCCGCCGCCAACGCACCGGCCTTTTATGCGGGCCGCCGCACCTCGCCGCTGGACTGGACAGGCGAGGCCAACCTGAACCGGATGTTCCCGGGCAACCAGTATGGCTCTCCGACCGAAATGATTGCGTGGTACATCACCACCCAGATCGTCCCGCGCGGCGATGCGTTTTTCGATCTGCATTCGGCCGGGAAATCCATCGACCACCACCCCTCGGTCAAAATCCGTCTGATGGGGGATGAGGCCAAGGATGCGATGCAGATGAAATTCCTTGAGCTGTTCGGCGCCCCGCTGGGCATCGTGGGCGACCGGGTGCATGAGACCACGCTGTCGGGTGAGATTCTGCCACTGGACAAGATCTACCTGTCCACCGAACTGGGCGGCGCGGGCAAAATCCGCCCCTGGATTCGCGATTTCGCCTGGAACGGCATGAAACGCTGCCTGCGCGAGATGGGCGTGCTGCAAACCGACGAAGTGCTGCCCGAGCCCGAACACAAGGTGGCGCTGAAAGCGATGCAAACCGGCGATCACTATATCTTTGCCCGCAAGGATGGCATGTTCGAACCGCGCGTCAATCTGGGCGATGTGGTCGAGGACGGCCAGTTCGCCGGCTACATCTGGAACCTGAAGGAACCCTGGGAAAAACCCGAAGAGCTGTATTTCAACAAGGGCGGCGTCGTCTTCTGCAAGCGCACCCCGGCACTGTGCGAGATTGGCGATACGCTGTTCTTCACGCTCAGCGATTACAAAGGGTAATCTCTTCGGCCCGCGCGTTCCACGACACAGTTTGGGCCGCAGGCATCTGCACTCGACAGATAAGCACCGGGCGCAACGGCACGCGATATCTCAGGGTGTTGGTTCCGCAAGAGAATATCGGCCATAATCTGGCCGCTCATATGGGAAATGCACGTCATTTCCCATGTCGTCACAGGGTCCCCCGGCCAATGTCGCACGGGGGGCCAGCTTGAACACCATATTGAGCTTGCTCGGAAGCCCATCTACCGGCTGATAGCAATAGCGCTGATCCAAATAGGGCTTGAACAAGGCATCCGGATCGTAAATCCAATAGGCGCGCAGGAAAACCCAAACATCCTCGGGATTATCAGCCAGCGCAGTCTCAAGCGTTTGCAAAGCCCGATCATTCAGCGCCGGAACCCCCGGCCAGCCGGTCGTGAATCGCGCGCCCTCTGAATGATCGGGGTAAGGCGCTGGCAGCGGGATGGTATTGATCGCAAGATCAAGTCGCCGGGTGTGATAATCCATCATAACCGCAGCCGCGTTGGGCACGGTGATCAGTGTCGGAGCGGACCCCGCATCTTGTGCGATCTGCTGCAGAACTTCACTTCGCCAACGCGTGCTGTCCGTAACATGTAGAGCTGCAAACAACAGGATGGCCGTAAGCCCTGTTGCCAGACCCCAGCGCAAAGCGGGCCATGAAATGGCGCAGACACCCAGCGCCAGAAGAACAAACCAGGGCGCAAGCATCGGGTACATTGTCCGGTTCAGCATTATGGGCTTCACGCCAAAGGTGACCAGTACAAACAATCCGTAAACCGCAACGAGCAACCCGGCGGTCGGCAAAAGCACCGCCCAATTGCGCTGCCGTATAAGCGCAAGGGCCGTGCAGAACCCGATCAGGCATACAAGGCCGGCCAGCGCCATCCCAACAACACTCGTTTTTTGAAGCGCGGGATTCTGGCCGAATATCTGCAGAAAGGATCGGATCAGGCCAAACAGGCTGGGTTGTTGAATCCAATAATCGGAACTGACCGATCCAAGCTGGCGCAGAAAGGTGCCAAGCTGAGGCAGATACAGCAAAAATGCCAACCCAGCCGCCGCAGCAAAATTGACGAATGCTGCAAGCCGCCGCCCCAGAACAAAAATCCAGATCAGAAACGCGATCACCCCTACGGCCGCACCGTAAAGCAAGCCAAGATTGTGAAACCAGGCCATACCCGCAAGGCCCAACGCCAACGCGCCATAGCGCAATGCCGCGGGGCCACCTGCGGAGGTGAACACCGATTTGACGGCCATTTCCCTATGCGCCACGATCCAACTCAGCGCGGCGAAGCATATCGTGAAGCACAGATAGAGCCCGGCATAGGAACGGGCCAGCAATCCGGTTGAAACCATGTTCGCCGATGCGGCCGCCAATACTATGGCTACCAACCCCACCGCGCGTTTCCGCCCCTCGGGCGCCAGATTGAAAGCCGACCAATAGATCAGCGGAAGCGCCAAAAGCTCCAGCAGAACAGGGCCGATCCGAAGTGCAAAAGCGCCATCGCCAAAAACCAGAAAGAGTTTTGTAAACCAGTAATGCAGCGGTGGATGAACATCGTTGCTGCTGACAAAATCCGCAATTTCAGCCCATGGCTGACTGGCATAGTGCCAGGTCATTGCCTCATCCAGCCAGATTTCAGCGTTTTGGATTTGAACAATACGGAGAATGGCGGCGCATACAAAAACCGCTAGAATAAAGACACGCCAGCGAGACGCATCAGGCTTTTCAATAACAAGGTCACTATCACTCATACTGTCCCTGCCTTCAGGGCAAATCTTCACCAATACTGCAGAACCTTAACACCAAACCGCCGTGGACAGGTGCTAAATTAGGATCAAAGTGATATTTATTGAAACACAATCAGGCTGAGAGCCGAGCAGATTACGGAATAAGTGCGAATTGTTTCTGATAATCGAACATTTGGCATGAGCAATCCCGCCGCAACGGCCAAACATCCCGTCGGTGCTTGATTGGAAGTTTAGCCCAAATAGTCGCGCAAAACCTCGGGCGGATTTTCGAACAGTTCTGCGGTGGGCACCGGCGGGTGGGCGACGCCATCTGCCACCAGCACCGTCTGCCGGGCAATGCGATGCGCGTCGCGGGGGTCATGGCTGACCATCAGCAGCGTGGTCCTGGTCTCGGCCACCAGATCAGCGACCAGATCCAGCATGTCCGCCTTCAGGGCCGGACCCAGGGCGGCAAAGGGTTCATCCAGCAGCAGGATCTGCCGATTTTGCACAAGAACCCGGGCCAAGGCCACGCGGCTTTGTTGTCCACCCGACAATTCGGACGGTTTGCGTGCGCCCATGCCGCTCAGACCAACGCGGGTTAGGGCGGATTGCACCTGCGATTGCTCTTTTTGCGACAGGCGACCGTTCGGGTTGATGCCCAAAGCGACATTCTGCTCGGCGCTCAGATGAGGGAACAGGTTGCCGTCCTGAAACAGCATCGCCAGCGGGCGTTTTCCGGGCGGCAAGTCGGTCAGGTTCTGTTGGTCCCAGAACATCCGGCCAGCTTGCAGGTCCCGGAACCCGGCTATGGTCTCAAGCAGTGTGGATTTCCCCGCCCCCGAAGGGCCGATGATCGCGACCGAGGCTCCGGTCTCGACCTCAAAATCGGCGCGCAGGGCGAAATTGCCATTTGCAATCGCGCAATCTTCAAGCTTCAGCATGCAAGCGGCCCCCTCGGTCCAACAGCCAAAATGCGCCCATTGACAGGATCAGCAACAGCAGCGCCCCGCCCGCCGCAGCCTGCATTTGATAGGCGCCCATAAGGCGGTAAATCTGCAACGGCAACGTGGCGATTTGCGTGTCGGCAAACAGCGCAATCACACCCAGATCACCCATGGACAGCGCCGCTGCCAGCCCGGCGGCAAAGCCGATCTGCGGACGCATCCGGGGCAGCAGAACACGCAGGACAAATGCGCGGCGGCTCATGCCCAGCGACAGCGCCAACCGTCCCTGCCCCGCAATTACATCCCGTGCCGCCGGAACAAGAATGCGCAACGCGAAGGGCAAAGCCATAACTGCGTTCACAAGTGCCGTCACCGGCAGCGCCAGTGCCGACGGGTTGATCATCGGACGCACCAGAATAAACAACCCGGTTCCGATCACCAAAGACGAGGCAGCAAGCCCCAGAATCCCGCTGATCTCGACAATTCTGGATCGGCCAACTGCAACCGCTGCGGCCATGGGTAACGCCAGAGCAAGCAGGATCACAGTACTGGCCATTGCGACCATGACCGAGGTCAGCGCCGCCCGGAACACCAGCACCGGCAGTTCGAACAGACCGGCCAAACCGGACAGGACAACCGACGTCAGCGGCAGCAGCAGAAACACGGTGGCGGCAGCAATCCAGAGCGCATCCAGAAACGGTGCCCCGCCATCCCAGCGGCGGATCGCCCGGTCCAGACCACTGCCAAACCCATCCTCGCGCGAGAACCTGAGCGCCGCAAAGGCCGCAGCAGCGGTGAGTGCCAGTTGCAGCGCCGACAACAGCGCCGCGCGGCCAAGGTCGAAATCATAGGTGAAGGCCTGATAGATCGCCAATTCGATGGTGGTTGCCCGCGGGCCTCCGCCAAGGGTCAGGGCGACCGCAAAACTAGTCAGGCAAATGGCAAAGATCACCGCCAGAACGCCGGGCAGAATGCGCCGCAGCATCGGCCACTCGATCAGACGGAAGATGGCCCAGCAGTTGCTGCCCAACTGGGCGGCCAGCCGAAACCGCTCGGCCGGGATTTCCTGCCACCCTTGCAGGATCAGCCGCGTGGCCAGCGGCAGGTTGAAGAACACGTGTGCCAGCACGACCCCATGCAGCCCGTAGATACGGATCGGCGGCAGGCCGAACAGGCCCAGAATGTCCGAAATCCACCCTGCCCGGCCAAACACCTGCAACAGACCCAAAATGGCGACGATGACCGGCAGAATGAACGGCGCGCCCAGCAGCGCGATCAGGGCACTCCGCCCCCGGAACCGGCGCCGCGCCAACGCGCGGGCCACCGGAACGGCCAGTGCTGCGCTGAAGACGACAGACAGCACCGCTTGTGTCAGGGTAAAGCGCAAGGCGGCCCAGTCGGACGGGACAAACCCGCCCGTCGTCTCGGCCCGCCAGGCGACGGCGGCCAATGTGCACAGGATCAGCGCCGCGACCAGAGCCGCCGCGCCGATCCCCGGCCAGGCACTTACTGGCTGAGCGCGCCCAGCCATTCCGCAAGCGCCTGATCCCGCACGGCGGCGGCTTCATCGGGGTCAAGGAACAGGGCCTTTTCCGGCACGGTCAGGGTTTCGAACCCTTCGGGCAGACCCGAGGCCGGAGTGACCGCCGGATACATCCAGTTGGTGGTCGGGATGATCTGCTGAAACGCCTCGGACACCATGAAGTTCAGGAACTGATCCGCCAGTTCCGGCTGATCGGTCCCGGCCAGTTTGGCGGCCACTTCGATCTGCATGTAATGGCCTTCGTCGAACCCTGCGGTGGCCTTGCTGGCATCCTCTTCGGCGATCAGGTGATACGCAGGCGAGGTGGTATAGCTGAGCACCATGTCCGCCTCGCCATCCAGAAACAGGCCATAGGCTTCGGACCAGCCTTTGGTGACGGTCACGACATTGTCGGCAAGACCTGCCCAGATATCCGGTGCCTCATCCCCATAGGCGGCCTTGACCCACAACAGCAGCCCCAGACCGGGGGTCGATGAACGCGGGTCCTGAATGATGATCTTGGTGTCGCTGTCGGCCAGATCGCGGAAATTGGTCGGGGCCGCCGCATCCGCATTATGGACAAAGGCGAAATAACCCCAATCATACGGGGCAAAGACGTCATCGTTCCAGGCGATGGGCAGCGTGTAATCCGCCGCAACCGGGCTGGGCGCGAACAGGCCGGTTTCCTTGGCCGCTGCGATCAGGTTGGTATCCAGACCCAGAACAACATCCGCGTCCGAGTTTTCGCCTTCCAGCCGGATACGCGACAAAAGCGCTGCGCCATCCTCGACGCCCACGAGGTTCAGATCACAGTCGCATTCGGCCTCGAACGCCTTTTCCACCTGCGGGCCGGGGCCCCAGTCGGATACAAAACTGTCATAGGTATATACGGTCAACTGGGGCTTATCGGCGGCAAAAGCCGACGTTGCGCTGAGCAGTCCCGCAGCAATCAGCAGATGTTTCATGTCATCCTCCAATGCGGCGAGAGGGGCAAGGATGGATGAAACCGTCACCTTTCCCTCCGCCGGTTCTAGCCGGTTCAGGTTCAACGGGTTCGCCTGACGGCATCTCAGCGCATTTCGCGCACCCCGAGGTAGGGTCGCTCTAGGCGCATATTCATGCGAATTCAACCAAATTCGTAGGGGAAACACGCCTGCGCTTTCATACATCGCAGTCGCCGCGACGGTCCATCCATCGGCAAGGACATCCGGCCTATGATCCGAGCGTTTCCTGATCAGGCGAGCCCAATAGCGGGCGTGCCAGAGTCCCGCCGTCACCGACCACAGATGCGCTATAATTCACATCAGGCACCGCAGTGCTGTTCACAGGATCATGACTCCAAAAACCGGCGCGACTGGATTGTCGCGATCAAACTCCTCAGCGACTGATCCAGCGTGCACGCAGACGTGTCCAGCGTGGTGCCCGCCCGCGCATACAACGCCTCGCGGCTGGTCAGGATCGAGGTCAGTTGTTCCATCGCATCGGAATTGCCTTGCATCGGGCGTTCGTCACCTTGGGCGCGCACGCGGTCCATATGTTCTTGCGGCGACGCCTTCAGCCAGATCGTGTGGAATTTCGACAGAAGCTTGTTGAAGGTCTCGGGTTCGGACACGATCCCACCGGCGGCGGCGAGGATCACCCGGTCATAGTTTTCGATCACCCGGTCCAGCGATCCGGCCTCAAGCTTGCGATATCCTTCCTGCCCATAGAGGGCCAGAATCTCATCAATGGGCATGCCGCCATGCAAGGCTATCTCTTTGTTTAACTCCAGAAAAGGCACGTCCAGCTTTTCCGCCGCCAGCTTGCCCAGCGTCGATTTCCCGGCCCCGCGCAGGCCGATCAGGCAAATCCGCTCGGCCCGACCCGAGGCATTGTTGCCTTGCGAGAGCAGCTGCAAAACAACCTCGCGCGTGTCGCTGTCGGCGGCGGAGAACAGTTCGGCGACGCGCAGGCTGGGTGAGTTCCAGGGGTCTTCCTCACCCAGAAACCATTCGATTTTGTGATCCAGCGAATGGGCCACGCGCTTGAGCAACCCGATTGAGATATTGCCGCTGCCGGTTTCCAACTGCGCCAGATAGCGCTGCGAGACGCCCGAGCTTTCAGACAGGACCCGCCGGGAAATGCCCTTGCGTTCGCGGGCGCTTCGGACACGCTCACCAACCTGCACCATCAGGGCCGAGATGGCGCGCTCCATCTCGGATTCGGTGTCGATCTGGGTCGAAGCGCCGCCGAAGGTTGTGATTTCCGCCATAGTTTCGCAATCCCGAACATGTACAATAATGCACACTATAGGTGTCGCGGCAAAAAGGAAAACTGTTATGCGTCAAACGGCGCGGCATCTTTCAGGAACGGGGCCAGCATGTCGCGGATATCCTCGGGCGGTTTGCGTTTTTTGAAGGCGTCGGCGGTGATGAACACACTGACGGTACGGGCCGAGAAACACAGTTTGCCGTCCTGTTCCGCATCGACACGGAAGGTGATCGAGGAATCTCCCAACCGGCTGGGCCAGACATGGCAGATCAGCCGGTGCCGCGGGGTGACCGGCGCGGTAAAATCCATCTCAAGCCGCACAAAGGGCGTGCCGACATTGCGGTCCAGTTCCAGTTGATACCAGCCCTGACCCAGATGCTCCTCCCACCACGCATTGATCGCGTCGAGTGCAAACCACGGAAGGCGACCGGTATAGGCGATGCGCGCCGGGTCGCAATCGCCCCAGGTCACCCGGATTTCAT
>NZ_JALCBM010000026.1:22500-39049 GCF_028066395.1 Ruegeria sp.
CCGGTATAGGCGATGCGCGCCGGGTCGCAATCGCCCCAGGTCACCCGGATTTCATGGCGGTAGGCCGAAGGCGGTCGGTCGGGCATCTTAATAGGTTTCCACGTGATAGCGCCCGTCTTCCCGCATTTGATCGCGCAACTCCTGCCAGTTTTGACCGACACCAGCGGCAATATCGGTGAAGGCGTTTTCGACGCCTTCCTCCATGTCACGCAGCCCACAGATGTAAACGTGGCAGTTGTCGTCTTGCAGCAGGTCGGCCACGGCCTCTTTTTCTTTCAACATACGGTGCTGGACATATTCCTTGTCTTGCCCCTCCTGACGGCTGAACACCAGATGCTGTTGCAACAAACTGGGCGGCACTTTCTGCAGCGGGCCGAAATAGGGCAAGCTGTCCGGCGCGCGGGCACCGAAGAACATGGTCATACCCCCGTGAACGGTGCCGACCTTGCGCTGGCGGCGCATGGTAAAGGCCCGCATCGGGGCCGAGCCGGTTCCGGTGCAGATCATCAATATCCGCGCGTCCGGGTCATCGGGCAACAGGAAGGTCGCGCCGAACGGGCCGGTCACATCGACCGTATCGCCCGTTTTCAGATCGCAGATGTAGTTGGAACAAACGCCGTGTTCCTCTCGCTTTACCGTCAGCGAGACGTTGTTATAGCCCGACCGTTCGCCATCGCGGGGGCTGGAGACGGAATAAAGCCGGGGCAAGTGTCGCGCCCCTTCGGCATCGGTGCCCGGCGGGATGATCCCGATGGATTGCCCTTCCAACACCGGCATCGGATGCCCCTGGAAATCCAGAATGATGTGGCGAACGTCACTGCCGGACCCGTTGGTTGTCAGCCGGTAATTGCCCTGCACCACGGCCTGCACCGGCTTGCCCAGATTATAGAGGTTGATCGTCGGCTTGGACGCAGATACGGGCGCCTTGGACTTGCCCCCGGCGCCCTTATGGGCCTCGGCCAGCAGCGCGGCCATTGCGTCATCCAGCGCCTCCAGCCCGGTTTCGGCCTCACCCCCATCCAGTTCGGCCTGTGGGGGCAGTTCATCCCAGGAGTATTGATCCTCAAGGCTATAGGGGTCCTGCACCACGCGCCATTCGTCGATCGAGCCGGTGGGGCAGACCGGGATGCAATCCATACAGAAATTGCACAGCTCGGCATTGACCACGACGTTGTTGTCGTCATGCTCGATGGCCTGAACCGGGCAGGTCATCTCACACGTGTAACACCGGATGCAGATCTCGGGGTCGATCAGATGCTGTTTCAGGGGTTTGTTCATGACATGCGCCGCTGCACCACGGTGCCGGTTTTCGCGCCACAATCTACGGGTCGTTTGGCTGACATCTGGCTACCCTCTCTACAGTCACATCCCCTCAGGCCATGTGGAGTTTTACATATTCGAAATCGCCCGGCTTGTTGTCGATCCCCATCTTCGGAGCCGAGATCCAACCGGCGTATTTCCCGGGCTCATAGCATGGCACCATCAGCGACTGGATATAGGCGCCGTCCTCCTTGGTCGGCAGCCATTTATCCACATTTGCCGCCCAATCCGCCTCCGAGATGATGTCCCCGTCCGGATTGGCCTTGATCGCGGCAAAGACGCCGATCTGACGGTGGAACGCCTCATGCGGCAGGGTCAGGGCAAAGTCGATCCCGGCCTTTTCGATGATCTTGTTCCAGCGTCCGACACCACCCGCCGCATCGCGCACATAATCGTCGCGCAGACGCATGTTAATCGCCGTCAGGGCGGGTACGTCCTGGCTCATCACCTTGCCATCCACGATGCTTTTCACCGCATAGGTGTCGCTTTGCAGCTGATGGTCATCGTCGATGCGGCTTTCCATATACCGCCCCTTGATCCCCGCATTGAAGGCATTGGCGGCGTTGGTCGAGACCTCTTGACCGAACAAATCCAGCGACAGGGTATAATGCAGGTTCAGCTTTTTCTGGATCGTCGGCAGGTCAATCACACCCAGATCGCGCACCTTGCCGATGTCGTAAGGATCGGTCAGGCCCGCCTGGTTCATCGCCTCGCAGGTGCGTTGCACGATCCGGCTGACCCCGGTTTCGCCCACGAACATATGGTGCGCCTCTTCGGTCAGCATGAACCGGCAGGTCCGGCTGAGCGGGTCAAACCCGGATTGCGCCAGGCTTTCCAGCTGCATCTTGCCGTCACGGTCGGTGAAATAGGTGAACATGAAAAACGACAGCCAGTCCGGCGTTTCTTCATTGAACGCACCCAACATGCGCGGGGCTTCTTCGGACCCGGACGAGCGGATCAGCAGATCGTCAGCCTCTTCCCGGCCATCCTTGCCGAAGTATTTCTGCAGCAGATAGACCATCGCCCACAGATGGCGGCCTTCCTCGACATTGACCTGAAACAGGTTCCGCATGTCGTACAGCGACGGCGCGGTCAGGCCCAGAAAGCGTTGCTGTTCCACCGACCCGGGCTCGGTATCGCCCTGGATCACGATCAGACGTTTCAGCATGTTGCGGTATTCGCCCGGAACCTCTTGCCAAGCCTTTTCGCCCTTGTGTTCGCCCATCGGAATGACCCGGTCTTCGACCTGCGGGGCCAGCAGAATGCCCCAGCGATATTCCGGCATCTTCACATAGTCGAACTTGGCCCAGCCTTTGGGATCGACACTGACTGCGGTGCGCAGGTAGATCATCGATTCCTGAAAGCTCTGCGGGATCAGCTTGTTCCACCAGTCGATATAGCCCGGATGCCATTTTTCCAGCGCCTTCAGAACCTTGCGGTCCTGACTTAAACCGACATTATTGGGTATTTGCGTATCGTAACTTACGTTAATGACGTCGGACATGTCATTCTCCTGCTGAGATCTCGGGTGAACGCGATCAGACGCGTTCCATGTTGTAATCGCCACGCACGCCGGTGCCGTACCGTTGCAGCGCGCCATCCGGACCGACCGCGTTTGGTCGGTTGAATATCCAGTTCTGCCAGGCGGTCAGACGTCCGAAGATGCGGGTTTCCATCGTCTCGGGACCGGCAAAGCGCAGGTTGGCCTCCATCCCCGTCATCGCGTCCGGGCTGAAGGAGGCGCGCTCTTCCTCGAAGATGCGGATTTCATCTTCCCAGTCGATATCGTCCAGGATCATGGTGACGAGGCCGATCTCTTCGGCCTCTTCCGCCTCAAGCGCGGTGTTTTTCTGCGCCTTGGCTTGCTCAACGGCATCGGGGCTGCCCCAGAAACGGGTTTGCAGCCGGGTGAGGTCATTGCCCATCGGCAACGGTCCGAAATTGGCATCCGTCAGGGTGATCGTGGCGATGGGGCGGTTATCACCTTCGAACTCGTCCTCCATCATATAGGTGCGGTCCACAGCCCACAGGATTTCGGCGAGGATACCCGTGTAGCACGACCCATGCTCGACCAGCGCGGACATGGAGCGCGAGGTGACGTCGATCCGTTTCAGCAACCGTTTCCAATAGTGCAGCACTTCATTAGCCAGCCAATGATCGTGGTTGCCAAGCACAAGCGCTTCATGCGCCTGAAACAGCGCGGGGTCGCCTTGGGTGCGGAACACCAGCAGGCCCAGTTCCATCTCGTTCAGCCGCAGATGCAGGATCGCGTCGTCCAACTCGCGGGCAAGACGCAGCAGATAGGCTTGGTCGCCTTGTGCGGTAAAGACGTCCATATCCGACGGTGCCGCTTCGTTCGGACCGCTGAGCGTAACCGTGGCCTTGCGGGCGTCCCGGTCAACTGACACCTCGACCAAACTGTAAGTGATCGAACCGTCTTCGCCGATGGTTTTATCCAGCGGACCCAGTTTGATACCCTTGGCATTCTCGGGCTTTGTCATCCCAGCGGCGAATTCCTGTGCGCGTTCGATCACCGTTGCGTCGAATTTCGAGTTTGGGATGACCTCATCCACCAGCCGCCAATCCAGCGCGCGCTTGCCTTTCACGCCTTCTTCGGTCGAACAGAAGATATCCGCCAGATCACGCCGTACCTTGCGCTTGTCCGTCACCCGCGTCAGCCCACCGGTCCCCGGCAACACCGCCAGCAGCGGCACTTCGGGCAAGGCAACGGACGAGGTACTGTCATCCGTCAGCATGATGTGATTGCAGGCCAGCGCCAGTTCATACCCGCCGCCCGCGCAGGCGCCCTTGACGGCTGCGATATATTTCTGACCGCTGTCTTCCTCGGCAGCCTCGAACGTATTGCGGGTTTCGTTGGTGAATTTGCAGAAGTTCACCTTATGACTATGCGCCGCGCCGCCCAGCATGCGGATATTGGCCCCAGCGCAGAACACCCGATCCTTGCCGGATTGCATGACCACCACCTTGACCTCGGGGTGTTCGAACCGCATGCGCTGCACAATATCGGCAAGTTCAATATCCACGCCCAGATCATAGGAATTGAGCTTGAGCTGATACCCCTCGAACAGCCCTTCATTTTCGTCCACATCCATGATGAGATTGGCAATCGGCCCATCATATTCGACACGCCAGTGCCGGTACTTCGATGGATCGGTCTGAAAATCAATGACCTTGGTCATGGGATGCTCCTGTCGCCTGACGTGCAGAATAGTGCGCGGCATATGTCGAGTAAAGGAAATAGTGCATGATAATTCATTCATAGTCTCATATTTTCGAGATTTCCGATCTAATCATGCACTTTAATGCGCAATTCGGCATTGAAACCCAAAACACTCCGCCCGGCTCGCTCGACCGCTTCACATGCCAGCTTGTCGGACAGATCAAAAAGGCGAAGCGCCGCGCGTTCCTGCCCCATCACTCGTTTCAATTCGGCATTTGCCCGCTGGATGATGGCCTGCACCATCAGCCGTTCGGGCGCATTCGGCGGGCAAGCGAGCCAGACGGTTTCCAGCACTTCGTGGGCCTCCCAATAGTATCCGTCGCGGAAGAACGCCAATCCGGCGACCCATGCCCGGGTTTCCGTCAAGCGCTCCACCGGGATGTCATTAAGGCCGCATTTCAGATCATCAAACGCCCCCTCCGCAGGACGCAGGGTGCGGCCCGGGATATAGGGCTGTGCGGGCTTCCAACTGACGGTCATGCGAGGGTCGGGGTGGCGTGTTCGATCCGTTCCAGCCGCTGCGTGAACTCGGAAATGGCGGCCAGCGTCATCTTGGGCTGTTCCAGATGCGGCGCGTGTCGGCAATCGTCCAGAATGGAGGTTTCGACGGGCGCATAGCTGCGGATCGCGACCTCATCGATCTGGGCCAGTGTGCCGTATTGATCGTCGCGCCCCTGGATGGCCAGCGTTGGGATGCGCAGGTAGTCGATCACATCGGCCACGTTCCACTTGCGAAACTCCGGGTTCAGCCAGGCGTCGCTCCATCCGGTGAAGGTCGCCTTCGGGTCGTGGTGGTACTTTGCCATTCGGGCCCGCATATCTTCGTCAAACCCGTCCCGCGCAGCGGTGATCGATGCAAGCCCCATCTCTTCGGTAAAGAAATGCGGCGCCATCAGGATCAGCCCGCGCACCCGGGCATCCGAGATCGCCCCGGCATAGATCGCAGCAATCGTCGCACCGTCGGAATGGCCCAGCAGAACGCCCCGGCGGAATCCGGTCTTGTCCAGAACCTGCGGCAGAACCTGTTCGGCCTCGATGGTCATGTAATCCAGCGGGCGCGGCAGGGAGGCGGGATCGGACTGCCCGTATCCGGAACGGGAATAGGCCAGAACGCCAAAGCCCGTCTCCGCCGCCAGCCGCGCAGGAAAATCACGCCACATCGCAACGCATCCCAGCCCTTCGTGCAACAGCACAAGAGTCGGAGCCGCCTCGGGCGACGGCCCCCAGGTGGCATATTCCAGCCCGACGCCATCGACCTCTACGCGGCCCGTTCCGCCATCCTGCCACATCATGCGGACCCCCTCAGCTTGAAGCGCTGAATCTTGCCCGTGGCCGTCTTGGGCAGATCATCCACCACATCGACCCAACGGGGGTATTTCCACTTGCCGATCCTGTCTTTGACAAACTCCTTGAGGTCGCCGATATCCTCGGCGCTTTGACCATCCTTCAACACGACAAAGGCCTTGGGCTTGTCCAAGCCCTGCTCATCGGCGTGGGCGACAATAGCGGCTTCCAGAATGGCGGGGTGTTCGATCAGCGTCTGTTCGATCTCGAACGGGCTGACCCAGATGCCGGAGACCTTGAACATGTCGTCGGTCCGCCCGCAATAGATGTACCGCCCCTCGGGCGTGCGTTCGTATTTATCGCCGGTGCGGGTCCAGTGGCCTTCGAACGTGTCACGCGTTTTCTGGCGCCGGTTCCAATAGGTCGCGGCGGCCGAGGGGCCACGAACCAGCAGTTCCCCAACCTCGCCATCGGGCACTTCATCGCCGCTGTCATCCACCAGCCGCACGTCATAGCCCGGCACCGCAGTGCCGGAGGTGCCATAGACGATCTCTCCCGGACGGTTCGACAGGAAAATATGCAGCATTTCGGTGGACCCAACGCCGTCCACAATCTCGGCGCCCATGTGGCTTTCCCAAGTCTCGCCCACTTCGCGCGGCAGCGCCTCACCCGCCGAAGTACACAGACGCAGGTGGGACGTCACACCCGGACCCGCATCCAGACGTGCGTTCAAGGCGGCGAAGAACGTGGGCACCCCGCAGAAGATCGTCGGGGAGTGGGTTTCGATGATCTCCAGCGCCGTATCCGGCAGCGGGCGTCCGCCCAGCAGGATTGTCGATGCGCCAACCGCCAGCGGAAAGGTCAGCCCGTTGCCCAGCCCATAGGCAAAGAACAGCTTGGCGACGGAAAAGACCACGTCATCCTCCCGCAACCCCAACACCCCGGCGCTGAACGTGTCCGCTGTGGCCTTCAGGCTGGAATGCACGTGGCACACGCCCTTTGGCAACCCGGTCGAACCCGAGGAATAGAGCCAGAATGCGGTTTCATCATCCTGCGCCTCGACCGCCGCCATCGGTTCAGCGCCGGCCACAAAATCATCGTAGCTGACGGCCCCGTCCGGCGCATCGCCGATCACAATGACCGTGCGCAGGAACGGGTTGTCCTGCAGCGCTGGTGCAACCGTCTCCCACAGTGCAGCCGACACAATCAGGGTCGAGGCGCGGCTGTCCTTCAGCGTCGCAGCGTAAACCGGGGCAGACAGCAAGGTGTTCATCGGCACCGGAATCGCGCCCGCCTTGATCGCGCCCCAGAACACGACCGGGAACTCGATCTGGTCCAGAACGATCATCGCCACCCGCTCCTCTCGGCGCACGCCGTGGCGGGTCAGCGCGCCAGCGAAACGGGCGCTGTCCGCTGCAAGCTGGCCGTAGGTCAGCGTGCGGCATTGCCCGTCTGCCTCGCGGAACGCGACCTTGTCGCTGCGGCCCTCGTCCACATGACGGTCGACAAACCAGAGGGCTGCGTTTTGGTTTTCTGACATTGAGTTCCTCCCCCTCGGCGAAAAGCCGGTCACTTGCCGGTGAATTCGATGGCGCCCTCGGGCAGCAGATAGAGGATATAGGCATCCCCGCCCGACACGGTCGGATGATGGTCCGAACCGGGGCCGTAAACGTACCAGCCCTCGCCCTTGCCATCGAATTGCGGAGCGCCCTCCAGCGGAATGATCGCCCCAATCTCGCCGGTTGTGTGAACGTGATGCGGGCCGCGCACGTCCTTCATGCGCACCACGTCGACGCTGAAATCCCCAGCAATTTCACCCGGCTTGATGGCGCGGCCAAAGCGGATACCCCCGGCCTCGCGCGCCATCAGCCAGCCGTCCCGTTCGCCTTCGGCACAAAGCCGCGCCAGCGTCTGGAAGGTGTCAGAGGACGGCGGGAAATCCCGGTTGAGCTTGGCCTCCAGCCCCTCATCCAGCGCGTCCTGCGCGATGGTTTCGGCAATCTTGTCGAGCAGCTGGGTGAAGTCCTGCTTTGGCATCGGCTTCCTTTCGGTGGCGAGATGTGCGTTATACTGCATCAAAAATGCAGGTTTTCGCAATAGCCTTTTTCAGGTGTGCATTTTCATGCACAAATCTGTGAATGATCAGCCAAACGGGATCAGGAACAGGGTGATCGCCGGGAACAGCGCCAACAGGATGACACGCAGAATGTCCGAGCCGACAAAGAACAGCACGGCCTTGTAGGTTTCCAGCATCCGCGTATTTCGGTCCATCGCGTTGATGATGAACAGGTTCATGCCCACCGGCGGCGTGATCAGCCCAACCTCGACCACGATCAGAACCAGAATGCCGAACCAGATTGCGGTGCGTTCCAGCGCGATACGGTCCGCCATGCCTTGGGTGACGCGAATGCCGATCTCTTTCTGCAGATCCCGGCTGATTTCCGCGCCGGAAGCAATCAGCGCGTCGACCTCAGCCCGTATCTCGGGCGCTATGTCCGCTGCGCCCGCCAATGCCGCGCGGGCTGCATCATGTTGCATCGCGATCAGATCGACTAGCCCGAAATCCAGAACCGAGATGACCGGGAAAAAGATCGGGATGGTCAGCAGGATCATGCTGAGGCTGTCCATGACGCAGCCGAGGATCAGATAGAACACCAGAATCAATGCGAGGATTGCCCATGGGCTGAAGCCCCGGCTCAACACGAAATCCGCCAGTTCCTGCGGGACGTTGGTCAGTGCCAGAAAACCGTTGTAAAAGCCCGCGCCTAAGATGATGAAGAAGATCATCGCGGTGGATTTCGCGGTGGTCGTGAAACTGTCTTTCAGCGTGGCCACGGTCAGGCCACCATTGGCCAGCGCGATCAGCCCGGTTCCGGCGGCGCCAACGGCAGCACCTTCGGTTGGGGTGAACCATCCTGCATAGATGCCGCCGACCACTCCGCCAAAGACCAGAAGCACCGGCCAGACATCGAACAGCAGACGGAACCGCTCGCGATAGGGGATGGCCTCTCGGGTGCCCGCGCTTTCGGGATAGAGGCGGACATAGACCGACACGGCAACCACATAGCCCAACGCGGCCAGAATGCCCGGGATGAAGGCGGCCAGAAACAGCTTGGCGATGTTCTGTTCCGTCAGGATGGCGTAGATCACCAGCACCACCGAGGGCGGGATCAGAATGCCCAGCGTACCACCTGCTGCCAATGTCGCGGTCGAGAACCCCCCGGCATAGCCATAGCGGCGCAGTTCCGGCAGGGCGACCCGGCCCATTGTGGCCGCAGTGGCCAGCGACGACCCGCAGATCGCGCCGAACCCGGCACAGGCCCCGATGGCGGCCATGGCGACACCGCCCCTGCGGTGACCCAAAAACCCCTCGGCCGCTTTGAACAGGGCGGTGGACATACCGCCGAGCGTTGCGAAATACCCCATCAGCAGAAACATCGGCACGATCGACAGCGAATAGCTGGAGAAGGTCGAATAGGTCTCGGACTTCAGCCGCCCCAGCGGGATGTTGAGGTTGCCGGTGACCGTCACGATACCCACCAGCCCGGTCACGAACATGGCCAGCCCGATGGGGACACGCGCAAAGATCAAAAGCAGGAGTGCCGGGAAAGACAGCAGCCCAATGGCGAGATCGCTCACAGTAGTATTTCCTTCCCAGACACACATTCGCGAATGCGCGTGACGGCCACATATACCCCCACAATGGCGGCCACCACAGCGGCGCAGAAACTGGCGGCATAGCCCCACCAGACCGGGAATTGCAGGATAAAGGTATTCTCCCCAAAGCGCAGCTTGGCCATCATCCCGCCGAACAGCTGCACGGCGATCAGCACCAGAACGGCGGCAAAAACGATCTCGGTCAGCATGCGCAGGACACGATTGACCCGGGGCGACAGTTTTGAGGTGAAGATATCGACAACCGCATGGCCAGAGTTCAACTGGCACAGCGGCAGAAAGGCGAAGATGGCAAAGGCGACCCCGGCCTCGACGATCTCGAAATCACCGTTGACGGGGCCGACACCCAGATCAAGCAGCCACTTGGAAAAGCCGGGAATCATCTGCCCGATCCACCCATGCAGCAGAGTGTTCAGCGACCGCCCCAGGACCGACACACAGATCAGCAGGATCAGCAGGGTCAACACCATGCCGCCAAGCAGCGCCATGCCCCGCGCCAGTTTTTCTATGAATCGGTGCATTCGTCCTCCGCTGACGATGCCGGGTGGCAATCATCCGCCGCGCGCAAGCGATGGCTGCGCGCGGCGAGGTATCAAAAAGCCTCAGCTTCCGTATTCGACCATCAGCGCCTTGGCCCGGTCGATCAGCGCCTGACCGTCGATGCCCTTTTCGCTCATCTCGGAGAGCCATGCGTCATAGACGGGCTGTGCGGCCTCGGCCCAGACGGCGGATTCTTCGGCGTCTAGGGTCACCACGTTGTTGCCACGATCCAGCGCGATCTCGCGCGCAGGGTCGTCATTGGCCTGCTGCACCTCACCGGCGAACATGGAAAACTCCAGACCCGAGTTGTTGTCGATCACGGCTTTCAGATCATCCGGCAGGGCGTTGTACTTGTCCTTGTTCATCGCCAGCACGAAGGTCACCGTATACATCATCGGCCCGGTGAATTCGGTGTGGTTCTCGACCAGTTCCGGAACTTTCAGCGCCTTGGTCACTTCCCACGGAATGGTGGTGCCGTCGATGACCCCCTTGGACAGGGCTTCGGGAACTGCAGGCACCGGCATACCAACCGGGGTGGCCCCCAACGTGCTGAGCAGCGAGTTGACCTGACGCGAGGCGCCGCGGATTTTCATGCCGTTGAAATCCTCGGGCTTCAGCACCTCCTTGTTGGCGTGGATCATGCCGGGGCCATGCACCCAGCCACCCAGCACCTTCACGTCCGAGAATTCACGATCAGCGATATCCTCTTCCAGCAGGGTCCAGAACGCCGCCGATGCGGGCTTGGCGTCATTCACCAAAAACGGCAATTCGAACACTTCGGTCGACGGGAAGCGGCCCGGCGTATAGCCGATCACGTTCCAGGTGATGTCGATGACGCCATCAATGACCTGATCCAGCAGCTCTGGCGGCTTGCCCCCCAGTTGCATCGACGGATAGCGGGTGATTTCGATACGGCCATCTGAGTCCGCCTCGATCTTGTCCGCCCAGACGTCGATGATCTGCGCCGGGATCGTGGCCTGCGCAGGCAAAAAACTTTGCAGGTTGAATTCATATTCGGCTGCGGTGGCAGATGTGCCAACGCCCAGAGCGATGGCGCTGAAAACACCCATCAGCCTTCTTGAGATATACATTGCTTCCTCCTCTGTTTTTGCGTCTTGATGCGATTTAATGCATGATGTGCACAATATCGCAACTTTTTTCGATCCTTTCCGATTTGCACCAAAGCGGTTGGGGTTGATTTGATGCCGGTTATGGCCGTGGCGCAAGCCCTTGTTTGATCCCGGGCCGGATCGCCGGATCAAACCGCAAGGTCCCGCGCCACATTGCTAAACCGGGATGACAATGCAATCTTGCACAGACTTGAGGCGGGAGGATCAAGTGCGCACACAAGTTGTTGTGATCGGAGGAGGACCTTCAGGTTTGCTGCTGTCGCAACTCCTGCATGTTCACGGAATCGACAGCGTGGTGCTGGAGCGTAAGACCAAGGATTACGTTCTGGGTCGTATCCGCGCCGGAGTTCTGGAGCAGGTGTTTGTCGATCTGATGGCGCAGGCGGGGGTGGCCGACCGGTTGCATGCCGAAGGGTTTGAACATAACGGCACCCTGATTGCTTATGAAGATGACAGCTTCCGCGTCGATTTTCGTGCCCAAACCGGCACCCCTGTGGTCGTTTATGGCCAGACCGAGGTGACCCGTGACCTTTACGCCGCGCGTGAGGCGGCAGGTGGCAATCTGATTTTCAACACCGAAGACGTCGCCATCCATGGTGCCGAGACCGACGCGCCATATGTGACCTTCACCGTCGACGGGCAGGAACAGCGCATTGATGCAGATTTCGTTGCGGGATGTGACGGGTTCCATGGGATCAGCCGCCAGACCATCCCTCTGAACATCCGGCGCGAATATGAAAAAATCTATCCGTTCGGCTGGCTCGGTATCCTGTCGGAAACACCCCCGGTGCATCATGAATTGATCTATGCCTCATCCGCGCGGGGCTTTGCGTTATGTTCGATGCGCAATGAAAACCTCAGCCGGTACTACATACAATGCTCATTGTCGGATTCGCCCGAAGACTGGACCGATGCGGCCTTCTGGACCGAGCTGAAACGCCGTATCCCCGCGCAATTCGCCGACAGCCTTGTCACCGGACCCTCGGTGGAGAAATCCATCGCCCCGCTGCGGTCTTTCGTGACCGAGCCGATGCGCTGGGGGCGGTTATTCCTGTGCGGGGACGCGGCGCATATCGTGCCGCCCACAGGCGCGAAGGGATTGAACACCGCCGCATCAGACGTGCACTATCTGCTGAATGCGCTGCGCGATTATTACGAGAACGGCTCGGATCAGGGGATTGATGCCTATTCGCAAAATGCGCTGGCCCGCATCTGGAAGGCCGAGCGGTTCAGCTGGTGGTTCACCTCATTGCTGCATCGGTTTCCGTATCAATCCGAATTCGATCTGAAAATGCAGCGCGCCGAGATCGACTTTCTGCGCAGCAATGATGCGGCGCAAAAGGCGATGGCGGAAAACTATGTAGGATTGCCCTATTGATGGGCGGAACCGGAGGGGACATGGAACAGGATCGTCACGCAACCGGAATGTCCATCCGCCGCCGGGTTCTGGGCGATGCGCATGTGGACCGGGCCGAGGCGCAAAAATCCGAGTTTGACGCGCCATTTCAGACCATGATCACCGAAGGCGCATGGGGCACGCTTTGGGCCGATGACACCATCACCCTGCGGGAAAGGTCGATGATCACTCTGGCCCTTTTGGCGGCGACTCGGAACTTTGATGAAATCCCGATGCACATCCGTGCCTGCGCCAATACCGGCGCCTCGAAAGAGGATGTCATGCAAGCCCTGATGCATGCCGCCGTTTATGCAGGTGTTCCCTGCGCCAACCGGGCCATCAAACTGGCCAAGCAGACCTTTGCCGAGATGGAGGGCCAAGCCGAATGACCCAGCCGCTGGACTTGTATCAACGGGATCGCGAATGGCATCCACCCGCATATGCGCGCGACTACAAAAGCAGCGTGTCGCGGTCGCCCAGCCAGCCGCTGCTGTCGCTGGAAACCACGCTCAGCGAGGCCGCGGGGCCGGTCTTCGGGCACAATGATATCGACCCGCTGGATAACGACCTGATCCGCAACTACGCCAAAACCGGCGACCCGATTGGCGAGCGGATCATTCTGCATGGCCGGGTTCTGGACGAAAACCGAAGGCCAGTGCCAAACACTCTGGTCGAGATCTGGCAGGCCAATGCGGGCGGGCGATATCGTCACAGGAAAGACACCTATCTGGCGGCGATTGATCCGAATTTCGGCGGCTGCGGGCGCACGCTCAGCGATCAGGATGGCTATTACCGATTTCGGACGATCAAACCCGGGGCCTATCCTTGGCGCAACTGGGTGAACAGCTGGCGGCCTGCGCATATCCACGCGTCGGTCTTTGGGTCCAGTTTTGCGCAACGTCTGATCACGCAGTTGTATTTCGAGGGCGATCCCCTGATCGCCAAATGCCCCATCGTCAACACGATCCCCGACCCGCGCGCGGTCAATCAACTGGTCGCGGCTCTCGATCTGAACGCAACCGTGCCTTTGGACAGCATCGCCTACAAGTTCGACATCATCCTGCGCGGGCACCGCTCGACCTATTTCGAAAACCGGCCCGAGGGGAACTGACCATGGTTCAAACACTCGACTACCTCAAGGAAACCCCCTCGCAGACCGCAGGGCCATATGTCCATATCGGGCTGGCGCCGGGGGATGCGGGGTTCGATATCTACCGGCAGGAACTGGGTCGGGACATCGCCGGACCGGATGCGGGTGGCGAGCGGATCACCGTCCGGGGCTGCGTACTGGACGGCACCGAAGCCCCGGTCAAGGACGTCCTGATCGAGGTCTGGCAGGCCAATGCAGCGGGCATCTATCCCGGCCATGGCGAAGTGGAGCCCGGCTTTCGCGGCTGGGGCCGGGTGATCCCGGATTTCGACACGGGTGAGTGGTCCTTTGACACGATCAAACCCGGGCCGGTAGTGGGGCGAAACGGGTCGCCAATGGCACCGCATATCAACCTTTGGCTGGTCGCACGCGGCATCAATGTCGGGCTCAATACGCGGCTATACTTTGCGGATGAGGTCGATGCCAACGCCACCGATCCGGTGCTGAACCTGATTGAACAGGACACCAGGCGGCACAGCCTGATCGCCGATAAAAACCCCCACGGCTACCGGTTCGATATCCGGCTGCAAGGCAACAATGAAACGGTCTTTTTCGATGTCTGAATCCACAAACACTCCCTGCATCATCTGCGTCGCCATCACCGGCTCGGTCCCGACCAAAGCGGACAATCCCGCGGTTCCGGTCACCCTCTCGGAACAGATCGAAAGCACTCATGAGGCGTTCGAGGCCGGAGCTTCAATCGCCCATTGCCATGTCCGCGATGACGCGGGCAAGCCAACCTCGGACCCGGACCGGTTCGCGGCGCTGAAGGACGGGATCGAAACCAATTGCCCCGGCATGATCGTGCAATTGTCCACGGGCGGGCGTTCCGGCGCAGGCCGGGAACGCGGCGGCATGCTGCCCCTTGCGCCGGACATGGCATCGCTGTCGGTCGGCTCGAACAACTTCCCGACTCGTGTTTACGAAAACGCGCCCGATCTGGTCGACTGGCTTGCCAGCGAGATGGTGAAATATGACATCAAGCCCGAAATCGAAGCCTTTGACCTGTCCCACATCCTGCAGGCCGCCCGGCTGCACAAGGTCGGTCAGATCAAGGATACGCCCTATGTTCAGTTTGTGATGGGCGTCAAAAACGCAATGCCCGTCGACCGGGAGGTCTTTGATTTCTACGTGAAAACCGTGCACAGACTGTTCGGAGACGTGCCGTGGTGCGCGGCAGGGATCGGGCCGGGGCAGATCACCGTGAACGACTGGTCAATCGCGGCGGGCGGCCATGTGCGGACCGGTCTGGAAGACAATATCCGGCTGGATCGCGACACGCTGGCCCCATCGAACGCAGCGCTGGTCCGGCGGGCGGTGGATTTGTGCGACAAGTACGCCCGCCCGGTGGCCACCGCTGCCCAAGCACGGGCCACGCTCGGCCTGCGCAAGGTCGCAGCCTGATGCCCCGTTTCGCCAAGCCCAGGGATGTGCCGTCATGAGCGACGTGTTCAACCACCCATGGCTATCGGGCCTGTTTGGCGATGCCGAAGTGGACAGTATCTGGTCCGGCGAACGGTCACTGGCCCATATGCTGGCCTTCGAGGCCGCCTATTCACGCGGGTTGGGCCTCATCGGCAACGCGTCCCCCGAAGAGGCCCGGATGGCAGCGGAATGGATCGAGCAGGCCAAACCTCGCATGGAAGATTTGCGATCTGGCACATTGCAGGACGGCTTGCCGATCCCGGCGCTGGTGCGCGGACTGAAGGCTGATGCCGGGTCGTTTGCCGGGGCGATACACAGCGGAACCACCTCGCAAGATGTCATCGACACAGCGCTTGCGATGACCTTGCGGGAAAACTCTGACCTGCTGATGGCACGCCTCTCGGGGCTGATCGGACGGCTGGATCAGCTGATCGAAAGCTTTGGCACAAACACATTGATGGGCCGCACCCGCATGCAGGCAGCCCTGCCCATCACGGCGGGTCACCGCATCGCATCCTGGCGCGCGCCGCTGAAGGCCCATCAGAACCGCCTTGCCCAGATACGGCCCCACATTGAATGTGTTCAACTTGGCGGTGCCGTTGGTGATTGTCAGGCCATCGGCGCAGGCCACCGCGATCTCGCAGCCTTTATCGCGGATGCACTGCACCTGCACCTGCCCGACCAAAGCTGGCACTCTGCCCGCGACGGCATCGCGGAATATGCCAATCTTCTGTCCCTTGTCACCGGAGCGTTGGGAAAGATCGGGCAGGATATTTGCCTGATGGCGCAGCAGGGCATTGACGAGATCACACTCTCTGGCGGCGGCACGTCCTCGGCCATGCCACACAAGCAGAACCCGATATTGGCAGAGCTTCTGGTCACCCTCGCCCGCTATAACGCCACCCAGATCGCGGGAATGCATCAGGCGTTGGTGCATGAACAGGAACGCTCTGGCAGTGCATGGCCATTGGAATGGATGATCCTGCCGAACATGGCCAAGACCAGCGCAAGATCACTGTCCGCTGCGGCTGATCTGTGTGATCGGATCGTTTCGATCGGCAATCAGAGCGAAGGATAGCACTGCAGGCTTTAGATCATGCGCCAACCGCGTATGCCACGACAAAACGGTGTTCACCGCCCGAAGCATACTTGAAACGATGGGGCCCAACGCTTTTGTCATCAGGGCTGCCAACAGCCAGCTTCTGAGGGATTTGGCACCCGTGTTTCGCCGGGAATCGCCGCTTTCAGATCACGCTGGCGACACAATCTCAGCGCAACATGGCCTTCCATGTTAACGGCTGGCGGTGCGCGAAGGCGGTGAAAATGACTGTCATACAACAGGTTAATGTTGACAGTAAAATTGAGGTGTCTCAGGCTGTTGGCGTGAT
>NZ_JALCBM010000026.1:39149-50696 GCF_028066395.1 Ruegeria sp.
GGGCCCGCCATTTTTCGCATTACCTCGTCTTGGCGCTGGCAATTGCGTCAGCATTGGCCTTGACGCTAGATGACACACTCGCGCAACGTTATGTTTTTGTAAGCCAAGATCATTCTTGGGGCCTCTGAGGCCGAAATCGAAGGAAAGTGAATGGATCGTTTTGTGTTTTGTTTTGTTGCCGGGTTAATTGGCTTCTGGGGGGTGTGGGCCGTATTATCGCAGATTTCCGTTTTCTTCGGAGCCACCCTCCCGATTTTTTACGCAATTTTCCTTATTTCCATCTGTTGCGGGGCCGGAATTTCCGTTCATGCCAAACGCATACCCGACCTGTTTGGCGGGTCAGACGAACAGATCGATCAAAACTCTGATCCCAAAAAGATCATAGTCCAGTTTCTGGGCGCAGGCTTTGTGTTGGCCGTGGGTCTTGTGGGCAGCTATGTCCTCAAGCAGCCGGCCCTGTTCTTTCTGATCACGGCTGGCGTAACCCTGTTCGGAATTTGGCAGACGGTACAGGCACCCGTGCGGACGTCTTCCAGCCCGTCCCCGGGTATGGCGGATATACCCCCCTACCAGATCTGGATCACGTTTGGGCTGCTGGTTTTGGCAGCGTTTCTGCCGCTTGTTCTGCATCGATCTGATGCGGATGATGCGAGTTTTCTGAACCTTGCCACCGGGATCATTGCAGACCCAAGGTCTGTGATGATGTTCGATACAATGATCGGCGATCCCGATCAGTTGATCCATTTGCCCACCTATCGGGTCGAGACCTATCATGTCCTCAACGCGATAATAGCCCAGCTTACCGGGCTGAGTGTCATTCAAACCGCGCATCTGGTGATGCCCGCGCTTTCCTCGGTGACCCTCGTCTGTATCTACGTATTGTTTTGCCGGATGCTGGCAAAGGACCGGTGGCTTGTGGCCCTGTTGGCCGGGCTGGTGATCATGGTGATGCTGGGGTTGTCGCACAATTCCTTCGGGAATTTTTCGTTCATGCGGCTTCAGCACGGGAAATCGTTGCTGTTCATTGGCATTGTGCCGCTGATTTACGTCTATGTTCTGCGCGCCTGGAATACGCGCAGGCTGTTTGACTATGCACTGCTGTTCCTAACGGTCGCCGCTGCGACAAGCCTGTCGGCAAATGGCATTTTCCTTGCCCCAATGACTGTGTTTGTGGCGGCCAGCGGATTGCTGATCTTTCAGCCAAAACGAGTTGGCACTTATGTTGCGGTTGGTCTGGTCTGCGGATGGCCCGTTGTTTTAGGGGCCACAGTGTTGCTGACCACAGGTGCCTATCCATCCGAGTTTACCGAACCCCGCGCTATGCTGCCGGATGTCGTCGGTGTCCACGGCTATCTTCTGGCCCCCGCGATCTTTGCGCTGTGCGCAGGTTGGGTGCTGCTGCAAGGACAGGCCCGACGGTTTTTCCTTGGTGCCTATTTGGTCTACACGCTGACTGCTCTGAACCCGTTCCTGTCCCCGATTTTTGCGGAACATCTGACCGGCAACCTGAATTGGCGCCTGATGTTTGCGTTTCCCTTGCCGCTTTTTGCCGGGGTCGCCATTGCCGCCGGATTAGAGAGAATCTCGGTCGGCACCCGTCCCGCATCCTACGTTGTCCTGGGGCTTTTGTTGCTGATGGCAGTCAGCCCGGTCTCGATCTTTGGAGGCCGGAACCATGTCCGTTTTGAACCTTTTGGTCTGGATGTTCCCCCCGCGGTCTATCAGGTCGCGGAAACGGTAAATCCCCTGCTTACGCGCCAAGGTACAACGCTGGCCCCTGAAGAGATTGCCATCTGGCTCGCCACCTTTGGTGATCCGGCTCAGCAGGTCGCTGTGCGCTTCATCTATCTGGACCATTACCGGCATACCCGCAGTGACAGCGATATAGACCTGCGTCGTCGTGCGTTTCAGGTGGTCAGTGGTCAGGGTGCAATCGACGCGCCGACTAAGGCCGTGTTGCAGGCGGTCACGCAATTTGACGTGGCAAACGTGCTGCTGGCAGACAACAATGAGGATTTCAGCGCGCTGCAAACCGCCCTGACAGACGCGGGCTTTGCCATGATCCCTGTGCCGGAAGGCTATACTCTGTTCCAAAGGCCCGGTACGTGATCCGTCAAAGGTCGATCGCAAGGCTTGCGACGTTTCTTACCCACCGGGCACAACCATGGTCTTTTCCGGTGCCCAGCTTAACCAGACCTGACGACCCTCGGTAAGATCGGGGATGTCCTGATCCCGGGCGATCACCTTGAACACCTGCCCTTCGCACCGCAGGATACAGGTGGCCATCGCCCCGGCGAAGATGCGTCGTTCCAGGATTGCCGGAAGCGCCGAAAGATCATCCCCCGCTGGGGCGTCGACCGAGAGGCTCATGTTCTCGGGCCGCACCGCAAGTGTCGCCGTTGATGAGATGCCCGGCGGCAGTTTGATACATGCCCCATCCAGTCCCAACACCCCTTCGCCATTTCTGGACAGAAAATTCGCCTCGCCCAAAAACTCGGCGGTAAAGATGTCAGCCGGGTGGCTGTAAACTTCGCGCGGGGGGCCAGCCTGGATCATGCGGCCATCCCTGAGAATACCGATCTTGTCGGACAGGGTCAGGGCCTCTTCCTGATCATGGGTCACGAAAATCGTGGTGATGCCGATCTCGCGCTGGATGCGTTTCAACTCGATCTGCATATCAACGCGCAGCGCCTTGTCCAGCGCCGACAGGGGTTCGTCCAGCAACAGAACCTTGGGATTGGTCACCATGGCACGGGCCAGTGCGACGCGCTGGCGCTGACCGCCGGACAGCTGGTGTGGCTTCCGATCGCCCAGATCGCCCAGTTGCACAAGCTCCAGCGCCTCGCCCACGCGGCGGCGTTCCTCGGCGGCCCCGACCTTGCGCACCCGCAGGCCAAAGCCGATGTTGTCGGCAACGCTCATGTTCGGAAACAGCGCATAGTTCTGGAACATCATGCCGATGTCGCGCTTTTCCACCGGGATATGTTCAACCGATGCTTCGCCGATACGGATCGTGCCGCCATCGGTGAAGATGAACCCGGCGATGGCCCGCAACAGGGTGGTCTTGCCACTTCCCGATGGGCCCAGCAGCGCAAAGAAACCGCCATCGGGGAAATCCATGGTGACGTCGTCCAGCGCTTTCAGCGGCCCGAAATACTTGCTGACATTCTGGACAGAGACCTCGGCCATCAGCGCTCTCCTCCGAAGTTTGAGAACCGTGCGGCGATCAGCATCACGGCCATGGATACGATAATGATGATCGTGGAAATCGCATTGATTTCCGGCGTGAACCCTTTGCGGATTGATGTATAGATCAGCACGGGCAGCGTGCTGTCGCCGGGTTCGGACAGGAAATAGGACACCACGAACTGATCGAAGCTGACGGCAAAGGCGAACAATGCTCCGGCGATCACGCCGGACGAGATCCACGGCAGGGTTACGCGGCGCGTCACGGTCCAGGCATCCGCACCTAAGGACCGCGCCGCCTCTTCCAGGGTGGCGTCAAAAGTGGATAGACGCGCGCTGACAACGACAATGACGTAAGGCAGGGCCAGTGCCACGTGGCCAATGATGACCGATGGCGTGCCCCGCCCCAACCCGACGCCGAAAAAGAAGATCAGCATGGCGGTACCGGTGATCAGCCACGGGATGGCAATGGGCGGGAACAACATGACCTGAAGGAACCGCTTGCCGCGAAACTCGAACCGGAACAGCGCGACCGAGGCCGCTGTGCCAAGAATGGTGGCGATGATCGTCGTGACGATGGCAATCCCGACCGAGCGGGTGGCGGCGTCGATGATCTCGGCATTCCCGGCCAGCTTCTGGTACCATTTGAACGAGAACTCAAAAGGCAGCTGGTAGAATTGCGATGCGTTGAAGGACATGAAGGCCATCACAATGATCGGCGCATAGAGGAAGATCAGGATCAACCCCAGCCAGACCTTGCCCAGTATCGTCAGGAACCGACCGCTCATGCCTGTGCCCTTTTCAGAACCGGGCTGGCAAGCGCAAGGATCAGCAGAACAACCGCCAGCAGGATGAAAGACAGCGCCGCCCCCAAGGGCCAGTTGAACACGGCCACGAACTGATCCTCGATCACCGTGCCGAAATAGGTGCCGACCCGGCCACCCAGAATGCGCGGCTCCATGAATGATCCGACCACCGGGACAAAGATCAGCACCGCGCCCGCCAGCAATCCCGGCAGGGACAGTGGCAGGATGACGCGCCAGAGGATAGTCAGCTTGTTGGCCCCCATCGACCGGGCTGCGTCGATCAGATTGTCGTCAATCGCCTGCAGGGCCAGATAGGAGGTCAGGATGACATAGGGCAGGTAGGAATGAACCAGCCCGATCACGATGGCCGGGGTCGAAAACATCAGGTTCACATCCACCTCGAACGGCAGGATCGCGTTCAGCCCCAGTTCCAGCACACCGTTGCCGCGCAGGACTATGGCCCACGAGAATATCCGCACCAGCGAGTTGGACCAGAACGGCAGGATGACCAGCAGAAACAGCGCCTCACGCGAGCGGCCCTTGATCGCCTTGGCCAGAACATAAGCGCAGGGAAACCCGACCAGCACGGAAATGCAGGTGACCGTCAGCCCAAGCTTCAGCGATTTCCAAAGCAGCTTGGCATAGGTCGAGGTCTGAAAGAACGCCTGATAATTTTCGGTCGTATAGGCCCATTCCGCGTCGCCGAACGGGACATCCGACAGAAAGCTGAAATACAGCATCGCCGACAGCGGCAGGAAAATCGCCACTGTCAGCCACAGATAGGCTGGTGAGAGCAGGCCGAAAATCTTCAGCCGGTCCTGATTGGCAAGAACCCGAGACATCTGCGCCCGCTCTCCCCCAAGTCGTTTACTGCGCGGCCTTCAGACCCTGCCACAGTTCAAGGTATTTCTCGCGGTTCTCGTCCGAGACGGGGCGCTGGAACTGGACCCGGGCGACAACCTCAGGGTCTCCAAGAACACGCCGGTTGAAGGCGTCATCGGGCAAGGCGGCGGCAGCCTTGGCATTGGCCGAGGCCGGGGCGCCCTCGGCGGCCCATTTGACGTAGAATTCCGGGTCGATCATCCAGTCGATGAACTGATGCGCCGCCTCTTTCTTGGTCGAGGATGCGGGGATCGACAGCCCGTCCAGCCAGCCGATAGCGCCTTCCTTGGGGACCACGAACTGCACCGGCAAACCGGCGGCCATGGACCGACTGGCCGAACCGGACCAGAAGGTCGCCACATCCAGATCGCCCGCCGCCATGAACTGGTTCCAGTCGTTTTCCGAACCCCAATAGGTTTTGATCTGCGGCATCAGCGCGGAAAGCTTTGCCTCGATAGCATCAAGGTCTTCGATATTGTTAATGTCCTGACCTGTCGCGATGGCGGCGAATTGCACTGCCTCCAACGCGTCATCGCGGATCGAGACCTTGCCCTCATGCGCCTTGTCCCAGAACACTTCGATCGACTCCGGCATCTGGTCGAATTCGCCGGTGTTGACCGCAAAGGATGTCAGACCCCAGGTCCAGGGAACACCGTGCAGCGCGCCACCCGCGTTCAGGTCCTGATTGTTGGTCAGATTGTCGGGCACGTCCGCAAGGTTTTCCACCAGCGCCGTGTCGATAGGGCCGATCAGACCTTCGTCCTGCGCCTGCGGGGTAAAGGCCGCATTGATCAGCACCACGTCATAAGCACCGGGATTTGTCCGCAGCTTGGTCAGCATCTCCTGTTCCGAGTTGAAATACTCGTGCACCACCGTATGGCCGCTGGCGTCGGAAAACGCGGCGACGGCCCAGTCCAGATCGGTGCCGTAACCCTGCCAGTTCAGCACCCGGATTTCATCGGCACTGACTGCGGTTCCGAAAAACGCGACGCTTGTCGCCAGTAAGATTTGCTTGTTCATTTTGACCTCCCAGTCATTCGCAATAGGGGCTCTGCTCGATCAACTGGCCTCTTTCCGGTTCAGCGCGTCGGCAACGACCGAACGGGTCGGGGTGGTTGCCGGGCCTTTTTGTGTTGTTGAGATCGCAGCCGCGACATTGGCGTATCGGGCGGCAAGCGCGGGGGTGTCCCCCTGTGACAGGCGCGCGATGAAGCTGCCGACATGGGCGTCGCCGGCCCCGTTGGTGTCAACCACCTGCACCGGGTAAGGCGGGATGTGTTCGACAACACCGCCCAGGGCCACGAAACATCCGCCCGAACCGGCCCGCACGACGGCGCCGCCGGGGCGCGAGGCGGCAAGGGACTGGGCGGCCTCTGCCGGATCACCCAGCCCGGTCAGAATGGTCGCTTCGCGGGCATTGGCGCTGACCCAGTGCGCCCGTTGCAACGCGGCGGCGCGTGCCTGCGCCGGGATTGCCGCCACAACCGGGGACGGGTCGAAGACCAGATTGGGAATTGTCCCGGCGGTCTCAAGCCAGTGACACAGCGTATCGCGCGAGCCCGCATAGTGCAGCGCATAGCCCGACAGCAGCGTCCAGTCGAATTCGGCAAAGGCAATCTGTTCCAGATCTCCGGGGCTGACATGGCCCTCGGCACCTTCGCTGGCCACAAAGGTCCGTTCACCCTGCGCATCAATCAGAACGGTGCAGCAGCCCTGATCCCGGGTCCGGTCGGGATGGCGCAAACACGAGATGCCCTCGGCGGTCAGTCCCTCGCGGACGATCTGTGCGAAGGGGCCTGATCCGATGCCTCCGCCATAGCCCACCGCCATACCAGTCCGACTGGCGGCAACCATCGCGTTGAACCCGCCACCCGGTTTGATCGAAAACCCCCGCACGATGGCCTCTTCCCCGGCGGACGGGACCTGATCCACCTCATAAAGAAGGTCCACGACACAGCCGGACATCTGTAACAACCGACGGGTCATGGGCCACACTCCGCGCCATCGGCAACCCGGTGATCGTGACTGGCCCTGAGCTGCAAAAGTTCCCGTGCGATCCTGTCGACCGGCAGATCATTGGCGGCCAGAACCGGCCCGGTGGCCTTGGGCCCGATCCCGCTGCGGCCAACGCAGGCACCGGCCATCGCCCCGGCAATTGCGCCGATCGTATCCGTGTCATCGCCGATATTGGCGGCGATCACGGCGGCTTTCCACGGGTCGCAACCGGCCAGCCGCACGACCCCAAAGGCGGCGGCGACGGATTCGTGGGACGCAACCGAGGTGCCGATCTTGTTGGCAAATTCCGCGACCGCCGTGCCTGTATCAGCGGCGGCAAGCGCGGCGGATATCTTCTGTGCCATGTCGCGCTCGCCCACCGGGAACCCGCGCTTTTGACCCTCTGCCGCAGCTTGCAACGCAGAGATGACCGCCGTGTCAAAGGATTGACCTTCGATGCCGCAACTCACCACGGCGGCCACTGCCGCCGCCGCCGCAATCGCCTCACCGGTGTTGTGGGTCATGCGGCAGGCCAGTTCGACACGGTCCAGAAAATCCGGCAGGGGATCGGTCCGGGCGCTGATCCCCATCGGCGCGATGCGCATCGCCGCGCCGTTGGTTGTGCCATTGCGGCCAGTCTCTGACGTCGACGCCCCTGCCAAGATGGCGTCCAGCGCCGCTTTTGAGGACGGGCCCAGCAGATCGCGCAACCCGCGGGCACGCACATCGGCTTCCCACCCCAGCAGGTCCCGCGCCCATTGGGCTTCGTCCAGTGTTCCGCCATCGCGGATCAGGCGCGTTGCCAGCAACATTGCCTGCTCGGTATCGTCGGTGACCTGGGCCGCCGTCAGCCCATGCGAAACCGGATGATCCGGGAACGGGGCCACAAAGGTGGAAATCGTACCATAATGTTGCTGGATTTCCGCACGCGACAAAGTTTGCGACGGCATACCCATCGCATCGCCGATGGCCATCCCGGTCAGCGCCCCACAGGCGCGATCATATTGCAGGTCATACCCGGTCATCGCCCTCCTCAGAACTCCATGTGCAGGCCAAACATTGTTGGATCCAGAATGCTTGAGACAAATTCGACCACGGCACCATCGCTGCTGCGTGTCAGACGCCGCAGGCGCAGCATCGGCTCGCCCGGATTGCGCCCCATCAACCCTGCGTCCTGCGCAGAAAGGCCGGGCAGAACACCGGCCCATTCATCGCCGCCAGCAACAACCAGACCGTTGGAGCGCAGCACTTCGGTCAGCGAACCGGCCTCAAGCCCGGTTTCGAGAACACCGGCAAACCCATCGCGCCAGGGAATCCGGCTACGCTCTAGCGATACGCCCTGACCGGTCTCGACCCGGAATCGCAGGCGGTCGACAATCAGGAAATCCGATCCCAATTGCCCGGGTGCATCCGGGATATCCATCGGACCGCGGGTCAGCGCCAGAACACGGGTTTCCAACTGGATATCGCCCGAGGCGAGAGCAACGCTCCACCCCGTGCGGTCATCGATGGTTTTCCCGTCGAAGGTCACGAAGGACCCGATGCCGCTTTTGGTGGTGATCAGGCCCTTTTCGCTGAGGATCTCAAGACTTTTCCGAATGGTATTGCGGCTGACCGAGAACCTTTTGACAAGGGTGTTTTCGCTGGCCAGCGGATCACCCTTGCTGAGCGTTCCCGACCGGATATCAGCCTCAAGCCGGTGGGCGATCTTGACCGGTTTCGGCGCACCGATCAGATCCGTCCCTGTGCTATCATGTTCAAACTTGTTCATACCTGTACCTTATTTGGCGACACTTGCATGAGTCAATCTGTTTGAACCTTGGCATGACGACCCATCAGGCCGCGACATCGCAGGCTTGACGAAAGAAAATATCTATTAGCATACTAACGAGATATTCCACCAATGATCCGAGGATTCCGTGTCGCAAAAGCTCGTCATCAAGAACATTGGACAAATGCTGTCTGGCAAGATGGAAGACCCCATTCTGGACGCCGACTGCCTGATCGCAATCGACGGTAAAATCGCGCAATGGGGTAAGGAACGCGATCTGGATTGCGACGGGGCGGACACCGTTGTCGATGCCAAGGGGGTCACGCTGGCGCCGGGACTGATCGACAGCCATATTCACCCGGTCGTCGGCGATTACACGCCCCGACAGCAGCAATTGCATTGGATCGACAGCACCCTGAACGGCGGGGTGACAACGCTGATCTCGGCGGGCGAGGTGCATATGCCCGGGCGGCCCAAGGATGTGGTCGGCCTCAAGGCCATGGCGATTGCCGCGCAGCGTTGGTACGAGAATTTCCGGCCCTCCGGCGTCAAGGTTCATGCGGGCGCGCCGGTCATCGAACACGGGATGGAGGAGCAGGACTTCAAGGACCTCGCCGATGCGGGCGTGACCCTGATGGGCGAAGTGGGGCTGGGGACCGTCAAGGACGGCAAAACCGCGCGGCAGATGGTGGACTGGGCCCGCAAATATGGCATTCAATCCACCATTCACACCGGCGGGCCGTCGATCCCCGGCTCGGGCCTGATTGACGCCGATATGGTTCTGGAAACCGGAACCGATGTTGTTGGACATATCAATGGCGGCCATTCCGCCCTGCCCGATGATCAGATCATCTGCCTGTGCGAAAGCTGCAAGGCCGCGCTGGAGATCGTACACAACGGAAACGAACGCGCCGCCCTGCTGACGCTGAACACGGCGCGCGAGCTGGGCAAGCTGGATCAGGTGATCCTGGGCACCGATGGCCCTGCGGGATCAGGAGTGCAGCCGCTGGGCATCCTGCGCATGATCGCGATGCTGTCGAGCCTGGGCAACGTCCCGGCTGAAATCGCGTTCTGTTTTGGCAACGGGAATACTGCGCGGCAGAGAAAACTGGACACCGGGCTGATCGAAGCCGGGTTCTGCGCCGATTTCGTCTTGATGGATCAGGCCCAGCATGCGCCGGGGAATACGCTTCTCGAATCGGTTCAGCTGGGCAACTTGCCGGGCGTGGGGATGACGATCATCGATGGCGTAGTCCGCACCGGCCGCAGCCGCAATACACCGCCCGCAAACCGGCTGCCCGAAGTGGTCACCGGCTAGCGCGATCTACACCAGACGGCGCAGCAGCTTCAAAAACACCTCACGTTCGGACGGTGACAGAGGCTCAAGCGTTTCTGCGGTGATCCGCTGACCGGCCAGTTTCATGCTGTCCAGTAAGCGTTTGCCATCCGCGGACAATGCGATCAGCATACGCCGCCGATCATTCGGGTCGGGGGCCGAGACGATCAACCCCTTTTTCTGAAGCCGGTCCACCACACCCTTGATGGTGGCCACATCCATGGCGGACAGCCGCCCCAGACGGTTCTGGGAACACTGACCCTGTTCGCCGATACGCACCAGCGCCGCAAACTGCGTCGGGGTCAGCCCATCAAGCGTATGCGCCTGAAAAATCGCCGCATGCCGCTGATTGGCCAAGCGCAGGACATAGCCGACCTGATCATCCAGACGGTAGGTCTCTGCGTCAGCTGTTTTCTTGTCGTCCATGTGCCCAATCGCCCGCATTCGTCAGGCCAATATACCTGCCGGGCCGGGGCTCACAATGACAAACCGATTGCCCCGCTAGCGCAAGCCGTCCTTGCCCTCGGCTTCGTCATGGGTCAACCCGCCAACGCGCGGCAGCGGGCGGCCACTGTCTGTCACCGCGACGGCCACCATGATTTCATTGGCGCGCGGGGCATCGTTCAGGCGCACCTCGATCCCGTCGAAATGGCTGCGGACATAAGCCGCGTCCTTGTGGCCCAGCGGCACGTCCAGCACCTGCCCCGGACTGCCCATCTTTTTCGAAGACGGTACCAGCGCGGCGCCCTTTTCGACCTCGTGCCGCAGCGGAGCGCCGAGTTTTGGGTGGAGGATGGCCGCGGCATGCTCCAACTCGCCATTTTCGCCGACCATAGCGGATTTTCCATAGCTTTCGGCCTGATCCGGGGAAATGCCCAGCGCCTCGACACATTTGCGGCCCAACAGCGCGCCCAGTTTGGCCCCGGATTCCATCAGGGGTGAGAGGTCTTCGACATACCGACCCGCGCAGGGGTTTTCGATGACCGCCACAGCCACGGCCTTGCGGGTTGCCGGAGCGATCGCGCGACCGGCTTCGGAGTGGGTCTCTTCGACATTGACGGCGATCTTGCGGATTTTTGTCATCTCAATCCATCCTCTCCCTTGATGTCCCAGGCCTCTAACCCGCCCGAGCGTGAATGAATGCGCGGTCCCGTTGTCATGACCAGCGCAAAGGCCAGTTCGTCGGCGCGCGGGGCGTCATTGCACCCGACCTCCATACTGTCGAAATGCGACCGCACGTAGGAGGCGTTGATATGCGTGATCGGCACATCGAGCCTTGCACCGACGCCGCCGACTTTCTTGGAAGACGGCACAATGGCATTGGCCGTACCCAGCAACTGCCGCATCGCATAGCCGCCTGGCGCGTGCCACAGGGCACCGTGCTCCAATTCTCCGGCCTCGCCGATCAGTGACCCCTTGCCATAGCCTTGGATCCTGTCCGGCCCGCCCAGCAGATCGATCAGCTTTTGCGCCATGTCCAGACCCAGAGGTTTCAGATCCTCCATGAAACCTTGAATATCAGGCTCATACCGCCCGGCGAACGGGTTATGAATGATCGCCAGCACCGAGGC
>NZ_JALCBM010000123.1 GCF_028066395.1 Ruegeria sp.
GCTATTCTCATGCGCAAGCTATGGCAGGCTGTCCGCGTGACCTCAATCCCGGATCGGGGGCGTTACGACCCGCAACTGACCTGCGAGAAGAACTGGCCCGAGATGTTCTGGTACATGCTGGAAAAGATCACCTTGCACCCGGTTGCCTTCTGGATCGCGGCGATGGCCTGTGCGGTGCGGGTGCGCGGCGGCGGGCCAAAGGGGTTGAGGTTGTTGGTGTCGCGTGTCGCCCGATAGACGACCGGCGCGTCCGAGACCTGTGTGACCGCCCATGTACGGCTGAGGACGTGGACGGATTTGGTTGCTTCCTTGGCAACAACCGGCACCGCCTGCATGGCCGTCAGGCCAATCACGGTTGCCAGAGCCAGCGGTGTCAGGCGCAGTCGCATCGAAAAATCCCCCGTGCTGAAAATCATACCTGATTTCAACAGATTCAGCCGCCGCTGTGAAGCCCTGAACCTAACGCCGCGACAGGGAAAGCGGCATATGGCGGTTCACATCCTTGTAAAGCAGATAGCGGAACCGACCCGGCCCGCCCGCGTAACAGGCCTGCGGGCAGAAGGCGCGCAGCCACATGTAATCGCCAGCCTCGACCTCGACCCAGTCCTGATTGAGCCGGTAGACGGCCTTGCCCTCCAGCACGTAAAGCCCGTGTTCCATCACATGGGTCTCGGCAAAGGGGATGACGCCGCCGGGCTCGAAGGTCACGATGTTGACATGCATGTCGTGGCGCAGGTCTTGCGGGTCGGCAAAGCGGGTGGTGGCCCAGCGGCCCTCGGTGCCCGGCATGGCAATCGGGGCGATGTCGCGTTCATTGGTGATGATGGGGTCGGGGGCGGGCAGGCCGGGCACGGCCTCATATGCCTTGCGGACCCAGTGGAACCGGGCTGTGACCTCCGCGCGGTTGTGCAGGGTCCAGTCGCTGCCGGGCGGGATATAGGCATAGCCGCCTTCGCTCAGTTCATGGGTCTGTTCGTTCAGCGTCAGGGTTACAGAGCCTTCGACCACGAAGACCACGCCCTGCGCCTGCGGATCGGTTTCGGGCTGATCGCTGCCACCGCCGGGCTGAACCTCCATGATATATTGCGAAAACGTCTCGGCAAATCCGCTGAGGGGACGGGACAGAACCCACAGGCGCGTGCGGTCCCAAAAGGGCAGAAAGCTGGTGACGATATCGCGCATCGTGCCCTTGGGGATCACCGCATACGCCTCGGTAAACATGGCGCGGTCGGTCAAAAGCTGGGTCTGATCGGGATGCCCGCCGGTGGGCGCGAAATAGGTTGGATGTGCCATCTTGTACCTTTGGAGCAACATTTCATGGCACTATGGAGCGAACGGGACGGTGGGCCTAGCGCTGGGCTGACGATAGGTTTGTTCGGGATAATTTGAAGGTGGGCTTGGCTGCCCCTGCAGTACCGTATAATCATATATGTAGATGAATTTCAGCAAGGACGAGGCGGTTATGAAAGCCCGGAACATATTCACATTGCTTACATTGGCGGCAATTGCCACCGCTGGGGCCGTTCAGGCCAAATCGCTGTCGCGAATCATCGCGGAAATGGGGCTGAGCCCGGCGGATTTCGAAGTGGTCAGCGCGACCTCGAACGCGATGCTGTCGTCTGGCACGCCCAGCGTCGGACAAGAGCGGAGCTGGGTCAACGAGGACACCGGATCGAAAGGCACGATCCGGGTGCGGGCGGTGGAGGGCAATTGCGTCAGCCTGCAGCACTTCGTACAGCCCGCCGGGGCTGAAGAAACGCGCGAGATCAGGACCCGGCGCTGCAAGGATGCCAGTGGTAACTGGATTCTGACGCCTTAATAGCCGCGCAGCCTGTCGACCTCATGCAGCAGAGGTGTGCCCGCCGTCAGGTTCTGATAGTTCTGCGCAACCTCCGCCAAAGCGTCGCCCAGATACCAGCCTGATACGTGCGGCGTGATGGTGACACCCGGGTGTTGCCATAGCGGGCTATCCGCGGGCAGGGGCTCTTGCGAGGTCACATCCAAAACCGCATGGCCGGGGGTGCCGCGGTCCAGCGCTGCGATCAGCGCGGTCTCGTCGATCAGATCACCCCGCCCGGCGTTCAGCAATTGGCTGCCAGGCTTCATCTGCGCCAGCATCGCCGCGTCGAACATCCCGATCGTATCGGGGGTCGAGGGCAGGATTGCGCAGACATGATCGCATTGGCCCAGCGTTTCGGACAGGGTGTCGGCACCGTGATAACAGGTGACCCCGTCGATCTGCTTGGGTGAACGGCTCCACCCCAGAACCTTGAAGCCCACCGCATGTAGCATCCGCGCCGTGCGCCCGCCGATATGGCCCAGACCCAGCACGCCAACCACGGTTTCGGGTGAAAAGATGGGGGCTTTGGGGGCCCATTCCGCGCGTTGCTGGGCAGCTTCGTGAAACGCCATGTTGCGCTGGGTGCACAGGATATAGGCCAGAAACCACTCGGCAATGCCCTGCGCCGGGGCGTCGGGTTTCAGGCGGGCGATGCGCATGTGATCGGGCAGGGCCGGGTGGCTGAGGATGGTCTCGACCCCCGCGCCCAGCTTTTGCACCAGTTGCAGATTGGGCAATTGGGTCAGGTGATCGTCGCGCAGGCCCACGACGGCGATCATCGTGACCTCATCTGCGTTGCCCAGACTTTCGGGGGTGCGCACGTCCAGACCGGGGGCGGAATTGCGGACGCTTTCGGCAATTTCGGCATCGCTCATCCAATCGGACAGGCCAGTGTCGATCAACAGGGCCATCAGGCTCCTCCCTTGTCATTTGGGTCAAGTGACGTCCCGTCACTCAACTGGATTTGTGGCGGCAGCTAAGCCATCCTTTTGCCAAAGGTAAACCCCGCCGACCGCCCCGCAAGGAGGATTTTGCGATGACCATGACATTCGGACTGCGCGCGGAAAACCGCGCCCTTTTGCAGCGGGTGGCCGATATGATCCGGGATGAGGTCATGCCACTGGAACAGGAGTATCAGGCCGAGATCAACAAAGGCGACCGCTGGCAATATACCGACCGGCAGGCGGAGATCCTCGAAGGGCTGAAAGCCCGCGCCAAGGCCGAGGGGTTGTGGAATTTCTGGCTGACCGACAGTGAGCGGGGCTTTGGCCTGACCACCGTCGAATATGCTTATTTCGCTGAAGAGATGGGCAAAACCCCGCTGGGGGCCGAGGTGTTCAACTGCTCTGCCCCCGATACCGGCAATATGGAAGTGTTCGAACGCTACGGTACGGACAAGATGAAAGAGCAATGGCTGAAACCGTTGCTCGATGGGCAGATCAGGTCCGCCTATCTGATGACGGAACCGGATGTGGCCAGTTCGGATGCCACCAATATCGCGATGTCCTGCATGCGGGACGGCGATGACTATGTTCTGAACGGCGAGAAATGGTGGTCCTCGGGCGCGGGCGACCCGCGCTGCAAGGTCTATATCGTCATGGTTCGCACGGGCGGCGAGGATCAACCCAAGCACAAGCGTCAGTCGATGATCGTGGTGCCTGCCGATGCCGCAGGGGTAGAGGTTCTGCGCCCGATGGAGGTCTATGGCCACGATGATGCCCCGCACGGCCATATGCATATCCGTTTTACAGACGTGCGTGTTCCGGCAGAGAATATGTTGCTGGGTGAGGGCCGTGGGTTCGAGATCGCCCAAGGCCGCTTGGGGCCGGGCCGCATTCACCACTGCATGCGCGCCATTGGTCAGGCCGAGGCAGCACTGGAACAGATGTGTAAACGGTCGCTGCAGCGCGAGGCGTTCGGCAAGAAGCTGGCGCAGTTGGGGGCCAACTTTGACATCATCGCCGAATGCCGGATGGAGATCGAAATGGCCCGTCTGCTGTGCCTCAAGGCCGCGTGGTACATGGATCAGGGCGACGCACGTGCGGCAGCGCCGTGGATCAGCCAGATCAAGGTCGTGGCCCCTCGGGTCGCGCTGAAGGTGATTGACGAGGCGGTGCAGATGTTCGGGGCGCAAGGCATCAGTCAGGACACGCCGCTGGCGAATGCCTGGACCCATGTGCGCACTTTGCGGCTGGCGGACGGGCCGGACGCGGTGCATCGTCGGCAAGTGGCGCGGGCCGAGTTGAAAAAGCACACGCAGGAAAAGGTTTAGGGCGCGCATGCTGGACGATCCGAACACGCCCTATTTCCACCAGCGCGACGATGGCGTCTTTGTCGGCAACGACCCGGCCCGAGGGCCATGGTCCGCCGATCACTGCCACGCCGGACCGGTCAGCGGGCTGATCGTGCGCGCCGCGGAAACCGAGATCGGGCCCGAGAAGATGCTGACCCGTCTGACGGTTGACCTGCTGCGCCCTCAGCCTCTGGCCGGGCTTCGCGTTGCGGCTGAAACCACGCGGCACACCAAGACATTGGCGACCACGCGGGTGACGGTGCATGATCTGGACGACACGCTTTGCGCCACGGCAACCACCATGCATCTGACGCGCCGTGATCTTGGGCCGGTTCTCAATGTCTCAATCCCCGCCCCCGATCTGACGACGGCGGTCACGGGGCCCTTCCCCCTGAACCAGTTGCGCCACGACCTGCCGGGCTTTGCCCACTCCGCCGAGGTGCTCTACGCCGAGGGCAGCACCCACGGGCCGGGCCCCAAGACGATCTGGATGCGCACGCCGCAGCTGCTGCAGGGGGAGGCGCAGTCGCCGATCCAATCCCTGTGTGCGCTGGCCGATTGCGGCAACGGAATCTCCTGGAATGCGCCCGCAGGCGAAATGGGCTTCATGAACACGGACCTGACAGTGAACATCCACCGAGAGCCGGTGTCGGACTGGCTGGCCGCGCAGTCGATCTCGCATTGGCAACCCTCGGGCATCGGCATGTCGCAATCGGTTCTGTTCGACACCGAAGGCCCCATCGGAACCGCCCTGCAAACGCTGGTGCTGTTTCCGCCCGGTTA
>NZ_JALCBM010000027.1:0-13540 GCF_028066395.1 Ruegeria sp.
CCCGACTCCAGCTGGACCGCCAAGCTGCTGGCCAAAGGCCCCGAGAAATGCGCCGAGAAGTTCGGGGAAGAGGCCATCGAGGCCATCATCGAAGCGGTCAAGGGCGATCAGACCAAGCTGACGTCCGAGGCGGCGGATGTGCTCTATCACTTGCTGGTGATGCTGGCCGCGCGGGATGTGGCGCTGGATGATGTGTTGCAGGAGCTCGCCCGACGTCAAGGGATCAGCGGCATTGCCGAAAAAGCCGCACGCCCGCAGGGCTGAACGGGTTTCGCTGCCCCGGCTGCACGCCTATAGTCAGGCGGATGCGCCCCGGGCGCTGGCTTGGATGGGTGCGCGCATGATCAGACCTTGGACTTACCTGCTGGCCCTGCTTGGCTGTGTGACCCTGTCCGCCTGTGCGATCCCGCCTGCCCCGCAGGATGACGATGTCCAACGGTTGGCGAGCGAAATCCGGAACCTCGGCCCCGGTGTCGATCCCGCCGAGGCGGAACGTGCCGCAGAAATCGCCTATGCCTACACCGCGCAACTGGCGCAGGACTATCAGATCACCGACTCGCCGCTGATCCACAATGCCAAGGTCAATCAGGGCCTGCGCCCACGGGGGCTGTGCTGGCATTGGGCCGAGGATATCGAACGGCGGCTGAATCAGGAGAACTTTCAGACGCTGACCCTGCACCGGGCGATTGCCAATGCAGACAACCCGTTCCGAATCGACCACAGCACCGCCATCGTCAGCCGCAAAGGTGACAGCCTCTATGACGGTGTGGTGCTGGACCCGTGGCGGTATGGCGGAGTGCTGTACTGGGCCCCGCTGCCCGAGGACACGCGATATGACTGGGTGCCCCGCGATGTGGTGCTGGACAAACGCCGCAAGGAACAAGTCGCGCGCCTGCGACCCCTGCCCGCACCGTAACGCCTCAGAGCTTTGACGAAATCACTCCGGTCGCGAACCCGCCCATGCGCAGCTCGCCAAACAGGCGCTGATATTCGATCTTGGGGCAACGGTTCATGATCACGTCCACACCACGCGCCTGCGCGACCTCCGATGCCTCGGCATGTTCGACCCCGATCTGCATCCAGACCGTGCGCAGGTCGGGAAAGACCTCCAGCGCCTCATCCACGATGGGCGGCACCGCCTCGGACCGGCGGAAGATATCCACCATATCAACGGGTTCCGAAATCTCGGACAGCGAGGCCCGCACCGTCTGGCCGAACAACTGCTTGCCTGCGTGTCCCGGATTGACCGGAATGACCGTATACCCTTTCAGCGACAGGTATCGCGCCACGTAATAGCTGGGCCGCACGGGGTTCATCGACACACCCACAACCCCCACCGATTTGGTGCGCCGCAGGATGGTTTTCAGGTGATCATCGGAATAGTCAGGCATGGCCGCACCCTACCCGGCACCTCGCCAAGAAAAAAGCGCCCAGGTCGAACCTGAGCGCCAGTTGTTGGAACGAGGGACAGTGAAATGACCCGCGGCAGTTCCATTCCGCGGTCACTGTGACATTTAGGCATGAGTTTGTTAAAAAAAAGAGGGGCCGCGCATTTTTGTGATGACAGATCACGAAATGCGGAACTCTGCCTAGGATTGATACAGGATGTCGGGCCAGTTCTTATCCGCCTGACGAATGTATTTCCCCACATTTTGCTGCCAGATCAGTTCGATCTTCCGGGAATGGGTCAGGTACAGATGGCCATCAACGATTCGCCACGCCTGCGGATCCGAGCTGAGCAGTTTGTTCTTTGCCATCGCATAGGCGCAATAGCCGCCATATTGCGGGGCAAACGCGCGCGGATTGCTTTCGAATCGGTTCCGGTTTTCTTCGGACGCGAATCGCCAGGTCGCCCCTTTCCACATCAGAGCGATCTCTGGACGCCCCGGAACCGGGCCGCTGGTGCGGAAATAGGACACGGCGTCATAGCCGGACACAGCCGCGCCGCTGGCAGCATAGAACAAAGGCTGAGCCTGCGCCTGCGCCATCGGCGCCATAGCGGAACAGGTCAAAGCGGTCAAAAAGGTACGTCGGGACAGCATAGGCGATTCATCGGATTCAGATTGAGGTCCCAAACATGCATGTTTCGCACATCTATCGAAACCCCCGATGACGGTGATGTGAACAGCCGTGCCCTTGCCGAACGGCCTAGTCGAACACGTCCTCGATGGTATCCCAGGCCTCATCCAGAACTCGCGCGAACAGCCCTTTTTTCTTCTTTTTCGGCTTTTCGTATTTGCCGGTCTTCTTTGACTGATATTTGGCGGGTTTCATCGGCTTGCCTTCGGCCACCTTGGCCTTGGGCATCATTTTCAGGTTGTGCAGCGGCGCACCGCAGCTGGAGCAGCTAAGTTCATGCTGCTGTTTGCCTTTCAGAACCAGCGCGGCGCGGGTGCCGCAATAGCAGCATGTGGCGATCTTGGGCGGGGTGGAAATGGTGGCCTCCTGCTATCTGTGTCGTGATGCATATAGGGCGATTGCCGCCGCGTTTGAGACATTTAGTGACCCAAACCCCCCCGCCGCGTCAATCTTAACCAGTTGATCCACCGTCTCTTTGGTCTTTTGGCGCAACCCCGGCCCCTCGGCCCCAAGAACCAACGCCACGGGTCGGCCACGTTTGTCGTCCAGTGCGGCCTCGATGGTCTGATCCGCCTCACCATCCAGCCCGAGCACCAGAAAACCCATACCCTGAAGCTCGACAATCGTGTCGGCCAGATTGCGGACCCGCAGATAGGGTTGCCGCTCCAGCGCGCCGCTGGCGGTTTTGGCCAGCGCGCCGGTTTCCGGGGCGGAATGGTGCCGCGTCCCGATCACCGCACTGGCCCCCAGCACCTCGGCCGAGCGCAGAATCGCGCCCACGTTATGCGGGTCCGTCACCCGGTCCAGCAGCAGGACACGAGGGTTCTCTCGCCCGATGCAATTTTCGGCCAACCCGCCCCAATCCAGCGGCTTGACCTCAAGTGCTGCCCCCTGATGGACCGACCCCGGATCGATAGGCGCGGTGAATTTGCGCGGATCGACCATATCGGCTTCGATACCGGCAAAGGAGATGGCCTCGGCCAGCTTGTCCCGCGCGTTCCGGGTCACGATCAGGCGCAGTTTCTGGCGTTTCGGGTTCATCAGCGCATCGCGCACAGCGTGCAAACCGAACAGCCAGACGGTCTCCGCAGCGGCAGCCTTGCGCGCCTGTTCCTTCTCGACGACCCACTTGGGTTTCTTCATGTCATGGGCCTCCGGGCCGACGGGTACGTTTCCTGCGCCAAAGCGGAATTTTCCTGTTGACGCTCCTTAGGCGCGCTAGTAATCACGCCTCCACGTCAGGTGCAACGCCTGACAGTGGGCGACAGGCCGCAAGGTGTGGCAGGGGACTGTAACTCCCTCGCGGAGACGCACGCCTGGTTCGATTCCAGGGTCGCCCACCACTTTTACTTCTCTCTGCATATCACACCCTCTGGCCTGAAGCAGGTCGGGTAGGAGCAATCATGTTGCGCCCGGGCTTACCCGCTCCATCTCCTGCAACCATATGAAAAGGCGCACCGAAATGGCACGCCTTATCGAGTCAATTGAGATGATCCGTCAGGCCGCAGCTATACGCCGTCCGTCAACCTTCTCAAACCAAGCAATGATCGTGTCTAGATCCGGGTCTAACGCCTCGGCCGCGTCATCGGTGAAGTCGCGGAACTTTTCGGCGTTCAGGCCGTTCACTCCGACCAGCACGGGGATGCCCAGCGCCAGGGCCTCGCCAATCACCGGACGGAACCCGCGCCCGTCTGCCTCGTGCTTGCCGAACTTGTTGATGATCAGCAGTTGCGGTGCATCGCTCAGCGAGGCCGTCACATAGCCCACCGCCTGTTCCAGCGCTGCCGGGTCCAGCCTGCAACCACGTGACATCGTGCCCAGGGATTGCGAGATTCGGATCGTCTCACCATCCGGTAGCACCCGCAGGTCCATGTCGCATTTCGTGTTGTCGGCGCATTCCGTATTGGTCTGCACAACGCCGGACAGCCGCGCGCCTTTGGCCAGCAGGCGTTCGGCAACCGCGCTCAGCAACCGATCGGTTGCGCCGCGGTCGGTGGTGGTGACATAGGCCAGATTCATCGGGAAACCCCCAGAAAATTCGAATGTTACGTTTCAGATAGCACGCAATGTTGCCCTCGGCCACTCTGCGCCCTCATGGCAGGGGAGAGAGGCCGATCACAGCTGTGTGCAGGTGAAGCAGGGCCGCATAGGCCACGGCTGCGATCAGCCAGACCCAGAGCGGCGGCCAAGGCCGCGGCGCGCGCAGCGACAGGCGTGCCGTGTTGCAGGACATTCGGGGCCAGTCAGCGCCCATGCTCCGCGCCGTGCGGCGGTCGATCAGGACCATGCCAAGACCCGCGAATCCGGCGAAGAGGCCGAACAGGATCACATGGGACAGGCTGCCATTGACCAGAAGATGCAGAACGGCCCACAGCATCAGCGACAGCAGGATTGGGTGCCGCGTCAGGCGCAGGATGCCGGGGCGGGACGGGTCAAAAGGTTTGCGCCCCAGCCCGCCGAAGGAAAACGGGTTCCGGATCACCAGCCCGGCCACTGCCAGCCAGCAGACCACCGGCATCACCAGCAGCGGCAGCCAGCGCAGGGCGGCGTAGGGAGGGATAACCTCCACATAAGGCGCGTTGGCGGCGGTCACGACCAGCCAGCCCAGCACCAGCAAGGACAGGCCGGAATAGGCGGTGAAATAGCCGGTTCGCCCCAGCACTCCGATCAGCCGGTCCCGCACTGCCGGGCGCGCCGGGATCATGTGGCTGAGCATGAATGCCGCCAGCGCTGCGATGAAAGGGCCCCAACCGGTCATTGTCTTCTCCGAACGTTTTGCGTTTGGTCTAGACCTTTGGGGGATAGCTGGTCCTTGTCCGAAATCAAGTCAGGGGCGGGTGCGCCGCCCCTGCCCTTTTTACAGGCCCAGCGCCTTGCGGCGTTCCTCGGCAAAGCCTTGCACCATGCGGTCGGCGATCAGCGCAAGGATCGCCATCGCCGCCCCGGCCGAGATGCCAAGCCCCACATCCGCCTGCCCCAGTGCCAGATAGATCGACTGGCCCAAACCGGTCGTGCCGATCAGCGCCGCGATCACCAGCATGGCAAAGGCATAAAGGATGGTCTGGTTCAGCCCCAGCAAAATGGTCGGGGCCGCATAGGGCGCGCGCACGTCGCGCATGATCTGCCACTCGGTCGCGCCGCTGGAGATAGCGGCCTCCATCATCTCCTCGGGCGTGTTGACCAGCCCGTGACGCGTGTAGCGGATCATCGGGACGATGGCATAGGCGCAGATGGCAAGGAAGGCCGAGAACTCTCCGATCTGGAACACCATCAGCACCGGGATCAGGAACACGAACAGCGGGATCGTCTGCAGCATGTCGCAGATCGGGCGCACGATGGTCCAAACCGGCGACCAGACCGCGCTGGCCAGACCGATCAGCCCTCCCGTCACCGCGCAGAAGAACACCGCTGCACCGCTGAGGTAGAGCGACAGCAAGGCGCGCTCCCACAGGCCCGAAACAAGGATGGTGCAGAGCAACCCCACCGACAATGCGGCCAGACGCCAGCCGCCTGCGACATAGCTCAGCGCGGCGGCCCCGGTCAGGACAAAGGGCCATGGCAGGTTCGAGATGCCGGTTTCCAGTATGCCGATCAGGATCAGCACGACCAGCCCGCCGGTCAGATGCCCGCGACATGCCATCAGCAGGGCGATGACCGCACCGACTGCGAACAGGCCGAAACTCATCATGGCTGTCCACTGGAACCCCCATGTGAAGGGCAGAACCGCCTGATCCAAGCCGATCCGCAAAGGCAGCAGAACGTAGAACAGAGAGTTGTTCTTGAGCGCGTCCAGCCACGGCCCGTTGGCCTGCGTAAACGCCGTCAGTCCGTTGTCGATCGCCGTGGCCATTGGATCGAGAACGGTCAGATCGGACGGATTCGGCAGCCACGCCCAGAAGGCGGCGGTGAACAGGACCGTAAAGCCCAGCACCGCCCAGACGACGCGGCTGTCATAGCGTTTGCGCTCGGTCGCGAGGGTGCCGCTCATCCGGTCGATCACCACGGCAAAGACCACGATCACCAGACCGGCCATCAGGGATTCGCCAAACTGTGCCTTGCGCATGGTCAGCAGGACCTCCCACCCGATATCGTTGAACCCACCGATCACGGCGGCGATGATCACCATCGACAAGGCCGCCATCAGGCATTGGTTCACACCGACCATGATCTGCGTCACAGCGGCAGGGATTTCGACCTGAAACAGCTGTTGGAACCGGGTGCCGCCGGACATGATGGCGGCCTCTTTGATCTCGGGCTCGACCCGTTCCAGCCCCAGCATCACGTTGCGCGCCATTGGTGGGGCCGCGTAGATGGCCGAGGCGATCAGGCCAACCACCGGGCCAAAGCCAAACAGCAACAACAGCGGTGTCAGATAGGCAAAGGTCGGCACGGTCTGCATGACGTCCAGCACCGCCTGCACGAAAACCTTCACTCGTGGTACTTCATTCGCAAGGATACCAATGGCACCGCCCATGACCAGCGCCACGGGCACGGATACAGCGACGAGGGCCAGCGTATTCATGCTCTCGGCCCAATAGCCCGAGGCCAGCACGAAACTGAGGCCAAAGAACCCCAGCGCCGCCATCGGCAGGCCCCCCAGATACCAGCCCAATGCGGTCACCAGCCCGATCAGGATCGGCCAGGGTGTGTTCCCCAGCACATAGTTCGCGGCATCCATCGGATAGGTCATCAGGTCGGAAAACAGCCGCATCGCCGGTTTGATGCCGTTCAGGAACCAGTCCAGAAACGCCCCAACCCATTGTGTTGCGGGCAGTTCCCACGCTTTCGGCCATGTGACCAGCCACGGGGCGCTGCCCTCCAGCGCCAAACACAGCGCGCCAACGATCAACGTGATCAGCGCGGCCTGCGCGCCTGCGGTCAGACGGGCCTGCTGCGCGGGGATATCCGTCGCAGCGGTCATGTTTCATCCACCTGCAGCGCGGCGGCCAGATCCGAGGGATGAACTGTGCCGACCACGTTGCCCTCGGCATCGCGCACGGGCACCGGTTCGTACAGCTCCATACAATGCGCAAGTGCCGCATCCAGCGTCATCGAGGTGGTCAGACCCGGATCATCCGGCCCACGCTCGGCATCGTCACGCATGACCGAGGCGACCTTGGCGTGCTGGCCCTTGGCCACGTCCTTGGAAAACTCGCGCACATAATCATCCACCGGGCGTAGTACGATATCCGTCGGCGTGCCGATCTGCACGATCTTGCCGTCGCGCATGATGGCGATGCGGTCGGCCAGTTTCAGCGCCTCTTGAATGTCGTGGGTGATGAAGACGATGGATTTCTTCAGCGTCGCCTGAATACGCAGGAATTCATCCTGCAACTGGCGGCGGATCAGCGGATCGAGGGCCGAGAATGGCTCGTCCAGAAACCAGATATCGGGGTTCACGGCGAGGCTGCGGGCGATCCCCACCCGCTGACGCTGCCCGCCCGAAAGCTGGCGTGGGAAGCTGTCCTCGCGGCCTTCGAGACCGACCAGCGAGATCACCTCTTGCGCGCGGGCCAGACGTTCCTTTTTGCCCACACCCTGCACGCGCAACGGATAAGCGACGTTTTCGGCCACGGTCATATGCGGGAACAGGCCGAAATGCTGGAACACCATGCCCAGCTTTTTCCGGCGCAGCTCGGTCAGGGTCTTTTTCGACGCGCCGATGACGTTTTCGCCATCCACGCGAATCTCCCCCCCCGTCCCCGGCAGCAATTGCGAGATACAGCGGATCAGAGTGGACTTGCCCGAGCCCGACAGGCCCATGATGACGAAAAGCTCGCCCTCCTGCACGTCGAAATTGGCGTCCTGCACAGCGGGGATGAACCCGTTTTCGCGCAGGTCGGCGGCGGCCTTATCGGAATCGTTCCCTGACCGAGACAGCGCGTCGGTCAGGGCCTTGTCAGCGCCGGGGCCAAACACCTGCCAGAGGTTCCGGCAGGCGATGGCAGGCGTATTTGCGTCAGTCACTGATGCGCGCTCACTGCGTTGCGGCGTCAACGACCGGACGCCACTTGCCTTCATTCTCGGCCATCCACGCGGCGACAACTTCCTCGACCGAGCCGCCATCCACATCGATCGCGCCCATCATCGGCTGCTGGTCTTCGACTGCCAGTTGATAGTTCGACAGGATTTCATAAGCGGCAGGCCATTTCTCTTCCATGCCGCTCCAACCCGCTTTGAAGATGCGCGAGGGCGAGAAATCACAATCATTCACCGCGTTGGGGTTCGGGCCCCAAGCGGGATCGTTGAAGCACGCTTCTTCCCCCGCAGGCAGATCGACGAATTGCACGTCATAGGCGGACATCGCCCAATGCGGCTGCCAGAAGGTGATCAACAGAGGCGATTTCCGTTCGGTCGAGGCGCGCAGTTCGGCGATCAGAGCACCCTCGGACCCGGCAGGCACCGCCTTGAACGGCAGCTCCAGCCCGGTCATGCGGTCCGCGCCGGGGGTGCCCCAATCCGCCGGGTAATCGACCAGACGACCACCGGGCAGAGTTTCGGCGGTGGCAAAGACCTGCGCACAGTCTTTCAGCGCCTCCCATGCGGGCAGGCCCGGGCACAGCTCGGCCACATGGGCCGGGTATGCGATGCCTTCCTTGGCATCCAGACCCAGATCGCCGATTTCGACCACGGTGCCTTCGTCGACCTTCTTGGCGTATTCGTCGGACACGTTCGAGGACCAGATTTCCAGCGTCGCGTCGATGTCACCATCGGCCAGCGCCTGGAACTGGTTCATCATGCCTGCGGTGACGTATTCCACGTTATATCCTGCGGCTTTCAGCATCTCGCCAGCCACATGGGTCGTTACGTGCTGACCGGTCCATTCGTTGATTGCCAGCTTGATCGGCTCGTCCACCGCGCCCATATCTGCCGCGCTGGCCGCACCGGCCACGGTCATCGCCAAAAGGCTTACACCCAGTTTTTTCATAAGATTTTCTCCCTCTCTTTTTTCGTTCCCCCTTGGATCAGGCAAGGCCGGACCCGGGACGGTTTGGTTATTGGTTGCATGCTGCAGCATGCACATATTCTGGCGGAAATGAAAAGGAAACGGTCAGCATTCCGGTCCAGCAAAGCGGGCCGGTCAAACCAACAGGACTCTCCCCATCCCGCTGCAGGCGCTTGGCGCGCCTTTGGTGTTTATGATTGCAAGCTGCGGGAAATTGATTGACCAGTCAATCATAAAATCCCTAACCCGGTAAAGTGCTAGCAATCCCCCTTGTCAGCGCCGGACAATCCGTCAAACTCGGGGCATACGGGAGGGTTTCAGACATGCGCCATTTCGATGAGATTTACAGCCTTGCCGCAGATCGCCACGGCGGCCCTGATGCGCTGGCCGCCAAGTTGACCAAACCGAAATCCGTAACCGAATTGGCGGCGATGCCCGATGACCGCTGGCTGTCGATCATCACGAAGACGGTGTTTCAGGCCGGGTTCAACTGGAAAGTGATCGAAAACAAATGGGACGGGTTCGAGACCGCCTTTGACGGGTTCGACGTCGGACGCTGCGCCTTCATGGATGATGAGAAATTCGATGCCCTGCTGCAGGACACGCGCATCGTGCGCAACGGCACCAAGATCGCTGCGGTCCGCGACAACGCCACGTTTTTGCTGGAACTGCGCGACGAAGGCGGCGCGGGTCAGGTTCTGGGCAGCTGGCCGTCCACCGACTACATCGGCTTGCTGGCAATGCTGGGCAAGCGCGGCTCGCGGTTGGGCGGTGCCTCAGCGCAATATGCGATGCGGTTTGCGGGGCGCGACAGTTTCATCCTGTCGCGCGATGTGACCGCGCGGCTGATCGCCGAAGGGGTGATCGACAAGCCCGCGACCTCGAAAAAGGCGATGACGGCTGTGCAAGAGGCGTTCAATACGTGGATGGATCAATCGGGCCGCTCGCTGACCGAAATCAGCCGGGTTCTGGCGATGAGCCTGTGAAAACGGCTTGCAGCGCGGGTGTGCCGCTTTAGGCTTATCCTCATGCTTCGCCCCCTGTTGATCTCTGCCCTGTTTCTGCTCGCCACCTGCGGTCGCCCATTAACCGATCAGGAGCGCGCTTTTGCGGGCAATATCCATGGCGAGACGCTGAATCTGGACCGGGTGCGTCTGGTCGAGGGCGCGCCGGTGACCGCCATCACCTATACCCGCAAAGCCCGTCCCCGGCTGGCCTGCCGCGAACGCATCCTGCCGCCGGTGAAAGAGGAAACGGTGACCGGAAAACCCGCTGCCGTGGCCCTGTTCAATAAGGTCTATTTCACCCGCGACTGGTATCTAGACGATTACATGAGCCAGTATCCGGACCAGGTGAACCTGATCGCCGCGATGTTGCTGGCGCATGAGTTGACCCATGTCTGGCAATGGCAGAACCGCACCACCACCGGCTATCACCCCTTGCGCGCCGCCGCCGAGCACGGACGTCAGAACGATCCCTATCTGTTCGACCTCGATACCTCACCGGATTTTCTGTCCTATGGGTTCGAACAGCAGGGCGCGATTGTCGAAGAATATGTCTGCTGCCGCGCGCTGGACCCCGATGCGGCGCGAACCAAACGGCTGCACGACATGCTCAGCCCGCATTTCGATCTGGCCAAACTGCCGGGCAGCCGCCGGGAACGCGCGGTCGAATTGCCGTGGTCCGGGGCGCAGGTTCAGGGGATTTGCAGCTAGGGCTTGAACTCGGCCGCCCACGGGCCATTTACGGGCTTGTCCAGAACCCGTCTGGGCGCAATGATCCAACCCAACGGAAGCGGGCGACAGGGGCATCTCATGACACAATATGCGGCGATCATGCTGGCGGCGGGGATCGGAGTTCCCGTGCTGGCCGCTCTGAACGCGGCCCTGGGCAGGCTGATTGGATCACCCAACACCGCCGCCGTCATCCTGTTTGCGATTGCATTTGCGGCCTCGGCGCTTGCTTTGCTGGTGCTGCCCGGCGGTCAGGCCTTTGCCAAAGCGGCCGAGGCCCCGAAACATCTGTTTCTGGCGGGGGTCCTGATCGCCTTCTACGTGCTGTCCATCACCCATGTCGCGCCCCATTTCGGGGTGGGCAACGCGGTGTTCTTCGTGTTGCTGGGGCAGTTGATCAGCACCGCCGCGATTGACCATTTCGGCCTATTTGGCGCTCAGGTCACGCCGCTGTCACTGATGCGCGCAACCGGAATCATGGTGATGGCCATCGGCGTGGCGATCACTCAACTGGCCTGAGCACCCCTCCGTCCAGCCGCACCATCCGATCCATCCGGGCCGCCAGATCAAGGTTATGCGTCGCAATCAGGGCCGAAAGCCCGGCCTCACGCACCAGCGTCATCAGCGCGCCAAACACCTGATCCGAGGTTTCCGGGTCCAGATTGCCCGTCGGCTCATCCGCCAGCAAAACGCGCGGCTCATTGGCCAAGGCGCGGCAGAAGGCAACGCGTTGTTGCTCACCGCCGGACAGGGCCGCCGGGCGATGGCTGGCGCGGGCGGCCACGCCGACGCGGTCCAGCAGGATCATTGCCCGATCCTGCGCCGCCCGTTCCGAGACGCCATTGGCCAGTTGCGGCAGCACGATGTTCTCCAGCGCGGTGAATTCCGGCAGCAGGTGGTGGAACTGATAGACAAACCCGACATCGTGCCGCCGGATGCCCGTGCGCTTGCGATCGCCTTTGCCCGAGGCCGCCTGCCCCGCGATCTCGACCGTTCCCTGATCCGGCGTATCCAGCAGGCCCGCGATATGCAGCAGCGTGGACTTCCCCGCGCCGGAGGGCGCCACCAGCGCCACAGCCTCGCCCGCGCGCAGTTCCAGATCGGCGCCGCGCAGCACCTGCACCTCACCCGGTGTGCCCGGCAGATAGGTCTTGGTCAGGCCGTTCAGCCGCAGGGTCACATCATTCATAGCGCAGCGCCTCAACCGGGTTCAGCCGCGCCGCGCGGCGGGCCGGGAAATAGGTGACCAGAAAGGACAGGCCCAGAGACAGGCCCACGGCCTTGAGCACATCCGACAGGTGCAGTTCTGCGGGCAAGGCATAGATGCCGCGAATGGAGGGGTCCCAGACCCCGCCGCCCATGACATAGTTCACGAAGGAAAAGATCGGATCGATATAGAGTGCAAACAGGCAGCCCAGAACGACTCCCATCGCGGTGCCGATGATCCCGGTGAACGCGCCGCAGATGAAGAACACCCGCAGGACCGAGCCTTCGCTCAGCCCGATGGTGCGCAGGATGCCGATGTCGCGCCCCTTGTTCTTGACCAACATGATCAGGCCCGAAACGATATTCATCGCCGCGATCAGCACCAGGATCGACAGGATGATGAACATCACGTTGTCCTCAACCTCCAACGCGCGCAGGAAGCCGCCCGAGGCATCCTGCCAGGTCCAGATCTGCGGTCGTCCGCCTGCGGCCTCAAGGATCGGCACCAGAACCGGGTTCAGGTTTTCCGGCTCGGCCACCATCACCTCGATCTCATCGGCCACACCGTCGCGGTTGAAAAAGCTCTGCGCCTCGGCAAAGGGCATGTAGACGCGGGTGCGGTCGATGTCATAGCGCCCGGCGGAAAAGACATAGACCACCTCATAGGCGTTCACCCGGGGCGAGGTGCCAAAGGCGGTCTTGACCCCGTTGGGCGAGGTCACCTTGACCACATCCCCCACCGTCGCCCCGATGGCACGCGCCACGCCCGAGCCGATGGCGATGCCCTCCTCGAACCGGCTGAGATCGCCCAGCGCCTGATCGCTTTCGGCAATGCCCGGCAGGCTGAGCAGATCGTCAGGACGGATGCCAAACACCTCAACCCCGGTGCTGCGGTCGCGATTGGTCAGCAGCACCTGACCTTTGACCAAGGGAGCGGTGCGGATCACGCCTGGCACCTGCGCGATCCGGTCGGCCATACCGTCATAATCGGCGATGGTGCGGTCGATGCGGCCCTGCGCGTTAACCTCGCCCACCGAATAGACCGTGACATGGGCGTTCGCCCCCAGAATGGTGCCCACAAATTCAGACCGGAACCCGGACCGCACTGCCAGCGTCGCGATCAGCGCGAACACCGCCAACGTGATCCCGATCAGCGAGATCCATGTCATCACGCTGACGCCCCCTTCGGCCCGGCGGGCGCGCAGGTATCGCCAGGCGATTTTCCATTCAAATGGGGCGAAAGGCGGGGGCGTGCTGGCCATTCCTGCTCCGGTCGTTTGTTTTGCGGCGACCCTTTCGGCATTTGCCCGGATGGTCAAGTCGGTTATGGCGTTGGGCGGGTTGGCGCCGGATCCAAAGACCCCTCAGTTCGGCTTGCATCACGGACAAAAAGGAATCACCCGATGCGGTGCGCACTTTAAAATGGTTCGCGCCAAAACCGGCTAAACCAAAAATTGTGAAGCCCTTCACAGACAAGGGTTTATTGTTTCGGTTATGAAACTAATGTGAATGGCGCATCCGAAACTGACTTCAAAATGCAACATTTTACGCGCAATTTTATTTCGCATTTTGCTTA
>NZ_JALCBM010000027.1:13640-29157 GCF_028066395.1 Ruegeria sp.
AAACTGACTTCAAAATGCAACATTTTACGCGCAATTTTATTTCGCATTTTGCTTACTTGAAGAAATTTTGACACCCTATAGTGGGGGAACACATTTTTCAGAGCGGGGGTCGCTCATGTATATTAAAGGTGACATGGTTACAGAGGGTCAATCCACGGCCCGCACGGCATCAACTGAACTGGACTGCGAAAGCGCGGCATTGCTGCGTGCAGCGATCCGTCCCTTATTCGCCAGCGCGGCGAGCTGGGGCAGTCTGACAGACATCCTGAAAGAAAAGGGCTATTGCCTCGCCTTCCGCAGCGGTCGGCTGTGCATCACTGATTGCACAACCGACGAGAGGGTCTGCGGGCTGCGGTTTCTCGGGCTTGAGTTCCGCGATCTGGTCCGGCGCATGGGCCGCCCGATCGTAGTTGCCCGTGGCAGCCACGCCGATGGCGATGTGTTGGCCGCGCGGCCAACACCGGGCGCATCATAAGACCTGATCAGGCAGACCGTTTCAGGCGGTCTGCTGATAGATTTCCGCGATTTTGGTGACCGCAGCCTCGGGGCTGAGTTCTTCGCTTTCGCCGGTGCGACGGCTGGTCAGTTCGACCACACCGTTCTTCAGGCCGCGCGGGCCCACGGTGATACGCCAGGGCAAACCGATCAGGTCCATGGTGGCGAACTTGCCCCCTGCCCGTTCATTGCGATCATCATACAGCGGCTCCAGCCCCAGCGCGGTCAGCGCGGCATAGAGTTTGTCACAGGCCGCATCCGCCTCTTCATCACCCTGCTTCAGGTTGACGATCCCGCAGTGGAACGGCGTCACGCCCTCGGGCCAGATGATGCCCTTGTCATCATGGCTGGCCTCGATGATCGCACCGATCAGACGGCTGACGCCGATGCCGTGGCTGCCCATATGCACCGGAACCGGCTTGCCGTCGGGACCTTGGACGGTGGCGCCCATCGCCTCGGAATATTTGGTGCCGAAATAGAAGATCTGACCAACCTCAATCCCGCGCGCCACGCGGCGGCGTTCCTCGGGAACCTGATTGAACAGCGCCTCGTCATGGGTTTCGTCCGTGCGTGCGTATTTCGAGGTGAACTCTTCCAGGATGGCCTGACACTGTTCCCGGTTGTCATAGTCGATATCGCGGTCGCCAAAGGTCAGGTCAGTGACGGCGCTGTCATAGAACACCTCGGATTCACCGGTATCGGCCAGCACGAGGAATTCATGCGTGTCATCGCCGCCAATCGGGCCACTGTCGGCGCGCATCGGGATGGCTTGCAGGCCCATCCGCTCATAGGTGCGCAAATAGCTGACCAGATGGCGGTTATAGGCGTGCAGCGCGTCTTCTTTATTCAGGTCGAAATTGTATCCGTCCTTCATGTAGAACTCACGCCCGCGCATCACGCCGAAACGCGGGCGTATTTCGTCGCGGAACTTCCATTGAATTTGGTACAGGGTCAGCGGCAGGTCCTTGTAGCTGCTGACATGGCCGCGGAAGATATCGGTCACCAGTTCCTCGGCAGTCGGCGTATACAGCATGTCGCGGCCGTGGCGGTCCTGCATCCGCAGCATCTCCTGACCGTAGTCGTCATACCGCCCGGATTCGCGCCACAGGTCCGCCGATTGCAGGATCGGCATCTGGATCGCGATATGGCCTGCCCGCGCCTGTTCCTCATGCACGATGTTTTCCAGCTTGCGCAGCACTTTGAAGCCCAGCGGCAGCCAGGAATAGATCCCCGCAGCGGCCTGTTTAATCATACCCGCGCGCAGCATCAGCCGGTGGCTGACGATCTGAGCCTCGGAGGGATTTTCCTTGAGAACGGGCAGAAAGTAACGGCTGAGGCGCATTGTTTGACCTTCACGGGTGAGAATTCGACTGCAAAGCTGCTTATGCCAAAGCCCCGCCGGGGGCAATCACGCATTGGAGATTTTGCGACAGCAGCCCGATTTCCACCACCCGGAACAGTCCGGAAAGTCGCGGGCACATGCATCCTCATTCCAGGGCGGGGCGGCCCCCATGAAGCGCTTGCATCGTCGGGCGTCATGCGCCAAGAACATTGCAAAGCGCCGCAAAAAGGGATGCGCCATGGCTTTGCCGGTGAAGGATCAGCTGAGATATTGGGGCATCGCCACTGTGGTCTTCGTGGCAGTGCTGTACCTGCTGGGCGACGTGCTGCTGCCCTTCGTCATCGGCGGCGCGATTGCCTATTTTCTTGATCCCGTGGCCGACCGGCTGGAACGGCTGGGCCTGTCCCGCATGGCCGCAACCGGTATCATCACCGTGGTCGGCGTGCTGGGCTTTGTGCTGGCGATCCTGATGGTGGTGCCTGCGCTGATCACGCAGTTGCTGGACCTGATAGACATCCTGCCCAGCCTTTTCAAACAGTTGCGCGCCTTTATTGAGGCGAAATTCCCGGCCCTTCTGGACAGCGAATCAAACACCCATCAGATGCTGGTCTCCTTCGGTGAAACCCTGAAGGACAAAACCGGCGATGTGTTGCAGACCGTTCTGTCCTCGCTTGGATCGGCCATCAACGTGGTGGTCCTGCTGGTCATCGTTCCGGTTGTGGCGGTCTATCTGCTGATGGACTGGGACCGCATGATCGCCCGGATCGGAGAGCTGCTGCCACGTGACCACGCCCCCATCATCAAACGGCTGGCGGTTGATATCGATGCGGTTCTGGCCTCTTTCGTGCGCGGCATGGGCACGGTCTGCCTGATCCTTGGCACCTATTACGCCGTGGCCCTGATGCTGGTCGGTCTGCAATTCGGTCTGATCGTCGGGTTCATCGCCGGGCTGGTCACCTTCATCCCCTATCTGGGCGCGCTGATCGGGGGCACGCTGGCCATCGGACTTGCACTGTTCCAATTCTGGGGTGACTGGACCCATATCGGGCTGGTCGCGGGTATCTTCGCCATCGGACAGGTGACCGAGGGCAACTTCCTGACCCCCAAACTGGTCGGCAGTTCGGTCGGCCTGCATCCCGTTTGGCTGCTGCTGGCGCTGTCGGTCTTCGGCGCGTTGTTCGGCTTTGTCGGCATGCTGATCGCGGTTCCGGTAGCCGCCGCCTTGGGTGTTCTGGCCCGGTTCGGGACCGAGCAATACCTGGGCAGCCGCCTTTACACCGGCCATGTCGGGCTGGAGCAGGACGAGCAGTAAATGGCCACTCAGCTGAGCTTTGACCTGCCCTCGAAAACGGCACGAGGGCGCGAGGATTTCTTTGTCTCGCCCGCAAATGCGCTGGCGGTCGCGATGATCTCGGCCACCTCATGGCCCGGCAACAAGCTGGTGCTGAGCGGCCCTGCCGGATCGGGCAAGACCCATCTGGCCCATGTCTGGGCCGCCGAGACCGGCGGGCGCATCGTGCAGGCCGCCTCCTTGCGTCACGAGGATGTGCCCGATCTGGCCAGCAGCCCGGTGGCTGTCGAGGACGTGCCCCTGATCGCCGCCGATACCGAGCAGCAGAAAACCCTATTCCACCTGCACAATCTGGTGCTGGCCGAAGGTAATGCCCTGCTGATGACCGGCCGTGCGGCGCCCAATCTGTGGCACCTGCCGCTGGCCGATCTGCAAAGCCGGGTCGAGGGTGCCCATCACGTGGCGCTGGACAGCCCCGATGACGCGCTGCTGTGCGCGGTGCTGGCCAAACTGTTCACCGACCGGCAGTTGAACCCGGGCCCCGAGGTGATCTCGTACCTCGTCAAGCACATGGATCGCAGCTTTGAAACCGCAGCGCAGGTGGTGGATCAACTGGACACGCTGGCGCTGAGCGAAAAGCGCGATATCACCCGGGCGCTGGCGGTGCGTGTTTTGAACACAGAGCCTGATCATTCACAGACCGGTGATTGACCGGACATACATGATTTCGCATCCTGTCGCAGGAATTGCTGGGGACCCCATGGAACAGATCGTCGAGACCGCCGCACCGGATTACGGCCCGTTTGGCAAGCCGTTGATTGACGACCCCGATGCAAGGGCGCTGTCGCGGGTGGGGGTTGTGGATGTCGGCTCGAACTCGGTCCGGATGGTGATCTTTGACGGGGCGGCGCGCTCGCCTGCCTATTTCTACAACGAAAAGGTCATGTGCGAGCTGGGCGCGGGCCTGTCCGAAACGGGACGGCTGAACCCGCAGGGCCGCATTCGGGCGCTGGCCGCATTGCAGAGGTTTCAGCATCTGGCCCGCGATCTGGGCCTGCCCGCCCTGCACGCCGTCGCCACCGCCGCCGTGCGCGAGGCCAAGGATGGTGCCGAGTTCTGTGCCGAGGTGCTGGAGAAAACCGGCCTTGAAATCAGCGTCGTCAATGGCGAGGAAGAGGCCCGCCTGTCCGCCCAGGGCGTGCTGCTGGGCTGGCCCGGCGCTTATGGTCTGATCTGCGACATAGGTGGTTCGTCAGTGGAGCTGGCCGAGATCGGGGACGGCGCGGTCGGGCAACGCATGACCTCGCCGCTTGGGCCGTTGAAACTGCGTGACATCAAGGGCGGACGCCGCGCGCGCAAGGCCCATATCAAGCAAACGCTTGAAGACATGCGCGATCAGATGGGCCCGCAGCGGGATCGTCTGTTTCTGGTCGGCGGCAGTTGGCGCGCCTTTGCCCGGCTGGACATGCTGCGCCGGGGCTATCCGCTGAATGTGCTGCATGAATACCGCATGACCCACAAGCAGGTCCGCGAAACCATCAAGTTCATCGAACAGAACGACCCTGACAAACTGCGCGCACAGGCCGGAGTGTCCAGTTCCCGCATGGCGCTGATCCCCTATGCGATGGACGTTCTGGCCCGGCTGATCCGCACGTTCAAACCCAAGGACATCGCCATCTCAAGCTATGGCATCCGCGAGGGGCTGCTGTATCAGCAAATGTCGCAAAAACTGCGCGACCGCGACCCGCTGATCGAAGCCAGCCGTTTTGCCGAGGCCAAGGATGCCCGCCTGCCGGGCTTTGGCAAACACCTCTATGATTTCGTCATGCCCCTGTTCCGCTCGGCCCCGCCGCAAAGGGTCCGGCTGATCAAGGCCGCCTGTCTGCTGCATGACGTCAGTTGGCGCGCCCATCCCGATTACCGGGCCGAGGTCTGTTTCGAATACGTGACCCGCGCCAATATGAGCGGCCTGAAACATTCCGAACGGGTTTTCATCGGGCTGGCCTTGCAACACAGATACCGCAACAAGCGCGCAGGCAACCGGTTCGGCCCGCTTTACGATCTGCTGGACGAACCCGGTCAGAAACAGGCCGAGGTTCTGGGCAAGGCCATGCGCCTTGGTGCGATGTTGTGGATGCAAAGCGACGCGGCGATGGGCAAGCTGCGCTATCACCCCAAAAAGCACGAGCTGCACCTGATCCTGCCGAAAACCGCCGCCCCGCTGTTTACCGAAACCGCCGAGGCGCGGTTCAACTCTCTGGCCGCCGCCTTGAAGGCGGATACCAAGGTGATCATCCGGGGCTGATCCCGGCGCGTTTCAGATATCGGTGATCTCACCGGATGGGGCTGACGGCTCCGGCTGGTCCTGTGGTTCATCCTCCGGCTCTGGCTTTCTGCGGATGATGATATCCCCGTTGGGCAGAATCTCGGGTGCTTCGTAGACGCTCCAATCCTCGATTTTGGCGGCCAGATCGGTCAAGGCAGGCCCCATTTCCTGAACAAAGGATTGCATGGCAGGGCCAAACTGATCCGCCAGCCCCAGCAGATCATCCAGAGCGGGCTCCATTTCCTGCCGCAAGCCTTCGAAAAACAGCTCGGCCCCTTTTTCCATCAGGGACTGGCTGTCCTCTTCCTGAGCATGGGCGGGAACGGCCATCGCGGCGCAGGCCACGGAAAGGATCAGAATACGTTGCATGGTTGGAATATAAGCAACGGGGCTTCGGGTTGAAAGGTCACAGATCAATATCCAGCGTGACCGGGAAATGGTCCGACGCGGTCAGTAGCGCGTCACGCAGCTCCGGGTTGGACCAGAAGGCCGTGTCGCGAAACGGATGCCAGATGCGCCAGTTCGGATCTCGGTTGCGCAAGTCGTGGCTGATCATGATGTAATCCAGCAGCGCCTCAAGAAATCGCCCCTCATCCGGTCGGGCAAAGCGTGCAGTCGACGGGACCGACCCCGGACGCGGCCCGAGCGCGCGGGCAGCATGTGGGTCATACAATCCGGATTGCAGCAGAATCTCGACCGAGGACCGCCCAAACAGGTTTTCAAACTCATCCAGCCCCGGCCCGTCATTGAGATCACCCAACAGGATCACCGGGTCCTCCTGCGCCAGATGCGCCTCGACCCGCCGAGCCAGCCAGATCGCCTGCGCCAACTGCTTGCGACGATTGGCGATCGAGATACGGATCGCCTCATCCCGCGACGACGCGCCATGGGGGGCCTTGGATTTCAGATGCGCCCCGATCAGGCGGAACGAGGTCCCACCCACCGGTTCCACAACCAGTTCCATCGGAGGTTTTGAGAACCGCACAATATCCTCGGTCGCGTCCACATCCAGATCAATGTGGAACTCACCGTCAAAGCGCGGGGCATCGGGTGCCTCGACCGGATCATGGCGTGCATGAAGGGCGTGAGGATCATAGAGCAGCGCCAGTTCCTGATGCGTCTCATTGGGAAAGCCCATGATGGCGTGGTTTGTCCGCAGATCGAACGCCTCGGCAAAACTCTGCAAGGCGCGTACCGAGTTCTGAGCCTTGCCGGTATTGGGGGCCTCAACGATCAGGATCGCATCAGCATCCAGCGCGGTCAGAACCTTGGCGATGGCCTCGACCTGCCGGGCTTTGGTCACGTCGTGGCGACCGGACCAGCTGTCATCGACAATCAGGTTGTCCTTGCGATCAAACAGGTTGGCGAACCATTCGATATTATAGGTCGCCAACCGCATGCGGGATCAGACCTTGGCTCCGTTGATCTCATCCCAGGCGCGGTTGATGTCGATCATCTTTTTCTCGGCCAGGCGCACCGCCTCTTCCGGCACGCCGCGCGCCATCATCGCGTCTGGGTGAGTATCACGGACCAGCTGCCGCCAGATCTTGCGAATTTCGGGCAGCGGCATGTCGCGGGGAACGCCCAGCACCGTATAGGGATCATTGGGTGCATCGGGCACAAACCGCGCGCGCAAGGCAAGAAACTGCGCATCCGTTTGGCCGAATATCCGGCTGACCTCTTCCAGAAACTCGTTTTCATTGGGGTGGTAGAACCCATCGGCCAGGGCGATGTGAAACAGCCCCTCCATCAGATCGCAGAGCGTTGTGCTGTCCTCGGCAAACATCCGGGCGATCTTGCGGGCATAGTCCTGATATCCGGCCACATCGGTGCGCGCCATGTCGAAAACCCGTGCGGCCCCGTCTTCGTCGTCACGGGCGATCTGAAAGACCTCTCGGAAGGCAGTCACCTCGTCGCGTGTGACCTGCCCGTCGGCCTTGGCCATCTTGGCGCCCAGCGCGATCACGGCAATGGCAAAGGCCACCGAACGTTCGGGTGGCGTGCGCAGTTTTTCAAAAACAGCGGTCAGGCTTTCGCCCTGGGCAAGCGCGCTCAGCGCATCGGATATGCGGGTCCAGATCGACATAGGCGCACAGTAGCGCGCGGCGCAGCGACTGTCAGGTGCGACAGATCACTGCGGCGAAAGAATTTTCTGCATCAGGACCAGATCCAGCCATTGCCCCTGCTTGCGGCCCACCTCGGGCATCCGGCCAACCTCGGCAAAACCAAGGGCGGTGTGAAAGGCAATCGCCCCGGGATTGGCAGAGGAGATACCGGCAACCAGAACATGCACCCCCTCGGCCCGGGCGGTATCCTCCAGCGCCGCCATCAAGGCACGTCCGATACCCTGCCCTTGCGCATCCGGGGTCAGATGTATCGAATGTTCCCGTGTATGAGCGTAACCCGGCCCACCGCGAAACGGGCCATATGTGGCAAAGCCGATAACCTGACCGTTCAGTTCGGCGACCAGATACTGACGGTTGGAAATGTCGACAGCCACGCTGGCAGCGGTGCGAAGCTCGGTCGTGAAAGTGACCAGCGTATCCTGAATGACCGCGTTGTGGATTGCGGCAATTGCCTCGGCATCATCAGCGCAGGCCGGTCGGATAATCATTCCAGCACACGAAGGCCATGCGGCGTGTCGAATTCGGCCCGCAGGGCAGTGGGGCCTGTGTCGAACGCGACCCGTTCCAACGGCCCGAGGATACGTGCAAGCTCCAGCGCATCGGGGTGATACACCACGAGCCGACGCAGCCTGCATCCGCTGGCCTGCAGCATTCGTGCCGGGTGCAGATCGCCCTGCCATTGAATGAGCGCGGGGTAGAGGTTGTCAAACGGCAACCGCCCCGATTGCGGCACGGCCATCCGCCACCGCAAGGCGCCGCGATCCAGATCAATCGGGGCCACCGGACCGTCAGGCATGGTGACGGCCCCGATATCGCTGACCCGGCAAATCCAATTGGTCAGGCGCGCATGTCCTGAAAAACGATCCAGATCAAACCATCGGGGCTGTTCGGGCGTTGGTGCGTCTGGGTCAACGGCGATGGCCTCCAGATAAAGACCATCCTCCAACCCCAACAGCCGGTTATGGGTGCCGAACTTCGCGTGTTTGCCGCCCTGTTGCAGGGAAACACCCAGCGCCTGTTCGACATGGGCGGCCGCAGCCTCCAGCGTTTCGCCGGAAATGGCGATATGGTCGAGTTGCATGATCCCTCCTCCGCTGCGCGGGCCGAGATTTTTCGACGAAAAATCTCAACCACCCGAGCGTTAAAACATCAGCCCCGCGCCTCACCGATCAGGCGCAGGATATCCTGTGCGGCCTCGGGGATGTTGGTCCCCGGCCCAAAAATCGCCTTTACCCCGTGATCATACAGGAACTGGTAATCCTGCTGCGGAATGACCCCGCCGCAGATCACGATGATATCTTCGGCCCCGGCCTTTTTCAGCTCTTCCACCAATTGCGGGGCCAGCGTCTTATGCCCGGCAGCTTGCGACGAAATCCCGACCACATGCACATCATTGTCCACCGCATCCTGCGCCGCCTCGGCAGGGGTCTGGAACAGCGGACCGACATCCACGTCAAACCCGATATCGGCAAAAGCAGTGGCGATCACCTTGGCTCCCCGGTCGTGACCATCCTGCCCCATCTTGACCACCAGCAGGCGGGGGCGGCGGCCTTCAACCTCGGCGAAATCTTCGATGGATTTCTGGATCGCGGCAAAGCCTTCGTCCCCTTCATAGGCCGCGCCATAGACACCGGCCAGCGTTTTCACCTCGGCGCGGTGGCGGCCGAATTCTTTTTCCATTGCCATGCTGATCTCTCCTACGGATGCACGGGCGCGGGCGGCCTCGACGGCGGCGGCCAGCAGGTTGCCGCCGTCGAGGGCGGTGGTGGTCAGAGCGTCCAGGGCCGCCTGACAGGCCGCCTCGTCCCGGGTGGCGCGGATGCGGTCCAGTCGCGCGACCTGAGCTTCACGCACGGCGACGTTGTCGACGTCCAGAATGTCGATCGGATCTTCCTGATCCTTGCGGTATTTGTTGACGCCGACGATCACCTCATCGCCCCGGTCGATCATCGCCTGACGCCGCGCGGCGCTTTCTTCGATCCGCAGCTTGGGCATGCCCGAGGCGACGGCTTTGGTCATGCCGCCCATCTCCTCAACCTCCTGCATCAGGGCCCATGCCTTTTCGATCAGCTCATTGGTCAGGCTCTCGACATAATACGACCCTGCCAGCGGATCGACCACATCGGTCACGCCGGTCTCTTCCTGTAGAACCAGCTGCGTGTTCCGCGCAATGCGGGCCGAGAAATCGGTGGGCAGGGCAATCGCCTCATCCAGAGCGTTGGTGTGCAGCGACTGAGTGCCGCCCAGAACCGCGCTCATCGCTTCATAGGCGGTGCGGATCACGTTGTTATAGGGGTCTTGCTCCTGCAACGACACGCCCGAGGTCTGGCAGTGGGTGCGCAGCATCTTGGAGCGTTCGGATTTCGCGCCAAACTCGGTCATTACCCGATGCCACAGGGTGCGGGCGGCGCGCAGCTTCGCGATTTCCATGAAGAAATTCATGCCGATGGCAAAGAAGAACGACAGACGGCCCGCAAACTTGTCGACATCCATGCCTGATTGCGTCGCGGCGCGCACATATTCGCGCCCATCGGCCAGCGTATAGGCCAGTTCCTGCACCAAATTCGCCCCGGCCTCTTGCATGTGGTAGCCCGAGATCGAGATCGAGTTGAATTTCGGCATCTCGTTCGAGGTGAACTCGATAATGTCCGAGATGATCCGCATCGACGGTTCCGGCGGGTAGATATAGGTGTTGCGCACCATGAACTCTTTCAGAATGTCATTCTGAATGGTGCCGGACAGGACGGATTTGTCATGGCCCTGTTCCTCACCCGCGACGATAAAACTGGCCAGAACCGGGATCACCGCGCCGTTCATCGTCATCGAGACCGAGACCTTGTCCAGCGGAATGCCATCAAACAGGATTTTCATGTCCTCGACACTGTCGATGGCCACGCCAGCCTTGCCCACATCGCCCACAACGCGGGGATGGTCACTGTCATAGCCCCGGTGCGTCGCCAGATCGAAGGCCACGGAAACACCCTGCTGTCCCGCCGCCAGATTGCGGCGGTAGAAAGCGTTCGATTCTTCAGCCGTCGAGAACCCTGCATATTGCCGGATGGTCCACGGGCGGCCCGCATACATCGTCGCCTTAACGCCGCGCGTGAAGGGGCCAAAGCCCGGCAACGATCCCATATGCGGCAAATCGGCGGTGTCTTCCTGCGTATAGAGCGGCTTGACGTCGATGCCTTCCAGCGTCTCTTTGGTCAGGTCGTCCAACGGGCGGCCGCGCAGCTCTTTCTCGGCCAGCGCCTGCCAGTCTTTCCTATCGGTCATTGAGTTATCCTCTCGTCAAATTCTGATGGCGCGTCGGTGGCCTCACCGCGCGCCGTGTTCGGAAGCAGACCAAGCTGAGCCAGCCCGTCGGCCCCTGCGGCCAGCCAGTCCAGATCATCGGCATATTTGGCCACAAGTTGCATGTCCCCGGCGCCACTCGGGCCCGGTGTTTCATCCTGATCATCCCGGCTGAGCCAGATATTGCTGGCGTTTTGCGGGGCATCGCAGTCCAGTATCGTGGCAAGCTGAGCATCCGGGTGCCCCGCGAATTCCTCGAATGGCAGGGCCACAAGGGGGATTTCGGGAAACGCCAGGCTCAGATCAGTGATCACATCGCGCCAGCTGCGCGGGTTCTGGGTGATCCTGTTCCACCGGATTTTCTTGCCGAACCCCTTCCTGTTCCTGACCGCAAAACCCGCGACCGAGGGCCAATAGGTGTTCAAGGCACGAATATTCAACGCGATTTTCGCAACACCGTCCCCGAAGGCCGCCGCCAGCAGTTGCCCCCGCAGGCGCGCTTCGGGGTAGAGGCCGGTCATGTTGACGTTCTGCTGCATCATGCCCAGAAAATTCTCTTCGCTGATCAGCAGATGGCGGACGCCTTTGGCGCGGCATTTCTCCAGATCATCCTGCAACGCCGCGCGGGACTGATCCGTCATCGATTTAAGCCCGTACAGGCCCGTCTCGCGGGTCGTCTCAGGCCCCCAGAAGGCGATCCCCTGCGCCGCAAGGGGCTGCGCGTTGCAGCGCATGTATTCCTGAAAACTGGTGGTGGCGCAGCGATGGGCGCCGAAATGCAAAATGATCTCCATGCGCCTATCCCAATGCCCTGCGATATGCGGCAGCCCCGGCTGGGCCCCGGCAACTCAATCGTGATTTGCACATTTTTTTTGCTCCGTGCTGCATTCCCCCGGTCGCATTCGCACGCGCAGCGGCTATATTCATCAGAACAGGAGGCCCCATGACACGCACGCTTGCCCTTGTTTTTTCGGCGCTATTCCCGCTGGCCGCGCTGGCTGCCGACGGGTCTGCGCCCGGTGATGATGCCTTTGTACGACCCACGGGCGACAGCACGCTGGACGAATTTCTATGGGTCAACCGCCCGATTGTCGTGTTTGCCGACACCCCCGCCGACCCGCGGTTCCAGCAGCAGATCGATATGCTGCTGGAGGGCGAAGAGGCGATGCGGGACCGCGATGTAGTTGTGCTGACCGATACCGATCCTGATGCACGCTCACCCATCCGGTCGCAATTGCGCCCGCGTGGGTTCCAGATGGTGTTTGTCGACAAAGACGGTGTCGTCAAACTGCGCAAACCCTCGCCCTGGAGCGTGCGCGAGATTGGTCGGTCAATCGACAAGACCCCCCTGCGCGAACGCGAGATTCGCGAACGGCGCGAGGGCGGCTGAGCCTTTTCGCCACACCCAAAGGCCCCGGCGCAGAACGCCCGGGACCCTGTGCGATATGGCGAAAACGCAGACATGATCACTCGAACTCGATGATCACATCATCCACGGCAAGGCTGTCGCCGGCACCTGCATTGATCTTGGCGACGATACCCTTCTTCTCGGCGCGCAGGATGTTTTCCATCTTCATCGCCTCGACCGTGCACAGCGCCTGACCTTCCTGCACCTCTTGCCCGACCTCGACATCGACTTTCACGATCAGGCCCGGCATCGGACACAGCAGCATTTTCGACGTATCGGGCGGTAGCTTTTCAGGCATCAGCGTGGCCAGTTCCGCCTGACGCGGGGTGCGCACATGCACCTTGAGGTCCGCGCCCCGGTTACGGATGCGGAACCCGCCCGAGACCTTACCGACCTTCAGCACCAGCGGGCTGCCATCCACATCCAGCACCGCCAGTTGATCCCCCGGTGTCCAAACCGACGCGACCCGCGAACTGGCGCCATCGTCGAATGTCACGGTCGAGCCATCCTTGTCCGCGTCTATTGTGACCGCAAATTCCTGACCTTGCAGGGTGACAACCCAATCGGTGCCCACCTTACGTTCGTGATTGTCCATCCGGCCCGACACGCGGGTGCGACGGATCTCGGCCACACGGTGCATGGCCGCGCAAGAGGCCGCGATATGGCGCAGGTCATCTTCGGGCAAAGTGACACCTTCGAACCCGTCAGGATATTCCTCGGCGATGAAGGCGGTGGTCATGTCGCCGCTGATGAATTTTGGATGATCCATCACCGCCGACAGGAACGGCAGGTTGTGGCCGATGCCTTCGACCTCAAAACTGTCCAGCGCCACGCGCATTGCCTCGATCGCCTGCGCGCGGGTCGGGGCCCAGGTGCACAGCTTGGCGATCATCGGGTCGTAATACATGCTGATCTCGCCGCCCTCATAAACGCCGGTATCGTTGCGCACCGCCGCCTCGCCCTCGGGCGCGTCGCCCTGCCATTTGCCGTTGACCAGCATCGGGCCAGAGGCAGTTTCCTGCGGCGGGCGATAGCGGGTTAGACGGCCAATCGAAGGTAGGAAGTTGCGATACGGGTCTTCGGCATACAGCCGGTTTTCGATGGCCCAGCCGGTCAGGGTCACGTCATCCTGCGTGATCGTCAACGCCTCACCCGCTGCCACGCGGATCATCTGTTCGACCAGATCGACGCCAGTGATCAGCTCGGTCACCGGGTGTTCCACCTGCAGGCGGGTGTTCATTTCGAGGAAGTAGAAGTTCTTTTCCCCATCCACGATGAATTCCACCGTACCCGCACTTGAATAACCCACGGCCTTGGCCAGCGCGACCGCCTGCTCGCCCATCGCACGCCGGGTTGCTTCGTCAAGGAAGGGCGAAGGCGCCTCTTCCACCACTTTCTGGTTGCGGCGCTGGATCGAGCATTCGCGTTCGCCCAGATAAATCCCGTTGCCGTGGCTGTCGCACAGAACCTGAATTTCAATATGGCGCGGTTGGGTTACGAATTTCTCAATGAAAATCCGGTCATCACCAAAGGAATTCGCCGCCTCATTCTTGGACGATTGGAACCCTTCGCGCGCTTCCTCGTCATTCCACGCGATCCGCATGCCCTTGCCGCCGCCCCCGGCGCTGGCCTTGATCATCACCGGATAGCCGATCTCGTTCGAGATTTTCACCGCCTCGTCGGCATCCTCGATCAGCCCCATATAGCCGGGCACCGTCGACACATTCGCGTCCTGAGCGATTTTCTTCGAGGTGATCTTGTCCCCCATCGCCTCAATCGCGCCTTTGGGCGGGCCGACAAAGGCCACGCCCTCGGCCTCCAGCGCCTCGGCGAATTTGGCGTTTTCCGACAGGAAGCCATAGCCGGGATGCACCGCCTGCGCCCCGCTTTGACGGATCGCATCCATGACCTTGTCGATCACGATATAGGACTGGTTCGCAGGCGGCGGGCCGATATGCACCGCCTCATCCGCCATCGACACGTGCAGCGCGTTCCGGTCCGCGTCGGAATAGATGGCAACAGTGCCGATACCCATCTTGCGCGCGGTCTTGATGACCCGGCAGGCGATTTCGCCCCGGTTGGCGATCAGGAGCTTATTGAACATGGAACGTCCTTTGTCTTGGTGTTCTGAGAACGCAAAAACGCCGTCGCAGGGCGGGAGCCCCACAACGGCGTGATGCGCGATGACCGAAGGGGCGCGACGCACCCCGGAAAAATGTCAGTTACAGTTGTGCTGCGTCTTGCAGTACAGCACGTTGCCTGCGGCACCGACCGCAGCGCCGACCAGCGGGTCCGCGCTAAGCACCGCCGCGCCGATGGCGCCAACGCCACCGCCCAGCACCGCCTGTTCGCCCGTCGAGTCGCCGCAGGCCGCAAGCCCCGCACAGGCTGCCAATACGTAAAGAAGTCGTGGGAATTGCATGTTTTCTGCCTCGTTTGGTTTCTTGCTGACTTTGAGGGCAGTAGCCGGATTCCGGCCTTGTTATGCAATAACAAGCCGCGCGAGCCGGCAATATGCGCAGATTTTTGCCTCTTTACCCCGGCACTGTTCAAAAAGAAAAACGCGGACAGGATGATGTGGGGAACACAGTCCTGTCCGCGGAAGGAAGGGGTACGGAATAGTAGGTGCATGTGCGACGCAGGCAAAACAGAGCCGCACGGCCCGGTCACCTTGCACGCACCCATTTCCGTCGCCAAGCCGTGATTACCTGTCTTGGGAATTCCGGCTGAAACCCGCCAATCCGGCAAGGATACGCGCAGAATCGCGCCGAAATCTCGAATTGAGACACGATTTGTTGTTGCTCTGTCAGCGGTCACGTTGCCGTTACAATTTGCGCGGCGCGGTGGCGTCAGGGGCCGAACGTCCTCACGGCCAATCGCGCCGGGGTCACAAAAATTTTCACCTGCGCGCGGGTATTTACGCGCCTGGCTCACTGGCCTGTGAAATGATGCGTGACGTGACACACGATTGCTTGAGCAAAGGCGTGCCTTTCCTCCCGTTTTAGTGATTTCCAAAGATTGCGCTTGCGTGGAACGGTGCCCATGCACATTCGCACACAAGGAACTAATCCCATGAAAACAAAGGGTAAAACTGCTCGCCTGCTTGCTGCCAGCTCGCTTTGCGTTGCTGCCACGCAAGCCTTTGCCCAAGATGCCCAAACCCAGGCGGAGCTGGACGCTCTGCGCGCCAGGGTCGAGGCGCTGGAGGCTGGAAAATCCGGCTCGGGCACCGGTG
>NZ_JALCBM010000027.1:29257-43860 GCF_028066395.1 Ruegeria sp.
CTGCGCGCCAGGGTCGAGGCGCTGGAGGCTGGAAAATCCGGCTCGGGCACCGGTGATCTGAAGATCGGCAACACCACTCTGGATGTCTACGGCTACATCAAGGCCGACTTCTTCTATGACTTCGACTTCGTTCAGGGTGACACCGCATTCGTGAACGTGATTGGTGAACCCACGACCGCGACCGACGGTAATTTCGGCACGACAGTCCGCCAATCGCGGATCGGTCTGCGCACCAACACCCCCAGCGGCCTCGGTGATCTCGGTAGCCAGCTTGAGGTCGACCTGTTTGCCTCGAATGGAACTGCTGAACTGCGCCTGCGCCACGCCAACATCACCATCGGTGATCACTGGCTGATCGGTCAGTTCTGGAGCAACTTCGGACCTCTGGATACTTATCCGACCACAGTGGAATTCAATGGCCCCGTCGGCATCGCCTTCGCACGTGTCCCCCAAGTGCGCTACACGAGCACATTGGGCAGCTATACATCCCTTGCTGCGACGATCGAAGAAAATGTAGGTGGTTCGAATTCGGAAGACCCCGTATTCACAGCCTCTGCTCAATATAACGACGGGAGATATGTTGCTCGTCTTGCTGGCCTGTATGGTACCGCGCGAGATGCAGCAGGCACTGTCGAGGTCGATCAATGGGGCATCACAGCTTCTGCTTCGGCCAGGCTGTGGGAGGGCGGACTGTTTCAAGTTAACTACGTTAACGGACAGGCTCTTGGTCCATACCTGATTGGTTTGGGGAGCGCAGTTGTCAACGGACAGGCAAACGATGTCGATGGTTACACCGTCGAATTCCGTCAAGACCTGAGCCCGAAGTGGAATGTGGGCATTTCCTATGGCCGCGAAGACTACGATTTGGCCACCAACAGCTTCAGCGACGGCAGTGGGGCCCTGAACTTCACCGAGTTGGAAACCATCCACGTCAACGCCTTCTACAAGGCAACCGACAGCCTGACGTTCAGCGCCGAATACATTTATGGCGAACGTAATGATGTGCCCTCGGGTCAGACCTTCGACGGCAGCCGCGTGCAGCTGGCCGCGCAGCTGAACTTCTGACGCAAAACCATGGTCCCGCCCGATACCGGGCGGGGTCGCACGGGTGGTGCCGTGCAAAACCATATGTTGCGCCAGATCGCTCACCTTCAGACCGTCCCGTCAAAGACATCGGGAAAGGACAGGCGCGCCGCATCCAGATCGAGCATCAGCAATGCGTCATAACTGGCGGGATCAAATGGGTCCTCGGCAGCGATCACCTCGCGTCCGAACAGCCAGCTGAGGCGCCCGGCATCCAGATTGCCGCGCTCGAACGGCTGATCCCCGAAATGTTCCCACAGCGCCTTCAGAAACGCGACGTCAGCCCGGCGGTCGGCCGGTTTGCGGTCACGAAACCTTTCGCGCTGGGTCAGGGGTGTCACACCCTTGGGGTTGGCGCGGCGAATGGTGAACTGGAAATCGGTTCCGGGCAAACGGCCCGGAAAGCCACGATGTTTCAACATGGGTGAACCTCCGAAGGTGCGTCACTGGGGTGGGGCGCGCTGAGGTCATGACAGCGGGTGTTCATGGTCAGAGCCCCTCCCAGATACACCGGGCGTCTTCCAGCCGGTAGGCCTCGAAGAATTGAGTTGTATCGGGGTCGGTCGCGCCAAAATCCAGCGCCCGGTCCGAGAATGAGATCACAACCCGCGCCGGTTCCAGCTTATGCTGCGCCACATACGGCACCGCCAGAGTTTCACACAGATGCGCCATATCGACCACCGCCACGTCATAGGTGATCCGCCCGACGGTCGAGCCGATTTTCGGCGCGACAAAGCGGAACCGCACCCACAGCTCTCCGGGGTTGTCGTCCAGCAGTACGTTGCTGAGTTCCACCGGCTGGCCCGAAGGAACCGGCAACAAGCTGTCGGCCAAAACCGCTGGCGTAGACAGGACCGTCAGGACCAAACCAACGCTGACACGCACAGAACACCGCCGGGCCTTGGCAGGCACACATGCATAGGCGTCAGGCGTCGCCGGTCTATGTCTGATGGGCTTGCGCATCGGTTCCTGAACGTCGGTTTCGCTGGGTCTTGCTGCCGGGCTGGAATGGGCGGAATACTCTGCCCATTCCCGCTTACAACGGAATATTATCGTGCTTTTTCCACGGGTTCTGCAGCTTCTTGTTGCGCAGGCTGGCAAAGGCACGGGACACACGACGGCGGGTCGACTGAGGCATGATCACCTCATCGATAAAGCCCCGCTCTGCCGCGACGAAGGGATTGGCAAAGCGGTCTTCGTAATCCTGCGTGTGCTGCGCGATCTTTTCGGCATCGCCCAGATCGGCACGGTGGATGATCTCGGTCGCGCCCTTGGCCCCCATCACCGCGATCTCGGCGGTGGGCCAGGCATAGTTGAAATCGCCCCGCAGATGTTTCGAGGCCATGACGTCATACGCCCCGCCATAAGCCTTGCGCGTAATCACCGTCACCTTGGGCACCGTCGCCTCGCCATAGGCAAACAGCAGCTTCGCGCCATGCTTGATCACCCCGCCATATTCCTGAGACGTCCCCGGCAGGAAGCCCGGCACATCCACCAGCGTCAGGATCGGGATCTCGAAACAGTCGCAGAACCGCACAAACCGCGCAGCCTTACGGCTGCTGTCGATGTCCAGACACCCGGCCAGAACCATCGGCTGGTTGGCGACAACACCCACGGTTTGCCCTTCCAGCCGGATGAAACCGGTGATGATGTTCTTGGCGTAATCTTCCTGAATTTCGTAGAAATCGCCCTCATCCGCCACTTTGGTGATGAGTTCCTTCATGTCATAGGGCGTGTTCGGATTGTCCGGGATCAGCGTATCCAGCGAGGTCTCAACCCGGCCCGGCTCATCAAAGAACGGGCGAACAGGTGGCTTTTCGCGGTTGTTGAGCGGCAGGAAATCAACCAGACGACGCACCTCGGCCAAGGCCTCGACATCGTTTTCGAACGCACCATCCGCGACCGAGGATTTCTTGGTATGGGTCGACGCACCACCCAGTTCCTCGGCGGTGACCACCTCGTTGGTGACGGTTTTGACCACGTCGGGGCCGGTCACGAACATGTACGAGGTATCTTTGACCATGAAGATAAAGTCGGTCATCGCCGGGCTGTAAACCGCCCCGCCCGCACACGGCCCCATGATCACGCTGATCTGCGGCACCACGCCCGAGGCCATGATATTGCGCTGGAACACTTCGGCATAACCCGCAAGCGAGGCCACGCCTTCCTGAATGCGCGCACCCCCGGAATCGTTGATCCCGATCACCGGCGCGCCGTTCTGCATCGCCATATCCATGATCTTGCAAATCTTCTGCGCATGGGTTTCCGACAAGGACCCACCGAACACGGTAAAGTCCTGAGAGAACACATAAACCATGCGGCCATTGATCGTGCCCCAGCCGGTCACGACCCCGTCGCCTGCAGGTTTCTGGTTTTCCATCCCGAAATCGGTGCAGCGATGGCTGACGAACATGTCGAACTCTTCAAAGCTGCCTTCATCCACCAGCAGTTCGATCCGCTCACGCGCGGTCAGTTTGCCACGGGCGTGCTGCGCATCAATCCGCCGTTGTCCGCCCCCAAGGCGCGCATCGTTGCGGCGATCTTCAAGCTCGGAAAGGATATCTTTCATGCCGGTTTTCCCCTATGAAATTTTGCGGGACAATAACGGCCTCGCTTGCGGAGCCAAAGCACTATTCAGCAAATTTGCAAATTTTTAGCAACACGCCTTGAGATAACTGCAAAGTTGGAAACTCAACTTGCCATCACATCATCCAATAGCATTTCCGAATACAAAGCCCTAAAGGTGAACCATGCAGTTCAGCACATCACCGGTTAGCCGCACACCTCCAACCCTGGCAACATTGGTCCTGTTGTCGGGTCTTTCGGCGCTCAGCATGAACCTCTACCTGCCCAGCCTGCCCTTTATGGCGGTGTATTTTCAGACCGATTACAAGGTGATGCAACTGTCCATCGCGCTGTACCTGCTGGTCAATGCCGCGCTTCAGATCCTGATCGGGCCGATTGCCGACAAGATGGGCCGCAGGCCGGTTCTGCTGTGGGGGCTTGGCCTGTTCCTGCTGGCCACTTTGGGCTGCATCTATGCCCCCAATATCGAAACCTTTCTGGCGTTCCGAATGTGCCAGGCAGTGATCGTCGTGGGCATCGTGCTCAGCCGCGCCGCCGTGCGCGACATGTATGAGCAGGATACGGCGGCCTCGATGATCGGCTATGTGACCATGGGCATGGCGGTTGTGCCGATGCTGGGCCCCGCGGTCGGCGGCGTGTTCGAGGAAGCCTTTGGCTGGAAAGCCAATTTCTGGCTGCCCTTCGCGCTGGCAGCGCTGGCATGGCTGCTAACCTACCGGGATTTCGGCGAAACCGCCGCCGCCAGCGGCAAAACTCTGCTGCAGCAGTTCCGGGAATACCCCGAACTGCTTATGTCACCCCGATTCTGGGGCTATTCGTTGTCCTCAGCCCTATGCTCGGGCGCCTTCTTCGCCTACCTCGGTGGCGCGCCTTTTCTGGGAACCGAGGTTTTCGGCATGACCGCCACCGAAGTCGGCGTGTATTTCGGCGCCCCCGCATTGGGCTATTTCTTCGGCAATTTCATCAGCGGGCGCTATTCCGTGCGGTTTGGCGTCAATCGCATGGTGCTCTGGGGATGCTGGCTGAACGCCACAGGCGTGGCGATATCCGCCGTTCTGTTCCTTGTTGGGTTGGGCACTGCGCTCAGTTTCTTTGGGCTGGTCACTTTGGTGGGGCTGGGCAACGGCCTGTCGATCCCCAATGCCACCTCAGGCGCGCTGTCGGTGCGCCCGCATCTGGCCGCCACGGCCTCGGGCCTCAGCGGCGCGATCATGCTGGGCGGTGGCGCAGGCCTCAGCGCCTGGGCGGGCGCATTGCTGACCCGCGAAACCGGCGCCATGCCTCTTTTGTGGCTGATGTTGGCGACATCCGTGCTGGCCATTTTCGCCATCCTCAGCGTCATCTGGCGCGAGCGTAAATTGGGCCTTTAGCCGCTTGCGAAATCGACTTTGCAAAGTTAGCCTACACATTCAGGAAACTTGCAAAGGCGCCCCATGGCCACCCAAAAGCTGTACGCAGGTGCGAAACTGCGCGAAATGCGCACCCGCCTGACCCTGACGCAAAAGGAATTCGCCACCAAGCTTGGCGTCTCGCTGCCCTATCTGAACCAGATGGAGAACAACAACCGTCCGATCTCGACCACGGTTGTTCTGGCGCTGGCGCAGGAATTCGGCATGGACGTGACCGAGCTCAGCACCGGCGACAGCGAACGTCTGATCTCGGACATGCGCGAGGCGTTGGCGGACCCGGTCTTCGCCGACACCACCCCGCCACTGGCCGACCTCAGGCTGACCGCATCAAATGCTCCCACGCTGGCGCGCGCCTTCATCGAACTGCACCGCGCCTATCGCCAAACCCACGAAAGGCTCGCCTCATTGGACGAGGCGCTGGGCCGTGAAGACGCCCGCATCCAGGCAAGCCCCTGGGAAGAGGTGCGCGATTTCTTCCACTATTGCGACAATTACATCGACGCCGTCGACCGCGCCGCCGAACGTTTCGCCACCCATGCCGAGGCCCCGGGAGGCATCCGTCACGCCGCCCTCAACAGCCTGTCCGAGCGCGGGATTCAGGTCACTTTTGCCGACACCGAAACCCTGCGAAGCTATGACGCCGCAAACAAAACCCTGCATTTGTCCTCGCGCGCGGCGCCGCAGACGCAAGTGTTCCAACTGCTCCTGCAGGTGGCGCTGCTCAATCAGAACAAACTGCTTGAGGCCACGCTGGATTTCGCCCGCTTCCAAAGCGACGAAGCCCGCGCCATCGCCAAAATCGGGCTGGCCAACTACTTCGCCGGGGCCGCGCTGATGCCCTACGGCCCGTTCCTGGCCGCCGCGCAAGACTACCGCCATGATCTGGAACTGCTCAGCAACCGATTTGGCGCCTCCATCGAACAGGTCGCCCACCGCCTGTCCACCCTGCAACGTCCCGGCGCCAAGGGTATCCCTTTCTTCTTCGTGCGCGTCGATCAGGCCGGAACGATCACCAAACGCCACTCCGCCACGCGGCTGCAATTTGCCCGCTTCGGCGGTGCTTGTCCGTTGTGGAACGTCCACCGCGCCTTTGAAACACCGGGGCATTTCCTGCGCCAACTGGCGGAAACCCCGGACGGGATACGCTATATCTCATTGGCAACGGACGTCTCAAAATCCGGCGGCTCCTACGGCGCCCCGGTCCGCCGCTATGCTATCGCTCTGGGCTGCGAGGTCCGACATGCGGCAGCTCTGGTCTATGCGGACACCCTCGACATCACCAACGCCAGCGCTTTTGAGCCCATCGGCATTTCCTGCCGCATCTGCGAACGCCAGACCTGCCACCAACGCTCGGTCCCGCCTTTAGAACGCCGCCTCAGCATCAACACCAATACCCGCGGCACCCTGCCCTACGAAGTGACCTGATCTTCACCTGGCCCAAAAATATCCCGGGGGAGTCGCGGCCTGCCGCGACGGGGGCAGAGCCCCCGTTCTCAGCGCCCCAACCAAGGCTCACCCCTTCGACAAGATCGCCCAGATTTCATCCTTAAGCGCCGCCCGCTTCTTGCGCAGTTCCACCTCGGCCAATTCCTCCATTGGAGCGACGTTGGTCTCGGCCCGGTGAACGACACGATTGACCTCGTGATACTCCTCCGCCAGCCGCGCAAAATGCGCATCCGTCTGCTTGAGGTGGCTCATCAAATCGACCTTGTCGGGGAATTCCTCGGCCAGTTCATGCGGGGTGTGGGACATCCTGTTCGCTCCTCTGCTAGCATTACGCCCCAAGGGTAAAGATACACGTCATTCACCGCTTTGACGCGGATCAAGTTTTGACAAACTGCCCCACAAATTCAGAAGCTTGACCGCCCCAATCCCTAACGTTGCGCAACCGTCCACTGTGGATGTATCCACGGTCGATCATTGGCTTTCGGCAGAGGATCGCGCCCCAGCATGTGATCCGACATCTTCTCACCCACCATGATCGAGGGCGCGTTCAGATTGCCATTGGTGATCTGCGGAAAGATCGAACTGTCAGCAACCCGCAATCCGTCCACACCAATCACGCGACCTTGCGGATCGACCACCGCATGTTTGTCATCCGCCCGCCCCATGCGGCAGGTGCCGCAGGGGTGGTACGCGCTTTCGGCATGTTCAGCGATGAAGGCATTCAACTCGTCATCCGTCTGCACCGAAGCTCCGGGTTGAATTTCCTTACCCGCATAGGGTTTGAACGCCTCTTGCCCGAAAACCTCACGGGTCAGGCGAATACAGGTGCGGAAATCCTCCCAATCCTGCTCATGGCTCATATAGTTGAACCGGATCACCGGCGCGTCCTCGGCCCGGTCCGAGCGCAAGGTCACCGCACCGCGCGAAGGCGACCGCATCGGGCCGACATGCGCCTGAAACCCGTGTCCCTCAGCCGCCGCCTTGCCGTCATAGCGCACGGCAATCGGCAGGAAGTGATACTGAATGTCAGGGTATTCCACCCCGGGCTTCGATCGAATAAACGCAGCGCTTTCAAACTGGTTCGACGCCCCCAACCCGGTTTTCGTAAACAACCATTGCGCCCCGATCAGACCCTTGCTGATCAGGTTCCAATGTTTATAGAGCGTGATCGGCTGCAATGAGGCCTGCTGGATATAAAGCTCCAGATGATCCTGCAGATTTGCGCCCACTCCGGGGCGATCGGCCACAACCTCAATTCCATGCTCGGTCAGATGCGCAGCCGGGCCGATACCAGACAGCATCAGCAGTTTAGGCGAGTTGATCGACGAGGCCGCAAGCACCACCTCACGCCGGGCACGGATGATTTCCCTCTTGCCGCCCCGCAGCAGCTCAACCCCGGCCGCGCGGCCATCCTCCATGACCACGCGCGCCGCCAAACCACGCACGATCTGGCAATTCTCACGCTTCAGGGCCGGTTTCAGATAAGCATTCGCCGCCGACCAGCGCCGCCCTTTCCAGACGGTCTGCTCCATCGGGCCAAAGCCTTCCTGCTTTTCGCCGTTATAGTCTCCGGTCACCTCATACCCGGCCTGCTGCCCGGCATCCACAAACGCCTTGAACAGAGGGTTTTCACGCGGCCCTCGCGAGACATGCAATGGCCCATCCGTACCCCGCCACCGGTGGTCGCCACCATGACCGCCATCATGCCAGGTCTCCATCCGTTTGTAATAGGGCAGCACATCCGCATAGGACCAGCCATCCGCACCCATCTCGGCCCAGGTGTCGAAATCGCACGCATGGCCGCGCACATAGACCATACCGTTGATTGAAGACGATCCGCCAATCACCTTACCGCGCGGACAGGCCAGACGGCGGTTGTTCAAATACGGTTCGGGCTCGGACTGATAGCCCCAGTCATAGCGCAACATATTCATCGGATAGCTGAGCGCGGCGGGCATCTGAATGAACGGCCCGGCATCCGTACCGCCATGTTCGATCACCAGCACCGAGGCCCCGGCCTCGCTCAGCCGGTAAGCCATCGCGCACCCGGCGGAACCTGCACCGACGATGACGAAATCTGCTTCCATATTCAGGTCTCCGTTCCCCGCGGGGCCTAGATTTTTCGTCGAAAAATCTCTGCGCCTCCGGCGGGAGTATTTCTAAAAAGATGAAGGGGTTACTCGCCACGCGGAAAGCGTTGGCTTTCCTCGACTGTGTTCAGATCCATATGGTTGCGCATGTAGCGTTCGGATGCCTTTTGCAGCGGTTGGTAATCCCATGGGTAATAGCCGCCCTGCCGCAGTGCTTCGTACACCACCCATCGGCGGGCCTGGCTGGCGCGGACATCGGCGTCGAAGCGGTCCAGGTCCCAGCGAGCCTCAGACTTCGCGCGCAGGGTTTGCAGCGTGCCTGCGTGATCCGGGTGATCGGCCAAGTTGGTCAGCTCATGTGGATCGGCTTCGAGATCATACAGCTGATCGGGGTCCAAAGCGCAGCGGTTGTATTTCCACTTGCCATAGCGCAGCGACACCAGCGGCGCGTATGACGCCTCGGCCGCGTATTCCATCGCGACCGGCACGGTACGCTCCTGCCCGTGCGCCAGCGGCACAAGACTTTCGCCATCAGTCCAGGGCGCGATCTCGGCCATGTCCACGCCCGCCAGCGCCCCCAGCGTCGGCGTGACGTCGATGGTCGAGACCGGAGTGTCGATCCGGCCCGCAGGCAGATCGGGCGCAGCGATCATCAACGGCACCCGCGCCGAGCCTTCGTAGAAGTTCATCTTGAACCACAGGCCTCGTTCCCCCAGCATGTCGCCATGGTCCGAGACGAAGAGGATGATCGCCTCTTGCCGGGTGGTGTCCAGCACGTCCAGAATCTCGCCGATCTTTTCATCCAGGTAGGAGATATTGGCGAAATAGGCGCGGCGGGATTTGCGGATGTCTTCTTCGGTGATGTCAAAACTGCGCCAGTCATTGGCGTCAAAAATGCGCTGCGAATGCGGGTCCTGATTGTCGTAACCCAGATCGGCGACCTCGGGCAGCAGATGCTCGCAATCCTCATACAGGTCCCAGTATTTCCGACGCGCCACGTAAGGATCATGCGGATGGGTGAAGCTGACGGTCATGCACCACGGGCGACCGTCCTTGCCCCGCGCCAGATCATAAAGCTTGGCGCGTGCGTGGTGGGCGACCTCGTCATCATATTCCATCTGGTTCGAGATTTCGGCCACGCCCGCCCCCGTGACCGAACCCATGTTGTGATACCACCAGTCGATCCGCTCGCCCGGTTTGCGATAGTCGGGCGTCCAACCGAAATCGGCGGGGTAGATATCGGTGGTCAGGCGGTCCTCGAACCCGTGCAGCTGGTCGGGACCGACGAAATGCATCTTGCCGGACAGGCAGGTGTAATATCCCGCCCGCCGCAAATGGTGCGCATAGGTGGGGATGTCGCTGCGGAACTCGGCGGCGTTGTCATAGACGCCGGTGCGCGAGGGCAATTGCCCGGACATGAAACTGGCCCGCCCCGGCGCGCAAAGCGGCGACGCGGTATAGGCGTTGGCAAAGCGCGCCGACCGTTCTGCAAGCCGTTTCAGGTTGGGCGCATGCAGCCAGTCGGCGGGACCATCAGGAAAGAGGGTTCCGTTCAGCTGATCCACCATCAGGATCAGAATGTTCGGTTGTGTCATTTTTCGGCCTCGAGCAGAGTGTTCAGGACGCGCAGCGCGTGGTTGACCGCCAGTTGCGGCTCTTTCGGGGCGCTGAGGGCTGCACGGATGTAAAGACCGTCGATCAGGGCAATCATGTTCTCGGCCGCCTCGACCGGATCATCCATGACCGGGCGCAGGGCGCAGATCAGGTTCGACCGGATGCGGGCCTGATAGATTTGCCACAGGCGCAGGGCATCGTCATTGGTCTGCGCCAGCACGTAAAAGGTCATCCAAGCGGCAATCACGTCCGGCGTAAAGCAGGACGGCGCAAAACAGGCACGGATGATGGCCTGCGCGCGCTGATCGGGGGCCGCGTTTTTCAACTCGCCCCGTGCCTCAGCCCCGAAATCGGACAGGATGCGGCGCATGGCAGCCAGGAAAATCTGCTCTTTCCCGCCGAAATAGTGATGCGCCAGCGCGCTGGACATCCCAGCCCGCTTGGCGATCTGGCTGACCGTCACGTCCAGGGATTTCTGCACGCCCAACTCGGCAATCGTCGCTTTGATGATTGCGTCGCGGCGGATCGGTTCCATTCCGAGTTTTGGCATCAATACACCCCAGGGCTCAGGCTATAGCAACAAACGCTAAGGGGTTTTTATTGACTCGTCAATCAAGAACCATAATCGACGCGAGGGACGATCAGAATTTCGTACCGATATCCGGCGGGGTGATCGCGCTGCGGTTCAGGACCGCCTCGCGCCACGAGATGAAGCTGACCGCCGCAAGGATCAGTGTGCCGCCGCAGACGACCCAGATATCGACGCCCTCGTGAAAGACCAAAGCGCCCAGCAGCGTCGCCCAGATCAGTTGCAGGAAGGTCACCGGCTGGGTCACCGCGACCGGCGCGGCCTGCAGGGCGAGGGTCATGAAATAGTGCCCCGCCGTGGCAAAGCTGGCGATCAGGAACAGCACCAGAAGGTCGCGCGGGCCGATCGGTGCCCATACGGCGAAGGCAAAGGGGATCAGCACGATGGTCACCCAGATCGACAGATGCGCAACCACGACCGAGGGGCGGATTTCGCGAACCAATATCTTGGCCAGCAGATAGGACACGGCCAAGGCCAGTGAGCCCCCCAGCATGGCCAGATGCCCCGGCGAGAGGGCCCGAAATCCCGGACGCAGAACAATGATTACGCCGATCACCGCAACCCCGATCGCGGCGATCCGGCGAAAGGCTATCTTTTCCCCAAGAAACAAGACGGCACCAAGGGTGACATAGATCGGGATCAGGTAGTTCATGGCCGTGACCTCGGCCAGTGGAATGGCGGTCATGGCGTAGAACCACAGCATGACAGCCACCGCGTGCACCACGCCGCGCAGCCCGAACAGTTTCAGGTGGCGCGCCGTCAGGGGCGTGCTCATGATCGCGGGCAAGGCGGGCAGCAGAAAGACCAGCCCCAGCACATTGCGCAGAAAGGCCGCCTGAATGGGATCGACCGTCGGGCCCAGCGACTTGACCAAAGCGTTCATCCCGACAAAGGACAGCCCGGCGGCAAACATCCAGAGCATGCCGACAATGTTCCGGGACGGGGTGGCAAAGGGTGTCATGGTTCTGGTTGAACACCGAAAACCGCCCTCCGACAACCCTTCACATGATAACAAGTTTCAGAGCGATCCCCAGCATGACCAAACCGATCACCACATCCAGCACTTGCCACGCACGCGGTCTGGTGAAATACGGCGTCAGGATGCGCGCGCCGTAGCCCAGCGAGAAGAAAAAGACAAAGCTGGAGGTCATGGCCCCAAGGGCAAATCCCAGCCGGTCATCATACTGGGCCGAGATCGAGCCGATCAACACCACCGTATCCAGATAGACATGCGGGTTGAGCCAGGTGAAGGCCATCACTGTCAGCAGTGCCGCACGAATCGAAGTCTTTTGGCCCCCGCCGACCTCCATCGCCGCGCCGCCCCGCCAGGCCGAGGCCAGGCTGCGCAGCCCGTACCATGTCAGGAACACCGCACCTCCGAACCGCATCACCGGTTCGAACCACGGCGCCGCCTGCGCCAGCGCGCCGAAACCGGCCACGCCCGCCGCAATCAGGATCGCATCGGACAAGGCGCAGGTCAGGCACAGGGCAAAGACATGCTCGCGCCGCAGCCCCTGCCGCAAGACAAAGGCGTTCTGCGCGCCGATGGCAAGGATCAGGCTGAACCCCAGGGCGAACCCGGCAATAAGCGATGTGGACATGAAACCTCCGCGTGTTTGAGGCGTTGACTACAGGCTGGGGTCGCCTCTATCAAATTAAAGATATTAACCTGAGTTAAGTTTGGCTAATGCTGCTTGACCCCAATCACCTGTCCGCGCTGGCGGCCATCCTGCGCCATGGCAGTTTCGAGGCCGCCGCGTCCGAACTGTCGGTGACCCCTTCGGCGATATCGCAGCGGATCAAGGCGCTGGAGGATCGTGTTGGCGTATCCCTGATCCAGCGCGGCACGCCCTGCACCGGCACCCCGGCAGGGCTGCGGATTGCCCAGCACGCGGCGGATATCGGATTGCTTGAGGCGCAACTGGCCCGCGAATTGGCGCTGGACCGTGACACCGGCCCCGCTCGGGTGCGCATTGCGGTCAACGCGGACAGTCTGGAGACGTGGTTCATCGACGCCATGGCGCAGGTGGACGGGGTGCTGTTCGATCTGGTGGTTGATGATCAGGACCACTCGGCCGAGTGGCTGCGGCGGGGCGAGGTCAGCGCCGCCGTCACCGTGGGCGGGCAAGCGGTCACCGGCTGCGATGCCCACGCGCTGGGAACGCTGCGCTATCTGCCGACGGCCAGCCCCGGTTTCATAAGGGAGTGGTTTGCCGAGGGTCTGACGGCCACCACATTGCAACGCGCGCCCAGCCTGACCTTCAATCGCAAGGACAACCTGCAAAAGGCGTGGATACTGGAACATACCGGCCACCGGATCACCCCGCGATCCCATTTCCTGCCCTCGACACAGGCCTTTGTAAACGCCGCTGTCGCCGGGATCGGCTGGGGCATGAACCCCGAAAACCTGGCGCGTCCGGCACTGGATGATGGGCGTCTTTGCGTGATTGCACCTGATGCGCCGCTGGATGTGCCGCTCAGCTGGCAGGTCGGGCGCATTCTGGCCCCGGCCCTTGCGCCCCTGACCCGCGCCGTGCGGGACGCCGCTGCGCGACATTTGATCCGCGCTTAGGCTTCAGCCGCTTTCGGAACCACCACGCGGTAGCACGCATAGGCCGACCACAGGCTGATAAGAACGATGAAGGCAATGGCTCCGGCAACCTCATGCATATGAGCGACGGCGGCCAGCAGGCCCGAGGTGACAACCCCCGCTAGCCGGCAAATCGCCTTGACCGCCGCTGCCCCCTGAACCCGCTGGTTTTTGGGCGCAACATCCAGAAAGTACAGCGACTTGGCACTGCTGATCCCGGTCACGGCGACCGCGGCCACAAACAGCGCCGCCGCATGTAGATGCACGCTGTGATCCAGATGCAGGTAGTGAAAGACCAGCAGAACGATGCCCGTCGCCGCCACCAGCAATGTCCCCGAGACCATGACCGCGCGGTGAGAGCGCATGTTCACCACCTGCCACAGCGGTGCCGACACCAGATAGCCCGAGGCCGAAGACACGATCAGCGCCGTCAGCCCCTTGGCCAAATGGTGATGCGCCTCAGCCGCGATCAGCGCGAAGAAAGGCACTGACAGCGACACCACGACCAGAGGCAGACGCATGCTGAGATAGCGGCGGAACCAGGCCTGATCGAACATGCCGCGAATGCCCGCCACAATCTCGCGCAGCGACTGGTGCTGCCGCGCCTTGCCGCCTTTGTCCGGCGTGATCTCGGCTATGGCCAGAATGCACAGGGCGGAGAACAGGAAAAAGGTGACCGACACCGCGACAACCGCAAAATGGCGCGAAAACGGTGGGTTTTCCTTGGTAATCTCATGGATCAGCAGAACCAGACCGATGGCAGCCAGCCCTCCGGCCCCCAGTTGAAGATAGCGGATCACCATGCGGGATTTCGACTTCAGGTGATCGCCGAACAGATCCGACAGCATCAATGACTGGGATTCCTCGATCAGCCCGATCAGGAAAAAGGCCCCGACAAAGGCCACCCCGGTCAACGGGATACTGCCGGTGGAGGCCGCCAGCAGCGCCATCAGAAGGCAGGCGCCTACGCCCATTTCAGTCACCGCAATCGCGCGTTTCTTGCGCTGCGCCGCCGCGATGGGACGCGCCAGAAACACATCCGACAGCATGTTGCCCACCATCCGCACCGACACCAGCGCGCCCGCCAGGAACATCGGCAACTCCAGCGACACCGCCAGAAACGCCAGCACCACCGAAGGGCTGCCCAGCGTCCATGCCACCTGTGACAGAATGCTTTGCCCGGCCAGAACCGGCAC
>NZ_JALCBM010000027.1:43960-45870 GCF_028066395.1 Ruegeria sp.
TGCCCAGCGTCCATGCCACCTGTGACAGAATGCTTTGCCCGGCCAGAACCGGCACATTTCGTTTTGACGGATCAGAGGGTATTGCCACCGTTCACCACGTATCCACGACCCTCGGCGCGGGCCTGCTATCTGGGGTCGAGTGTATAAACTCAAATCCTTGCGGCCAAGAACTCTGTCAGGGTTCGTCAAAAACAAAACCCGGCCGTTGCAGGGCCGGGTTTCGAATTCGCGAGGTATGGCAGAGCGGTCAGAGCTGCGCCATCACCTCATCCGTGGCTTCGAAATTGGTGGTGACACGCTGCACGTCGTCGTCATCTTCCAGCGCATCGACCAGCTTCATCAGCTTTTGCATGTCCTCAAGCCCCAGCTCGGTCGTGGTGGTGGGTTTCCACACCAGCTTGGTGGATTCGGATTCGCCCAGTGCCTCTTCCAGCGCGTTCGACACGTCATTCAGGTCCGTATCGGCGCACCAGATGATGTGACCATCGTCCGAGCTTTCGACATCTTCAGCACCCGCCTCAATGGCAGCCTCGAAAATCGTATCCGCATCGCCTGCATCGGCCTGATAGATCACTTCGCCCTTGCGGTCGAACATGAACCCGACCGAGCCGGTCTCACCCAGATTTCCACCATTCTTGGAGAAAGTCGAACGCACGGTCGAGGCGGTCCGGTTGCGGTTGTCGGTCATCGTCTCGACGATCACCGCGACCCCGTTGGGGCCATAGCCTTCGTAGCGGATTTCTTCATATTCGTCGCCTTCACCGGCAACGGATTTCTTGATGGCGCGGTCGATCACGTCCTTGGGGACGGAATTCGACTTGGCCTCTTTCACCGCCAGACGCAGGCGCGGGTTCTTGTCGGGATCGGGGTCGCCCATCTTGGCGGCCACGGTGATCTCTTTCGAGAGTTTGGAAAACAGTTTGGACCGCGCGGCGTCCTGACGTCCCTTGCGGTGCTGGATATTGGCCCATTTGGAGTGGCCTGCCATAATGCGTCCTCGTCATTCGTGATTGCGTGTTTGGCGCTCATATAGACGTTTGCAGGGGGCGGGATCAAGGGATCGGCTTGCCCCTTACCGCCCGGTGGCTATGGTGGCGGTATGACGACAGATCAAATCATTCTTTTTTCCCTTTTCATCGCCGTGTTCGGAATGCTGCTGTGGGGGCGGTTCCGCTATGACCTTGTGGCCTTTAGCGCGCTGCTGATCGGCGTGGTGCTGGGCGTGGTGCCGGTCGAGAACGCCTTTGCCGGGTTCGGCCATTCCGCCACCATCATCGTGGCGCTGGTTCTGGTTGTGTCCGCCGGGCTGGTGCGATCCGGCGCGGTGTTCCTGATCACCCGCACGCTGGTCGATGCCTCGCGCGGGCTTGGGGCGCATATCGCGCTGATGGGCGGGATTGGCGCGGTGCTGTCGGCCTTTATGAACAACGTGGCGGCGCTGGCCTTGCTGATGCCGGTCGATATCCAGACCGCGCGCAAGGCGGGGCGGTCGGTGGGCCTGTCGCTGATGCCGCTGAGTTTTGCCACCATTCTGGGCGGTATGGTCACGCTGATCGGAACGCCCCCGAACATCATCATCGCCTCGATCCGCGCCGATACGCTGGGTGAGCCGTTTGGCATGTTCGATTTCGCCCCCGTAGGCGGGCTGGCGGCCATCGCCGGGCTCGCCTTTGTCGCGCTGATCGGCTGGCGCCTGATCCCCAATCGCGGCGCGCAAGAGGAAAGCTCGGAAGCGCTGGCCGAGTATATCGCGGAACTGACTGTCCCCGAGGATTCGCCCCATATCGGCAAGCGGGTCAGCGAATTGTACGAGGCGGCTGAAAAATCCGATGTGGCCATCATCGGCCTGATCCGGGACGGCAAGCGGCGCTATGGCCGGTCCGCCCATGCCACCCTGCATGAAGGCGACG
>NZ_JALCBM010000027.1:45970-50272 GCF_028066395.1 Ruegeria sp.
GACGGCAAGCGGCGCTATGGCCGGTCCGCCCATGCCACCCTGCATGAAGGCGACGCGCTGGTGCTGGAAGCCCGGCCCGAGGCGCTGGATGAGTTCCGCGCCGCGCTCAATCTGGCGTTTTCCGATACGCGGCGGCAGGAATTGCTGACAGCCGCCGGGGACGGGCTTGAGGTGATCGAGGTTGTCGCGACCGAAAGCGCCCGCATCACCGGACGTACGGCGCAAGGTTTGGGTCTGGCCTGGCGGCAGAGCACGGTTCTGATGGGCATCTCGCGTCAGGGTCGCAGGATCACCGAACAGGTCCGCAAGACCGAGGTCGAGGCGGGCGATATTCTGCTGCTGCTTTGCCCCCGTGACCGTGGCCCGGATGTGACCGAATGGCTGGGCTGCCTGCCACTGGCCGAGCGTGGCCTGAACGTGACCGCCAATGAAAAGGCATGGCTGGCCATTGGTCTGTTTGCCGCTGCGGTGCTGGCGGCCAGTATTGGGCTGGTCGACCTGCCGATTGCGCTGGGGCTGGTGGTGGTCGCTTATGTGCTGACCAAGATCCTGCCGATTGCCGATATCTACAACCATATCGAATGGCCCGTGGTGGTGCTGTTGGGGTCGATGATCCCGCTGGGCAGCGCGCTTGAAACCTCGGGCGGGACCGAGTTGATCGCCAATGCGCTGATCCAACTGACGGATGGCCTGCCCGCCTGGGCCATTCTGACCGTACTGATGGTGGTCACCATGACCCTGTCGGATGTGTTGAACAACACCGCCACCGCCATTGTCGCCGCCCCGGTCGGCATCCAGATGGCCCGCACGCTTGAGGTCTCGCCCGATCCGTTCCTGATGACCGTGGCCGTTGCAGCCTCGGCGGCGTTCCTGACACCCATCGGGCACAAGAACAACACCCTGGTGCTGGGCCCCGGGGGCTATCGGTTCGGGGATTACTGGCGCATGGGCCTGCCGCTGGAGGCGCTGATCATCGCCGTCTCCGTCCCCTCGATCCTTGTCTTCTGGCCGCTTTGACGGGTAAGGGCAGCGCATGAAACGCTTTTTGATCCTGCAACTGCGCCCGGAAACGGATGCGTCGGATGCCGAATACGCCTCGATCCTGAACCGCAGCGGGTTGTCGCCCGCGCAGACCCACCGTATCCGTCTGGATTGCGAGGACCTGCCCCAGGGGCTGGACGTAACCGACTATGCCGGGGTCATCGTTGGCGGCGGGCCGGGCTGTGTCAGCGACGATCCGGCTCAGAAATCCCCGTTGGATGCACGGATTGAGGACGCGATCATGGGGCTGATGCCGCAGATCACCGCGCAGGATCACCCGTTCATGGGCTGCTGCTATGGCCTTGGCATTCTCGCCGCGCATCTGGGCGGCGATGTCAGCAAGGCGCAATATGGCGAGCCCGTTGGCCCCTCGACCTGCCACCTGACCGATGACGGCGCGCAGGACCCGCTGACCGCCGGGCTTGAGCCGACATTCGACGCCTTTGTCGGCCATAAAGAGGCGGTGCAGACCCTGCCCGAGGGCTGCGTGCATCTGGTGGCCTCGGCCCCCTGCCCGTTTCAGATGATCCGCTGGGGGCAGAATGTCTATGCCACGCAGTTCCATCCCGAGGCGGATGCGCGGGACTTCGAACAGCGCATCAATATCTACAAGGATCACGGCTATTTCCCGCCTGAGGACGCCCAGCGGCTGATCGATGCCTGCCATTCAGCCACCGTCACCCAGCCCGGCGAAATCCTGCGCCGTTTCGCCGACCGTTATAAATGACCCAACGGCGCGGTTGCCTGTTGGTTTCCCGCTCGAATAGGCTGATCCGAAACGGTTTTGGGAGGAGTCGTTCTTGGATCTGCTTATCAATGTCGGCCTACCGCTGTCGCTGGCGATCATCATGTTGTCACTGGGCATCGGGCTGGAGGTCGCCGACTTCCGCCGCGTCCTGACCCGCCGCCGCGCCTTTGCCATCGGGGCGCTGTCTCAGGTGCTGTTGCTGCCGGTGGCGGCGTTCATCACGGTTACACTTTTTGCCCTGCCGCCGCAGATCGCGGTGGGCTTCATGCTGCTCAGCTTTTGTCCGGGCGGTGTGACCAGCAATATCCTGTCGAAACTGGCCAAGGCCGATGTGGCCCTGTCGGTCAGCCTGACCGCCGTGATCAGCCTGCTGTCCATCGTCACCGTACCGATCCTTGCGGTCTGGTCGATTGGCCATTTCATGGGCGAAGCCGCGCCCAAGGTCTCGATCACCGGACTGGCGATTGCCCTGTTCCTGATCACCACGCTGCCCGTGGCGATCGGCGTCAGCCTGCGCCATTTCGCACGCGGCTTTGCCGACCGGGTCGAGGGGCCGCTGTCCAAGGCCGCAGCCATTCTGTTCGTCCTGATCGTTCTGGCCGCGCTGGCCGGAAACTGGCAGTTCTTCATCGACAATCTGGGTGAGATGGGCGCCGGGCTGATCACCCTGAACATCGCCCTGTTGCTGATCGGGCTGGGTCTGGCCCGTGTCGCGAACCTGTCCTGGGACGAGAGCAAGACCATCTCCATCGAGACCGGCATCCAGAACTCGACCCTTGGGATCACGCTGGCGGCGCTGATCACCGGCACAGAGACAGGGTTCAGTCCGCTGGCCCTGCCCGCCGCGGTCTATGGCATCACCATGTACGCGGTGGTGCTGCCCTTCCTCATCTGGTTCCGCAACCGCTGAAAGGACGCGCCATGGCCGACAATACTGCAGACGCAATCGTCATCGGTGGCGGGCTGGCCGGTCTGGCCGCTGCGGCCGAGTTGGGGGATCGCGGCAAGACGGTGATCGTGCTGGATCAGGAACCCGCGCATTTTCTGGGCGGACAAGCGTTCTGGAGCCTCGGCGGGCTGTTCATGGTCGACACGCCCGAACAGCGCCGCATGGGTATCCGCGACAGCCATGATCTGGCCTTGCGCGACTGGATGGGCAGCGCCCAGTTCGACCGGGACGAAGATGCATGGCCGCGCAAATGGGCCGAGGCCTATGTGGAATTTGCCGCCGGGGAAATGCGCCCCTGGCTGCATCAGATGGGCCTGCGCTGGTTCCCCGTTGTCGGTTGGGCCGAACGGGGCGGGTCATATGCGGATGGGCACGGCAACTCGGTCCCGCGCTTTCACATCACATGGGGCACCGGGCCGGGCGTGCTGGAACATTTCATCCGCCGCGTGCAGGACCATGTCAGCGCCGGGCTGATCCAGCTGAAGTACCGCCATCAGGTCAGCCATATCATCATGCAGAACGGCGGTGCCAAGGGCGTCTCGGGCGAGGTTTTGGCCGATGACGCAGCCCCGCGCGGGGGCAAGACCAACCGTGATGAGGTGGGTGAGTTCGAGGTCTATGCGCCCTCGGTCATCGTCACTTCGGGCGGCATTGGCGGCAATTTCGAGATGGTGCGCCAGAACTGGCCGCGTGACCGGCTGGGCGAGCCGCCGCAGGACATGGTCGCCGGTGTGCCCTTCCACGTCGATGGCCGGATGATCCCGATCAGCGAAAAGGCGGGCGGGCATGTGATCAATGGCGACCGCATGTGGCATTACACCGAAGGCGTGCGCAACTGGGACCCGATCTGGCCCGCCCATGGTATCCGCATCCTGCCCGGCCCAAGCTCGATGTGGTTTGATGCCGAAGGCAACCGACTGGCCCCGCCCTGCCTGCCGGGCTTCGACACGCTTGGGACACTGAAGGAAATCCTGAAAACCGGGTATGAATACAGTTGGTTCGTGCTGACCCAGAAGGTGATCAAGAAGGAATTCGCCCTGTCGGGGTCAGAACAGAACCCCGATTTCACCTCGGCCAGTTGGAAAGAGGTGATCCGCCAGCGCATCCTGTCAGGCTCAAAAGCCACCGGCCCGGTCGAGGCGTTCAAGGAAAAGGGCGAGGATTTCGTGGTCGCCAATACTCTGACCGAGCTGGTCAGCGGCATGAACCAACTGGGCGGCGGGCTGATTGACGAGGCGCATCTGCGCGCCCAGATCGAGGCGCGGGACAGTCAGGTCGACAACCCGTTCTCGAAAGACGCGCAGATGATGGCGATTCTGGCGGCGCGGAACTATCGCGGCGACAGGCTGATCCGCACCGCCAAACCGCATAAATTCCTCGACCCCGCCAACGGGCCACTGATCGCGGTCAAGCTGCACATTCTGACCCGCAAAACGCTGGGCGGATTGCAGACCAATCTGGACAGCCAGATGATCGGTGCCGATGGGCAGGTCGTGCCCGGCCTGTTCGCCGCCGGAGAGGTCGCAGGCTTCGGCGGCGGCGGCTATCACGGCTACAACGCGCT
>NZ_JALCBM010000028.1:0-26694 GCF_028066395.1 Ruegeria sp.
CACGTCGTCTGAAGCAAAAGGCCCCCGGGTTGGTTCGGTTTGTCAAACGCGTACCGCGCGCTCTTCGTGGCAAGCGGAAATAGTCGGGGTCGGGCATCGGCTCGCTCGCCGTGTGGGCGTGTGTCGGATGCCCGTTGAGAACTGTTGCTGGGTGGCGAATTTCGGGCTGTCGACACTTGCCCAAGACGCCATTGGTAGCACCGCACCCGCGCAGCGCCTCTGGTTAACCCGTGTCGAAGATCGTTACGTCCCCGGTCAGCCATTCTGTGCACGCAATATCAAAGGCTTGCCGCATGGCGCGTTGGGCTTTTGAGCCATGCCACGTTGCAGACCCAAATAAGCCCGGAGACCGATATACCTCGTTTTCAATGTTGAAGCGTGATCTTGACTTTGATGCCTGATACTAAACACGCTATCAGTGTTTTTTCCCTTGGCGTGCCATGGCTTCGTCTGGATACGTAAGACAGTATAGCCGTCAATTTTGGTGTGGCTGATCAAGGCCAATTCCTGACGAAACTTCAATATTGTATGCTCAATCAGCACTCCGGTGAACGGTTCTGTTGTCCGTGGTCAACTTGAGATCATGGAGTTCTGCTCATACGTGATTATCAACATTATCGCCCATAGGTTGCGACATTAATATGCGACCGCATCACATTTGCGCCACAATTCAACCGCCAAAAAATCTTATTCGCGTCAAAATAAGACCCGGTGATCGTAGTTCATTGATCTTCAGGAGTTAATGAGTCTTTCCGCCTCGCGGCATTGTTTCGAGTTTCTGCTCAACTCCAACACAAGGGTCTCTGTCGTGACCAACCAGATGTATTCTACTGCCTCCGAGCAAGACGCCGTCGCGCTTGCACGTGACAGCTTTGTCGGCGAGCTGAAAACCCTGAACAGCCAGCATCCTGGCACCGGGTTCGGCATCGCGCTGCAAACCCATTCCGGCAATCGTTACCTGCTGGCCAATGCCCGCATGCCGTTGCCTGCAAACAAAACCCAGGACTTCCCAACCGGACGCCGTGTGGCCTGTCTGGAGAATGGCGAGCATTTCAGCTCGATCGAAGTGCTGGCGGATTCTTTCGCCTATGAATCGATCTCGCCCCAGAGCGAGGCGGCGATTCTGGGCAACGCGCTGGACCTGATCGCGCGGATCGACATGCTGCCGGGCTCTCCGGCCGGAGGCCTGCCGGATGAAAGACAGGCCCCAATCGCTGCAACTGGAACCGGAGGCTGACCATATGGCGCGCAATGACCATCTTCTGTCTGTAGGAAACGAAGCCCTGACCCCGATGTCCGAGGCCATGGCATCGTTGACGACGCAGATCGACCAACTGACGGAAGTGGCGGATGCGCGCTCCTCTGCGCGTCTTGCAACGCTCAAGACCAAGATGGAGAATTTCAGCGCCAGCGTCACGATGGTGGGGCAGGTGAAGGCGGGGAAATCCTCGATCGTGAACATTCTGGCGGGGCGGCCTAATCTGCTGCCTTCGGATGTGAACCCGTGGACCTCGGTGGTGACCACGCTGAACATCAATACGCGGACACAGGGCGATACCCGATCCAAGTTCACCTTTTTCGAGCAGGAAGAGTGGGACAATCTGATGGTCGGCGGTGGCCGGTTGGGCGAATTGGCCAACCGCGCTGGTGCTGATGACGAAATGGACGATATCCGTCGTCAGATCGGTGAGATGAAGGCAAAATCCGAGGATCGGCTGGGCAAGCATTTCGATCTGATCCTGGGCCAGAGCCATCAGTATGACTATTTCGATGAGGAACTGATCCAGCGTTACGTCTGTCTGGGGGATGAGGATGATCCCGACATCAACCCCAAGACGGGTCGTTTTGCCGATGTGACCAAATCGGCGGAGCTGTACTTGGACATTCCGCAATACCCCATCGCACTGAAGCTGTGCGACACACCCGGCGTGAACGATACTTTCATGGTGCGCGAACAGATCACCCTGCGCAGCCTGCGCGGGTCCGAGGTTTGTGTTGTCGTGCTGGCCGCCAGTCAGGCGCTGACCACAATGGACATGGCGCTGATGCGGATCATCGCGCAGTTTGAGAACCGTCAGATCATCCTGTTCGTGAACCGTATTGACGAATTGTCGGACCCGGTCACGCAGGTACCTGAAATCCGCGACCGGATTCAGGACACGCTGAAACAGAACAATATCGACGCCAGCACCAGCATCGTCTTTGGCAGCGCCTTGTGGGCCGAAGCCGCGCTGACCGGCAACCCTGATATCCTGACCGAGGAATCGCGTCAGGCGCTGAACACTTTCTATCTGGCTGCCGGGTTCGGGGATCAGGCGGCCTCGCTGGACAAGATCTGGGCGCTGTCGGGCTTGCCGGACCTGTTGTTGGCGATGAATGAGCGGATTGCAGAAGGGACGGGGACCCGGCTGCTGGACCGTGTCCGTCACCGCGCGCGCAACATCGCCAGTCAGATCCGCGCCACCGCCGTGGCGAAGAATCTGGCCGGTGGCGAAGGTGTGGTGCGCAATCTCGACGGGGCGTCCCCGGAAGAGGCAATTGCCACAGTCACCGCCGAATATGACAAGAAAGCCGCCGAGCTGACCGCATCGCTGCGGGAAAAAGTGCTGGAACGTCTGAACTCGGCCGAAGCCAATTTCGTCAAACGCGCCACGGATTCGCTGATTTCCCATCTGGAAAAGAACGGGGAGGAGGGGACCTGGCAATATGACCCCGCTGGTCTGCGGACGTTGCAAAAGGCGGCCTATTTCAGCTTTGCCCGGTCGATGCGCAAGGATGCAGGTGCGCTGTATACCTCTGCCGCTGCGGATGTTGGCGCGCTGTATCACAAATTGCTGGGCAACCATCTGGGCGAATTCAACATCGAGGCACCGATGGTGCCACGTGTGCCGCCACCCTTGGGCATTGGCCGCACCATCGCGCTGGACTTGCAAAGCACATGGTGGCGCCGATGGTGGCAAAAGCGCAAAGGTTTCGAAGCTTATGCCGCGGATTACACGCGTCTGATCGCGTCCGAGGCAAACTCGATCACCAAGGATATCGAGGAAAACCAGATCGCAGCCGTTCTGGAAAATGTCCGGGCCACGCTGGCGGATTTCATGCGCGAACAGAAGGAAACCCTTCTGAACATCTCGCAATCTGCCGAGAATGATCCGGCCCGGAACTCGGCCCTGATGGCCGGAATGCAGCCGCAGAAATCGCGCGATGACATTCTGGGCGACATCCTCAAAGACCTCAGCAACGAAGCAGCATAAGAAGAGTTATGGTAAAAGATAGTAAAACCCGCTTCGTCTCTCCTAAGACCTGGGAACGCATCGAGCAGTGGTCCCGCCGCAAGCCCGTGTTTGCGCTTATGGGAGAATTCAGTGCCGGCAAATCGACGCTGATGAACTTTCTCCTGCGCAAACAGGCTTTGCCAACGCAGGTTACGGCAACACAATTGCCGCCGGTCTGGTTCAGCTGGGGTAATCGACCCGCTTATGTCAAATATCACGATGGCAGCACGCGGACGATCGAGCTGGATCAATTGGAAACGGTCGGCATCAACGACGTACAGTTCATCCGCATCTTCCTTGAGGCCGATATTCTTGAGGCGGTCGATCTGATCGACACGCCCGGCATTTCCGACCCCAAAATCTCGACCGACGTGTGGCGGCGTGCCGTGGGTCAGGCCAATGGCGTGCTGTGGTGTACCCATTCGACGCAAGCCTGGCGGGAAACCGAACGGGCGACCTGGGTGTCGCTGCCGGAACGGTTGCAGCATAACTCGCTGCTGCTGGTGACCCGTGCGGATGCGCTGAACCAGAAAGACCGGCAGAAAGTACTGCGCCGCGTCAACCGCGAGGCCGGGCATCTGTTCAACCGTTCGATCCTGTTTTCGGCGCGTGACGCGATCCTTGCCCGCGATAAAACCGGTGACGCCGAGATGTGGGCGCGCAGCGGTGGCGGCAAGATGGTCGACAGCTTTCTTGAGATCACCGAGCAGATCATGGACAACCGCGCCGACATGCTGTCGCGGTATCAGATCGACAAATCCCTGCCCGGCGGTGCCCGCGTGCAGCCGCTCCGCCCGGCCAAAACCTCGGAGGCTGAAACCACTACGCTGCGGCTGGTTGAAACGGTTGATCAGGATGCCGACGCCCCGGATGTGGTCACCAGCTTCCCGGTGCGCCCTGCCCGCGTCGAACGGCGCGAGGATGAGGCTGGCCGCGAACGCATCGGTGCCGAAGAGGCCGAGAAGCTGCGCGCTGAAATGACGTCCGAGCCGGAAGAAACCGGTGACGATCTGCGCGCCTATTTCCGTGAGACCAACGACGATCCTCTGGATCTGAACGTCCTGGCGCGTCCCGGCGATGATGTGGACGAGTTCGAGTTCATGGCCGAGGATGACGAGGATGATCAGGATCAGATGGACCTGGCCGAGGACGAACAGGAGGAGGATGAACCCGAACTGATCGTCATCGCCTCGGAAGAAACCGAAGACCCCGAGGAGGCTGCATCGGATATCGAAGCGTCGGTCTCGTCGATCACCGCGCTGCTGGCCGAACAGTCGCAGAACGCTGATCAGGAATATGAGCCGGAACCGGAATCGAACGCTCTGGCCCCGACATCGGTTGTGACGATGGTTGAGGAAGACGCCGAAGACGATGCGGGCGAAACCGCGCCCGAGCTAACGCAGCTGCTGAACACCCCTGCTAGCATGCCGCTCAGCGCGCTGGACATGTGGCGCGAGGTCGTAGCCAACGAACAGCTGCCCGAGGACGCACAAGGGTTGCGCAACGTCTTTGCCGCCTTCCTCAGCGAGTTCGACCAGATCGCGCGTGAACACAATGATGCAGACCAGCAAGATGCGCGCCCGATGCGCAAGGTTCAGGAAAATGGCGGAGCGGAATGGCATGTATTGTAACGGCTCTCAATCCGGGCGATCTATGCCTCCGGATCATCGAAAGAGTTGAAAGATGTCGATAGACGCCGCTTTGTCCTCTGCAATGAAGACCATACCCGACTGCATCGCAGCCGGGTATGTCGATATGGAGACCGGGATGTTGTTGGGGCTGCAAGCCGCCGAGGCTGAGCATTCCGATGTCCTTGAAAATCTGGCGCTTGCCGTCGCGAACCTGTTTCAGGGTCGCGGCGTTATCGCCTTTCAGGAACTGCTGCGCGCTGCGGGCGCAGAAGAGACCGACCACCCGGGATTTGGGGAAATCGCGGTGTTTTCGGATGACCGGCTGCATATCTTCCTGCGCACGCGGGATTATCCCGATCATGTGGTCTGCTACATCTGCCGGGACAGCGCCAATATCGGTCTGGCCCTGACGAAATCACATATCAGTCTGGGGCCGGTTGCGGCCGCGGTTTAGACGGGACCAGAGGGGGTCACGGATATGATGGACACGGAAATTCTGGAACTGCTCGAAGATATCGGGCGTACCTCGACCGCGCGGCTGTCGCCGGCCGTCCTGCTGGCCGGGGACACGGCGCAAGAGCGGCGGCAAAGCGTTCTGGGCACGATCCGGGGCACGGTTCTGCCGCGTCGGCTGGAATTCACCGCCGCCAATGGCGATTGTCTGGCGATCGAGGTCAACAGTTCCCGGATCACAGATGTTTTCCGCGACAGCACCGGGGATGTGCCGGATTTCGAAACCGAGCCGCGCGATGAAATGGCGGGCAGGTTGGCGCAGCTGGTTTCGGATATCGCTGCCGCGCCGGGGCCGCTGGAACTGATCTCGAAACGTCCGGAAACCGCGATGGAAGCGGATGATGTCGGCATCACCTATTCCGAGGTCGAAACCGCCTGCGCCGGGATCGACTTGCCCGAGGAACCGCGCGTCGCAATCGTCCCGGATGTCCCGGAAGAAGTAACCAAAGACGCCCCGGCAGAAGACACCGGGGCCGCCAGCCGATTCTATGAAAATGCCGCCGCCTTTGCCAAAGGGCGCGCCTTGTTTGATGGTCAAAGCGGCGAAGACCTGAAGTTTGACGGGATCTGCGCCCCGGGTCAGCCCGCGCACCCGGATCAGGACATTCTGCACCGCTTTGCCCGTGATCTGGCCGGGTGGGATGTGGATACAAACGGCGCCCTGTCGCGACCGCAGCTTGTGGTGTTCCGCCCCTCGGGCGGGCAAGGCACCGGGCTGGCCCTGTTGCGCGACGGCCAGCAGACTGCCGCCGCCCTGCATGACGCGCGCAAGCTGGGTGCTGTCGTCAATTTGTGGAAATCTTTCAAGGGTGTCGCCGAATAACCGCGATCCTGCCTAATTTAGTTTCTTTCTGTTATGTCAATCTAAGAATACGAGTTATCAAGGTGGTATGATGAGTGAATGTAGTCGCCGAGAGCTGATCCGCATCGCGGATGAAATGAACGAGATGAGCAATGACGAAACCCGTCAGTTCATCTCGCGCATCGTTGATGACCTGTCGAATCTCAAGCCGTCAATTGCGTTTGTCGGCCAGATCAAGGCCGGGAAATCGCGCCTGATCAACGGGTTTACCGGTCAGGCGGAGTATCTGCCCTCGGACGTGAACCCCTGGACCACCGTGATCACCGACATGCATTTCGGCCACCCCTCGGGGCGCACTTCGGGGGCCGAGTTCCATTTCTTCGACAATCGCCAGTGGCAGGCACTGATCGCCGAGGGCGAAGAGCTGCGCAACATGTTCCCCGATGAGGAGGACAGCTATAAGCGCGAGATGATCGAAGAGCAGGTCGACGCGATGAAAACCCGGGCCAAACTGCGTCTGGGCGAAAGCTATGAACAATTGCTGGGCCAGCAGCACGATCTGGACGAGCTGACCTCGGACGATCTGGCGCGCTATGTCTGCGCGGGCGACGATCCGACCGAAGACGGGGGGCATGACCCGGGCTCGGACCGGGGGCTTTACAGCGATATCACCCGCAAGGCCGAGGTCTATTTCGACATCGGTCATTTCCCGTATCCGGTCACCGTCACCGACACGCCGGGCGTCAACGACCCGCTGCTGATCCGCGAGGAAATCTCGCGCCAGTATCTCAAGGAATCGGATTTCTTCGTTGTCGTCCTGTCGGCGCATCAGGCGCTGTCGCGAGCCGATCTGAAGCTGTTCCGCCTGATGCAGGCGCTGGAGCTGGGCCAGATCGTCGTGTTCATCAACCGTGTGGACGAACTGGGCGGCGGGGCCGAGGATGCTGGCAAGGTCCGCGCCGATGTGCTGGACGGGCTGGAGCAGGCGCTTGGGAATTCCGATATCGACGTTCTGATGGGCAGCGCACAATGGGCTCATTACGCCCTGACCGGCGATGAGGACGGTATCAATCACGATGAGATTCTGGCCTGGCTGCGTGCCCGTCCGGAACAGATGAAGCAATATCTGGACGGTGTCGAAGAGATCAAGCAAGGCCCCGGCCCGATCAGCCGCGAGGCTATTTTGCGCTTTGCCGCGATGATCGCCTCGGGGCTGCCGGATTTGCGGCGGCATGTGACCCAGGCCCTGACCAACGGTCCGCGCAACGAACAGATGCGCATGGCCTGGCAGCACCTGAACAGCTTTGCCCAGGGTGAGTTGGAGCGCAGCACCGCAAGGCTGCGCGCGCTTGAGGCCGAAGAAGGCCCCCGCACGGGCGACACCGACGAAAGCAACAAGACCCTGACCGAGCTGCGGGCGCTGGTTGCCGAAAAGACCGAGGTGATCACCAAGGATATGGATGACGTGCTGGCCAATCTGCGCGGCGTGATGGACGACACCGTGTCCGAGGCGGTCTCGGCCGTGGTGCGTGGCCCGGACGGACAATCGCCGCTGCTGGACAAGAATGGCGAGACCGAGCTGAACTTCACCCCGCTGCGCGAACGGATGCGCGAACTGGTACAGGGTGCCACGCAGGTGATCCGGCAGCGGATGCTCAGCGAGCTGTATGCCGTCGACCTGCAAAGCAACGCCGCCCTGCGTGCCCTGCCCGGCTGGCAGGAACCGGTGGACAACCGTATGAACACCAGCGCCGTGCGCTGGTTCCGCCCCGACATGACGGCGCTGACCCGCGGCATCACCGTGGAACTGCGCGTCACCTGGTTGTCGCGGCTGATTTCCCGCAAAAGCGTGGTCAGCCGGGCCGAACGCATGATCGTGCAGGAGTTCGAGATGATCGGTGATGATCTGATCGACACCGCCCGGGGCGACCTGTCCGAGCGGCTGCAAACCGTTCTGGACCACTATCTTGCGTTGCTCGCCGGGCATCTGGAACATCGCGTGGGGCCAGATGGCAGCAACCCACGGACTGAAGCACAAAGCGCGGTGGATCAGGCCCGCCGCATCACGGATGAGCTGGGCCTTGTGTTCGGCCCTCCCCAAGCAGATAACCTACAGGCAGAGGCCGCAGAATGATCGAATTCCCCGGAACCGAGAAGGAAGTGCGTCAACTTGAACGCTTTCTGACCGCGACTGAAAAAGCACCCGCATCGGACGAGTTGGAGCAGCTGCGCGAACGCGCGCTGGCCCATGCCGAACGGTTGTCGAACGCCGTCGCCATCGGTTTCGCCGGAGAGTTCGGGGCTGGCAAATCCAGCCTCGCCAATATGCTGGCAGGCGCCGACATCCTGCCCACGGGCCCGCACCATCTGAAACTGCCGCTGGTCATCGTGGCCTATGCCGAAGCCCCTGAAACCACCGTGGGCTGGTGGGATCGTGAACCCAAAACCTATTCCGGCATCGCGCTGGACAAGGCGGCCGCGGATGAACCCGATTTCATCTCGGTCGGGGTCAACACCCCTGCCCTGCAGGAAATCTCATTGTATGATCTGCCCGGCTCTGGCGCGCTGGACGAAACCTATAAACCCACGCTGGACTTGCTGGATTATGTCGATTGCGCGATCTGGTGCACCAATGGCACCACCGCCTGGCGCGAGACCGAGCGGCATCTGTGGACACAGGCTCCGCAAAAGCTGCGTGACAACAGCCTGCTTGCCGTGACCCACGCCGATCTTTTGACCACGGGTGACGCGCTGGAGCGGGTCGTAAAGCGGCTGGACAAGGAAAAGGGTGATCTGTTTCAGGCCGTGGTGCCCATCGGCACACCGGACGCCGTGAAAGCCATGGCGCAAGAGCCTGAGCCAGATTTCGATCTGTGGACCTCTTGCGGCGGCCAGAATCTGGCCGAACAGGTGCTTGACATAGCCTCGCGCCATCGCCAGCAGGATCTGGACGCCGCGCGGAAGGATCTGGCGGATCATTTCCTGCCCTATCTGAACACATTGGACGGCGACGCAGAGGTACCTGTTTCGGATACGCAGACCCAATCAGTGCAATCCAGCCTGACCGCCGCCCTGCCCCCGCTGGACAACCCGATCCTCGAAGACTGGCTGGCGGCGATTGCCAGCATCTATGACGACCTGCGCGAAAGCACGGATATGGAACCCGCCGCTTTCCTGCAAAGCTGTCAGGAAATCGTCGAGGATTTCGCCGAGCGTCTGGAATCGGGGTCCGAGATCGACCCCGAGGCCGACTGGATTCCGGCCGAGTTTGAAAAGGCCACCGACCTGCTGTTGCTGCTGCAATTTGAAAGCGGTGATGCACCGCTGCGGGACGCGATCAACATCCTCGCGCAGCTCAGCGATAACCTCGCCTGGGCGGGCAGCACGGTTGCATCCGCTGCCCCACGCACCGGCACCTGAGCTTTTCGCGCTAAAATTGTTCCGCCCGGCGACGATTCGGCAGGGGCGGAATCACCTGATCATTGTTTCGAATTCGTAGACCAAACGCCGATTTTCGCGAAATAAGCACGTAAAACTTTGCACCCACTTTACAACATATTGTGGCAGGCGACTGATCTGCCACTAAATGAGCTGTTAACCAAAAATTCATCCTTAGTGAAGCCATCAGGCGGCCCCAATAAAGTCAAATTTGAACCGTCTAACCGTCTCAAGTGTCCTGCGGTTGTTTTGGGTTGTGAGTTCGTGGGCTGATTGTCCGGGTTTTTTGTGCCGCATTGTGAATTGAATGGGCGGGAAGACATGAGTCACAACCAGGCGGTCGGCGCAACGCACGACGAACCTCAAATCGAAGGCCTGAAGCCAGGCGCAAAATTATTGCGTGGCCAGTATGAGATCCTAAGCTTTCTCAGCAATGGCGGCTTTGGGATCACCTATCTGGCACGCGACAGTCTGGATCGCGATGTGGTCATCAAGGAATGCTTTCCGGGTGCGCTGTGTCATCGCAATGGCGATCTGGTGGAACCGGCCAACCCGGCCCACAAGGATGACCTGAGATCGATCATCGACCTGTTCATTCTGGAAGCCCGCAATCATGCGCGGCTGGTGCATCCCAACATCGTCGATGTGCATCAGGTGTTCGAGGACAACAACACCGCCTATATCGCGATGGACCTGATCCGTGGCTGCGACCTGCTGGATTACATCGACAAGCCCGACACCGAAAGTGGCCCGGACTTCATTGTTCAGGTCACCGAAAAGATGCTGTCGGCGGTTGCTTTCATCCACCAAAGCGGAATGCTGCACCGCGATATCTCGCCCGACAACATCCTGATCGATGAAAATGGCGAACCGATCCTGATTGACTTTGGTGCGGCCCGCGAACAGGCGGCCAACACATCCGCCGCCCTGTTGACCCTGCGGGTGATCAAAGACGGATATTCGCCGCATGAATTCTACGTCCGTGGCGCGGAGCAGGGGCCCAGCAGTGATCTTTATGTGCTGGCGGCAACCCTCTATCACGCGATCAGCGGCGAGCGTCCGATTGACGGCCAGACCCGCCTGAACGCCTTTAACAGCGGTCAGCCCGACCCGTATAAACCGCTGGACGGGCGTTTTGCCGGGTATCCCACCGGGTTCCTCAAGGCGCTCGACAAGGCGATGGAGGTGCACGCCACCGACCGTCTGCAAACCGCGCTGGATTGGCTGCGCATGTTCCGTGGGCCGGATGTGAAGTTCGAAACCTTCGATTATCGCCCGGTTTCGGTCATCGTAGGCATGGACCGCAAGGACGCCGAGGCCGAGCAGGCCCGTATCAAGGCCGAAAGCGAGAATGCCGAGGCCGTGGTGACCGCCCTGCTGGCCGGAAATTCGGATCTGGCCATGGGCGAAGAAGGCAAGGCCGATGAAGATACGGCCAAGCTTGCACCCAAGGAAGAGGCCCCCGTCGCGGTGGATACCGTTGTCAAAAGCGGCGCGGGTGGTGGCAGCAAGGCACTGCTGCTGGCCGGGGTCGCGCTGGTGGCGCTGGCTGCCGGTGGATTTTTCGTAATGTCGGGCGGCAAGACTGAGCCCGAGGCAAGCCCGGTGACAGCGCAGGCGCCGGCCACTCCGGCCCCTGCGGAAGCTGCATCGGAACCGGTCGAGCAGACCGCCGAAGTCGTATCAGAGCCGGAACCGGCCGCCCCCGCTTCGGAACAAGAACAGCCTGTCGAGCAGGCACAGACTGAACCGGCAACCCCGGTTGAGGCCCCGGACGAAACAGCTGCGGTCGAACCGGCATCTGACACAGCGGCGGAATCCGAAGTCGCCGCAGCCCAGCCCGTGGTCACAGAAACCCCGGCAGAGGCACCCGAGGCAACAGCCCCCGCGGCCCCTGTTAATCTGGCCGAAAACCAGGTTGCCTATGGTCACTGGGATGTCGATGTACCGTTCTCGACGGCCCGCCGTCGCGGTTCGACGGGCACGGTTTTGGCCATCAACGGCGTGCAGGACGGTCAGGACCTGTCCGTGATCGGGGATTGGGTGCAGCGTGGCACCACGATCTTTACGCTCAATGGCAAGCCCGTGCGCGGTGAGGCGTCGCTGGCCGCGCAGGTGCTGAACGACTTTATGGTCGACCCTGACGGCTATATCCGCGTCGCCGTGCGCTATCGTCCGCTGGGTCAGACCCGTGCGCAGAACGGCCTGCTGGCCCTGCCTGCCACCCGCATGTTCGGCCTGCAAAACGGATATGTTTTCGAGGCCCACCACGCAGGTGATGCCGGATGGCAGACCATCGTGGATCAGACATTGACCTCGGGCGCGGGCGATCTGCAACGCGGCGATATTCTGGTGCGCGAGACCCAGACCGGTATGGCGATTGATACCGCTGAAAGTCTGGATGCCGTGCTGGCCACCCTTGTGTCCGAAAACAAACCCACCGCGCAACTGACTGTACTGCGCGACGGGACTGAAACGGCTGCAACGCTGCAGCTCGCGCAGGAGTAACTCAGACCGGTTCAAGTAAAATTCGCCAGCGTGTGTGTGCTGAGGATGGCGGGTCCACCGCCCCCCTGTCGGGAACCGGCCCGTCGCGAAGTAACCAGTTTCCTCGTTTTCCTTTCATCAGTGCCTCTGCGCGTCTGCGCAGTGGTTTGTAGCAGCCCCGCGGGACCCGTCCCGTTCCAGAATTCGAAAAGGTGTCTACACCATGTTCAAATATAAAAGCCCACTGAGCCGGTTACTTGAAGGTGCCGGTAAAACCAAAGACGAAGACAAGGCAGAACCCGAGATCGCCGAGGCGGAACAGCCCGAGCGGCCAGCCCCGATCGCGGATTTCAATGCGCTGCGTCAGGCCCTGGGCGGCGGGGATACTACTGCGGAAACCTATGAAGAGGACGCTTACGAGGAAACGGACGATCTGATCCCCGAAGACAGGATGCCCGAATTCGACGAGGCCGAAGAGGTCGAGGAGACGATCGAAGAGGTTCAGGACGACATCGTCGCGGATGAGGCCGAAGGCGATGACGACCAGATCGTCACCCTGCATCTGAATCAGGATGCGGCCGAGGACGAAGACGAAAACCTGTTCGCAGCAGTGGCCAAGGCAACGGCGGACCCGGTCGAAGAAACCCCTGCCGAAGAGCCGGTCATCACCGAGGCCCCTGCCCCGGCAGCCGAAGCGCCCGCACCGGTGGCTGAGGAGGTCACCCCGGAACCCGCCCCAGAGCCGACGCCCGAACCAGAGGTCGCGGCCGAGGTTGAGGCCGCCGCGCCGCAAGAGCCCGCTGCGACCCCCGAACCGGCACCTGCGCCCGTCGAAGACCGCCGGTCGCGCGTGAAAACAACCTTCCTGGGCTTTGAACGTGCCGACACGCATGTGCAAGAGATGATGGAAACCGCCGCTCCGGTCGCCAAGACCGAGGCTGCGCAGCAGACCTATCCGGTAGGTTGGCTGGTGGTGACTGGTGGCCCCGGTCGCGGCGCCAGCATTACCGTCACCGAAGGGCTGATGCAGATCGGTCGCAATGACGATCAGGCCATTCAGCTGGATTTCGGCGACACGGGCATTTCACGCAGCAATCATGCGGTGATCGCCTATGACCCTGAAGATCGCAAATGCTATCTGGGTCACGGCGGCAAGGCCAATCTGGTGCGTCTGAACGGCAAGCCGGTGCTGTCCACCATTGCGCTGTCCACCGGCGACGCGATCCGCATCAGCGAAACCACGATCCGGTTCACCGCCTTCTGCGATGATGGCTTTGACTGGCGGGATGCTGATTGATGCTGGCGACCCCTGCATATGACATCGGGTTGATCCTGAATCAGGGTCAGCGCGATACGCAGGAAGATGCGATTGCGGCCCGGGTCTCGGACTCGGTCAGCGCGGCCTATGTTGTTGTTGCCGACGGCATGGGTGGTCACGATGCGGGTGAAGTTGCATCGGACCTGGTCATCGCGGCCTGGCGCGACGCATTGGATGCCCAGTTGGATGAACCCGACTTGCCCGAGAGCGCCCTGCTCGACGCTCTGCCCCTGGCCGCAATGCAGGCCAACGCCGCCGTGGCCAGCCATAGCGACGAACACGGGGTCAAGCTGGGGTCCACCCTGCTGGGCATGCTGATGCTGGGGCGTCGGGTGTTCTGGATTTCGATCGGGGACAGCCCGCTCTATCTGTTCCGCGACGGCACCCTGACGCAGATCAACGAGGACCACTCGATGGCTCCGATGATCGATGCGCAGGTGGCTGATGGCACCCTGTCCGCGGACGAGGCGCTGGTCCATCCCGACCGCAACCAACTGACATCGGTCATCATGGGCGCGGCCATTCCCAAGGTGGATTGCCCCGAGCAACCGCTGGCCCTGCGCCCCGCCGATATCCTGATCCTTGGCAGCGACGGTCTGCAATATCTCAGCAATGCCGAGATCGAGACCCTGCTGCGCACCCATGTCCAGGCCCCCGCGCGCGACATTGCTGATGCGCTGTTGCTGGCGCTTCAGGCCAAGGACGACCCGGATCAGGACAATATTTCAATCGCCGTGGTCAAACCGGCAAAACCATGAACAAGGCAGAGAAACAGGATAAATGAAAACCCGTCTGATCATATCAAGCCTGGCTCTTGCAGCCGCGACCGGAGCAGCCTCGGCGCAAGAGGCATGCTCGACCTACGAAATTCAACCCGGTGACAGCCTGCGTGAACTGGCGCTTGCAACTTACGCAACCGAAGATTTCCGCATCATCTATGACGCCAACCGTGACGTCATCGGATCGAACCCGAACATCATCCGTGTGGGCGACGTTCTGACCATGCCCTGCCTCGAAGATGTCGGGCGCGAAGCAGCCCTGCCCGAGACCGAAGCCGAGCGTATGGCTGTCGAAATGGCCTCGGAACTGGTGGAAGCCGCAGAAGAGCGTGCCGAGAAAGCTATCGCCGAGGCCGAAGCCCGCGTTGCCGAGGCTGAGGCCGAAGCCAAGAAGGCCAGCGAAGAGGCTGTGATCGCGGCCCGCGCCGCCGCCAAGCAGGAACTCGAAGCGGCCCGTGCTGAGGGCGCTGCCCTGATCCGCAATGCGGATGACGGTGACCGGCCTGAAATCCGCGACCGTCAGCTGCTGCTGATCACCGGTGGCGGCTATGCGCCCTTCACCGACGAAGACCTGCCCCAGCGCGGTCTTTATACCGAACTGGTTGAAACCGCGTTTCTGCGTGCGGCCCCGGAGCAGGGCTACAAGATCCAGTTCGTGAACGACTGGTCCTCGCATCTGGATCTGCTGATGCCGACCCTGGCCTTTGACGCGACCTTCCCGTGGTCCCGCCCCGATTGCGAGGCCGCCGCGACCCTGTCGGAAACCGACCGTACCCGGTGCGAGACCTACAATTTCTCGAACCCGTTCTACGAGGTGGTCGACACGTTCTTCGCCAAGGAGGGTTCCGGGTATGAGAGCACCCGCACCTATGCCGATTTCGCAGGCGCCACGATCTGCCGCCCCGAAGGCTGGTCGCTGACCCATATGAACGCCGTCAGCCTGTTTGAGCCGACCATCACCCTGATGCGCCCGGTTTCACCTGACGATTGCTTTCACGCAGCCGTTAACGGCGAGGCTGACATCGTCGCCATCGAGGCCCATCTGGCCGTCGAAGCCATGAGCCGCCTTGGCTATGAACATCAGCTTGTCGAAAACCCCAATCTGGCGGCAATCAAGTCACTTAACGTCATGACTCATAAAGACAATCCCGATGGGGAAGCGATCCTTGAGACGCTGAACCAGGGTCTGGCGATCATGCAGCAATCGGGTGAATGGCGCGATATCGTGTCGACCGCGCTGCTGTACCAAATGGAAAATGGATAAGGCCGGAAGGGCCTAAAACAAAGTTACGGAGGACGAGGAAATGTTTGAATTCAACCTGAAAAAAGTCGCGATGACGGCCACGGCCGCCACTGCGCTGAGCGCAGGTGCAGCGGCTGCGCAGGAAGCCTGCACCAACTACACCGTGTCAGATGGCGACACGATGGCCTCGATTGCTGTGGCGGCCTATGGCACGTCGAACTATCAGCCGATCTTCAACGCCAACCGCAACGTCATCACCAACCCCAACGCATTGTCTCCGGGTCTGGTTCTGGCCCTGCCCTGTGACGATGGCAGCCTGCCCAACGGCCAAAGCGCGCAAGAGATCATTGCCGCGGAAGAGCAGCGGGCCGCGGGCACCAAACGCTCGAACGTGTACGAGCCGCCGATCAAGATCGTTGTCGGCGGTGGCTGGGCGCCGTTTGCGACCGAGGACATGACCGATGGTGGGATGCTGCCGCGTCTGGCCGCCACCGCGCTGAACCGCGCCGGTAACCAGCGCGACTATTCGATCAGCTGGGTCGATGACTGGGGCTCGCACCTGAGCACGCTTCTGCCCTTGGGTGCCTTTGACGTTTCGCTGGGCTGGTCGCATCCGGACTGCTCGGACCGCTCGTATGAGTGGTCGGACGACACCACCCTGCGCTGCACGCAGTTCGATTCGACGGTCAGCTCGTATGACGTTGTTTTCGGCTTCTTCTCGCTGCCGGAAAACGACTATGCGAATGCGTCGTCCTATGAGGATATGAGCGGCTCAACCATCTGCCGGATGGACGGTTGGCTGAACTACGACTTTGAAGAAGCCGGTCTTGTTGACGGTGAAAACTTCACCCGACTGAGCCCGCGCACCAGCCAGGAATGCATTGATGCGGTTCTGACCGGCGTGGCGGATCTGGCGTCGTTCGAAGTGCAGGCCGTCTCGCAGACCATGGCCGACATGGGCCTGTCCAGCAATGACATCGTGGAAAACCCCTTCGTCAACTACGTGGTATCCTACCGGTTCTTTGCCCATCGCAGCAATCCGTTTGGCCGCCAGTACCTGTCGATGCTGAACAAGGGTCTGAACGAAATGCGGGAATCCGGCGAATGGTACGCCATCGTGTCGGACTCGCTGCGCGAGCATAACGAAAACACGCTGGCCGCATCGAACTGATCCAGCCGAAATTCGGGGTCAGGGCTGTTGCCGCAAGCACTCCTGACCCTCTGACCTGCCCGGGCTTTTGCCTTGGAAATATTCTCTAACCGATTTTCCGGGGCTATGGCCCGGTACATCCCAGCGGGTTCTTCAACGTCAGGGTTGGAACCCAAATCAGGACTGACAAAAATGAAAAAAAACCAGCTCTTTGCGCTGACAACAGTGGTAACCAGCGCGATTGCCGGAGGGGCGTTCGCCCAGGAGGCCTGCTCGACCTATACGGTACAGGACGGTGATACATTGCCGACCATTTCGATTGCGGCACTTGGAACGTCCAACTATCAGGCGATCTACAACGCGAACCGGACGATCGTTTCCAACCCGAACGATCTGCAGGTCGGCATGGTTCTGGCCATCCCCTGCGCCGATGGCAGCCTGCCAAACGGGCTGAGCGCCGATGAAATCATTGCCGAGGCCGAGCAGAGCTTTCAGAACAGCAGAACCTCGCAGGCCTATCAGCCGCCGATCAGAATGGTCACGGCCAGCGGTTGGCCACCCTTCGGCGAAGAAAGCATGAATGGTGGTGGTCTGCTGCCGCGTCTGGTCACAACCGCCCTGCGTCGCGCTGGCAACGACCGTGAATTCTCGCTCAGCTGGGTGGATGACTGGAACGCGCATCTGGATTCGCTGCTGCCGATCGGCGCGTTTGATGTCTCGATCGGCTGGGACATGCCCGATTGCACCAACACCAGCTATGAATGGTCCTGGGAAACCGAGGCGCGTTGTTCCCAACTGCAGGCGTCCGTGTCCTTCTACGACGTTGTTGTCGGTTATTTCACCCGGCCTGACAGCCCCTATGCCGAGGCGACATCGCTGGATGACTACATGGGTGCAACCATCTGCCGGATGGACGGCTGGTTTATCCACGATCTGGAAGAAGCCGGGCTGCGCGCACCTGCGATCACGCTGATCCAGCCGCTCACACCCCAGGAATGTCTGGATGCGGTTCTGACCGGTCAGGCCGACATCGCAACCTATGAGGCGCAGATTTTCGAGGACACGAAAGCGGAAATGGGTCTGACCACCAAGGACATCGTCGAAAATCCCTTTGTCAGCGGCGTTTCGAAGATGCAGTTGGTTGTGCACAACTCTAACGAGCACGGAACGCAATATCTGGAAATGCTGAATGCTGGCCTGCGCGAGATGCAGGAATCCGGTGAATGGTACGCCATCATCTCGGATTCTTTGAACGAGCATAACAACAACTTGTTGCAAGCGTCGAACTGATCCCTCGGTTTACACGCTTAACCATGGCCGGTCGAAAGACCGGCCTTTTTTATGCCGCAGTCTTCTGTTTTGAATGCTTCAGCCGGTCTTATGCACCAGAACCCTTTGGTCTGGCCGGGATCGTTCATTGGGAGGCCACAATTTAGGTATATCATACAGCCATTTATGCTGAAAAACTCATTTGATGAGCAGAAAATCACCTCACTACGGGAAACCCCTAATATTCAAAATCTGTGAAATATCTAAGATAAATTCAACTGCACCGGTGAGGCGTTCGCCCCACCACTCACTCAGAAAAGGGCTGGCTATGGGGGCCGGCCCTTTTCTTGGTTTCAAAGGGCTTCTTACGCCGTAAACTCGATATCCGGCCTCATGACGTAACCGCCATCAGCTTTTGCGCCATATGGAAACAGGCGTCGCTGGCAGCTTGTCTGTCAAAGCTTTGCGGATTGAGGTGGAACTCCAGCCATAACCCTTCAAAAACAGCATTCATCAGACGGGAAACCCTGCGCGGATCAACATCGCTCAACTGCCGCTCTTCGCAAATGGCACGGCACAGGTTGTAAAGGGCTTCGTTGAATTCGGCGTCACCATCGGCGACCAAGCGTTGATACGACACAGAAGCCGAGGCTTCGGACCGAAAAGCCAGCCAGATTGACACGGTCTGTTGTGTCAACACCGTCTCGCTGAACTCGCCCTGGCACAGCGCGCGTAGTTTTCCTTCGTATGTCGTACCGCCCTTTTCAAGACAGGTTCGCCAGTTTTGCCGATACTCTGACATCAACTGTTCAGCGACGGACCACAGCAGGTTTTCCTTTGACTTGAAGTGTTGGTTGATCATGCCCCGGCCAAGACCCGAGTAACGCTGGATTACGTCAACTGTAGTGCCTCGCAGCCCATGTTGATGGATCGATTTGGCCGCCGCATGCAAAAGCAGTTTGCGGTTTCGGGTCTTGCCAAGCTCACGCGCGGTTGCGGTTTTTGGATGTATTTCCACCATGCATCTTTCCTACGTGAAAGAGCTTGGGGCATCATCAGAAAAATAAATGTACGTTTGTACAAAATTTGATGTAAGTTTCAATCCAGTGATTCCAGCCACAGCCAGAGAGGGCCAAGGTATGACCCAGACCGACCCGCGCTATTCCATATTGTTCGAACCTGTGAAAATTGGCCCGGTGACCGCACCAAATCGATTTTATCAGGTTCCGCATTGCAACGGCATGGCACATGGCCGGCCAAATGCGTTGGCGGCGATGCGCGGGATAAAGGCCGAAGGGGGCTGGGGTGTTGTGTCGACGGAAGAGGTAGAGATTCATCCGACCTCGGATCTTAACCCGGTGATCGAGGGGCGGTTGTGGTCGGATGACGACATTGCCTATCACGCAAAAACCGTGGACGCGATCCACGCACACGGATCTCTGGCCGCGATCCAACTGGCGCATAATGGCTGCGCCGTACCCAATCTGTATTCCCGGTTGCCGGCATTGGGACCCAGCAACATGTCGGTGGTCTGGGAATTCGGTGATCCGGTGCAGGTGCGCGCGATGGACAAGCAAGACATCCGCAACATGCGCCAATGGTATCGTGACGCCGCGCGGCGCGCGAAAATTGCGGGTTACGACGTCGTTTACATGTATTCGGGTCACAATATGACCGCGCCGATGCATTTTCTGGGACGGCGGTATAACGACCGTACTGACGAATACGGTGGCAGTGTGGAAAACCGGGCGCGTCTGATTGGCGAATTGCTTGAGGATATCAAGGAAGAAGTTGGTCAGACTTGTGGTATCGCATTTCGTTTTGCCGTGGATGAACTGCGGGGCAGTGATGGCATCACATGGGACGAAGAAGGTCGCGCTGTCGTCGAGATGTATTCCGAGCTGCCCGATCTGTGGGACGTGAATGTCGCGGGATGGTCGAATGACAGCCAGACTGCGCGGTTTGCACCGCAGGAAGGCTACCAAACCGACTATATTAAGGAAGTTAAGAACCTGACCACGAAACCGGTCGTTGGTGTCGGGCGCTTTACCTCGGCAGATGGCATGGTGAGCCAGATCAAAAAGGGCTATCTGGATTTCATCGGTGCGGCTCGCCCATCCATTGCCGATCCGTTCCTGCCCGAGAAAATCCGCACCAACCGGATCGACGAAATCCGCGAGTGCATCGGCTGCAACATCTGCGTTTCGGGTGATAATATGTCGGTGCCGATCCGCTGTACTCAGAACCCAACCATGGGCGAGGAATGGCGCCGTGGCTGGCATCCCGAAAAGATCGCCCCATCCGAGAACCCCGATCCCGTTCTGGTGGTCGGGTCCGGCCCTGCGGGGTTGGAGGCCGCGCTTCAGCTTTCAAATCGTGGTCACCCTGTCACCCTTGCCGAGGCCGGTAAGGAACTGGGTGGGCGCCTCACCCGCGAAAGCCGCCTGCCGGGATTGGCCAGCTATATCCGGGTGCGGGACTGGCGCGAGCATTATTTGCTGACCCGCCCGGATGTGGACATCTATTTCGACAGCAAGCTTGGTCCGGATGATATTCTGGATTTTGGGTTCGAGCATGTCATTCTCGCCACGGGCGCGAAATGGAAACGCACCGGTCAGGGGCGCGACAACCGCATCCCGGTGGCCGGGTTGGATCAAACCCGGGTCCTGACCCCTGACGACATTATGGATGGGGCTCATGTGACGGGCCGCGTCGCGGTCTATGATCTCGACTATTATCTGATGGGATCGACCATGGCTGAATTGGTTCGTGAACAGGGCCATGATGTTGCTTATGTCACTGATGCCTCGACCGTGGCCAATTGGACCGAGATGACGTTGGAGCAGGATCGAGTGCAGGCCAGGATGATGCAGAATGGCATCGCGGTGCATGTCAATCGCACTCTGACCGCAGTCACGGATGATCAGGCCACACTTAACTGCATCTATACCGGTACGCCCGAGAACATCCCCTGCGATACAGTGATCCTGGTCACGGAGCGGGCACCAAATGATGCAATTTATCTGGACCTGAAAAGCCGCCCCGAAGCGCTGCAGGCAGCCGGGATCAAAACGCTGGAATGCATCGGCGACGCTTATGTACCGGGTACGGTGGCGGCAGCGATCTATGCCGGTCACAAAGCCGCACGGCTGTTTCCGAACTGTGATGATGATCCTGACATGTTCAAATGGGAACGTCCGGTTCTGGAACCCGGCCCGAAGACGTACTGAGGATCTGCGAAAAACTTGAAGCGCCAATACCTTGCAACGCCTTCAGCTTGCGCGGCAACAAATGCTCGAACCGCATTAATCATCTCAGGTGGTTCCTGCCGCGCCTCCAGATGGTCAGCAATGTGGTCTCGATGTGCTCGGTCATTGTCTTGTGTTGCTCAACCCAGTGAGCCAATACACATTTCCCCGACCGAAGGCGCATGATCAATATCAAGCCCGCTGGCTTGGGCGAATGTGACCGAGTTTCCGGTTCCCAAGGGACAGGTCGCAAGCCTCATCGCCTCTCCGGCAAGCTGGACATTTTGGTAGACGGCACCGACTTCTTTCAGAACAAGCGAATACGCCAAATCCCCGTAGGCTGTTCGCATCGCCATCATATCCGCTGAAAAGACCAGCAAAACCTGCGTTTGCGAGGCACAATTGGCCGCCGCTGAGGCATCCTTCAAAAGAGACTTGAGCGCACTATTGAATTCGGCAATCATGGTGAGCCCATGATGCAGGGTATCATAAGTGTAAAGCCCCTGTTTCAGGCCGTCACAACGATTTACAATCAAGTAAGCCGTAAGTGGATATACGCCACCACCACTGGGATAAGTCCGGCGACCATTGTCTTGATAGAAGCACCTGAAAAGCAATTCTCCAAGCTGCGCGTGGCTGATGGGTTCCGCGCCCTGAACGCGGCGACTTCTGCGCTGTCGGGAGACCTGTGCATGAGGCGGGTCAGACGCAATCAGCTTTGCCATGTCGGGCAGCGGCAGCGGAATGGACGATATACCGATGGGATGCGGCACCGACGGGGCCTGCCTACCGGTTTTGCCAAGCTGTGCCCGTCTGAAGCCAAGCCGGGTATGGCTGTGAAACAGGGCGTCATGCTTGGGGTGATCTTGATCCGAGCTGTCTTTGGTCAGGCCACACCAGTCAAAGAGGCCGATCAAGGCCGCAAGGACCGGAGGCTCCAGCCCCGGTACGCAGGTTGGGCTCTGGGGGTCCTCGGTGTTGTCGCACGCACCAAACAGCAGCGAGCCGAGTCTTGGGTCAAGCAGATCAAGAACCGCCCAACTGCCCGGAACCTGTGCTCTGAGCCCCTGTTTTCGAGGCTGCAGCAGCATCTGAGAGGACAGCCGAAAGGGTTTTCCTGGATCGATGTCCGGGCGCGCACCCGGGGGTGCGCGTTGCGGGATGCAGGCGGCAATAACCTGACTGCCTTGCATCAAAAACCGGGTGAGAAAGCCGTGTTTGTCCAGGCGAAACAGAAAAGACGCGCAAACGTTCGGTGCGTCCACATCCGGGGCCAGACAGGCGCTCAGCGCCGTCTCACTGACGCGCCCTTGCCTGAGTTTTCTCACAAGGGTCACATCACTTGCGGCCGAAAAGCGGATCGTTTCTGCCGGGCTCTTCAAACAAACGCCCTGTTCGTCACTTTCGAACAGGATGTCGGGGGCCAGGCCATAGGCCCAAATCTCTGCCGGTTCCATCAGAATACCCCGCGCAGGTGGTTTGCATGACGCTGCCACCCGGACCCGTAGGCCCGCAGCATGCGCGGCTGAACGCGCAGTTCTTTCAGCGTGATCCGCTCGGATTTCTCAGCCATCTGGCGGACAGCTTTGGCGACGTGTCGCGTTTTGATTTCGGGGCCGGGCCGATTGTATTTGTTCATGACGCTGATCTTGTCCGCAGCCTTTTTCGGTTTCACGAGGCAGACCTGATCAAACCCGAGTTCTTGCGCGCCTCGAATGCGGCGCATTGGGGGGACGGGTTGACCACGCTGGATGATCCCGGGATCTGGCACAGCCGAAGGCAGCTTCTGCTGCCCCTCTTTCGGGCCCGATTGCGCGCGCCACGGCTGGCGTTGGCCGCAGAACTGGCGGATGAGACCTGCGCGCGTTGGGCAGACGGCGAACAGATTGATCTGACACATGAACTTCGAATCTTGACCGCCCGCATTGCGCTGCGCACGGTTCTGGATGCCGATCTGGAAGATTTTTGTGACGACCAGAAGCTCAGCGGGCTTGTGCCCTTTTCTGAAGGGTACGGAGAAGACTTTACCACAGCCATAGATGGCGCGACGGGTGTGATGCAGATGACGCGCCCTCGTGCGTCCCGCAGGATGGATGGCGTTCTGTCGATCATCCACGCCCGTTTTGACGACCCGTCTGATCGTGGCGACGTCCTTTCGGCACTTGTCAATGCGCATCGAGCCGACCCTGAGGCGCTGTCTGTGCAGGATGTGATTGGCGAGATCATTCAAATGCTTTTCGCGGGCCATCTGACCATCCCATTTGCTTTGACCCAGTTGTGGCGCGACATCGCCCAGCACGGGTTGGACAGCCAGGTGACGGGTGAGGCAACGGCTGATGATGGGCTTCTGCGCCGTGAAATGACAATACCGGTGACCAGCCGCACGATGGCAATTCTGCGGGAATCGATGCGCCTCGGGCCACCGGCGCCTATTTTGTACCGCGACGTGGCACGCGGTTTTCAGTTGGGCAAGCACAGTATGGTTGAAGGTCATGGGATTTGGGTCAGCCCCGGCTTGCTGCATCGGGATTCTCGCTACTTTGTACAGCCCGCCGCGTTTCGGCCCGAACGCTTTGCGACGGGTCGGTTGCCGCCCGTTTCGGCCAAAGCTTACATGCCTTTTGGGGCCGGACCAAGGGTTTGCATCGCCGCCTCTCAGTCGGTATCGCAGATGGTCGCAATCTGTCACGCGATCGCGCGAAAATTCAGGTTGGAGCCGGTTTCAGGAGTGGGAAATCAGTTTGAAGTGTGGCGCCGCCCTGTGATCTGACGCCAACCCCGTCGTTGAGTATTGCATTGATATATCCCCTAAAAAGACGCTTTTTTGCACCCGGCGGACGGCTTCACTCTGAACTACGAACTTGATCAAATCTCTGGCCTGTGAAAAGGTTAACGCGACGCGGGGCGCAGGAAGACGCCGATGCAATTCAGCATTCCGATGCAAAAATCAAATGGCAATAAACGAGGGGGAATGTCCTATGACAGCACCAACAAATGAAGATTGGGGCAAGATGCACGCGAAGGCCTGGAAAGATCCGGAATTCCGCACCTTGCTAGAGCAAGACCCGACATCTGCCGTGAAAGCTTATGGCAAAGAAGTGGGCAAAACTTTTACACAAATCGTGAATGTTGGCGAAAAGCCCAGCGACGTGCATGATGATGACCTGCACACACATGATACTGCGGTTGCGCCGCCTGCCTGCTGCTGAGGGCGCCTGCCCTCATGTATGACAGTGCCATTGCGGCACCACGGTTCAAATCCAGCATTGAGGCGATTGTCGATCCTGAGGAAGGTTTATACCTGTTCAGTGAACACGGGCACGTATGTCTGAGCAGGACAATCTTTTCCGATCTCGCCCCTTTGCTGGACGGAACACATGCGGTCGAGGATATTTTCGATCAGCTGTGTCAACACCATGCCAGTGCCGATATCCTTGCTGCCCTCGACGTGCTGAAAGCGCATGGTTTTCTGGCCGAGGGCACATCGACATTGCCGCCGGGCCAACAGGCCTTTTGGGAACTGGCCGGGGTAGATCCGGCAAAAGCCGAAGAGCGGCTGGCAAGCAACCCGGTTGACCTGACCTTCATCGGCCGTGACGTCAAGGACGACATCCGTGCCCTGCTTGAGAAGAGCGGGTTGCGGGTTGTGGATCGCGGTGCGCTCAGCATTGTTGTGACCGATACCTACCTTGCGGCTGAACTGGCAGAGTTCAACACACGGGCCATTGCCGAAAACAAACCATGGGTATTGCTGAATCCCGGCGGTGTTCAAAGCTGGCTGGGTCCGGCTTTTGTTCCCGGTGAAACCGCGTGTTGGGAATGTCTGGCGCATCGTCTTCGGTGGCACCGACGCGCCGAAACCTATATCGGCGCGCGTGCAGGTCGGGCGGGCACACAACTGGCCCCTGATGCATCTGCTGCGGTTTCTCCGCTTGCGGCGATGGCTGAACTGGTCGCGGAAGTGGCGCGTTGGATCGGTGTGGGTGGTGCGTCGATGTTGGCCAATCGGGTGGTCAGCACCAACAGCCTGTCGATGGAAAGACAAAACCACATTTTGACGCGTAGGCCGCAATGCCCGGTATGTGGCGATTGCCCTGACGTAGCCGACACGCCACGCCCTCCGGTTCTGCGCGCGCGGCCAAAGGTGCAGGGCAATGACGGCGGCCATCGGTCCAACCACCCCCGCGATCTTCAAGCTTTGTTAGAGCGTAGTGTCAGCCCGATTACAGGTGTCGTCGGCAGCCTGAAACCAGGGCTGCGCAGCGGTCATTCGGGCAAAGATGCCTGGGTCACACCGACATATTCCGCTGACCACAATTTCTCGGATTGTCACGATGACCGCTTTTTCCTGCGCGAAGGTCTGCGACGGCGTTCGGGCGGTAAAGGGCGTACCCCGGAACAGGCCCGCATCAGCGCGGTGGCTGAATCGCTGGAACGCTACAGCGGTGTGTTTGACGGCACCGAACCACGCCGTCTGGCCCGGTTCAAGGACCTGGATGCACCGGCTATCTTGCCGAATGAGTGCCAAGGGTACAGCGCACGGCAATATGCAAATCGAACCGACCATAATCGCAGGGACCACAAGGCGCATTGGGTCGCGGAACCGTTTGATGCGCATGCGCAGATAGACTGGACACCACTTTGGCGGCTGAGCGATGGTGCCAAGCGGTATCTGCCAACCTCGATGTGCTATTTCGGCTACCCGGAAACCGGCCCCGGTTTTGGCCGTGCAGATTCCAATGGTTGCGCCGCAGGCAGCACGATTGAAGAGGCCATTCTGCAAGGTTTGCTGGAACTTATCGAAAGGGATAGCGTCGCGATCTGGTGGTACAACCGGCTGTCACGCCCCGGTATTGACGTTGCAAGCTCCTCTGACACTTATGGCTCTCAACTGGTGGCGCATTATCAGCAGCTAAACCGGACCCTTAGCGTGGTTGATGTGACAAGCGACATCCGCATTCCGGCCTTCGCGGCGATCTCTGCCAGAACCGACAAGGCCGAGGAAGACATAATTTATGGCTTTGGCTGCCATCTCGACCCCGAGGTGGCGCTGTCGCGGGCGCTGACCGAAGTGAACCAGTCTTTGGAAGCGGTGCCCAAAACGGGCGGAACTGCAGCCGAAACGACCTATCTCGGCACCTCGGATGCTATCGACTGGTGGCAAACAACGCGGCTGTCACAGGCGGCTTATCTTGTGCCCGATGGCAGCAAGCCAGCACTCAAACTTGATGAGATCGACAATCTGGCAAGCGACGACGTGCTGACGGATATCGAAACCTGCGTGTCCCTGCTTAAGGCCAAAGAGATCGATGTGCTGGTTCTTGACCAGACCCGACCCGACGTGAACCTGCCGGTGGTACGCGTTGTCGCCCCCGGCCTGCGCCATTTCTGGGCCCGCTTTGGTCCGGGGCGGCTTTATGATGTGCCGGTGGATCAGGGATGGCTTTCGGCAAAGACATCCGAAGAGGACCTGAACCCTCACGTGATACAATTTTGACCCCTAATTTGGACGAGGATTGCGACCATGACCAGCCCGACATA